>DATAID010000117.1:0-19559 GCA_036262835.1 Burkholderiales bacterium | reverse complement strand
CGAATTCCCGCGCTTTATTCATGATTCATTTTAGCTTGATGTCGCCCGTGAAGGGCACTTTGAGCCCGAGGGTGGGCATCTCGAGCGTGACCCGCGCGACGAGCGTCTCGGTGCCGTCGATCGCCTTGCCCTCGAGCGCCTTCTGCACCGCCTGCTCGATCTCGCGCTGCGAGTTGACGCCCACCATCTTGAGGAACTTGCGCACGCTCATGTTGAACATTTCCTGGTCCATCACTTCTCTCCTTTCAGTATCTTCTGCGCGAGGCGCTTGCCCAGCTCCACGCCCGGCTGGTCGAAGCTGTTGATGTTCCAGAGCACGCCCTGCGTGAACACCTTGTGCTCGTAGAGCGCGATCAGGCGCCCGAGGTTGCGGGCATCGTCGCCCGATACGCCGAGCATACTCGAGGGCCGGCCGTGCTCGGCGAGCGCGTCGGCCTGCGCGGTCGCGTTCGCCGAAAGCTCGCGGCTGATCGCGCAGTCGACGAAATCGGCCGGGACCGCGGCGCTGCCCTGGTGCAGGAGCTGGTGGAACGAGTGCTGGCTGCAGGTACCCTCGGCGCCGAAGAGCACGGGCGCGGTCGCGTAGGCCGCGGGCTTGCCGTTGCGATCGACATTCTTGCCGTTCGATTCCATCTCGAGCTGCTGCAGGTAGGCGGGCAGCAGGCGCAGCCGGTGCGCGTAGGGCAGCACGGCGTGCGCGCGCGAGCCGAGGAAATTCGTGTTCCACACGCCGAGCAGCGCCATGAGCGCCGGAATGTTCTTCAGGATTTCGCTTTTCTCGAAGTGGCTATCCATGTCTTTTCCCCCGGTCAGAAAATCCCTGAAGGGATCCACCCCGATCGAACAAACCGCGCTGAAGCTCACCGCCGACCAGACCGAGTAGCGCCCGCCGACCCAGTCCCACATCGGGAAGGTGACGAGCGGCTTGAATGCCTTCGCCGCCTCGAGGTTGGTGGTGACGGCGACGAAGTTGCGGCAGCCCCAGTTGCGCAGCGCCTGCGCGTTCTGCATCGTCTCGGCGGTGGTGAAGGTCTTGGAGACGACCACTCCGAGCGTCGAGGCCGGGTCGGCGCCCTCGAGCGCGCGGCCGAGCTCGACCGGATCGATGTTGGCCACGAAGCGCACGTCCAGGGCGCCGTCGGAGAACGCGTCGGCGAGGAGCCGCGGCCCGAGATCCGAGCCGCCGGTGCCGAGATTGATGATCCTTTTGAACCGGTTTTCGCTCCGGATCCTGTCTGAAAGAGAAAACAGATGCTCCAAAACCTCCTTGACCTCGTTTGGCGCATCTTGACCGGCTCGCAAGGCCGTGTGCAGGGCGGCGCGGTTCTCGCTCGTGTTGATTTTCCCGCCGGCGAAGAGCGCCTTGCGCCATTCCGCGAAGCCGCGCTCGCTCGAGAGCCGCGCCAAGGCCTCGAGAATGTCGCCCGTGATCCGCTGGCGGGAGTAATCGAAGCGCACGCCGGCGGCCTCCAGGACGAAATCCGGATGCCTTTTGAACGCAACCCCGGCAAGCCCTTCGAGCGCTTTCCAGGCCGGACAATCGAGGGGCGAGGTGGTGTTCATCCGGCTGTTCATCCCGAGGTCCGACGATACAGCCGATAGCGCTCGCCGCGGTCGCCCGGACGGCCTACGTCGGCGAGCTTGCGCCAGCCCGGGCCGGGCGCGTCGCTCTCGTGCCGGGGGCTGCCCTGCACGATGAGAAAGGGGCATCCGGCCGCCTCGCGGAACGGCGCGGGCGTCACGCGCAGGCCGGCATGGAAGCTGAGCGCCGCGCGCTGCGGCGCGCCGAGGGATCGCTGCGAGACGCAGGGGGCATTCGCCGGCAGGGCGGCCTTGAGCTGCAGCGCCACGCCGCGGTAGCTCTTCACGTGATCGGCCCACGGCATGAGGAGCGTGGCGAACGTTCCCCACAGAAGCGCGATGCCGGCGGCCCAGCGCGTGGGCCCGCGGGTGGCCGAGGGCCTCGCCATGAAGACGAGGACGAACCAGCCCGCGGCGAGCACGAGCGCCGCGATGAGCGCGAGCGCCTGGAATTCGGGCACGAAGCCGGGCGAGGTCTTCGCCATGTTGTTGGCCACCTTGGGCGGCAGGCCGGTCATCATCGCGACGTAGCCGAGCCAGATGAGCCCGGCGAAGAAGGCGAAGGTCATGACGCCGAACCAGTCGAGCGCGTTGGCCGCGCCGCGCCTCAGCTGCGGCACGCCGCGCGCGCCGAGGAGCGCGAGCGGAGCGATGAGCGCGAGCGTGTTGATGTCCTGCTGCGGGCCGGCGAAGGCAATCGCCGGAAGCCCGATGAGCGCGCCGGCGAGCGGCACGAAGACGCCCGGCGTGCGCCACTGCTTTCGCGCCACCCAGGCGCCCCAGGCGGCGAGCGGCCAGGCGGGCCAGGTCGCCCAGCTCGCGGTGGCGAGGTAGTAGCGCAGGTTGGCGAGGAACTCGCCGCGCGGGTACCAGGCGCCGAACCACCAGGCTTTCGCGAGCTCGGGCTGCTTCAGCCAGAGCGCGAAGGGCCAGCAGCCGCCCACGACGAGCAGGACGAGCGCCGCGGGGACGAGGAAGGCCGCCGCGCGCGCGCCGCGCCACTCCGCGCAGGCGAGGTGGGCGAGGAGCGCCGTCGCGAGCAGCACGACCGGCGTGACCGGCCCGGTGGAGAGGAAGGCGAGGCCGAGGGCGAGGCCGAACAAGGCGCCGCCCAGGACCGGTCTTGAATCCTTGAGGAGAAAATGCAGCGCCGCGCACGAGGCACCGAGCGTCGCGAGGTCGGGCACCGCCTCATGCGCGTGGACCATGAGCCCGACCGAGCCGATCAGGAGCAGGGGGGCGCTGGCCGAAATGGCCGGGGGTTGATCTTTTACATCGAATTTTCTTCCGGCCTGAAAGAGAAAGCCGACCGAAAGCAGAACCATGAAACCGCTCGCAAGCCGTACGGCATTGTGAAAGCCGAGCGCGCCGCCCAGCGCCTTGGCAAAAAGGAGCGCGACCCAGTGGTAAAGCGGCGGATCCTCCAGCCACGGGTCGCCCGCGAGGCGCGGCACCAGCCAGTCGCCCGTGAGGTGCATCTGGTGCACGACCTCGATCGCGATCACGTCGAAGGCGCGCCACGGGTCGTGGCCGACCAGCCCCGGCGCAACGAACGCCAGGGCGATCAGGACGAGGACGGCGCGGGACGGCGGTAAGGCTAGCGAGGGAAGTGCGCGGGGCGGCATGCCCCGGCCCTCACGCGGGGGTCTTCTTCTTGGTGTAGCGGCGCTTGAACTTCTCGACGCGGCCGGCCGTGTCGACCAGCTTCTGCTTGCCGGTGTAGAACGAGTGCGACTCGGAGGACACCTCGACCTTGATGACGGGGTACTCTTTTCCGTCTTCCCACTTCACCTTCTCGCGGCCCTTCGTGTCGATGCACGAGCGCGTGAGGAAGGAATGGTTGCTGGCGGTGTCGAGGAAGATCACCGGCTGGTATTCGGGGTGGATTCCGGGTTTCATGGGCGTGTTCCTGCGAAAGGGGCTGGATTATACATAGAAATCAACCCCTTCTCATGGAATCGAAGAACTCTGAATTGGTCTTGGTGGCGCGGATCTTGTCGATCAGGAATTCGGCCGCTTCGAGCTCGTCCATGGGGTAGAGGAGCTTGCGGAGCACCCAGATCTTCTGCAGGAGCGCCTTGTCGATGAGCAGCTCCTCGCGCCGGGTGCCCGAGCGGTTGACGTTGATCGCCGGAAAGATGCGCTTCTCGTGCATGCGCCGGTCGAGGTGGATTTCCAGGTTGCCGGTGCCCTTGAATTCCTCGTAGATCACGTCGTCCATCCGGCTGCCCGTGTCGATGAGGGCGGTGGCGATGATGGTGAGCGAGCCGCCTTCCTCGACGTTCCTTGCCGCGCCGAAGAAGCGCTTGGGCTTTTGCAGCGCGTTGGCGTCCACGCCGCCCGTCAGCACCTTGCCCGAGGCCGGCTGCACGGTGTTGTAGGCGCGCGCAAGCCGCGTGATCGAGTCGAGCAGGATGACCACGTCCTTCTTGTGCTCGACCAGGCGCTTCGCCTTCTCGATCACCATCTCGGCGACCTGCACGTGGCGCGAGGCGGGCTCGTCGAACGTGGAAGCGACCACTTCGCCGCGCACCGAGCGCGACATCTCGGTCACTTCCTCCGGGCGCTCGTCGATGAGCAGCACGATGAGCGACACGTCCGGCTGGTTGGTGATGAGCGCGTGGGCGATGTGCTGCAGCATCACCGTCTTGCCGGCCTTGGGCGGCGAGACGATCAGGCCGCGCTGGCCTTTGCCGATCGGGGCGATGATGTCGATGATCCGGCCGGTGATGTTCTCCTCGGCCTTGATCTCCCGCTCCAGCTTGAACATCTTGTCCGGATGGAGCGGGGTGAGGTTCTCGAACAGGATCTTGTGCTTGGCGGCCTCGGGGGCCTCGCCGTTGACCTTGTCGACCTTGACGAGCGCGAAGTAGCGCTCGCCGTCCTTCGGCGTGCGGATCTCGCCCTCGATCGTGTCGCCGGTGTGCAGGTTGAAGCGGCGGATCTGCGAGGGGCTGACGTAGATGTCGTCGGTGCTCGCGAGGTAGGACGTGTCGGGAGAGCGCAGGAAGCCGAAGCCGTCGGGCAGCACTTCCAGGGTGCCGTCGCCGAAGATCGATTCGCCCTTCTTCGCCTGGGTTTTCAGCATGGCGAAGATCAGGTCCTGCTTGCGCATGCGGGCCGCGCCGTCCACGCCGTTCTGGGTGGCCTTGTCGAGGAGCTCCGAGACGTGGAGGGTTTTCAGTTCAGAGAGATGCATAGATTGTGCAAATTGAGGAGATGCATTGCGGCGTGCTGCTGCCGGAAGTTGCCAGAGGAAGAATGCGCCTGACCCAGCGCCGGGACCTGCCACTGCGCCGCCGTCCAGATCGGCGCAGCTATGCTTTAAAGCGTAGAGCCTTTAGATATTGCTGTCAAGAAATGCGGTCAGCTGGGACTTGGTCAGCGCGCCCACCCGGGTCGCTTCGACGTTGCCATTCTTGAAGAGCATCAAGGTCGGGATGCCCCGAATGCCGAACTTGGCCGGCACGCTCTGGTTCTCGTCGACGTTGATCTTCGCCACCTTGAGCCGGCCGCCGTACTCCTTCGCCACGTCCTCCAGAATCGGCGCGATCGACTTGCAGGGCCCGCACCACTCGGCCCAATAATCGACCAGGACCGGGAGATCGGATTTGAGGACTTCGGGCTCGAAGCTGTCGTCGGTAATATGCTGAATCGCGGGACTGCTCATGGCGTTCCTGAAGAAGGTTGAGGCTGGGAGGTGGGGCCGAAACCGTATTATGGGGCCTTCCGCCTGCGGCCAGCCAAGCCTTTGAAGTGACAAAGAAAATATGACCTACGTCGTCACCGAAAGCTGCATCAAGTGCAAGTACACCGACTGCGTCGACGTGTGCCCGGTCGACTGCTTCCGGGAGGGCCCGAACATGCTCGTCATCGACCCCGACGAGTGCATCGACTGCACTTTGTGCGTGGCCGAGTGCCCGGTCGAGGCGATCTTCGCCGAGGACGACGTCCCGGACGGGCAGCGCGACTGGATCCCGCTCAACAAGGAGCTCGCCGGGCAGTGGCAGCCGATCACGCAAAGGAAGCCCGCGCCGCCTGACGCCGACCAATGGGCCAAGACCAAAGACAAAAAGCAGCTCTTGGAGCGCTGATTGGGGTTTTGCTTTCGTTTTTTCTTCCCGTTGAAAAAGCGAATGCCCAGCTAAACCCGTTCAGCGCCCTCGGTCGGGCGGTCACGACCTCGATGGACGTGCGCACGAAGGCCGAAGTCACGAACGACGCCGAGATCTCGGCCGGGGCAAGCAAGCGATTGCTCGATGACAAGAAATCCGAATGGTCCGGCGTCACGGTGCTCGTCTTCGCGCAGCACGTCGTGCTCGCCGGCGCGGTGAAGACCGCGGAGGTGAAAAAGCGCGTCGAGGAAGTGGTGCGCCGCGACAAAAGCATCCGCTCTGTGAAAAACGAGCTGCTCGTCGGCGATCTCGCCAGCTTCGCGCGCGACACGGCGCTCGAGGGAGAAATCAACGCCAAGCTGACCGCGGCGAAAGGAATTCACTCGGTCAACATGCGCTGGTGCGCGACGGGCGGGCGGGTCGTGCTCATGGGCGTCGCGCTCTCGAAGAGCGAGGCCGACGGCGCGGCGGCGATTGTGCGCAGCGTCAAAGGCGTGAAGAGCGTCAACGCCAGCTTGAGGATTGTTCCCGGAAAAAATAAATAGCGAAATGCGCGTAACGTTCGCGTCACTTTGCGGTTCTAAACTCGCTTCACGGAACCGGGGAGAACGAGGATGGAACAGCAACCTGTGATTGCCTTCACGGCGGTGTACCTGAAGAACAAGCACGGCTATGTCGGCTTCGTCGAGGAGCTGCCCGGGGTCAACTCGCACGGGCAGACGATCGACGAGGCGCGCGACAACCTCACGCGGCTCGCCAAGGTCGTCTTCGACGAGGAGCGGGCAAGATCCGAAGAGCTGCTCGCCGGCAAGGACGTCGTGCGCGAGCAGTTCCGGGTGGCCATTCCCCGCGCCTAGCGGTCCTTTGGGGGCCTCGGCCCCCAAAAACACCGCAACATTCGCTTACAACCGGAAGTTTCCCCTGTAGCCCCGGGAGGTTATAACTCGCCCTTTGCTTCGGCTTGGGGGCGGCGGGAATGAAGCGCAAGGCGTTGTGGGCGCTCGTGGTCGTGGTGCTGGTCGCGGCGGGCGCCGGGGCAGGCTGGTTCATCTACCAGCGGATCGGCGAGGCCAAGGTCAAGGCCGCCACCAAGACGAATTACCGGGGCGGCGGGGCCTCGGTGCCGGTGGTGGCGGTGGCGGCGTCCACGGCCGACATCGGCGTGCAGCTCGAGGGCCTGGGCACGGTGACGCCGGTCGCCACCGTGACGGTGCGCAGCCGGGTCGACGGCCAGCTCGTCAAGATCGGCTTTCGCGAGGGCCAGGTGGTGAAGGCGGGCGACTTCCTCGCCGAGATCGACCCGCGGCCCTTCCAGGTCGCGCTCGCGCAGGCCGAAGCGCAGCTTGCGCGCGACGCGGCGCTCCTCAAGAACGCGCAGGTCGACCTCGAGCGCTACCGCGTGCTCTTCAAGCAGGACTCGATCGCCCAGCAGCAGCTCGCCACGCAGGAGGCGCTCGTGCGCCAGAACGAGGCGACCTTGAAGATGGACCAGGCGAACGTCGAGAACGCGCGCCTGCAGCTCGCCTACAGCCGCATCACCGCGCCGGTGAGCGGGCGCCTCGGCCTTCGCCAGGTGGACCTCGGCAACATGGTGCGCGCCGGCGACGCCAACGGCCTTGTCGTGATCACGCAACTGCAGCCGATCACGGTCGTCTTCCCGATCGCCGAGGACAGCCTGCCGCCGGTCATGAAGAAGCTGGCCGCGGGCGAGAAGCTGCCCGTGGCCGCCTACGACCGGGCGGGCAAGACGCAGCTCGCGAGCGGCACGCTCATCACCGCCGACAACGTGATCGATCCGGCGACCGGCACGGTGAAGCTGAAGGCGCAGTTCTCCAACGAGGACTACGGCCTTTTCCCCAGCCAGTTCGTCAACGCCCGCATGCTCGTCGACACGCGAAAGGACGCGACCGTCGTCCCGACCGCTGCCGTGCAGCGCGGCACGCCGGGCACCTTCGTCTACGCGGTCGACCCGGAAAAGAAGGTGGTGAGCGTGAAGAAGGTTCGCGTCGGACCCCAGCAGGGCGAGCGCGTCGCGATCGAGGAGGGCATCTCGCCCGGGACGCTCGTCGTCGTGGATGGCACCGACCGGCTGCGCGAGGGCGCCACGGTGGAACTGGTCGTGCGGGATGACAGCCCGCCGAAGGATTCCCCGAGGAAGAAAGGGGATCAGAAACTTTCAGTGGAGGAACGCGCCAGGCGCTGGCAGGAGCTGAACGCGCGCATCGACCGGGGCGATTTCGGCGAGGAGATCAGGAAGCTGCCGGAGGAAGAGCGCAAGAAAAAGATGCGCGAACTCAGGGATAAAGCGCAGAAGTAGCGCCCGGACGTGAACCCCTCACGGCCCTTCATCCTCCGCCCCGTCGCGACCTCGCTCGCGATGCTCGCCCTCCTGTTGTCGGGGGTGGTGGCCTACCGCATGCTGCCGATCTCGGCGCTGCCGCAGGTCGACTACCCGACCATCCAGGTGACGACGCTCTACCCGGGGGCGAGCCCGGACGTGATGACCTCCTCGGTCACCGCGCCGCTCGAGCGCCAGCTCGGGCAGATGCCGGGCCTGAACCAGATGTCATCGACGAGCTCGGGCGGCGCCTCGGTCATCACGCTGCAGTTCTCGCTCAACCTCTCGCTCGACATCGCCGAGCAGGAGGTGCAGGCGGCGATCAACGCCTCGGGGAATTTCCTCCCCTCCGACCTGCCCATGCCGCCCCTCTACAGCAAGGTGAACCCGGCCGATGCGCCGGTGCTCACGCTCGCGGTCTCCTCCGGGACGCTCAAGCTCCCGGCGCTGCAGAACCTCGTCGACACGAGGATCGCGCAGAAGATCTCGCAGCTGCCGGGCGTGGGCCTGGTCTCGATCGCGGGCGGCCAGCGCCCGGCGGTGCGCATCCAGGCGAATCCGCGCGCGCTCGCGGCCTACGGGCTGTCCCTCGATGACCTGCGCACCGCGATCGCCAACGCCAACGTGAACCAGGCGAAAGGGTCCTTCGACGGCCCGGCGCGCGCTTCCACCATCGACGCGAACGACCAGCTCAAGTCCGCGGACGAATACCGCAGCCTCATCATCTCCTACAAGGGCGGGCGCCCGATCCGCCTGACGGACGTCGCCGAGGCGGTGGACGACGCCGAGAACATCCGGCTCGCCGCCTGGGCGAACGAGACCGCCGCCGTCATCGTCAACATCCAGCGCCAGCCCGGCTCGAACGTGATCGAGGTCGTGAACGGGATCAACAAGCTCCTGCCGCAGCTGCAGGCGACCTTGCCGGGGTCGGTGGAGATGAAGCTCCTCTCGGATCGCACCACCACCATCCGCGCCTCGGTCACCGACGTGAAGATCGAGCTCGCCTTTGCGATCGCGCTCGTCGTGCTCGTCATCTTCCTTTTCCTGAGGAACGCGGCGGCCACCACGATCCCGACGGTGGCCGTGCCGCTGTCACTGGTCGGCACCTTCGGCGTCATGTACCTCGCCGGCTTCTCCATCAACAACCTGACGTTGATGGCGCTCGTCATCGCCACCGGCTTCGTGGTGGACGACGCGATCGTCGTCATCGAGAACATCTCGCGCTACATCGAGGAAGGCGATTCGCCCCACGAGGCGGCGCTGAAGGGCTCCGAGCAGATCGGCTTCACGATCATCTCGCTCACCTTTTCCCTGATCGCGGTGCTGATCCCGCTCCTTTTCATGGCCGACGTGGTGGGGCGGCTCTTCCGCGAGTTCGCGATCACGCTCGCCGTCTCGATCCTCATCTCCGCGGTGATCTCGCTCACGCTCACGCCGATGATGTGCGCGCGCATCCTCAAGTCCAAGGCCGAGCAGCTTCCCGAGGAGAAAAAGGGCTGGCTGCTGAGAAAGAGCGGCGAGCTGTTCGACCGGCTGATCGCGCGCTACGCGCTCGCGCTCGACTGGGTGCTCGAGCGCCAGCGCGCCACGCTCTGGGTGGCGCTGGGCACGCTCGCGCTCACGGTGCTCCTCTATATCGTGATCCCGAAGGGCTTCTTCCCGGTGCAGGACACGGGGCTCATCCAGGGCATCTCCGAGGCGGCGCAGTCGATCTCCTTCAAGGCCATGGCCGAGCGCCAGCAGGCGCTCGCCAAGGCGGTGCTCGAGGATCCGGCGGTGGACAGCCTCTCCTCCTACATCGGCGTGGACGGCGTCAACGTGACCCTGAACAGCGGCCGCATGCTGATCAACCTCAAGCCGCTGCACGATCGCGACGCGAGCGCGATCGAGGTGATCCGGCGCCTGCAGGACCGCATCAAGAAGGTCGAGGGCATCACGCTCTACATGCAGCCGGTGCAGGACCTGACGATCGAGGATCGCGTGAGCCGCACCCAGTTCCAGATGACCGTCGAGGACGCCGATCCGGACGAGCTCGCCCTGTGGGTGCCGAAGCTCGTCGATCGCATGCGGCAGATTCCCTACCTTGCCGATGTCACGAGCGACTTGCTCGACCAGGGCCTGCAGGCCTACGTCGAGATCGACCGCGCCACCGCGAGCCGGCTCGGCGTGACGCCGGGGGCCATCGACAACGCGCTCTACAACGCCTTCGGCCAGCGCCTGATTTCCACGATCTTCACGCAGACGAGCCAGTACCGGGTCGTGCTCGAGGCAAGCCCCGAGTTCACGCGCGGCGGCCCCTCGGCGCTCGAGGACATCCACGTCACCTCGAGCCAGGGCGAGCAGGTGAAGCTCTCGGCGGTGGCGCGCATCACCGAGAAGACGGCGCCGCTCGTCGTCAACCACCAGGCGCAGTTCCCCTCGGCGACGATCTCCTTCAACCTCGCGCCGCGCGCCTCGCTCGGGCACGCGGTCAAGGCGATCCGCGAGGCGCAGAGCGAGATCGGCATGCCGATCAGCGTGCAGACGCGCTTCCAGGGCGCGGCGCTCGCCTTCCAGGCCTCCCTCACCCACACGTTGTTATTGATACTTGCCGCGATCGTCACCATGTACATCGTGCTCGGCGTGCTCTACGAGAGCTACATCCACCCGGTGACCATCCTCTCGACGCTTCCGTCGGCGGGCGTGGGGGCGCTCCTTGCGCTCATGCTGTCGCGGAGCGATCTCGACATCATCGCCATCATCGGCATCATTCTCCTGATCGGCATCGTCAAGAAGAACGCGATCATGATGATCGACTTCGCGCTCGATGCCGAGCGGCGCGAGGGCAAGGCGCCGCTCGAGGCGATCCGGCAGGCGTGCCTGCTGCGCTTCCGGCCGATCATGATGACCACGATGGCGGCGCTGCTCGCCGCGCTGCCGCTCATGCTCGGCACGGGCGTGGGCTCGGAGCTGCGCCACCCGCTCGGCGTCACGATGGTGGGGGGCCTGATTTTCAGCCAGGTGTTGACGCTCTTTACGACGCCTGTGATTTACCTGTGGTTCGATTCGCTTTCGAAAAAAATGAGATCGAAAACACTGCAAAGTGAACATCTCTGAACCTTTCGTAAAGCGGCCGGTCGCCACCACGCTGCTCACCCTCGCGGTGGTGCTCGCGGGCGCGGCGGCGTTCCGGACGCTGCCCGTCTCGCCGCTGCCGCAGGTCGATTTCCCGACCATCTCGGTGCAGGCGCAGGTCGCGGGCGCGAGCCCGGAGACGATGGCGGCCACCGTGGCCACGCCGCTCGAGCGGGCGCTCGGGCGCATCGCCGGGGTGACGGAGATGACCTCCTCCTCCTCGCTCGGCTCGACGCGCGTGGTGCTGCAGTTCGACCTCTCGCGCGACATCGACGGCGCGGCGCGCGACGTGCAGGCGGCGATCAACGCGGCGCGCACGCTCCTGCCCACGAGCCTCACCGGCAACCCGACCTACCGAAAGGTGAACCCGGCCGATGCGCCGATCATGATCCTCGCGCTCACCTCGGAGACCAAGACGCAGGGGCAGATGTACGACGCGGCTTCCACCATCCTCGCGCAGAAGCTCTCGCAGGTGGAGGGCGTGGGGCAGGTGACGGTGGGCGGCAGCTCGCTCCCGGCGGTGCGAGTCGAGTTGAACCCGAGGGCGCTCTACAAGTACGGCATCGGGCCCGAGGATGTGAGGAGCGCGATCGTCGCGACCAACGCCAACCGGCCCAAGGGCTCGGTCGAGCTGGGCGACCGGCAGTGGCAGATCCTCGCCAACGACCAGGCGAAGCAGGCTTCCGAATACCTGCCGCTCGTCGTCGCCTACCGCAACCACGCGCCGGTGCAGCTGAAGGACGTGGCCGAGGTGGTCGACTCGGTGCAGGACCTGAGGAACGCGGGCTCGGCCAACGGCCGGCCCTCGGTGCTCTGCATCATCTACCGGCAGCCCAACGCCAACATGATCGAGACGGTGGACCGGGTGAGGGAGATCCTGCCCGTGCTGCGCGCCTCGATCTCGAGCGCGATCGACGTCGACGTCATGATCGACCGCACGCCGACGATCCGCGGCTCGCTGCGCGAAGTCGAGCGCACGCTCCTCATCTCGGTGCTGCTCGTCATCCTGGTCGTCTTCGTTTTCCTGCGCGACTGGCGCTCGACGCTCATCCCGGCGGTGGCGGTGCCGGTGTCGCTCGTGGGCACCTTCGGCGCGATGTACTTCCTCGGCTACAGCCTGAACAACCTTTCGCTCATGGCGCTCATCATCGCCACGGGGTTCGTGGTGGACGACGCGATCGTGGTGCTCGAGAACGTGTCGCGGCGCCTCGAGCGCGGCACGCCGCCCCTGCAGGCCGCGCTCGAGGGCGCAAAGGAGGTCGGCTTCACCGTGCTCTCGATGAGCCTCTCGCTCATCGCCGTGTTCATCCCGATCCTCCTCATGGGCGGGATCGTCGGGCGGCTGTTCCGCGAGTTCGCGGTGGTGCTGTCGGTCGCGATCCTGATCTCGCTGCTGGTCTCCCTCACCACGACGCCGATGATGTGCTCGCGCCTCCTGAAGCGCGAGGACCCGGACCGGCCGCGCGGGCGGCTCTATCGCGCGAGCGAGAGCGTCTTCAACGGCATCCTCAGGGGCTACGAGGTGACGCTCGGCTGGGCGTTGAAGCACAGCTTCCTCATGATCCTCATCCTCGCCGGCACGATCGCGCTCAACTTCTATCTCTACGTGGTGGTGCCGAAGGGCTTCTTCCCGCAGCAGGACACCGGGCGCCTCATCGGCTCGATCCAGGCCGACCAGGGCATCTCCTTCCAGGCGATGCGCGACAAGCTCTCGCGCTTCATCGAGATCGTGCGCAAGGACCCGGCGGTGGTGAACGTGGTCGGCTTCTCGGGCGGGGGCGGCTATGGCGGGCGCAACTCGGGCTCCATGTTCGTGAGCCTGAAGCCGCTCTCGGAGCGAAGGCTCGGCGTGGACCGGGTGATCGCGCGCCTGCGCGCCTCGCTCTCCAGGGAGCCGGGCGCGCAGCTCTACCTTTTTCCGACCTCCGACATCCGCATCGGCGGGCGCCAGTCGAACGCGCAGTACCAGTTCACGCTGCTCGCCGACGACCTGGAGGAGCTGCGCAAGTGGGAGCCGCGCGTGCGGCGCATGATGTCGGAGCTGGAGGAGATCGTGGACGTCAACTCCGACCGGCAGGACAAGGGCGTGCAGACTTCGCTCGTCATCGACCGCGACACGGCGACGCGCCTGGGCGTGACCACGCGCATGATCGACTCGACCCTGAACGACGTCTTCGGCCAGCGGCTCGTCTCCACGATCTACAACCCCCTCAACCAGTACCGCGTGGTGATGGAGGCGGCGCCCGAGTACTGGCAGAGCCCGGAGGCGCTGAATGGCGTCTACGTCACCGGCACCAGCAACGCCGCGAATTCGAGCGTGGTGGCGCAGTTGACGGCCAACATCGCCCCGGGCACGGCGGCGCCGGGCTCGGTCGCCTCCGGCGGCGGCTCGAGCGTGCAGGTGCCGCTTTCGGCCTTCGCGCGCTACGAGATGACCAACACGCCGCTCTCGGTCGCGCACCAGGGCGCGTTCGCTTCGGCCACCATCTCCTTCAACCTGCCGCCCGAGACGGCGCTCTCGACCGCGACGCGCGCGATCTACGACGGCATGGCGCGGATCGGCGTGCCGACCTCGGTGACCGGCACTTTCGCGGGCACGGCGCGCGCCTTCCAGCAGTCGCTCGAGAACCAGCCCTTCCTCATTCTCGCGGCGCTGATCGCCGTCTACCTCGTGCTCGGCATGCTCTACGAATCGGTCGTGCACCCGATCACGATCCTCTCCACGCTCCCCTCGGCCGGCGTCGGCGCGATCCTCGCGCTCATCCTCTTCGGCTCGGAGCTGAACATCATCTCGCTCATCGGCGTGATCCTCCTGATCGGCATCGTCAAGAAGAACGCCATCATGATGATCGACTTCGCGATCGAGGCGCAGCGCTCGCGCAACCTCGCCCCCGAGGCCGCGATCCGCGAGGCCTGCGTCATGCGCTTCCGGCCGATCATGATGACGACCATGGCCGCGCTCCTTTCCGCGATCCCGCTCGCGCTCGGCTTCGGCGAGGGCGCGGAGCTTCGCCACCCGCTCGGCATCTCGATCGTCGGCGGCCTCGTGGTGAGCCAGCTGCTCACGCTCTACACGACGCCCGTGGTTTATTTGTACCTGGACAGGCTTCGTTTGAAGCTTTCCGGTTTTCGTTCTCGCTCTGTTTCTCCCGCGCACGGATGAAAAAACTCGCTTTTATGGCAATTCTCGTTTCCGGCTGCGCGGTGGGGCCGGACTACCAACGTCCGGAGGTGGAAGTTCCCGCGGCGTACCGTGAGGCCGGCAACTGGCAGGCGGCGGCGCCGCGGGACGCGGCCGAGCGCGGAAGATGGTGGGCGATCTTCGGCGATGCGTCGCTCGATGACCTGATGGCGCAGGTGGAAGTCTCCAACCAGACCATCGCCGCGGCGGAGGCGCAGGTGCGCATCTCGGCCGCGCTCGCCGAGCAGTCGCGCTCGCAGTTCTTCCCCACGATCAACTCGCAGGTCTCGCGCACCGAGTCGAAGCCGTCCTCCACGACCGGGCCGATCGTCGGCCAGGCAACCAACCGGCGCATCGTCAATTCGCTCTCGCTCTCGACCAACTGGGAGGTGGACCTCTGGGGCCGCATCCGCCGGCTGGTCGAGTCGGGCGACGCGAGCACCAAGGCGAGCGCGGCCGACCTCCTCAACGCGCGGCTCTCGGCGCAGGCCGAGCTCGCGCAGAACTACTTCCAGCTGCGCGCGCTCGACTCGCAGAAGCGGCTGCTGGAGGAGTCGGTGGCGGCGTTCGAGAAGTCGCTCGAGCTGACGAAGAACCGCTACAACCAGGGCGTGGTCTCGCGCGCCGACGTCGTGCAGGCCGAGACGCAGCTCGCGAGCACGCGCGCTCAGGCGCTCGACACGGGCGTGCAGCGCGCGAGCCTCGAGCACGCGATCGCCGTCCTCCTCGGCAAGCCCGCGCCCAGCTTCCAGCTCGCGCGCGCCGACCTCGCCGCCTCGCCGCCCGCCGTGCCGCCCGCGGGCGTGCCCGCCGACCTGCTCGAGCGCCGGCCCGACATCGCCGCCGCCGAGCGCCGGGTCGAGGCCGCGAACGCGCAGATCGGGGTGGCCAAGGCCGCGTTCTTCCCGACCGCGACCATCGGCGCCACCGTCGGCTACCAGACGGCCAATCCCGCGCTCTGGTTCAACTCGCCCTCGCGCTTCTGGTCGCTCGGGCCCGCGCTCGCGCTCACGCTCCTCGACTTCGGCCGCCGTCGCGCGGTGAGCGACCAGGCGATTGCGCAGTACGACCAGACCGTTGCGCAGTACCGCAACACCGTGCTCGGCGCCTTCCGCGAGGTCGAGGACAACTTGGCGGCACTGCGCATCCTCGAGGAAGAGGCGAAGGTCGTGGACGAGGCGGTCAAGGCCGCGCAGCAGTCGCTCGACATCACGCTCAACCAGTACAAGGCCGGCATCGCCACCTACCTGCAGGTCGTCACCGCGCAGACCGCGCTTCTTTCCAACCAGCGGAGCGCGCTCGACATCCGCAGCCGCCGCATCGCGGCGAGCGTGCTCCTCGTGCGCGCCCTCGGGGGAGGCTGGTAATCGATGGACACACTGTCTGATCTGCTTGCGCGGTACTGGTCGGCCCGCGAAGTCGCGACCAACCTGCTCGTTTTCGCCAACGTGCTCGGCGCCCTGCTGCTCGGGCTCCTCGTCGGCTACGAGCGCTCCTACCACGGGCGCGCCGCGGGCATGCGCACCTACGGCCTCGTGTGCATGGCCTCCTGCGCGCTGACGGTCATCGTCGGCTTCCCCGGCTCCTGGTTCGGCGGCACGGTGCAGGCGGCGCAGCTCGCGGCCGTCGACCCGACGCGCGTCATCCAGGGCATCGTGACGGGCGTGGGCTTCCTCGGCGCCGGCGTGATCATGAAGGAGGGCCTCAACATCAGCGGCCTGACCACCGCCGCCTCGATCTGGTCGTCCTCGGCGATCGGCGTCCTCGTGGGCCTGGGCTTCTACGCCGCGGCGATCCTGGTCGCGCTCGTCTCGGCGGCGCTCATGATGTGGGCGGCGAAGCTCGAGCAGTGGCTGCCTTCGCGCCCGGCCGTGGCGGTGAGGCTGCGCTTTCGCCCCGGCTTCACGCCGCGCGAGGACGCGCTCGCGGATTTCGCGCAGGGGCTCGGCTACTTCCTTGCCGGCGGCACCTTCCAGATCCAGCAAGCGGCCGGCCGCCAGGAATGGAGCTTCGTCGCCATCGCGAAAAGGCGCAGCCGCGGGACGGCGGTCACGAGGATCGCCGGGCGCCTGGGCTCGCTCGAGGGCGTCGAGGAGTTCCAGGTCTCGAACGCGCGCAACTAGTCGTACACTCTGCCGATGGCTGAGCACTTCGACGTCCTCATCGTCGGCGCGGGGCTCTCGGGCATCGGCGCGGCTTGCCATCTGCAGCAGAAATGTCCGGGCAAGACCTACGCGCTGCTGGAAGCGCGCGGCGCGACGGGCGGCACCTGGGACCTCTTCCGCTATCCCGGCGTGCGCTCGGATTCCGACATGTTCACGCTCGGCTACGCGTTCCGGCCCTGGCGCGGGGAAAAAGCGATCGTCGAAGGGCCCGAGATCCTTTCCTACCTGCGCGAGACGGCCGCGCAGTACGGCGTCGACCGGCACATTCGGCTCCGCCATCGCGTCAAGCGCGCCTCGTGGTCATCCAACACGGCACGCTGGACGGTGGAAGCGGAGGTGGAAGGCAAGGGCGCGGTCGCGTTCACCTGCGGCTTTCTCTTCATGTGCAGCGGCTACTACAGCTACGAGGGCGGCTACCTGCCGAGCTGGCCCGGGTTCGAGCAGTACAAGGGCACGGTCGTCCATCCGCAGAAATGGCCGGAGAAGCTCGACTACGCCGGCAAGCGCGTGCTCGTCATCGGCAGCGGCGCGACCGCGGTCACGCTCGTCCCGGCGATGGCCGAGCGCGCGCGGCACGTCACCATGCTGCAACGCTCGCCGACCTATGTGGTGGCGATGCCGGCGCGCGACCCGGTCGCGCGCTTCCTCTCGCGGTTCCTCCCCGCGCGGCTCGCCTACCGGCTCGTGCGCGCGAAGAACGTGCTGCGCCAGCTCTACTTCTATCGCATCGCGCGGCGCCGGCCCGAGTTCTTCAAGGAGCGCCTCGCGCGCCTCGCGCGGGCGCAGCTCGGGCCGGAATTCGACATGGGGCGGCATTTCAGCCCGCGCTACAACCCGTGGGACCAGCGCCTCTGCCTCGCGGCCGACGGCGATCTCTTCACTGCGCTCAAATCCGGCAAGGCCTCGATCGTTACCGACAGCATCGCCGCCTTCACCGGGCGCGGCGTGCGCCTCGCCTCGGGCGGCGAGATCGAGGCCGACATCGTCGTCACCGCCACCGGGCTCGAGCTGCAGCCGCTTGGCGGCATGACGATGGCGGTGGACGGCGTGGAGACGGGCATCGCGCGGCGCCTCGTCTACAAGAGCATGATGTTCGACGGCATTCCGAACTTCGCCTTCACGATGGGCTACCTGAATGCGTCCTGGACCTTGAAGAGCGACCTCGCGGCGACCTTCCTCTGCCGGCTGCTCAATCACATGGAGGCGGAGGGCTACACCTCCTGCGTCGCGCGCTATCCCGATCCCGGCTTCGCGGGCGAGCCGACGATGACCTTCAGCTCGGGCTACATCACGCGCGCGCAGGACGAGCTGCCGCGCCAGGGGCACGAAGAGCCCTGGCGCTTCCACCAGAACTACGCCAAGGACCTCGCGCTCCTCAGGTTCGGCAAGATCGACGACGGGGTGATGCGCTTCGCGCGGCCGTAAAATGCCCCCATGCCGGGGGAATCGCCAAAAGCAGGGAAAAGCGAGCTATTTGCCCGGCTGGCTGAAGGCCTCGCCGCCGGTATCACGGTCGTCACGCCGAACCGCCGCCTCGCGCGCGCGCTGAAAGCGGAGTTCGACCGGTTCCAGATCGCCAAGGGCCTCGCCGTGTGGGAGGACGCCGACATCCTCCCGCTCGAGTCCTTCGTCGAGCGGCTCTACGAGGATTCGCTCTACGCCGATCCCTCCGCCGGCCAGCCGCAGCTGCTTTCGCACGCGCAGGAGCAGGCGCTGTGGGAGTCGGTGATCGGCAAAAGCACGCTCCTTGCGACTTCCGAGACCGCCGCCGAGTGCGCCAAGGCCTGGAAGCTCGCGCAGCAGTGGCGCATCGCCGGCTTCCTCGGCTCGGAAAAATTCCTGCTGAACGACGACATCCGCACCTTCGCGCGCTGGTCCGCCGAGTATGTGCAGCGCTGCGCCAAGGAAAACTGGATCGACCACGCGCGGCTGCCCGATCGCAAGCAGGGCCTCTTCGAGAAGAAGCCGAAGCTGCTCGTCGCCTACGGGTTCGACGTCGTTGCGCCTCAGACGAAAGAGTTTCTGAAGGGATTTGAAGTTGCCGTCTCAAAAAAAGAAATAACAAAAGCAAAATTGCAGAAAACCCTTTTTCCCTCGGCACGGCACGAGCTCGAGGCCGCGGCGAAGTGGGCGAGGGCGCAAGTGGAGAAGGGCGCGAGGCGGGTGGGGCTGGTCGTGCCGCAGCTCGCGCAGCGGCGCCGCGAGGTGCTGCGCGTCTTCGCGCGCGCGGGCGTGCCGGTGGACGTCTCGCTCGGCGAGCCGCTCGCGTCGTACCCGGTTGTGGACTTTGCCTTGTCCCTCATCGGCTTTTCGATCGAAGAAAAACCTTTCGAGGAAACAAGCAAATTGATTCGCTCCCCCTTCCTCGGCGGCGCGGAAACCGAATTCGCGGCGCGCGCGCGGCTCGATGCGCGCCTGCGCCGCAAGCTCGGCGCGCAGGTCTCGCTGGCGAAGCTCATCGGGGAAGTCGAGGTTTGCCCGGTTTTAAGAATCCATCTTGAAAAGATTTTCGAGATCAGGAAAAAGGCAGAAAACAAAAGCCAGTCGCCCTTCGCGTGGGCGCAGGCGTTCACCGCGATCCTCGAGGCGGCCGGCTTTCCCGGCGAGCGCGGCCTCGACTCGAACGAGTACCAGGCGCGCGTAAAGCTGAACGACGTGCTCGGCGAGTTTTCGAGGCTGGGGGTTGTTACAAGCCGTTTGTCGCCGCAAGAAGCGCTCAAGCAGCTTCGATACCTCTGCGCGAGCGCGCTCTTCCAGCCCGAGGCGACCGAGGCGCCGGTGCAGGCGCTCGGCATCCTCGAATCGGCGGGCCTCGAATTCGACGCGCTCTGGGTGAGCGGCCTGACGGAGGAAGCCTGGCCGCTCGCGGCGCGCCCCAATCCATTCCTCCCCGTCGTCGCGCAGAAGGAAGCGGGCATTCCGCAGGCGAGCGCCGAAGCTTCGCTCGCGCACGACCGGCGCATCACCGAAGGCTGGGCAGGCGCGGCGAAGGAGGTGGTCTTCTCCTCCTACGAGAAGGAAGAGGACCGCGAGCTGCTGCCCAGCCCGCTCATCGCGGCGGTGCC
>DATAID010000116.1:0-11417 GCA_036262835.1 Burkholderiales bacterium | reverse complement strand
CTGACGTTCCGCCCGAAGGACCCCCTATAATCGCGCCGATGAAAAAACTGCTCGCGATCCTCCTCTTTCTGGTCGCGACACCGGCGCTCGCGCAGCTCTCGATCGAGATCACCGGCGCGGGCGCGCAGCGCATTCCGATCGCGATCGCGCCCTTCCCGGGCGAGGCCGCGCTGACGCCGGGCATCACCACGATCGTGCGCGCCGACCTGGAGCGAAGCGGCCTCTTTCGCATGGTCGAGGTGCCCTCGAGCGCGAACCCGCCCACCGAGGCGACCAACGTGAATTACGCCGAATGGCGCGCCCGCCAGGCCGACGGCCTGGTGCTCGGCTCGGTCGCCACGCGCGCCGACGGCCGCTTCGAGGTGCGCTTCAAGCTCTTCGACACGCAGAAAAGCGCCGACCTGTCGGGGGTCGCCTACACGCTCTCGCGCGAGCAGGCGCGCGCCACCGCGCACCGCATCGCCGACTACGTCTACGAGAAGTTCACCGGCCAGAAAGGCGTGTTCGCGACGCGCATCGCCTTCGTCGTCAAGAAGGGCAATCGCTTCGAGCTGCAGATCGCCGATGCCGACGGCGCGGGCGAGGAGACGGCGCTCGCCTCCTTCGAGCCGATCATCTCGCCGGCCTGGTCGCCCGACGGCCGGCGCCTCGCCTACGTCTCCTTCGAGAACAAGAAGCCGGTCGTGTACGTGCACTCGCTCGCCGACGGCAGGCGCCAGGCGGTGGCGAACTTCCGCGGCTCGAACTCGGCGCCCGCCTGGTCGCCCGACGGCAGGACGCTCGCCGTCGTGCTCTCGATCGACGGCGGCTCGCAGATCTTTCTCATCAACTCCGACGGCAGCGGCTCGCGCCGGCGCCTGTCGGCCTCCAACACGATCGACACCGAGCCCGTCTTCTCGCCCGATGGCCAGTCGATCTACTTCACCTCCGACCGCGGCGGCAGCCCGCAGGTGTACCGGATGTCCGCCTCGGGCGGCGAGGCGCAGCGCGTCACCTTCGAGGGCGGCTACAACGTCTCGCCCCGCATCAGCCCCGACGGCAAGACGCTCGCCTACATCGCCCGCAACGGCGGCAAGTTCCAGGTCGCGGCGCTAGACCTCGCCACGCGACAGGTGACCGTCCTCACCGACAGCGACAAGGACGAATCCCCCAGCTTCGCGCCCAACGGCCGCATGATCCTCCTTGCCACGATCAACGGCGGCCGCGGGGTGCTCTCGGCGGTCTCGGTCGACGGGCGCATCAAGCAGCGCGTGCCTTACACTGGCGGCGACGTGCGCGAGCCGGCCTGGGGGCCTTTCATCAGATAGAGAACAAACGGAGGTAGCTATGCGTGCAGCTTGGATCGCCATCATCACCGCGGCGCTCGCGGCCTGTCAGGCCGCGCCGACCGCGGAGCAGTCGCCCGCGGACGTCGAGGACGCCGCGAAGAAGAACGCCGCCGGCGCGCAGTCGGGCAGGGTGGGGGACAACTCGGTCGCGAAGGTCGATCTCACCGGCAAGAACCAGGGGCGCAGCCTGCTCACCGACCCGAACAGCATCCTGTCCAAACGCTCCATCTTCTACGACTACGACAAGTTCGACGTGAAGGACCAGTACAAGGCGCTCGTCGAGGCGCATGCCAAGTACCTGCGCGACAACCCGAAGATGAAGATGCTGATCCAGGGCAACACCGATGAGCGCGGCAGCCGCGAGTACAACGTGAGCCTCGGGCAGCGGCGCTCGGATGGCGTGAAGCGCATGATGGTGCTGCTCGGCGTGCGCGAGGACCAGATCGAGTCGGTGAGCCTGGGCGAGGAGAAGCCCAAGTCCGAAGGCCACGACGACAGCGCCTGGGCGCAGAATCGTCGCAGCGACATCCTGTACTCGGGCGAGTATTGATGCGTTTTCCCGGGGGAGACGGCGCCATGGCGCGCGCCTCGGCCGCGCCGGTCTTTGCATTGCTCCTGTTCTCGGCGGCGCCCGCCTTCGGGATCTTCGACGACGACTATGCGCGCGCCCAGATCCAGGACCTGCGCAAGGAAGTCGAGGCCACGGCCAAAGCCGTCGAGGAGCGCCTCGCGCGGCTGGAAGACCGGCGCGGGCTGGTCGAGCTCTCCACGCAGCTCGAGGCGCTGAGGAACGAGATCGCGCGGCTGCGCGGCGCGGTCGAGCTCCTGCAGAACCAGGTCGAGACGTCGGACAAGCGCGGCAAGGACCTCTACGTCGACATCGACACGCGCCTGCGCAAGCTCGAGCAGGTGAAGGAGAAGGATGCCGCCGCCGACAAGGGCGGGGGCGCGCAGGACGCCCCCGCGGCCGAGGTGAAGGCCTATGAGGCGGCGCTGAACCAGTTCAAGCTCGGCAACTATCCGCTCGCGATCTCGGCTTTCCAGGGACTGCTTGTCACCTACCCGTCCTCCAAGTTCGCGCCGAGCGCGCAGTTCTGGATCGGCAACGCGCATTCCGCGCAACGCGACCACAAGCAGGCGATCGCGGCCTGGCAGAAGGTGCTCTCGGCCTGGCCCGAGGACGCCAAGGCGCCCGACGCCCTCCTCAACATCGCGGGCTCGCAGGAAGCGATGGGCGACCGGCGCGGCGCGCAGAAGACGCTCGAGTCCCTGCTCGTCAAGTATCCGGCGAGCCCGGCGGCCGCGAGCGCGAAGCAGCGGCTCACCGCGGGAACCCGGAAGTAAGGGCGCGCTTGGACGCGGTCGTCCTGCTCTCGGGCGGGCTCGACTCGGCCACCACGCTCGCCTGGGCGAAGCGCGAGGGCTACCGCTGCTTCTGCCTCTCGGTCGACTATGGCCAGCGTCACGCGGTGGAGCTGGGTTTTGCCCGGAAGATCGCTTCTGCGCTGGGGGCGGAAAAGCATCTTGTCCTCAAGCTCGACCTGGCTGCCTTCGGTGGCTCGGCGCTCACCGATCGCTCGATCGCGGTGCCGACCGCGGGCGTCAAGGAAGGCGCCATCCCGATCACCTACGTGCCGGCGCGCAACACGATCCTTCTTTCGCTCGCGCTCGGCTGGGCGGAGGTGCTCGGCGCGCAGCACATCTTCGTGGGCGCGAACGCAGTGGACTATTCCGGCTACCCGGATTGCCGGCCCGAATACCTGCGCGCCTTCGAGGCGATGGCCAATCTTGCGACCAAGGCGGGGATCGAGGGAAGAAAAATCGAGGTGCGCGGGCCGCTCATCGACCTGCCGAAAGCGGCGATCGTGAAGCTTGCGCTCGAGCTCGGCGTCGATCCCGCGCTCACCGTGTCCTGCTACCAGCCGGATGCCGAGGGCCGGGCGTGCGGGGCCTGCGACGCCTGCCGCATCCGGCGCGCGGGCTTCCAGACGGCGGGAATCGCCGACGCCACCCGCTACACTGCGGGGTGATGGAGCAAACACCCGCACAGATCGCGCCTTACGTCGCCGCCGGATCGTTCATCCTCGCCTTCATCTTCGGCGCAGTCGGCAACAAGACGAGCTTCTGCACCATGGGCGCGGTCTCCGACTGGGTCAACATGGGCGATACCGGACGCATGCGCATGTGGCTGCTCGCGATCGGCGTCGCGATCCTCGGCGCGAGCGGCCTGCACCTCGCAGGTGTGATCGACCTGTCCAAGTCGATCTACCCCGGACCGGGTTTCACCTGGCTCTCCTACCTCGTCGGCGGCTTTCTTTTTGGGGTCGGCATGACGCTCGGCTCGGGCTGCGGCTCGAAAACCCTCATTCGCATCGGCGCGGGCAACCTCAAGTCGGTGGTCGTCTTCGTGGTCGCGGCCATCGCCGCCTACATGACTTTGCGCGGCATCCTCGGCGCTTTCCGGGCGGGCGTGCTCGAGAAGGTCTCGATCACCTTCGCCTCGGGCCAGGATTTGCCGTCCCTCTTCTCGGCGCTCTCGGGAATCGCCAGGCGAACGCTCCTCATCGTCCTTGCGCTCGTCATCGGCGGCGGCCTGATCGGCTTTGCCTACAGCTCGAAGGACTTCCGCGCCAATCCCGACTACACGCTCGGCGGCGTGGTGACGGGGCTGGTCGTGGTCGGCGGCTGGTACGTGAGCGGGCACCTGGGGCACATCGCCGAGGACCCCAACACGCTCCAGGAGGGATTCGTCGCCACCAACACCGGCCGCATGGAGGCGTTCTCGTTCATCGCGCCGCTCGCCTGGTCGCTCGACTACCTCATGTTCTGGACCGACAAGTCGAAGATCGTCACCTTCGGCATCGCCTCGACTGCCGGCGTCATCGCGGGCTCGCTCGCCTACGCGCTCGTCTCCGGGACCTTCCGCTGGGAGGGCTTTCGCGACGCCGAGGACACCGGCATGCACCTCCTCGGCGGCGCCTTGATGGGCTTCGGCGGCATCACCGCGCTCGGCTGCACGATCGGGCAGGGAATCTCGGGCTTTTCCACGCTCGCGCTCGGCTCGATCCTCACCTTCGTATCAATCGTGGCCGGCTCCGCCGCCACGATGAAGCTGCAGTACTGGCGAATGACCCGCGAGGGCTGATAAAATTCAGCCCCTTCAGCGCCTTAACTAATTCCAACACCGGGTCGTTAGCTCAGCTGGTAGAGCAGCGGACTTTTAATCCGTTGGTCGGCGGTTCGAATCCGCCACGACCTACCAACACCGCGGCTACGCCGGGGGTTCGGTTCCCGCGAGCCGGCCCGACCGGCGCCTGAGCGGTAGCTTCCTGAAATGCGACCCGAGTACGCTGGGCGCAATGCTGACCGCCGTTCTGCTGGCCCTGGTAATCCTTCTTTCGGTCGTCATCTGGTCGATCAAGCGCCACCGTGAGCCGATTCTGCGCGTGGTCAGCCACAAGGCGCCGCTGCACGAACTCGTGCGCTCGCTCGCCGGCCTGACGCATTCGAGCATCGTCGAGGGCAACTCGGTGGAGGCGTTCGAGAACGGCGCGTTCTTCGACGCGCTGCTCGAGGATATTCGCGCCGCCTCGCGCTCGATCCACTTCCAGAGCTATTTATGGGAAGAGGGCAGCCTCAGCGACCGCGTGAGCCGCGTGCTCGCCGAGCGCGCGAACGCCGGGGTGCGCGTACGGGTGCTCGTCGACGCCTCGGGCGGCAACCGCATGGGGGAGCGCGCGGCGCGCGTGCTGGGTTCGTCCAAATGCCGGCTGGAGCTTTACCACCCGCGGCGACTGCGCAACCTGGGACTGCAGAACAATCGTGACCACCGCAAGCTGGTCGTGCTCGATGGCCGAAGCGCCTTTCTGGGCGGCCACTGCATCAAGGACGCGTGGCTCGGCGATGCCCAGGACAAGGCGCACTTTCGCGACCTCTCGGTCCGGGTGCGCGGGCCGGCGGTGCACGCACTGCAGTCCACGTTCAGCGAGAGCTGGGTGGAGGAATCGGGCGAGCTCTTCACCGGCGATGATGTGTTCCCGCCGCTCGAGCCGCAGGGTGACGTGGCCATCCACGTCGCCCGCGTCACGCCGGCGGGCTGCGCCCCGGCCGTGAAGATCCTGCACCATCTGGTGATCGGCATGGCGAGGCGCAACATTTTCATTCAGAACCCTTATTTCCTGCCCGCGCTACCGGCGATCGCGGCGCTCGCCGATGCGGTGGCAAGAGGCGTGGATGTGCGGGTGATGGTGCCGGCGGCCGAGGTCTCCGACTTTCCGCTGGTGCAGCACGCGGCGCACCGCAATTTCGCGCGGCTGCTCGCGGCGGGCGTCAGAATCTTCGAATATCGCAGGACGCTGCTGCATCAGAAGACGATGACCGTGGACGGCGTCTGGTGCGCCATCGGCTCGAGCAATTTCGACGACCGCTCGCTCGAGATCAACCGCGAGGTAACCGCGGGCTTTTGCGGCGAGCGTCTCGCCGCGCACCTGGAGTCGATCTTCGAGCGCGATGCGCGCGACTGCGTCGAGCTCGGTGCCCATGCCTGGGCGCGGCGCGGGCGCTGGCACCGCCTGCGCGATGAGGCGTCGCATCTGCTGCGGTACCAGCTTTGACGCGCCCCCAAGGGGGGCTCGAGGCTGGCGCGGGAATGTCGTTATGAAAACTTGGTCTAAAGTCGGATGAGCGCCCGCCTCGCGGCTCGCGTAGCCTAGGGTCATGACCTCGCACGCCGAGCTCTGCGTTCTTTTCGAGCATCCCGAATGGCAAAAGCCCCTGTTTGCCGCCCTTGAGCGCCGGGGCATTCCGTATACCGCGCTCGACTTGAAGAGCGCCTGCTTCTCCGACGCCGACGCGCCGCTCGCGCCGCTTTACTTCAACCAGGCGAGCCCTTCGGCGTATGTGCGCGGCAACGCTCGCGCCGTGCCGTTCACGCTCGCCTACCTGCGCTCGCTCGAAATCCAGGGCGTGCGCGTGCTGAACGGCGCGGAGGCGTTCGCGCTCGAGCTGGGCAAGACCGCGCAGGCGGCGCTCCTCCGCCGGCTCGGCGTCCCGACGCCGCGGACCTGGACCTTCAACGAGCCGCGCGCGTTGCGGGCGCGCGCGAAGGAAATCCCGTTCCCGGTGCTCCTCAAGCCCGAACAGGGCGGCAGCGGCGCGCGCATCATGCTCGTGCAGAGCCTCGAGGAGCTGGAAGCTTTTCTCGCGCAGCATCCCGAGCACTGGCTGCCGGACAACCTCCTCTTGCTCCAGGAATACGTCCCCGCCGACCCCGAGAAGGGCATCGTGCGTATGGAATTCCTCGGCGGCGAATTGCTTTACGCCATGCGGGTCGTCTCGCACGGCCGCTTCAACCTGTGCCCCTCGCCCGTGTGCAATCCGGCCGAAGGCGAGGGCGCCTGCGAGCTGCCGAAAGCGCCGGTCGCGGCGCCGGCGGTCGAATTCCATCCTTATCGGGACGTGCCACAGCGCGCCGTGGAAATGGGTCGGCGCATCGTCGCGAGGGGCAAGCTCGACGTCGCCGGCATCGAGTATCTCGAGGCGGCCGACGGGCGGCTGCTCTTTTACGACATCAACGCCAATTCGAACCTGCGTCCCTCGATAGGCGAAGCGTTCGGCTTCGATCCGTTCGAGCGCGTCGTGGATTTCCTGCAGTCGCAGATCGAGGCCACGCGCTACGAAAGCGTCGTGCGGCGCGAGCGCGTAGCGCGCTTGCGCGCTCGTTGACGCGCCTGCGGGCGCGCTGGGCTTTCCGCCGCTACTCGATCTTCGCGCCCGACTCGCGCACCACGCGGCCCCATTTCTGGCGGTCGCCCTTGATCTGCGCGGCCATCTGCTCGGGGGTGCTGCCCATGACCTCGCCGCCCTGCCGGGTGATGATCTCTTTCACCTCGGCCGACTCGAGGCCCTTCTGAATGTCCGCGTTCAGCTTCGCGACGATGTCGCGCGGAGTTCCGGCGGGCGCCATGATGCCGAACCAGCTGTCGGCGGCGAAGCCGGTGAGGCCCGCTTCCGACACGGTCGGCAAATCCGGCAGCACCGGCGAGCGGCGCGAGGAGGCGACCGCAATGCCGCGCAGCTTTCCTGCGCGCACTTGCGGCAGCGATGACGGGATGCTGTCGAAGAGAAGGACGACGTTGCCCGCAAGGATGTCCACCATCGCAGGCGCGCTCCCCTTGTAGGGAATGTGATTGGCGCTGAAGCCGCCCATCGACTTCATGAGCTCGAATTCGAGGTGCGAGAGCGTGCCGTTGCCCTGCGAGGCGAAATTGGCCTTGCCGCCCTGCGCCTTGAGCCAGGCGATGACTTCCGTCAGGTTCTTTGCCGGAACCGACGGATGGGCCACGAGGATGTGCGGCACGTTGGCGACGAGGCTCACCGGCACGAGATCCTTCTCGAGGTCGTAGCCGAGCTTCGAGTAGAGGCTCATGCTGACCGCGTGCGTGGTGACCGCGGCCATGAGGAGCGTGTAGCCGTCCGGCGCGCTTTTCGCGGCCGCCTCCGCGCCGATGTTGCCGCCCGCGCCGGGCCGGTTGTCGGCGACGACGGGCTGGCCCCAGGAGTCCGTCAGCTTCTTGCCGAGCGCGCGCGTGAGCAGGTCCGCCGCCCCCGAGGGCGGGAAGGGCACGACGATGTGGACCGGCTTCGTGGGATAGGGCTGCGCGGCCGCGTGCAGCGAAATGAGCGCAAAAAACAGGATCCGGATGAAGGTTCGCATTCGGGAAGCCTAACGCAGACCGGATATGCTGTGAGACATGGATTTCGTTATTCGCAACGCCCGGCTGCCTGAGGGCGCCACCGTCGATATCGGCATCCAGGGCGGACGCATTGCGGCGATCGAGCGCTCGATTGCCGCCCAGGCGCCTTCCTACGACGCCAAGGGATGCCTCGTCTGCGCCGGCCTGGTTGAGACGCACATCCACATCGACAAGTCGCGGATCATCGACCGCTGCGCGCCGCAGCCGCGCAAGACGCTGAGCCCGGTGACCGGCGTCGCGCCGATCAAGCACACCATGACGGTGGAAGATACGTACAAGCGCGCCGAGAAGACGCTCCAGGAATGCATTCTTCATGGCACGACGCGCATGCGCACGCAGGTCGAAGTGGATCCCGGCATCGGCATGCGAGGGTTCGACGCTGTCGAGGCGCTGAGGAAAGACTACCGCTGGGCGATCGAGGTCGAGATGTGCGTGTTCCCCCAGGAGGGTCTCACCAACCGTCCCGGGACCGATGAATTGCTCGTGGAGAGCCTGAAGCGCGGCGCGCGCGTGATCGGCGGTGCGCCCCGCTATGACACCGACGGTCCGGCGCAGATCGAGCGCATTTTCGAGCTGGCGCGCGAGTACGACGCCGACATCGACATCCACCTGGACGTCGGCCCGACCCCCGAGGGCATGTACGTGCACCTCGTGCGCGAGCTGACCGAGAAGTTCAAGCGCGGCGGTCGCGTCGTGGTCGGCCACATGGCGAAGCTTTCGCTCCTGCCGCCCGAGGAGGTCGCGAAAATCGCGAAAAGCCTCGCTAACGCGGGCGTCGGGGTGACCGTGCTGCCGGCGACCGACCTCTTCCTCATGGGGCGCGACCAGGAGCACAGCGTGCGCCGCGGCGTGGCGGACGCGAACTGGCTCTGCGAGCACGGCGTGAACTGCTCCCTTTCCTCCAACAACATCCTCAATCCGGCGACCCCCTACGGCGACTGCTCGCTCATCCGCATCGCCAATCTCTACGCCAACGTGGTCCAGCTCGACCGTCCGGCCCAGCTCGCCGAGTGCTTCCGGATGCTGACCGAGCGCTCCGCACGCCTCCTGAATCTAAAGGATTACGGCCTGAAGGCCGGGAACCCGGCCGACGTCGTGATCCTGAATGCGCAATCGCCGCTGCAGGCGGTCTCGGAGATCTCGCAGCCGCTCGCCGCCTTCAAAAACGGCAAGCAGACCATGCGCTGGAACACGCCCGAGCTGATCCGGCCCTGAGCCGGCTATTTTCGACCGCGCGGCAGCGGATTTCCGTCCTTGCGATAGGCGGGCGGCGAATAGATGTTGAGCGTGCGAAGCAGGCCCCGCCCGGTATTCGAGATCTCGTGCCGGTCGCCGTGCTCGATCAGCAGCAAGGAACCCGCTGAAAGCGCCAAGCGGCGGTTGTTGACCCTCGCCTCACCGGTCCCCGAAAGCACGAAGAGCCATTGGTCGGCGCCGCGATGCTTGTTCCTGGCGTCGCCTTCGCTGCCTCCCGGCGCAAGGACCATTTCGGCCGCCTGCGCCCGGCGGTTGCCGATGCCGACGCGGAACCCCTTGCCGAATTTCAGCCGGGCTCTTTTCACCTTCGCTTGCCTGCCACCATATGTCGCCGCTCCCACAGCGGGAAGGCCATCCACAGGCAGAGGAACATGGCGAAAATGAGCGCCGCCCAGGCGATTGCAAGGGCGTCCGCGAGGCCGATCACGATACCGACGAGATAGACCTCGAGCGAGACGGCGATGGCGAGCGGCAGCATGCTCGCGAGGAGGAGTTGCGAGGCGCGCCAGATGAAGCGCTCGCTCACCTCGCGTTGCGAGGTCTGCCGGTGGAGCGCCGCCGGCGCCATGACCAGCGCGATCGCGATCGTGATGAGCACGATCGCCGCGTAATGAAGGAGCTGCTGCGGCTCGGAGAGCTTCTTCTCGAATCCGTCGTTGAAGACGGCGATGAGCTGGAACCCGAACAGCGCCTGAATTCCCGGGAGCACCATGCGGCACTCCTCGAGAAGGTGCTTCGCGGCCGAGTCGAGCTTGACCTGCTCGGTGCGGCCGCTGCCCTGGGGCTTCTCGATCGCCAGGTGGCTAGTGCTTCGCGGCGCTCGGCCCCGCGGCCAGCTGCTTGGCCATCTCGAGGTGTTTTTTCACCGCGGGCAACGCCTTGTCGACCGCCGCCTTTACCTGCGGGTCCTTGGCGTTCTTGGACAGTTTCTCGAGTTCCTTCACGTCGGCCTGATGGTCCTTGACCATCGCCTGCACGTAGTCCTTGTCGAATTTCTCGCCCGAGGCCGCCTCGAGCTTCTTCTCCTTCGCCTTGTTCTTCACGCCGGCGTCGTCGGAAAGCTTGACGCCCTTCGCCTCGGCGAGCTGCTGCACTTCGCCCAGCATCTTGCCGTGGTCGTCGACCATGTGCTGCGCGAATTTCTTGACGTCGGCGCTCTGCGCCTTCTCGAGCGCGATCTTGCCCGCATCGACCTCGGCGCGGTTCGCCTCGGCCAGGTTCTTGAGCGCCTTGGCGTCCTGGCGATCGAGCTTGCCTTGCGCGTAGCCGAGCGTGGAGGCCGCCACCAGGGCGGGAAGAATGAAATAGCTCATCGACAGTCGCATGAAGAGTTCTCCTGGGCTTGGGGTTTTATTTGCGCTTGCTTCGGCTGCGCTTCTTGCGCGGCACTTTCGCGCCCGAGCGCCGAGCCTCGGACAGGCCGATCGCGATCGCCTGCTTGCGGCTGGTGACCTTCCTTCCCGACCGGCCGCTCTTGAGCTCGCCGTGCTTCCGTTCGTGCATCGCCCGCTTCACCTTGCTCTGCGCCTTCTTGCCGTACCTCGCCATGCGGATCTCCTCATCGCGGGGGTTCGTCGTGCGGCCGGTGCGTACCGCGCGCAAATTACCGCGACGACGCGGATGAGCAAGCCGAATCCGCATCGCGGAAACGCGAGCGGCCCCCCGCGGTCGCGGGAGGCCGTCACGTCGTGATGCGGAGTGCGCCGAACTAGTGGTGCACGAGCTTCCGGTACTTGATGCGGTGCGGCTGATCCGCCTCGGCGCCGAGACGCGCGTGGCGTTCCGTCTCGTACGCGTCGAAGTTGCCCTCGAAGAACCGCACCTGCGAGTCACCCTCGAACGCGAGGATGTGCGTCGCGAGGCGGTCGAGGAACCAGCGGTCGTGGGAGATCACGACCACGCAGCCGGCGAAGTCGAGCACCGCCTGCTCGAGCGCGCGCAGCGTGTCGACGTCGAGGTCGTTCGTCGGCTCGTCGAGCAGCAGCACGTTCGAGCCCTTCTTGAGCAGCCGCGCGAGGTGCACGCGGTTGCGCTCGCCGCCCGACAGGTCCTTCACCCGCTTCTGCTGGTCGGCACC
>DATAID010000115.1:0-6043 GCA_036262835.1 Burkholderiales bacterium | reverse complement strand
CCGGGTGGCGCGCGAGGTGGGCTCGGAAGGAAAGCTCGGCGGCCAGGCGCAGGTGCCCGGTGTCGCGGGCACCTGGAAGGACCTGACCGACAACGTGAACTCCATGGCCGCGAACCTCACCGGCCAGGTGCGCGGCATCGTGCAGGTCGTGACCGCGGTCGCGAAAGGCGACCTGAAGAAGAAGGTGGTGTTCGAGACCAAGGGCGAGATCGCGGCGCTCGCCGACACGATCAACAGCATGATCGACACGCTCGCGACCTTCGCCGACCAGGTGACCAACGTGGCGCGCGAGGTGGGAATCGAAGGCAAGCTCGGCGGCCAGGCCAAGGTGCCGGGCGCGGCGGGCTTGTGGCGCGACCTCACCGACAACGTGAACCAGCTGGCCCAGAACCTCACCACCCAAATAAGGGTGATCGCGGAGGTGGCCACGGCGGTGACGAAGGGCGACCTGACGCGCGCGATCACGGTCGAAGCGCAGGGCGAAGTTGCGTCTCTCAAGGACAACATCAACGAGATGATCCGCAACTTGAAGGACACCACGCGCAAGAACACCGAGCAGGACTGGCTGAAGACGCACCTCGCGCGGTTCACCCGGATGCTGCAAGGTCATCGGGATCTCGTCACTGTTTCCAGATTGATTTTGAGTGAATTAACCCCTCTGGTTAACGCGCAACAAGCGGCGTTCTACATCGCAACCGAGCAGGACAAGGAATCGCGCCTGGAGCTGCTCGCGAGCTACGCGTTCCGCTCGAGCCGCAGCCTGCCCAAGCAGATCGCGTTCGGCGACGGCCTGGTCGGCCAGTGCGCGATCGAGAAGAAGCGCATGCTGCTCGACAACGTGCCGAGCGACTACATCCGCATGTCCTCCTCGCTCGGCTCCTCGCCGCCGCTCTCGGTGGTGATCCTGCCGGTGCTGTTCGAAGGCGAGGTGAAGGCGGTGGTCGAGCTTGCGTCCTTCGGGCGCTTCAGCGACATCCACCTGACCTTCCTCGACCAGCTGACCGACGGCATCGGCGTGGTGCTGCAGACCATCGCGGCCAACATGAGGACGGAGGACCTGCTGCAGCAGTCGCAGACCCTCACCTCCGAGCTGCAGATGCAGCAGCAGACCTTGCAGAAGACGAACGAGCGCCTCGAGCAGCAGGCCCTCAACCTGCAGAAGTCGGAGACGCTGCTCAAGTCCAAGCAGGAGGAATTGTCGAGCACCAACGACCAGCTGCAGGAAAAGGCGCGGCAATTGAGCGACCAGATGCGCCAGGTCGAGCTCAAGAACCGCGAGGTCGAGCAGGCGCGCGCGGCGCTGGAGGAAAAAGCCGAGCAGCTCACGCTCTCCTCGCGCTACAAGTCGGAGTTCCTCGCCAACATGTCGCACGAGCTGAGGACGCCGCTGAACAGCCTGCTCATCCTCGCGCGGCTGCTCACCGACAACGCCGAGAAGAACATGACGCCGAAGCAGATCGAGTTCGCGCACACGATCTACACGGCCGGCGCCGACCTGCTCTCGCTCATCAACGACATCCTCGACCTCGCCAAGATCGAGTCCGGGACCGTCACCCTCAACATCGGCTCGGAGCGCTTTTCCGAGATCTCGGACTATGTCGAGCGCACCTTCCGCCAGGTGGCGCGCGACAAGGGGCTGGAATTCAGGATCGAGCTCGATCCGCAGCTCCCGCCCGGGATGGAGACCGACGGCAAGCGCGTGCAGCAGGTGATCAAGAACCTGCTCTCCAACGCCTTCAAGTTCACCGACAAGGGCGAGGTGACGCTGAAAATCGCGCCGGCCCAGTCCGGCTGGCACGAGTCGAACCTCGCGCTGGGCGCGGCCGACAAGGTGGTGGCGATCTCGGTGTCGGATACCGGCATCGGCATCCCGGCCAACAAGCAGCGCATCATCTTCGAGGCGTTCCAGCAGGCCGACGGCACGACCAGCCGCGAGTACGGCGGCACGGGCCTGGGCCTGTCGATCAGCCGCGAGCTGGCGCGCCTGCTCGGCGGCGAGATCCGCGTCTCGAGCACGCCCGGCATGGGCAGCGTCTTCACGCTCTACCTGCCGGTCACCTATCGCGAGCCGAGCCCGGTCCAGGAGCCGCCCGAGCGGCTCGAGCGGCGCCATTATCCGCGCCTGCCCGAGCGGCCGGCCGAGGCGCTCGACCGGCGCGCGCGCGCCGAGACCCCGGCGAAGAACTTCACCGTCGCCGAGAGCGAGCCGCCCACGAAAGACGTGGCCGAGCAGGCGATCGCCGGGCTCTCGGGCAAGAAGGCGCTGCTCGTCGATGACGACATCCGCAACGTCTTCGCGCTCACCTCGGCGCTCGAGCAGCACGGCCTCACCGTCATCCACGCCGACAACGGGCGCGAGGGCATCGAGACCCTCAAGCGCACCGGCGACATCGACTTCGTGCTGATGGACCTGATGATGCCGGGGCTGGACGGCTACGACACGATCCGCTTCATCCGGCGCCTGGAGCCCTATTCGCGGCTGCCGATCGTGGCGGTGACGGCGAAGGCGATGATCGGCGACCGCGAGAAATGCATCGAGGCGGGCGCGACCGACTACATCGCCAAGCCCGTCAACGTCGATACCCTGATGACCATCGTCTGGAAGTGCATGCAGACGTGAGCACCGCCTTCAACCCGCGCGACCTTGCCCTCCGGGCGCAAGAGCAGGCCTTGAACTCCTCTGCGACGTCACCCCCGGCGTCATCCCGAGGCCCGCTCGAGCGACCCCTCCCGGAGCCTGGCGCGCGGGTTGACTCTACTGCGCACCTCGCCGGCAGCCTGCGCGAGCGCATCGGCCCGCGCCTCACGCCCGCCGAGGCGCTCGGCTACCTGCTGCAGATCGCCGGCGCCCTCGAGCGCCTGCATCGCACGGGCGAGGTGCACGGCAACCTCAAGCCCTGGAACATCGTTTTTCGCGCCGACGGCGCGCTGGTCCTCGCCGGGCAGACGGGCAAAGAGCCGGCGCAGGATCGCGCCGCGCGGCCCGACGCCGCGGCCGGCGTCGCGCGCTACATCAGTCCGGAGCGCGTGCGCGGGCTGCCGCTCGACGCGCGCCACGACCTTTACTGCCTGGGCGTGATCGCCTGGGAAATGCTGACCGGCGGCCGCCCGCTTTACACGGGGCGCAGCGCCATCGCCATCATGTGCCGGCACCTTTCCGCGCCGGTGCCGCAGCTGCCGCTCGAGCTGATCCGCTTCCAGCCCGTGCTCGAGCGCCTGCTCGCCAAGGAGCGCCAGGAACGCTATTCGAGCGCGCGCGAGCTGACCAACGACCTGCAGGCCCGCTTTTCCGACGTCATCGCAACCCCGGGGGAACACGTTAAGCCGCTGGATGATCAACGAGCGGCGTAGCGACTCCACGATCGAAGCGGGCTTGCGCAATCCGTCGCGCGAGTTCGACGCGCTCCTCGAGACCATCGTCGGCCTGGCCGCCGCCAACATGGTGGTGATCGAGACGCTGCACGAGCACCGCGTGCTCGACCGGCGGCACTTCGCGCACGCCTTCGGCCGCGTGCTCGACCGCCTCGCCCCCGAGCTGCGCGGCGGCATGGTCGAGCACACGCTGCGCGACCTGCGCGACCGCTGCATGAACGTGCGCGCGGGCGGCCTCGCCGACCTGCAGGCCTGGCTCGCGCGCCTGCAGCGGAGCGACCAGGAGAAGGGCGAGCACGAGGGAGGCCATGAGCCGAGTCCGTGAGCGGGCGCGCCTGTCGCTGCCGCCCGCATTTCTTCCCACCCTGGCGCTTGCGCTCGTCTCGGCCGCGTTCTCGGGCCAGGCCGACAGCCTGGGCCGCGGCGACCTGTACAAGTTCACCGACGAGGGCGGGGTGCCGCGGCTCACCAACCTCCCGTACCTCGACTCGCGCTACAAGCTCGCCTATCCCGCCAAGCACGAGCCGATGATCGTGCCGGCGCCGCGCGTGCCCAGGCGCGAGGACATCGCGCGCTACACGCCGGTCATCGAGGCGGCGGCGCGCAAGAACGGCCTCGACCCGTTGCTCCTGCACGCGGTCATTCGCGCCGAATCCGGCTACAACGCGCAGGCGCTCTCGGTGAAGGGCGCCTCGGGCCTGATGCAGCTCCTGCCCGCGACGGCGAAGCGCTACGGCGTCACCGACCTCTTCGATCCGCGCCAGAACATCGAGGCGGGCGCGAAGTACCTGAAGGACCTGCTCGAGCTCTTCGAGAACAACCTCGAGCTCGCGCTCGCCGGCTACAACGCGGGCGAGGGCTCGGTCATCCGCGCGGGCAAGAAGGTGCCCAACTACCGCGAGACGCTCGCCTACGTACCCAAGGTGCTCGAGTTCTATCGCGCCGCGCGCGACAACGACAACTGGGCCCCCAAGAGCGTTCCGGGCGGGTAACGTCATCCCCGCGAACGCGGGGATCCGGGTTTCACTTTTTTCCGGGCGCGCCTGAACGCGTCGATCCTTTTGCGCGGCTCCTCGGACTCGTAGCTCGCCGCGAACTCGTCGATCGAGGCGCGCACGCTCTCGGCGAGCGGCGCTTCCTCCCAGAGCTTGCACAGGCGCTTTTGCGCGCGCATCGCTTCAGGGCCGCCTTCGAGGATGAGATCGAGGGTGCTGTTCAGGGTTGCTTCCAATTGCTTTGGTTTTACGACCTTGTCGATCAATCCCCATTGGGAAGCTTGAAGAGCGCTTATAGCTTCTCCAGTCATCACTAACCATCGAGCGCGGCCCGAACCCACCAGTCGCGGCAACAAGGCGGCTTCGACGACCGACGGAATTCCCAGCCGCACCTCGGGCATGCTGAAGGAGGCGGTGTCCGCGGCGATGCGCAGGTCGCAGGCGGCGGCGAGCTCGAGCGCGCCGCCGATGCACCAGCCGTTGATGCGCGCGACCACCGGCACGGGGCAGGCGCGCAGCGCCGCGCAGGCCTCGTGGATGAGCGTGATGAACTCGCGCGCCGAAGCCGCGTTCAAGCCGCCGAGCGTGGCGATGTCCACGCCGCCGCAGAAGGCCTTCGTGCCCGCGCCGGTCAGGACCGCGGCGCGGATTTCCTTTTCGTTCTGCAGAGATCTGACAAGATCCGTCAAGCGCAAAAGAGCATCCGGCGTGAGGATGTTCAGCTTCGCGGGGTTGTCGAGCGTGAGGCGCGCGACCTTGCCCTTGGGCCGCGACTCGAAGGAGAGCGTCGCCCGGGTTGTGGCGGTCACGCGGCGGACTTGTGCGCGCGATGCGCGGCCTGGATCGCCTCCAGCAGCTGCGTCTTCACCGCCGCGTCGGGCGGGTTGGTGGCGAGCGCGCGCTCGAGGAACTTGGCCGCCTCCGCCGGGCGGTTCATCGCCTGGAGCAGCGTGCCGAGGTTGAAGAGGGCGGTCAGGTTGTCGGGGTGCAGGCGCACCGCGGTGCGATAGCGGCGCTCGGCCTCGCCGAAGCGCCCTTCGCGGCGCAGCGTGCGCGCTTCCTGCAGCAGGCGCTGCACGCGGGTGGAGCGGGGTTCTGCGGGCCGCCGCGCCATCGACTCCTCAGGCGGCGGCGCGTGCCGCGGGGAGTTCCGCGAGCGCGCGCTCGAGCTTGCGCGCGTCGGCGTCGAAGCGGCGGATGCCCTCGGAGAGCTTTTCCACCGCCATCGCGTCCTCGTTGTGGAGCCAGAGGAACTGCTTCTGGTCGAGCTTCAGCTTTTCTTCCTTCGAATCCTTCGAGAGCTTTCGCGCGACTTCGCCTTCGACGGAGAGCTTCTGCATCAGGTCGGGAGCGATCGTGAGCAGGTCGCAGCCGGCGAGCTCGAGGATCTGCTCGGGCTTGCGGAAGCTCGCGCCCATGACCTGCGTCTTGTAGCCGTGCTTCTTGTAGTAGCCGTAGATCCGCCGCACTGAGGCGACGCCCGGGTCCTCGGCGATCGGGATGTCGTCCACCTTCTTCGCCGCCTTGTACCAGTCGTAGATGCGCCCGACGAAGGGGGAGATGAGCGTCACGCCCGCGTCCGCGCACGCCGCGGCCTGCGCAAACGAGAAGAGCAAGGTCATGTTGCAGTGGATGCCCTCGCGCTCGAGCTTTTCCGCCGCGCGGATGCCTTCCCA
>DATAID010000114.1:0-22877 GCA_036262835.1 Burkholderiales bacterium | reverse complement strand
GCAGCTCGGCATCGTGCAGAGCATGAACCGGCCGGGGAAGATCACCGACAACGCCTTCATCGAGTCGTTCTTCCATTCCATGAAAGCTGATGTCTTCCACGGCCGGCGCTTCGATGACGATGAGCAGGTGCGCTCAGCGCTCAAGGACTACTTGCCTTTTTACAACCGCGCTAGACTGCACTCGTCCCTAAACTACGTGCCGCCTGCGACGTTCGAACAGCAGGCTCGAAGAACGGGGTGTCAATGAAATCGGGGGAAGACTCCGCTTTTCGCGCGCTAGACGCGCCTCCGCCCAGCGCGCCTGGCCACGAACGTTAGGCATGGCCGCGTGAAAGCTTTGGCAGTCCGAGCCGTCATGTTCGACTTCGACGGCGTTCTCACCACCGACACAACGGGCTCGTTTACGACTACGCGCTACTTAAGCCAACGCACTGGGATCGAACTATCGAGGGTTCAATCTGCCTTCCGCAGATTCAACCGTGACTTGACTCTCGGAAGAACCACGCACGCAGCAGTCTGGGAGGAAATTTGTACTGAGCTGGGCCTAGCTATTAGCCTCGACTTGCTCGAAGAGGCATTCGAGAGCACACCCCTTAACGAACGAATGCTAGCCATTGCAAGTGGACTGCGGTCGCGCTACTCGGTCGGCATCATCACGGACAACAAGAAGGACCGAATCGACACGCTCAAGCGCCTTCATGATTTGCCTCGGTTGTTCGACCCGATCGTGGTCTCGTCCGAGGTCGGTATCGGCAAGGACAACCCGGAGATATTTCTTGGCGCCTTGCGAGTGCTTCGTGTGAAGCCGGAAGAGTGCATCTTCATCGACAACAGCCAGGCAAATCTCATCGCGCCCGAGGCAATCGGCATGAAGACGATTTACTTCGACGACGAGAAGCAAGACTTCAAAGCATTCCTCGCTGACTTGCAGTCACATGGGGCAATCGCGGGCAATGCCTGAACCATGACACTAGCCCGACTGGAAGCCCGACGGACCCGTCAGGCCGCCGCGAGGCTATAGCTCTGCACCGGCTGCTGAAAGCCCTTTAGCGTCAACGCCTCGCCCGGCTGCAGCGGATGGCTGCTGCGCTCCTCCCCCAAGAGCTCGATCGTCCGGGTATCGACGAGGATCTCGCCGTTCTCGGCCTCCGAGCACAGGCGCGCGGCAAGGTTCACGGCCGGTCCTACGGCGGTGTATTCAAGGCGCGAGGCGCCACCGATGACGCCCACGGTCACGAAGCCGCTCGCCACGCCGACGCCCACGCCGAGGTGCAGGTCCTTGTCGGAGTGCCGGGCGGTGATCGCCATGCCTCGCTCGCGGATCTTGCGCGCGAGCGCGAGCGAGCGTTGGGCGTGGTCGACGTAGGGAATCGGCGCGCCGACGAGGATGAGGACGCCGTCGCCCGCCTGGTCCTTGATGGTGCCGCCGCACTCGGCCGCGGCCGCACCAACGACGTCGTAGTACTCGCGCAGGATGCTGATGACCTTCTGCGAGGAGGTCGCCGCGGTGAAGGCGGTGAAGCCGCGCAGGTCGCAGCACACGACCGAGAGCTCGAGCGTCTGCTCGTCGGTCGCGCTTTTCAGGCCCTTGCGCGCCACCATTTGCGCCACCGCGGGCGAGAGAAAGCGCGACATGAACTGCGCGCGCCGGCCCTGCACGACGTGGTACTGCACGGCGCCGACGAGGAAGATGAGCAGGCCGACCGCGGTGGAGACCGGCGCCATGCTGGCCGGCAGGATGACGCCCGAGGACATGAAGGGCGCTGCGACCGCGAAGGCGATCAGGCGCGTGGCCTCGGCCCGGTCGGGCCTGCGCTTGAGCATGAAGAGCCCCGAGGCGAGCGCGAGCACGAGCGAGAGGGTCAACGGCACCGCGAAGATCCAGAACTCCAGCTCGTGCACCATGAATACCTCGCGGAAGCCCGCGCCGAGGAATTTCTCGACGCGCAGCCGCGGATAGGCGAAGGCGGCAAGCTGGTAGAAGACGACGAGCGCCTGCGCCACCCGCAGCATCCGGTCCGGCCCGGCGGTCTTGAGGCCCGCGGAGGGGATCGTGCGCCGCACGCGCAGGATCCACTCGTAGGCGAAGAAGAACGCCATCGACTCCGGGATGGCGAATACGCCGTCCCACCAGGCGACGATGCCGTAGTAGTGGCGCGGATAGGCGATCTGCGAGCCCACGCCGATCGAGATGCCGACCGACATGAGGAAAAGCCCGAGCGCGCGCGTCGGGGGCGAGTTGCGGTCGGCGTAGACGAACGCGAGCGCCATCCCCATCGCGAGCAGCGACGTGATGATTTGCGGAGTGGTGTCGACCAAGGGCGGGAAACCGGGACTCGAGCCCCGATTTTACTTCGCCGGCGCGCTTTCCCTGTAGCCTTCCTTCATCTTGCGGTCGAACTCTTCAGCGACTTTGGCGTCGTTGTCGAGCATTTCCTGCGCGTTCGTGCTCGCGTACTGGATGCCGCCCAGGTCGGCATAGGCTTTCTGCACGCGCTCGCTCCACAGGCCGATGTCGCGCACGGTCGGCACGATGCGGGAGAAGAGGCGCTTCCTGAAGCGGATCTGCCCTTCCGCGCCGTCGAGCGTCTTCTCGATTTCCTTCGAGTCGTAACCCAGCCTTTCCCACAGCTCGGGCGAGTTGAAGCGATCGCGCAGGTGATACGACCCTTCGATCACGAACTCCTCGCGCTCGCGCCGCTCGGCCTCGGTGAGCTCGGGGTAGTAGTCGCGCAGCGCGAGCCGCCCGAAGGCGACGTGGCGCGCCTCGTCCTGCATCACGTAGGCGTTCACCGCCTGGCAGAGCGCGTTCCGGGAGTAGTCGCGGATGCGCTGGAAGGCGACGAGCGCCAGGCCCTCGATCAGCACCTGCATGCCGAGGTAAGTGAAATCCCAGCGCGGGTCGCCGAGCGCCTTTTCCAGCAGGGTCTTCAAGGGCTTCGAGATCGGGTAGACGAAATCGAATTTCTCGGCGAGGAGCCGCCGGTACGCCTCGACGTGCCGCGCCTCGTCCATGACCTGCGTGGCGGCGTAGAACTTGGACTCGATCCGCGGCACGTCCTGGACGATGCGCGCCGAGCAGACGAGCGCGCCCTGCTCGCCGTGCAGGAAGTTCGAGAGGTTGAACACCTGGCTGTGGTAGCGGAGCTCCGCGCGCTGCTTCTCCGACAATTTTGCCCAGAGTGGCGTGCCGTAGAGCGGCACGACCTGGTCGTCCATCTCCATCGGATCCTCGGGATCGACCGGCAGCGACCAGTCGATCCGCTTCTCGGCGTCCCACTGCTCCTTCTTGCCCTTGGAGTACAGGCGCAGCAGCTCCTCCGACCTCGTGTCGTAGTCCCAGGTGAAGGCGACCTCGCCGGTGGCCGGGAATTTCCACTGGGTGTCCTCGACCGGCAACGTGTACTTGAAGGTGGACATGGCTTATCCCGCCAGGGCGGCTTTCTTCCTGAAAAGATCCTCGAAGCCCGCGGCATCGAGCGGCGCGCTGTAGTAGTGGCCCTGCCACTCGTCGCAGCCGAGCGCGAGCAGGCGCTCGAGCTGGCCCTCGCTCTCGACGCCCTCGGCCGCCACCCTGAGATCGAGCGCGATCGCCATCGCCGCGATGGTCTGCACGATGGTGGCGTCCTCCGCGTGCACGTCGAGCTCGCGCAGGAACGAGCGGTCGATCTTCAGCTTGTCGATCGGCAGCTGGCGCAGGTAGGCGAGGCTCGAGTAGCCGGTGCCGAAGTCGTCGATCGCGATGCGAACGCCCAGCGCGCCCAGCTTCTTCAGCGTCGCCACGTTCTCCTCCAGGTGCGCCATCAGCACGCGCTCGGTGACCTCGAGCTCGATCGCGCGGCCCGGCACCGCGTTGGCGGCAAGCGCCGCCTTCACCTGATCGACGTAGGCGTCGCCCTGCGCGAGCTCGTGCGCCGAGGCGTTGAGCGCGAACCAGAGGCCTTCGGCGCCGGGCAGCGTGCGGCGCCAGGCGCCGACCTGCGAGACCGCGCGCTCGATCATCCAGGCCCCAAGCGGCCGGATCAGTCCGCAATCCTCCGCCACCGGGATGAAACGGTCCGGCATGAGCAGGCCGTGCTCCGGATGCTGCCAGCGCAGGAGCGCTTCCGCGCCGGCGAGCAGGCGCTCCGCCCCCGCGCGTCGCGAGGCGCCGACCCGCACCACGGGCTGCCAGTGCAACTGCAGCTCGCTGCGAGCGAGCGCATGGCGCAGGTCGTTCTCCATGACGAGGCGCGCCACGGCGCGCGCGTTCAGCTCGGGCGAGAAGAAGCGGAAACTGTTCCGCCCCGTCTCCTTCGCGTGGTTGGTCGCGACATCGGCATTCTTCAGCAGCTCGCCGAAGTCGCGCCCGTCGTTCGGATAGACGCTGATGCCGATCGAGGCGGTCACCGAAAGCGTGCGCCCCTCGATCGTGAACGGCCGCGCGAGGATGCCGAGCGTGCGCTGGGCGAGCAGCGCCGCATCCTCCGAGGTCTTCACCCCGTTCCACAGCAGCACGAACTCGTCCCCGCCGGTGCGCGCGAGCGTGTCGTCGCGGCGCAGGGTGGCGCTCAGGCGCTCGGCAACCGCGCGCAGGAGCGCATCCCCCGCCGCGTGGCCGAGCGACTCGTTCACCAGCTTGAAGCGGTCCAGGTCGAGCTGCAGCAGCGCAAGGCTGCCGCGCGAGCGCGCCGCGGCGAGGATCGCCTGCCCGGCGCGGTCGGCAAGGAGCGCGCGGTTCGGCAGCCCGGTGAGCGCGTCGCGCGTGGCGAGGTACTGGATGCGGTCCTCGGCCTGCTTGCGCGCGGTCACGTCGGCGCAGGTGCCCCGGTAGCCCGCGAGGCCGCCCGCCTCGTTTCGAACCGGCACGCCGTTCACCTGCAGCCAGATCACGCGGCCGGACTTGGTGAGCGAGCGGTGCACGAGGTCTCGAAACGGCGCGCCGCTCGTGGCGTTGCGGGCGAACCAGTCGTTGACGGACTGAAATTCGCCGAGCGGCATGAACTCGCGCGGCGTTCGCCCGAGGAGCTCGCGCCGCTGGTAGCCGGTGACCGCCTCGGCGCGCTCGGAAAGGAAGGTGTAGCGCCACTCGGCGTCGGTTTCCCACACGTATTCGCCCGAGGCGTCGAGAACGTCGCGGAAGCGCTGCTCGCGCTCGGCGAGCGCCTCGCGCGCCTTCCTCTGCTCCGACACGTCGCGCAGCACCGCCTGCACGACCAGCCGCCCGCGCTCGAGGTAGGAGACGCCGGCGAGCTCCACCACGACGGGGCTGCCGTCCAGCGCAACGAAGCGACGCTCCTCGAACGGGATCGTGCCGGGACCGGAGAAAAGGCGCGCGCGCCGCTCGCGGAAGCGCGCCCGGTGATCCGGATGGATCAGGGCTTCGGTGCCCTTGCCGAGAATCTCCTGCGCGGACCGGGCCTTGAGGAGGCGAACCGCCGCCGGGTTGGCGTATTCGATGACGCCGCCTGAAGCGACGATGACGCCGTCGGGTGCCAGCTCGATCAGCGCGCGATAGCGCTCCTCGGCGTCGCGCGTGGCCTGCTCGGCGCGCTTGCGCGCGTCGATGTCGGAGATGGTCCCCGACATGCGCAGCGCCCGGCCCTGCGCGTCGCGCTCGACCGTGCGCCCGGTGGCGAGCATCCATTTCCACTCGCCGCCGCGCGTGCGCACGCGAAACTCCGAGCTCTCCGAGTGGGAGCCCTTGAGCGCTCGCTCGAGGGCGGCGCGTACCGCAGCCTGGTCGGCCGGGTGCCACGATCCCACGACCTGCGCCCCGGTGGTGATACGCGGCTCTTCTGCTTCGCCCAGGAGCCGCCCCCACCCCGGGCTGAGGTGCACGGTGTCGGTGGCGACATCGAGGTCCCAGGTGGCGAGGTTACCGCCCTCGGTGGCGAGCTCGAGGCGCTCCTTCGCGTCGGTAAGCGCGCGCTCGGCGCGCCGGCGCCCGGTGATGTCGCGGCCCACGCCGCGATAGCCGATGAAGCGCCCTTCGGCGTCGTAGCGCGCGCGGCCGAGCACCGTGTGCACGCAGCGAACACCGCTCGCGTCGGTCCCGGTCACCTCGAAGTCGAACATCGGCAGCTGCGCGTCGATGTTGACGAGCCGCTCGAGGTGCTTGACCAGGCGCACCGGCTCCACGGTCACGCCGGGCACCTCCCAGAGGCGACGGCCGTAGGCGCGCTCGCTGCCGAGGAGCGCGGTCACCGCCTCGCCGCCCGAGAGCCAGCGCAGGCGGTGCTCGGCGTCGGTTTCCCAGAACCAGTCGGCCGAGAGCGAGGTGAGATGGCGAAAACGCTCCTCGGAAAGCCGCAGCGCGTCGGTGGCCATCCGGTCGCGCCGGCGCGAGCCGTACCAGACGGCGAAAAGCAGCACCCCCGCCGTGATGAGGAGCGCCGCTTCTACGAGGTTCGACCAGCCCACGCCGTCAGGTCGAGACGACGTCCACGGCCGGGGGCGCGTTGTTCAGCACCTCCTCGATCGTGGTGATGCCGGCGGCGACCTTCAGCGCGCCGCTGATGCGCAGCGCCTTCATGCCGTCGCGGTAGGCCTGGTCCCGGATCTTCATGAGATCGGCGCCATGCATCACCGTCTCCTTGATCGCGCCCGAGCACACGAGCGTCTCGTAGATGCCCACGCGCCCGGCGAACCCGGTCATGCGGCACTCGAGGCAGCCGACCGGCTTGTAGATGGCCGAGGGCTTGTTCGCCTTCCAGGGCGCGACCAGCCCCTCCCAGGCGTGGATGTCCTCGGCCCGGTTGAGGTCCACTTTCTTCTTGCAGTGGGGACAGAGAATGCGCACGAGGCGCTGCGCCATGACGCCGTTCAGGGTGGCGACGAGCAGATAGGGAGCGATGCCGAGCTCGAGGAGGCGCGTCACCGCGCTCGGCGCGTCGTTGGTGTGCAGGGTCGAGAGCACGAGGTGGCCGGTGAGCGCGGCCTGCACCGCCATCTCGGCCGTCTCCAGGTCGCGGATCTCGCCCACCATGATGATGTCCGGGTCCTGGCGCATGAGCGCGCGCAGGCCCTCCGCGAAGCCGAGGTCGATCGCCGACTGCACCTGCATCTGGTTGAAGGAGCCCTCGACCATCTCGATCGGGTCCTCCACCGTGCATACATTCACTTCGGGCGTGGCGAGCGACTTGAGCGTCGTGTAGAGCGTGGTGGTCTTGCCCGAGCCGGTCGGGCCGGTGACGAGCACGATGCCGTTCGGGCGCTCGGTCATCTGCTTCCAGCGCTGGTAGTCCTCCTCAGGAAAGCCGAGCTCCTTGAAGTCGCGCACCAGCACCTCGGGATCGAAGATGCGCATCACCAGCTTCTCGCCGAATGCGGTCGGCAGGGTCGAGATGCGCAGCTCCACCTCGTCGCCCTCCAGCGTCCGGGTCTTGATGCGGCCGTCCTGCGGGCGGCGCTTCTCCACCACGTCCATGCGCGCAAGGATCTTGATGCGGCTCGTCATCGCCGCGAGCACCGTGGGGGGGACCTGGTAGACCTGGTGCAGCACGCCGTCGATGCGGAAGCGCACGATGCCGAACTCGCGCCGGGGCTCGACGTGGATGTCGCTCGCGCGCTGCTCGAACGCGTAGCTCCAGAGCCAGTCGACCACCTTGACGATGTGCGCGTCGTTGGCGTCGTAGGTCTTGTTGCCGCCGAGCTCGACCAGCTGCTCGAAGTTGGCGAGGCCCGAGCCGCCGCTCGAGGACTTGCTCGCGCTCTTGACCGATTTGGCGAGGTTGTAGAACTCGACCTGGTAGCGCTCGATGTCCTGCGGGTTGGCGATCACGCGGCGAATGTCGAGCTTGGTGATCTGCTGCAGCTCCTTTTCCCAGCCGCGCATGAACGGCTCGCACACCGCGATCACCGCCTCCTTGGTGGTGACGCCGACCGGCAGGATCTTGAAGCGCGTCGCGTACGCCGACGACATCACGTCGGTCACCGCCGAGAAGTCGATCTTGAGTGGGTCGATGTGGCGGTATTCCAGGCCGACGCGCTTGGCGAGCCATTCGGCCAGCCCCTCGAGCGAGAGCAGCTTGTGCGGCGGCTGCGTGCTCTTCAGCTTCTGGTCCGCGATGACCACGAGCGGGTGATGCGAGCCGCGGTAGTAGCGCCGCTCTTTCTTCACCTTCTCGGCGTCCGCCGCGTCGATCATCCTGTCCTCGAGCAGCCAGTCGACCAGCTCGACGATGGTCAGGTTGTGCTCGGCGACTCTGGGTTCGGCGCCCGCTTTGGGCTCGACGGCGGCCATGGGAAGCGATTATGCCTGACCAGCGCTAGACTCGCCCCGTGAAAGCCGCCGCCACCGCACGCTCGCTTGCACCGGACGTCAGCGTGCGCGAAGTCTGGGCCTGGAGCATGTACGACTTCGCCAACTCCGGCTACACGACGGTCGTCATCACCGCGGTCTTCAACGCCTACTTCGTCGGCGCGATCGCCGGCAAAGCGCCGTGGGCCACCTTCGCCTGGACCGCCGCGCTCTCGGTCTCGTATCTCGCCGTCCTGCTCTCGGCGCCCGTCGTCGGCGCCTGGGCGGATGCGCACGCGGCCAAGAAGCGGCTCTTGCTCATCGCGACGGCGGGTTGCGTCTTTTTCACCGCATTGCTTTACCTCACCGGGCCCGGCACGGTCGCGCTCGCCATCGCGCTCGTCGTCCTCTCCAACTTCTTCTTCGCGACCGGCGAGAACCTGATCGCCGCGTTCCTCACCGAGCTCGCCGACTCGAAAGCGATGGGGCGCGTCTCGGGCTGGGGCTGGGCCTTCGGCTACCTGGGCGGCCTCGTCTCGCTCGGGGTGAGCCTCGCCTACATTCTTTCCCGGCCGAAGGACATGCCTTCGACCGACTATGTGCCGGTCGTCATGCTCATCACCGCCGCCCTCTTTGCCTTGTGCGCGACGCCGACGTTCCTTTTCCTGAAAGAGCGAGCCTTGCCGCAAAAGCAGGCGGGAGGCGCCTGGCGCCAGGTGCTCGAGACGCTGCGCAAGGCGAGCCACTATCGCGACCTGTGGCGCTTTCTGGTGTGCATCCTCTTCTACCAGGCCGGCATCATGGCCGTGATCGCGCTCGCGGCGATCTATGCCACCGAGGCGATGAAGTTCACCTTCGTCGACACGATCATCCTCATCCTCGTCGTCAACGTCACCGCGGCGATCGGCGCCTTCGGCTTCGGCTACCTGCAGGACCGGATCGGCCACGTGCGCTCGATGAAGCTCGTGCTTGCCGGCTGGGTCGTCATGATCGCGCTCGCCTACCTCGCGCAAGGCGCGGCGCTCTTCTGGGTCGCGGCGAATCTCGCGGGCCTGTGCATGGGCTCCTCGCAGGCCGCCGGGCGCGCGATCGTGGGCTACCTTTCGCCGCCCGCGCGCACGGCGGAATTTTTCGGCCTCTGGGGCCTCGCGGTCAAAGCCGCCTCCATCTTCGGCCCGCTCACCTACGGCGCGGTCACCTGGATCTTCGAGGGCAACCACCGCCTCGGCATCCTCGCGGTGGGCGTCTATTTCGTCATCGGCCTCGCGCTGCTGGCCGGCCTGGACATCGAGCGCGGCCGGCGCGCGGCGCTGGAATCCCGCTAGCGATCCATGCGCGGACTTATGGTTCTGACATTCGTTCCGGCCTTCCTGGGTGGCTGCGCATCTGTTTCTGCAACCTTGGATGAAAGCCGGCGGGTCGTTGGCGTCGTGACTTCAACGACGACGGCCTCGACTCCGGCAGATAGCCCAGCCGCGGGACCTTTCATGCTATTCGGAGCGGTCGGCGGCCTCCTCTATGGTCAGGCCGTAAAGTCCGCGGACGGAACGAGGTATCTTCATAACAGGCTTTATGTGAAAACGCCTTCGGGCGAGCTCGTGGTCGATACGGACAGCTGGCTACCGCGGGGCGCATGCGTCGAAATCACTCCATCCGTGGGTCAACAATCCAACTTCTATCCTTACCGATCGGCCCGCGTCACCGAATCGGACAAATGTCCGCATTGACATCTCACATGAGCAAGCGCGAGTGTTTCGCGCTGCTTTGCCTATCCCGTCACCTGGCTAAAAAAGCCATCCGTCGTTTCCTGATTTTGTCCGTCATGGTCGGTGGCCTGTCCGATTGCAGCGGGCCGGCGACGCTCGATGAAGCACTGCATATCGTGGGCGTCGTCATCTCTTCGACCAGCGCCTCCACGCCCGTGGAGCGCCCGGGACCCTTCACCCTGGTCGGCGCGGCCGGCGGGCTGGTCGGAACGCGAGCGAAAGCCTCCGTGGACGAAGAGACGCATATTCACAACCGGCTTTACGTGAGGACGGCCTGGGGCGAGCTCACCGTCGATACGGACCAGTACTTTCCGACGGGATCGTGCGTGGAAATTAAGCCTTTCGCGGGGGAGCGATCCGGGACGTTCTTCCCTTACGGCTCGGCGCAGCTTGCCCGTTCCGATCATTGCTGAGGGCTCCATGAAAAAGCACACGTCTTTTCGGGGGGTGTTCGCGTATCCGGTCACGCCGCTCAAGAACGACGGCGACCGGATCGACGAGCGGCGCTTGCGCTCGCTGCTGGACGAGTTCCTGGAAGCGGGCGTGCACGGCATCGTGGTCCTCGGCAGCACGGGCGCCGTGGGCTCGTTCTCGGAGGACGAACGCAAGCAGCTCGCGAAGATCGCGGCGAAGCACATCGACGGCCGCGTCCCGCTCCTCCTCGGCACGGGCGCCCACACGACCGGGGAGACGGTGCGCCTCTCCAGGCACGCGGAATCGGTCGGCGCCTCGGGACTTCAGCTCGTGCCGATGTCGCACTGGCCGCTGACCGAGGACGAGATCTACGAGCACTTCAGCGCCGTCTCCGATGCGATCTCGATTCCGATCGCCGTCCATAACTGCCCTTCCCTCACCGGCATCGACATGAAGCCGGCGATGCTCGCGCGGCTCGCCGAAATCCGGAACGTCTGCTACCTGAAGGAAGGCGCGGGCGACCTCGCGCGCGTGCCGATGATCCGGCGCCTCACGCGAGGCAAGGTGCCGGTCTTCCAGGATTCGGAGACGACGGCGCTGCAGGGCCTGCTCGCCGGCGCCGAGGTGTGGGCGACGATGATGCCGAACGCATTTCCGCGCGCGTGCGTGCGCCTCTACGAGCTGGCTGCCGTCGAGAAGGACGTCGACGGCGCGCGCGAGCTCTTCGCGCGCATGTTCCCGGTGATCGAGCTCGTCGCCGCGAAATCCGGCATCCGCGCGCTGCACACGGCGCTCAAGATTCTGGGACGGCCGGCCGGTCCGCCGCGACGCCCGATGCGCATGCTCGGGAAAGCAGATCGCGCGGAGCTCGCGACGCGTCTTCGCGCCTGTCGGGATCTTGCGAATTGGAGTCGGGCATAGCGCTTGCGTGTCTTCAGGGATGCGGCCAAAGGCCGTGTCCAACGAAAGGAGATTGAAGATGAAGCTCGCAAAAAAAGTCCTTACCGCAGGAACAGCGATTGCCGCCGTCGCCTTCAGCCAGATCGCGCTGTCGCAAGTCGATATACGCGGCCGTGGCGTGACCGGTGACCTCAGTGTCAACCAATCGTCCACAGAGCAGGGCGCCGGCAGCCAGTCGACGACGCAGCAGGGCACGACCAACCAGTCGTCGAACACGATCGGCAGCGGCAACCAGGCCACCAACCAGGTCGGCGAGACGAACCAGTCCACCAACCAGATGGGCAACAACAACCAGGCCACCACGCAGAGCGGCGAAAGTAACCAGGCGACGACACAGCAGGGCAGCCAGAACCAGTCGTCCACGCAGCTCGGGAAAAACGACCAGTCGACGACCCAGCAGAGCGCCGGGCCGACGTCGGATCCGAACGTGACGCGCGACGCGCAAGGCCGCGAGCACCACAACAAGGGCAAGCACAAGGGCCAGGCGAAGCACGAGGACCGTGATCACGACCGCTACGGCTCGAGCGACCGCGACAGCCATGACCGCGACCGCTCGATGAACGAGAGCGGCAAGGACCAGGGCCGCTCCTAAAAGCCTTCGGTCTACGCCCGTCGCGCGATCGAGTCGAGCACTTCGGCGAGCGCTTCGGGCGCCGTCACATTCGGGCTGTGGCTTGCATCGAGGTCGATGCAGGTCCAGCCCTTTTCTTTGCTGGCGCGATCCCGGAACTGCCGGAACACGTCACCGGGCCGGCTCTTCGTGCAATAGATGTAGGTGCGCGGCAGGCGCTCGACCGCGCCCGTCAGCCGGATCTTCTGCTCGAAAGTCTTGAGCGGCTGCGGCCGGCGGTGCGCGTTCACCCAGGCAAGATCCTGCGGAGTCGTATCGGGCGGCGCCGGGTTGGGCGGGATGCGCCAGCCCTCGCCCTCTTTTTTCGCCCCGTCATAGACGCGCTGGCGCGCCTCTTCGGTCTGCAGGTCGAGAAGCGACTGCCCGTCGCGCGGCGCGAAGGCGTCGAGGTACACGAGTTGCGCGATCCGCCGCGCGGCGCGATCGGCGACGCCGGTCGCCACCATGCCGCCGTAGCTGTGCCCAAGGAGGATCACGTTCTTCAGGTCCTCGGCCTCGAGAACGCCGATCACGTCGGCGATGTGCGCCTCGAGATCGAGGTCCTTGTGCGCGAGATGCGCGCGCTCGCCTACGCCGGTGTAGGTCGGGGTGAAGATCTCGTGCCCGCGCGCGCGCATGAGCGGCCGCATTTTTTTCCACGCCCAGCCCGCGGACCAGGCGCCGTGCGCGACGACGAAGGTAGCCATTGCTTTCCCCTTTTCAGTTTTTGACCGCGGCAAGCCTCGCTTCGAGCTCGTCGCAGCGCTTGCGCAGTTCGAGCTCGCGCGCGAGCACGAAATGGTCGAACACGTTGGGCGGGAGCGCGAACCGCTCGCGCAGCTCGGGATGCTCGCCCGAGAGATAGAAGCGGTTGATGCCGTCCCGGTAGACCATGGCGTAGCCCGCCGCGAGCAGCATCGGCTCCCAGCCTTCATGATCGGGCTCGGGCGTGCCGGGGCGCGTCGCCTCGACGATGACGACCCAGGGACGGTATTTGCGCAGGTCAAGCCCGGCAAGCACTTCCTTCTCCATGCCCTCCACATCGATGGCGAGCAGGTGCAGCACCCGGCCCTGCAGGTGCTCTTCGAGCAGGCCGTCCAGGGTGAGCACCGGAACGACCAGCGCCGTGTCCGGCGCTCGCCCATCCTCGCGCCAGAGCGCGAGGCTCGCCTGCGACCCGGTCGAGATCTGCGGCGTTTCGCGAAAGACATGGAAGGTCATCTCGCCCGGCTTCGCGCCGAGCGCGGCGTTGACGAAAATGTCCTCGATGCGCTCCTCGCGCCAGGCTTCGCCGTAGTCGATCGCATCGATGGCGATGCCGCGCCAGCCCTTCTCGTAAAAAGCGTAGGTGTTGCTGTCGCTGACCGGATGCGAGGCGCCGGCATCGACGTAGCAGCCGTCCTTCACGTCGGCGAGGACGCGCTGCAGGATGACGTCTTCGAAGTTACGGCTGTAGCTGATCAAGAAACTAGGACCGCAGGACCTGTCCCGCAGCGGCGCCCGTCAGCGAGCCCTTCTGCCAGGTCACCACCCCGTTCACGATCGTGTACTCGATGCCGCGCGAGCGCATGACCATGCGCTTCGCCTTTCCCGGCAGGTCGTAGAGGCGCTCGGGGCGCCCGGCCGAGCCGACCGTCGCGGGATCGAAGATCGCGAGGTCGGCCGCCATGCCCGGCGCGATGCGTCCGCGCTCGCGGATGCCGTAAAAATCCGCCGGGTCGGAGGTCATGCGGCGCACGCCCTCTTCCAGCGTCAGGACCTTTCTCTCGCGCACCCAGGTGCCGAGCACATAGGTCGGATAGCCCGAGTCGCACAGCATGTCCAGGTGCGCGCCGCCATCGCCCAGGCCCAGAAGAATGTCGCGGTTGTTCAGGATCTCCGCCATGCGATCGACGCGCGTGTTCCAGGACGCCATGGTGAGCTCGCACTCCAGATCGTCGGCGAGCGTGACATCGAGCAGCGCGTCCACCCCATCCTTGCCCTGCGCGGCGGCGATCTCGGCGATCGTCTTGCCCTCGAGGCTCTTCAGCGCCGGCGACTTCACCTCGTGCAGCGTGATCCGCTCCCAGTTGCCGAAGCTGGCCGGCCGCTTCAACTCTTCCCTGAATTGATTTCTGAAAGCACGGTCCCTGTAGACGGCGGCCTGCGCCTCCTTGGACTTGTCCTCGAACACGCGCTTCCAGGACGGGAACGCGGCGAACGAGAACGGGCTCCTCATGCTGATCTCGCGCGTGAGCGGGAGGGGCGAGGTCTGCGGGCGCGCGCCGCGCGCGATGAGCGGCGCCGCGCGCCTCAACGTATCGCGCACCGCCTCGGGAATGTCGTCGCGGTCGAACATCGCGATGAAGGTCACCGGGCGCGCGCTCTCGTCGAGCAGGAGCTTGAGGATGTCGATGCCGTCCTCCTCCAGCACCGCGATCTGGCGCGTGAGCGCGATCTCGATCGCGCCCTTCTTCTTGCTCTTGAGGACGCTCGAGTAGGCCCTGAGCTCGTGCTTGTCGGCGTTGCGGCACGCGAGCGGGCGGCCCTGGAAGCCGAGGTGCTGGTTGAGCACGGTGCTCGAGAAGCCGAAGGCGCCCGCGTCCATGGCCTCGCCCAGAAGATTTTTTATCTTTTCTCTTTCGGTGTCGTTGGCCGCCCGCTCGAGCGAGGCTTCTCCCATGACGTAATGCCGAAACGGCGTCAGCGGCGCCATGAAGCCGAGGTTGAGCGAAGGCTTTCGCTTCGCCGCGGCGTCCATGTACTGCGGGAAGCTCTCCCAGTCCCAGGTGATGCCGGCGTTCAGCACCTCGAACGGAATCGCCTCCACGTTGACCAGATCGCGCATCGCCACCTCGCGCGTCTCGGGCTTGCAGGGCGCGATCCCCACGCCGCAATTGCCCATGACGACCGAGGTCACGCCGTGCCACGACGACGGCGTCAGCGCCCCGTCCCAGCAGATCTGTGCGTCGTAGTGCGTATGCGGATCGATGAAGCCCGGCGCCACCACGAGGCCCTCGGCATCGATCACCTTCGCCGCCGAGCCGGACACCTTGCCGACCTCGACGATCTTCCCGTCTTTCACCGCGACGTCCGCGCGCCGCGCCGGCGCCCCGGTCCCGTCGACGACGGTGCCGTTTTTAACAAGCAATTCGGTGCTCATTCGGGAAATGATACTGCGGTATCATCGCCTCCCCCCGCAAGAACCCATACGAGGAGACGGAAATGACGATCAAGGCCGGCGACAAGCTGCCCGACGGCAAGCTGATGGAGTCCCTGGAGTTCGACTCGAGCACGCAGTGCGCGATGCCGCCCAAGGAAGTGAGCGTGGCGGACGCCGCCAAGGGCAAGAAGATCGCGATCTTCGGCCTGCCGGGCGCGTTCACGCCCACCTGCTCGGCCAAGCACGTGCCGGGCTACCTGAAGAACCTGGACCAGCTGAAGGCGAAGGGCGTGAACGAAGTGTGGTGCGTGGCGGTGAACGACGGCTTCGTCATGGCGCACTGGGCGAAGGACCAGAAGGCGCTAGGCAAGATCCGGTTCCTCGGCGACGGCAGCGCGACCTGGACCAAGGCGCTCGGCCTGGAGCTCGATCTCTCCGCCCGCAACATGGGCATGCGCATGAACCGCTTCTCGATGCTGGTCGACAACGGCGTGGTGAAGAGCGTCAACGTCGAAGGCCCGGGCAAGTTCGAGGTCTCCGACGCCGACACGATGCTCAAGCAGCTCTAGACACATCTCGTTACAGAGCGTTACGACATCCCCGTCGCCGGGCGCCTAGGGTGGTGCGTTGAAGGGACGTTTTCTTCTTCAACGTTGAAAGGACTTCCATGAAATTGACTCTCACCACCCTCCTCGGCGCCGGTTTGCTCTGTAGCGCCCTCGCGGCGAGCGCCCAGACGACGCCGGCGCCCTCGACCGAAGGTCGTCCCAAGGCGACGCCCGAGCAGCGCGAGAAGATGCGCGAGGCCTTCAGGGCCGCGCGCGAAGCGTGCAAGGACAGCCCGGACAAGCGCGGCTGCATGACGCAGCAGATGTGCTCGAAGGCCTCCGACCCGGCGAAATGCCAGGAGCGCACCAAGGAGCGGCATGCGCGCATGAGCCGGCACATGGACGAGCGCCAGGCGGCGCACGAGGCGTGCACCGGCAAGCGCGGCGACGAGCTGATGAAGTGCCTGGGCGAGCAGCACAAGAAGCATCACCACCCGACCGAAAAGAAAGGCTAATCCCCGCAGTTGCCGCTCGCGCGCCCCGAATCGCGGATCGCTGGATTCCGGTCCGCTGACTTTCGATCCGGACTCCGCGCGAGCGTGCCGCTGCTCGTCGGGGTCGTTCCGTTCGGCCTCGTCACCGGCGTCACCATGGTCGCGGCGGGCCTCTCGCCGCTTGCGGCGATGGCGATGTCGATCCTCGTCTATGCGGGCGCGACGATGCTCGCCGCCGCGCAGCTGCTCGCCGACAGCGCGCCCGTGTTCGTGCTTCTGCTCGTCGCGGTCGTCCTCAACCTGCGCCTCGTCCTCTACAGCGCCTCGATCCGCCAGCACTTCGCCGGCCTGACCGCGAGCGAGCGCGCGCTCGCCGCCTACCTCCTTGGCGACAACACCTATGCGCAGAGCATCGTGCACTTCTCGCAGGACTCGACCCATGGCCTGGGCGATGCGCGCGCCAAGCTCTGGTATTTCTTCGGCATCTCCATGCCGATGTGGACGGTCTGGCAGGCCTCGGTCGGCGCCGGCATCGTGCTCGGCGCGCGAATCCCCACCGGCTGGCAGCTCGAGTTCGCCGCGCCGCTCGTCTTCATCGCCGCCACCGTGCCGCTGCTGCGCGATCGCGCCATGGCCATCGCCGCCGCCAGCGCCGCCGCCACGGCGGTCCTCGCCCATGGCTTGCCGTTCAAGCTGAGCCTTCCGCTCGCCGCCGCCGCGGGGATCCTCGCGGGCGCGCTTGCCGGCCGGCGCCCCGGGCCGGCTGCGGCATGAAGGTTGCTTTGCAGCTTGCCTTTTGCATCCTCGGCATGGGCGCCGTCACGTACCTGCTGCGGCTCTCGTTTCTCATGCTGCCGGAGCGGCTGCAGCTCCCTGCCGCCGTGCAGGGCGCTCTGCGCTACGTGCCGGTCGCCCTGCTCACCGCGCTCTGGGCCCCGGAACTGCTTCTGCAGAAAGGTGTCCTAGCGCTGACGCTCGACAATGCAAGGCTCCTTGCGGGCTTCGTCGCGATCGGGGTTGCGTGGCGGACACGGATGACCTTGGCTACCATCGTCGTCGGGCTCGTTTTCCTGCATTTCTTTGACTGGGTCTTCTAGAACGATGAAAGCACGCCTCGCCGCGCTCCTTTTCCTATGTGCGACGTTTGTCGCGACTGCGCCCGCCGGGGCGGACGTTCCCAGGCAGGCGGTCTCGATCGAGGGGGTCACCGAATACCGCCTCGCCAACGGCCTGCGCGTGCTCACGGTGCCCGATCCCTCGGCCGACACGGTCACGGTGCACATCACCTATTTCGTCGGCTCGCGCCACGAGGGCTACGGCGAGAAAGGCATGGCGCACCTGCTGGAGCACATGCTGTTCAAGGGCTCGACGCGCTTTCCGGACATCAAGCCGGCGCTCGTCAAGCACGGCGCGCGCTACAACGGCACCACCTCGAACGACCGCACCACCTACTTCGAGACGCTCACCGCGAGCGACGACAACCTGGATTTCGCGCTCGCGCTCGAGGCCGACCGCATGGTGCACTCGTTCGTGAAGAAGAGCGACCTCGACAGCGAGATGACGGTCGTCCGGAACGAGTTCGAGATGGGCGAGAACAATCCGAGCAGCGTGCTCTACGAGCGCATGCTGCGGCTCGCCTTTCCGTTCCACAACTACGGCAACCCGGTGATCGGGGTGCGCTCCGACATCGAGCAGGTGCCGATCGAGCGCCTGCAGGCGTTCTACCGCCTCTGGTACCAGCCGGACAACGCGCTGCTCATCATCGGCGGGCGCTTCGACCAGAAAAAGGCGCTCGCCGCCGTGGCGAAGTACTTCGGCGCCCTGCCGGCGCCCAAGCGCGCGCTGCCGACCTTCTACACCGCCGAGGCGACGCAGGACGGCGAGCGCTCGGTGACCCTGCGCCGCGCGGGCGACGTGCAGATCGTCTCCGCGATGTACCGCGTGCCCTCCGCCGGCCATCCCGACTACCCCGCGATCGACCTTCTCGTGCACGCGCTCGGCACGGTGCCGAGCGGCCGGCTGCACCGCGCGATCGTGCAGAAAGGCCTCGCCAGCTCCACCTTCGGCTACGAGCGCATGCTGCACGACCCCGGCTTCGCGACCTTCGGCGCGGTCGTCGCGAAAGACGGCGACCTGGAGCCCGCGCGCGCGGCCGTGCTCGGCGTGACCGAGGGCAAGGACCGCGCGCCGATCACCGACGGCGAGGTCGAGCGCGCGCGCACCGCGCTCCTGAACGACATGGAAAAAGCTCAGCTCGACTCGGCCGGCCTGGTGCGCTGGCTCTCGGAGTTCGCCGCGATGGGCGACTGGCGGCTCTTTTTCCTCTATCGCGACCGGCTGCGCAAGGTGACCACCGCCGACGTGCAGCGCGTCTTCCAGACCTATCTCAAGCCCGCGAATCGCGTGCTGGGAGAGTTCAAGCCGACCGACCTGCCTGAGCGCGCGGAGATCCCGCCGCCCCCCGACCTCTCGGCGGCGCTCGCCACCTATCGCGGCAGCGACTCGGTCGCCGCGGGCGAGGCGTTCGATCCTTCGCCCGCCAACATCGAGAAGCACCTCATCCGCAAGTCGCTCGCCAACGGCATGAGCGTGGCGCTCCTGCCGAAGAAGACCCGCGGCGGCAACGTCAACCTGAGCCTGTCGCTGTACTGGGGCGACGAATCGACCAAGGAACAGCGCGCCACCGCCTGCGCGCTCGCGAGCGGCATGCTCATGCGCGGCACGAAGAAGCACACGCGCGCCGAGCTGCGCGACGCCTTCGAGCGCCTGAGCGCGAACGCCTCGATCGGCGCGGGCGGCGCGACGCTCGAGGTGCGGCGCCCGCAGCTCGAGGAGACGCTCAAGCTCGTGGCCGAGGTCCTGCGCGAGCCGGCCTTCCCGCCCGCCGAGTTCGAGGAGCTCAAGCGCGCGATGCTCGTCGGCGCCGAGGGCCGGCGCGGCGATCCCTCGGCCATCGCCGACGAGCAGCTCACCCGCTATCTGAATCCCTACCCCAAGGGGCACTGGAACTATCCGCTCACCACCGACGAGACGGTGGCCGCGCTCAAGAGCACGACGCTCGAGGAGGCGAAGAGCTGCTACACGGATCTGGTCGGCGGAACCGGGGCGCAGGTCGTGGCGGTCGGCGACTTCGACCCCGACGCGCTCATGCGCGAGCTCGATTCGCTCCTCGGCGACTGGAAGAACCCCTCGCCCTACAAGCGCATTCCTTCGCGCTTCTTCGCGCGCGATGCGCTCGAGCGCACGGTGGTCACGCCCGACAAGGCGAATGCGGTGCTGCGCGGCGGCCTCAACATCGAGCTGCGCGACGACAGCCCGGATTTCCCGGCCATGGTGCTCGGCAGCTACCTGCTCGGCGGCACCTCCAGCGCCCGCCTGCCGATGCGCGTGCGCGAAAAGGAGGGCCTCTCCTACAGCACCTACGCGTACTTCACCGCCGGGTCCCTGGATGCCACCGCGCTTTTCGGCGTCTCGTCGATCTACGCGCCGCAGAATCGCGACCGGGTCGAGCAGGCGATCCGCGAGGAGCTCTCGCGCGCGCTCGAGAAAGGCTTCACCGACGCGGAGGTGGAGGAAGCGAAAAAGAGCCTGCTGCAGGCGAGGCGCATCGCGCGGGCGCAGGACCGCTCGCTGCTTGCGCGGCTGTCGAACTACCTCTACCTCGGCCGCACCTTCGCCTGGGACATCGAGTTCGAGAAGAGAATCGCCGCGCTCACGCCGGCCGAAGTGCGCGACGCGCTGCGGCGCTACATCGATCCGAAGAAAATCTCGGTGCTCAAGGCGGGCGACTTCAAGAAGGCCGACTAGCGCTTTTTCAGCAGGTCGCGGATTTCCTCGAGCAGGACCTCCTGCCGCGGAGGCGCCTTCGTCTCCTCGGGCTTTTCTTCCTCGCGCTTCAGGCGGTTGATCACCTTCACCATGAGGAAGATCGCCCAGGCGACGATCAGGAAGTTGACGCAGGTCTGGATGAAGTTGCCGTACTTGATGGTCGCGCCGCCCACCTTGATCGCGAGGTCGCTGAAATTGAACCCGCCGATGAGGATGCCGACGAGCGGCATGATCAGGTCCTCGACGAGCGAGGTGACGATCTTGCCGAAGGCTGCGCCGATGATCACGCCGACGGCGAGGTCGACCACGTTGCCCTTGACCGCGAACTCCCGGAACTCCTTGACGATGCTCACGAGGAACCTCCCTAGTCGACCGGATCGTAGCGGACTTCGAGGATTTCGAGCCGCTCCTCGCCCGCCGGGGTGCGCAGCGTCACCGTGTCGCCCTCGCGCGACTTGAGCAGCGCCTTGGCCACCGGCGACACCCAGGACACCCTGCCCCTCGCCGGATCCACCTCATCGGTCCCGACGATCGTGATTTTGCGGGTTTTTCCCTTCGATTCGATTTCGACCGTGGCGCCGAAGAAGACCTGGTCGGTGTCCCGGCCGGCGCTGTCGACCACTTCGGCAGCCTCCAGGCGCTTGATCAGGAAGCGCACCCGGCGGTCGATCTCCCGCAGCCGCTTCTTGCCGTAGAGGTAGTCCGCGTTCTCAGATCGGTCGCCGAGCGAGGCGGCCCAGGCGACCGTCTTCACGACCTCGGGGCGCTCGTCCTCCACCAGGCGCTTCAGCTCCGCCTTCAGGCGCGCATAGCCTGCGGGCGTGATGTAGTTCCGCGCCGGAGCCGGCGCCGGCTCCGGCGGGGGCGCGTCTTCGCTGTCGCCCTCTCGCACAAAAGCCTTCGACATGCGCGAAATTCTACGCCTCCCGGCTTGCCACCCACGCCTCGAGAAAGGAAAATCGCGGTTGCTTCACGAGCGGCCGGGGAGCCCGGGGGAGAAAGCACATGGCGGCAATCGAGAAATCCATCGACAAGGACGACCTGCTCACGCGCATGCGGATCCGCGAGGTGCTGCTGTTCGGCCTCATCGCGATGGCCGCGGTGCTTGCGCAGCTGCCGAGCGAGTCGCTGGAGGAAATCGGCATCAACCGCAACTACCTTCTCGGCGTGCTCGGCTGCGGCATCGTGCTCGGCCTCTTTTTCTACCTGAAGTTCTTCTTCTTCCTCGCGGTCGTGCTGCTCATCCTCGGCGCAAACCTCGACCAGCAGCTCGCCGACTACGTCAACATCTCGAAGATCCCGATGGTGCTCGCGCTCGTGGCCATGGTCGGCATCTCGCTCATCAACTACGTGGTGAAGCTGATGCCGACGGGCCTTGAGCCCAAGCCCAAGGAAAAGAGCCCCGAGGGCATCCGCGCCCTCTTCTACGCGATCGAGAAGAGCAACCTCGTCTACGCGCAGAAGGTGCTGATGATGAACTTCGATCCGAACGTGCAGCACGACAACGGCTACACCGCCCTCGCCTATGCGGCGATGAAGGGCAACGGGCGCATGGTGGAGCTGCTGCTCAGGAACGGCGCGGATCCGAATTCGGTCACCAAGGAGGGCGACACCGCGGTCGAGCTCGCGCTGCGGCTCGGGCATTCCGAGGTGGCGGACATCCTCAAGGCCGCGCGCCAGGGCGGCCTGCAGCCGGAGCCGAAGCCCGCCTGATTTTTCGCCCGATGAGGTCGCTTTTCGCCGCCATCGCTCTGCTCGCGGCGACCGCTGCGCTTTCACAGAACCTTCCGCTCGAGCGGATCAAGCTGCCGCCGGGCTTTCGCATCGAAGTCCTCGCGCAGGTCCCGAACGCGCGCTCGCTCGCGCTCGGCGCGAAGGGCACGCTCTTCGTCGGCTCGCGCTCGGGCGGCACGGTGCACGCGGTGCTGCCCGACCGGAGCGTGGTCAAAGTGGCCGAGGGCCTCTCGATGCCCAATGGCGTCGCCTTTCGCGACGGCGCGCTCTACATCGCGGAGGTCGGCCGGATCTACAAGCTGGCCGGCGTGGAAGATCGCCTGAACGCGACCGGCATGCCAGAGCTCGTCTTCGACAAGCTGCCGCGCGACGTACATCACGGGTGGAAGTTCATCCGCTTCGGGCCGGACGGCAAGCTGTACGTGCCCATCGGCGCGCCCTGCAACGTCTGCAATCGCGAAGGCTATGCCCTGCTGGGCTCGCTCGATCTGAAAACGAAGGAATTTCAGCCCTATGCGCGAGGCATCCGCAACACGGTCGGATTCGACTGGGATCCGGCGACCCGCGAGCTCTGGTTTACGGACAACGGCCGCGACTGGCTGGGCGACGACCGGCCCGCGGACGAGCTCAATCACGCGCCGCGCGCCGGCCTGCACTTCGGCTTCCCGTTCTGCCATCAGGGCGACGTGCAGGATCCCGAATTCACCGGCCGCCGCTGCCCGGAGTTCACGCCGCCCGCGCGCAGGCTGGGACCGCACGTGGCCGCGCTCGGCATGCGCTTCTACACCGGCGCCATGTTTCCCGCGCAATACCGCAACCAGATCTTCATCGCCGAGCACGGTTCGTGGAATCGCAGCTCGAAAGTCGGCTACCGCGTCACGCTCGTGCGGCTCGATGCCGACCGCAAGCCGGTGTCGTACGAGCCGTTCGCGGAGGGCTGGCTGCAGGGGCAGCGCGCGTGGGGACGCCCGGCCGACGTCGAGGTCGCGCCGGATGGCTCGCTGCTCATCGCCGACGACGACGCGGGGGCGATCTATCGCGTTCGCTATCGCGGCTGATTCAAGCGACGAGGGCCGCGCGATGCGGCCCTTGTCAAGGGGTGCTACTGCCGTTCGCCCTCAGTAGCGGTAGTACACGCGCGGTGGCGCGTAATACCGATG
>DATAID010000113.1:0-13684 GCA_036262835.1 Burkholderiales bacterium | reverse complement strand
TGCCGGCTTCGCTCATGCCCTGCAGGATGTGACCGCCCGCGATCGGGCAATCGGAGCTCACGTAATCGGGCTGCGGCTCGGCCATCTGGCGGAACACCGGCCGGCCGATCTTCATCGAGTTGGCGTAGTACTCGTTCTTCACGCCCCAGGTGCCGTCGTGCCCTGAGCAGCGCTCGATCGTGGTGAGCGTGGTGCCGGGCACGGTCTCCAGCAGCTCGCGCGTCTTCTGCCCGACGTTCTGCACGCGCGAGTGGCAGGGGATGTGGTACGCGACCTTGCCGAGCTTTTCCTTGAAATCGGTCTTCAGCAGCCCGTCGCGCTTTCGCAGCACGAAGTACTCGAACGGATCGAACATCGCCCTCTTCACCGCCTGCACCTCTTCGTCACTTGCGAACAGGAGCGGGATCTCCTGCTTGAACATGAGCGTGCACGAGGGCACCGGCGTCAGGATCGCGTAGCCCTCGCGGGCGAGTCTCGCCATCTCTGGCAGGTTTTTTTCCTTTAATCTGGCAACAGAATCCAAATCACCCAGCTCGAGCTTCGGCATGCCGCAGCAGGCTTCCTGCTCAAGCAGCACATACGGAATCTCGTTGTGCTCGAGCACCGCGAGCAGGTCGCGGCCCATGCCCGGCTCGTTGTAGTTGACGTAGCAGGTCGAGAAGACGGCGACTTTCCCCGGCGTGTTTTTGCCGTCCCTGACCTCAAACGATCTTGAATCAGGGGCATTCGGGCGGAACTTGCGGCTCGCGTACTCCGGAAGCTCCCTTTCTTTTTTTACTCCCAGGATCTTTTCCATTCCGGCCCGGGCCAGACCATTCTTGTTGACGGCATTGACCGTCTGCACGACGACCGGGATCGTCGCGAGCTTGCCCATCGCGTCGGTGGAGGAGAGGAGCCTGTCGCGGAACTTCGCGCCCTGCTGCTTCAGCTTCACCGCCTTCGCGCGCAGCATCACGTGCGGAAAGTCCACGTTCCACGGATGCGGCGGAACGTAGGGGCACTTCGCCATGTAGCAGGTGTCGCACAGGTAGCACTGGTCGACCACCTTCCAGTAGTCGGCCTTCGCCACGCCGTCCACCTCCATCGTCTTGGATTCGTCGACCAGGTCGAAGAGGGTCGGAAAAGCGGTGCACAGGTTCACGCAGCGCCGGCAGCCGTGGCAGATCTCGAAGATGCGCTCCATCTCGGCAAAGGTCTTGCCTTCGTCGTAGAACGCCTCGCTCTTCCAGTCGAGCGGGTGCCGGGTCGGCGCCTCCAGGCTTCCTTCGCGGCTTCGGCCTTTTTCGCTCATGGGCGAAGGCTAGCGTTCCGGACCCCCTGGCTGCAAATCGGATGTCGCGATTGACGCAATAGCTCTTGGCTATGCCTGAGGTTCCGATTGATGCAGATCAAAAGCCGCTCGGTAGCCCGGCGGATACTGCAATTCAAATGAGCGCGCCGGCAGTCTGCTTTCATTGCGGCCTGCCGGTTCCGGCGGGCGGGCGATGGAGCGCCCGGCTGCTCGGCGAGGTGCGCCAATTCTGCTGCGCCGGTTGCGCGGCGGTGGCGCAGACCATCGCCGCGGGCGGCTTTTCAAGCTACTACGAAACGCGCACGGCTCCTGCCGAGCGCGCTGCCGCGCTTTCTCCGGCCGCGATTTACGATGAGCCGCTTGCGCAAAAGCAGTTTGCCTGGGAGAGCGGGCCGGGCGAAGCGGGCGCGACGCTTGTGCTGGAGCGGGTGCGCTGCTCCGCCTGCCTGTGGCTGATCGAGCAGACGCTGCGCGCGGTGCCCGGCGTGAGGAGCGCCGTGGTCAACTATGCGACGCACCGCGCCCAGGTGACCTGGGACCGGGCCGCGACGCGTCCCTCGGCGCTCATCGAGGCGATCCGGCGCGTCGGCTACGATGCCGCGCCTTTCGACCCGGCGCGCGAGGATGCGCGCGAGCGCGCCGCGCAGCGCCAGGGCCTGTGGCGGCTCTTTGTCGCCGGCTTCGGCGCCATGCAGGTGATGATGTACGCGTTCCCGGCCTATATCGACGAGGGCGCCGGGACGCTCTCGCGCGAAAGCGAAAGCCTCATGCGCTGGGCGGGCCTGCTGCTCACCTTGCCCGTGATCGCATTTGCCAGCGGCCCCTTCTTCGAGGGTGCCTGGCGGGAGCTGAAGCGCCTGCGTCCCGGCCTCGACACGCCGATCGCGATCGGCATCGCCGCCGGCTTCGTCGCCAGCGCCTGGGCAACGCTCGTCGGAGAGGGGCCGGTGTATTTCGACTCCATCGCGATGCTCGTCTTTCTCCTGCTCGGCGCCCGCTTCCTCGAGTCCTCGGCCCGGCGGCGCGCCACGCGCTCGCTCGACCGGCTCGCGCGCTGGTCGCCTTCCTTCGCCATACGCCTCGCCCAAGACGGCGGGACGCGAAAAATCCCGGCGCACGAGCTCGGTCGGGGCGATCGCGTCCTCGTCCCCCCGGGCGAGCGCGTGCCCGCGGATGGCCGGGTTGAAAGCGGACGCTCCTCGGTCGACGAGTCGCTGTTGACCGGCGAATCGCGCCCGGTCGCCAAAGGGCCCGGCGCGGCGCTCGTGGGCGGATCCGTCAACCGCGAGCAGCCGCTCGTGATGCGCGTCGAGCGCGCAGGCTCCGGGGCGCGAGCGGCGGTGCTCGCGCGCCTGGTCGAGGCGGCGGCCGCGACGCGCCCGCGCCTCGTCGCCGGCGCCGACCGGCTCGCGAGCGCGCTCACCTGGGTGGTGCTTGCGGCGGCGATGGCGGCCGGCCTCTGGCACCGCGACTTCTGGATCGCGGCCACGGTGCTCGTCGTCGCGTGCCCCTGCGCGCTCGCGCTCGCGGCGCCGATCGCGCTCACCGCCGCGACCGGGCAGCTGGCGGCGCGCGGCGTCGCGCTCACCCGTACCGCCGCTCTGGAGGCGCTCGAGCGCGCGACCGACATCGTCCTCGACAAGACCGGGACCTTGACCGAAGGAAGATTCCGCGTCGCGCGCGTGCACGTCCTCGCACGTTCGAGCGAGGCTCAATGCCGGGCACTCGCACGCGCCCTCGAAGCCTCGAGCCGCCACCCGCTTGCCGAGGCCTTCGCCGCCGGCCCGCAGGGTCCGGCCGTGAGCGAGCCGGTGAACGTTCCGGGACAGGGCATCGAAGCGCGCGTCGAAGGTGTCCGACTGAGAATCGGCACCGAGGCGTTCTGCCGCGAGCTTTGCGCGCATCCGCCTCCGCCGTTCGCCCTGCCCGAAGCCGCGTTTACGCCCGTGTTTCTCGCGGGCGAAGAGGCGTTTCTCGCCGTCTTCCTCCTCGAGGATGAGCCACGCCCCGAGGCGGCGGCCGCCGTGCGCGCGCTCAAGGGCGCGGGCTTGCGGGTGCACCTGCTCAGCGGCGACGCGGCCAAAGTCGCCGCCCGCGTCGGCGCACGCCTCGGCATCGAAACCTGCACGGGGGAGGCGACGCCGGCGGCCAAGCTCGCGTACGTTGCCCGCCTGCAGAGCGAGGGTCGCGTGGTCGCGATGGTCGGCGACGGCTTGAACGACGCCCCGGTGCTCGCGCGCGCCGACGTTTCATTCGCGATGGGCGCGGGCGCCGATGCGGCGCAGCTGCATTCGGACTTCGTCCTCACCGGAAACGCGCTTGGCGAGGTGCCGGCGACGCTCGCACTCGCGCGGCGCGCGATGCGGATCGTGCGGCAGAACTTCGCCTGGGCGCTCGCCTACAACGCGATCGCGCTGCCTCTCGCCGCCGCGGGGCTGATCGGCCCGTTCGAGGCGGCGGTTGGCATGACGGCCAGCTCTTTCGTCGTGGTGCTCAACGCCCTGCGCGTTGGCCGCGCAAGGGAACAGCCATGGAAAGCCTCGTCCTCCTCGTCCCTCTCTCCGTCGCGCTCGTTTTCCTGATCGGCGCGCTCTTCTGGCGCGCGCTCCAGGGCGGCCAGTTCGACGACCTCGAGCGTCCCGGCATCGACGTCCTTTCGGACGACCGCTGACACCGTCAGCCGTAACAATCGGGGCGCCATCATGGGCGGCCAGCCCGCATTCCCCGATTCCCCGGATCCCCATGGCCGATTCCAGCGCGTCCCTGCACGAAAGCCCCCAGACACTGAAGCCCGAAACGGTGGACTGCCACCGCGCCATCGTCTCGCTCATGGAGGAGCTGGAGGCCGTCGACTGGTATGCGCAGCGCGTCGAGGCGGCCAGCGACAAGGAGCTCGCGGCGATCCTCGCCCACAACCGCGACGAGGAAAAGGAGCATGCCGCCATGGTGCTCGAGTGGCTGCGGCGCCGCGACGCGAAGCTCGACGAGCACCTGCGGCACTACCTCTTCACCGAAAAGCCGGTGCTCGAGATCGAGGAGGCGCTCGATCAGGCCGAGGCGGGCTCGAGCGACGGTTCGCTTGGAATAGGCAGCTTGCGCGCAGGGGCGGTGAAATGAACGACCTCAATCGCGAGCTCGCGCCGGTTTCCGCGGCGGCCTGGGCGCAGATCGAAGAGGAGGCGAAGCGCGCGCTCAAAACCACGCTCGCGGCGCGCAAGCTCGTCGACTTCACCGGGCCGCTCGGCTGGGAAGCCTCCGCGGTCAGCCACGGCCGGACCAAAGTGCTCGAGCGCGCGCCGCACGGGCTGGAGGGCCGGCTGCGCAGCGTGCAGCCGCTCGTCGAGCTGCGCATGCCCTTCGAGGTGCCGCGCGCGGAACTCGAGGCGATCGGCCGCGGCGCCAGGGATCCCGACCTCAATTCCGTGCGCATCGCGGCACAGGCCGCGGCGCTCGCCGAGGACCGCGCCGTCTTTCACGGCTACGCCGAGGCCGGGATCGAAGGCATCGGCGAGGCGAGCGCCTCGGGAAGAGCGACCTTGAGCGACGACTATTCCGCCTACCCCGCGTCGGTCGCCGATGCGACCGCCCGGCTGCGCGGCGCGGGCGTGGACGGCCCCTATGCGATCGCCCTGGGACCGCGCTGCTATACCGGTCTCACCAAGACGACGATCGGCGGCTATCCGGTAATCGAGCACGTGCGGCGGCTGCTCGACGGCCCCATCGTCTGGGCGCCGGGCGTGGACGGCGCGGTGATCATGAGCCAGCGCGGCGGCGACTTCGAGCTCGTCGTCGGCCAGGATTTCTCGATCGGCTACCTCGATCACGACGCCGAATCGGTGCGCCTCTACGTGCAGGAAAGCTTCACCTTCCGCGTGCTCTCGCCCGAGGCCGCGATTCCGCTGGTGTATCGCGTTTGACCCTCCTGTACCGCGTTTGACGTAGGTCAAGCTCCGCTTTTCTCCGGCCCCTAGCATGGCTCCTGCTGAAGGAGCCCTCGGTGTCGGAATCGTCCTACAACTACAAAGTGGTCCGCCAGTTCGCGGTCATGACCGTCGTCTGGGGCGTCGTCGGCATGGCCGTCGGCGTGCTGATCGCGGCGCAGCTGCTCTGGCCCGAGCTCAACCTCGGCATTCCCTGGCTTTCCTACGGGCGGCTGCGGCCGCTCCATACCAACGCCGTCATCTTCGCCTTCGGCGGCTGCGCGCTCTTCGCCACCTCCTATTACGTGGTCCAGCGTACCTCGCATGCGCGCCTCTTCTGCGACCGCCTCGCGGCCTTCACGTTCTGGGGCTGGCAGGCGGTGATCGTGCTCGCGGCCATCACGCTGCCGCTCGGCTACACGCAGGGCAAGGAGTACGCCGAGCTCGAGTGGCCGATCGACGTGCTGATCGCGTTGGTCTGGGTTTCATACGCGATCGTCTTTTTCGGAACGCTGGCGAAAAGAAAAATCCAGCACATTTACGTCGCCAACTGGTTCTTCGGCGCGTTCATCCTCACGGTGGCGCTGCTGCACATCGTCAACAGCGCGGTGATGCCGGCGCGCTTCTGGAAGTCGTATTCGGCCTACGCGGGCGCTCAGGACGCGATGGTGCAGTGGTGGTACGGGCACAACGCCGTCGGCTTTTTCCTCACCGCCGGATTCCTCGGGATGATGTACTACTTCATCCCCAAGCAGGCGGGGCGGCCGGTGTACTCCTACCGGCTGTCGGTGGTGCACTTCTGGGCGCTCATCTTCACCTACATGTGGGCGGGCCCGCACCACCTGCACTACACCGCGCTGCCCGACTGGACGCAGTCGCTCGGCATGGTGTTCTCGCTCATCCTGCTCGCGCCCTCGTGGGGCGGGATGATCAACGGCATCATGACCTTGTCGGGGGCCTGGTACAAGCTGCGCACCGACCCGATCCTCAAGTTCCTGATCGTCTCGCTCTCCTTCTACGGCATGTCGACCTTCGAGGGGCCGATGATGTCGATCAAGACCGTCAACGCGCTCTCGCACTACACCGACTGGACGGTCGGCCACGTGCACAGCGGCGCGCTCGGCTGGGTGGGCCTCGTGACGATGGGCTCGATCTACTTCCTGATCCCGCGCCTGGTCGGCCGCACCGAAATGCATTCGACGCGGCTCATCAACGCGCACTTCTGGATTGCCACGATCGGCATCGTGCTCTACATCGCCGCGATGTGGATCGCCGGCGTGATGCAGGGCCTCATGTGGCGCGCGGTGGGCGAGGACGGCTCGCTCACCTACACCTTCGTCGAGAGCGTCAAGGCGACCTATCCGTTCTACGCGATTCGCCTGCTCGGGGGGCTGCTCTATCTCTCGGGCATGCTCGTCATGGCCTGGAACGTCTGGAAGACGATCGAGGACGCGAAGCCCGTCGATGCGCCCATTCCGGCGCCCGCGCTCGCGCCGGCGCACGCATGAAGCCGCTCACGCACGACGCGATCGAGCGCAACCAGGCGCTCCTCATCGTCCTCATCGTGCTGGTCGTGGCGATCGGCGGGCTCGTCGAAATCGTGCCGCTCGCGGCGATGAAGACGGTGACCGAGCCGGTCGCGGGCCTGAAGCCCTACAGCGCGCTGCAGCTCGCCGGGCGCGACATCTACGTGCGCGAGGGCTGCTACAACTGCCATTCGCAGATGATCCGGCCGTTCCGCGCCGAGGTGGAGCGCTACGGGCACTACTCGGTCGCGGGCGAATTCGTCTACGACCGGCCTTTCCAGTGGGGCTCGAAGCGCACGGGGCCCGATCTCGCGCGCGTCGGCGGCCGCTATTCGGACGACTGGCACCGCATCCACCTGATGAACCCGCGCGAGGTGGTGCCCGAGTCGAACATGCCGGCCTATCCGTGGCTCGCGCGCACCGCCGCGGACGCCGAGGGCATCGAGTCGCACATGCGCGCCCTGAAGGCGCTCGGCGTGCCTTATCCGGAAGAGGAGATGAAAAAAGCCTCCAAGGACCTCGAGGGCAGGACCGAGATGGAGGCGCTGATCGCCTACCTGCAGGTGCTCGGCACCTCGCTCAAGTCGAAAGCGAACTGACCATGGACGTGAACCAGCTTCGCATCGTCATCACGCTGCTCGCGTTTGCCGCCTTCGTGTGGATCGTCGTTTGGGCGTACCTGCCCTCGCGCAAGCGCCTTCACGAGCAGGAGGCGAGGCGGATCCTGGAGGACCGCGACCCGTGAGCCAGTTTTCGTCCGAGTTCTGGGATGTCTACGTCGCGATCGGCACGCTCGTCTCGGTGATTGCCTGCGCCGTCCTGCTCAAGGCCCAGAGCATCAGGCGCGCGCCGGGAAGGACCGAGACGACGGGCCACGTCTGGGACGGGGACCTGGGCGAATACAACAACCCGCTGCCGCGCTGGTGGGCGTGGCTCTTCTACCTCACGATCGTCTTCAGCCTGGGCTACCTCGTCCTCTATCCGGGCCTCGGCAGCTACAAGGGCGTGCTCGGCTGGACCCAGCTCGGGCAGCTCGATGACGAGAACCGGAAGGCGCAGGCGGCCTACGGGCCGCTCTACGAGCGTTTCGCCGCGCAGGAAGTGGCCGTCCTGGCGAAGAACCCGGAGGCGCTCGCCATCGGGCAGAAGCTTTTCCTGAATCATTGCGCGCAGTGCCACGCCTCGGACGGCGGCGGCAGCCGCGGGTTTCCGAATCTCACCGACCGCGACTGGCTCTATGGCGGCGCGCCCGAGACGATCAAGGTCTCGATCACCGAAGGCCGCGCGGGCGCGATGCCGCCCTTCGGGGCGGCGCTCGGCGATGAGGGCGTGAAGGACCTCGCCGACTATGTGCTTTCGCTCTCGGGCAACGCGCACGACTCGATCCGGCGCGCGCGCGGCGCGCCGATCTTCAAGAGCACCTGCGCCGGCTGCCACGGCGGCGACGGCAAGGGCAATCCGGCGCTCGGCGCGCCCAATCTCACCGACAGCATCTGGCTGCACGGCTCGGGCCCCGCAATTCCGGAAACGATCGCGAACGGCCGCATGAGCCGCATGCCCGCGCACAAGGACCTGCTCAGCCCCGCGAAAATCCACCTCCTCACGGCCTACGTTTATTCGCTTAGCCGGCCTGCGAAGGATTGAGCCGATGCTGCCCGCCGAGGCTCCTCCGCCGAACGAGGCCGGCGGCCAATACGACGGCGTCAGCCGCTCGATCCACCTGGCGCTCGCTTTGTTCGGCCTCGCGGCGCTCCTGACCGGCGATCTCGCCGGCGACTACAAACGGGCCGAGCATTCAGGATTCACGATCCACAGCTGGATTGGCCTTGGCATGGCGGTCGCGCTCGGCCTGCGACTCGCATGGGGAATCGTTGGGCCGCGCGATGCGCGCTTCTCGCGCTGGCTTCCCGTGACTGCGGCGCGGCTGCGACTTGCCGTGCGGGATGTCGCCGAACTGGCGAGGCTGCGCCTTCCCGTTCCCGGCAGGCACGAAGGTCTGGCGGCGATCGTCCAGGCAATTGGACTCGTGGCGTTTGCCTGGTCCGCGGCGACGGGCGCCGTCCTTTACGTGTACCTGGAGCCGGGCACCCGCGCCGCGGGATGGCTGCGCATGGTCCAGGAGCTGCACGAGGGGGCCGAGCCGGTGCTGATCGCCTATGTGGTCCTGCACGTCGGCGCGGTGCTCGCGCACGCGATCGCAGGCCATGCGGTGTGGCGCCGAATGGCGCCCTGGCGGGTCGATCGGGACAAGTGCCCATGAAGCTCGAGGCGCCTTCTGCGGCGACGAAACCGGTCGAGATCAGCCTCTATGAAATGCGGCAGCAGATCCATCCGCGCTCGGTGCGCGGCTGGTTCGCCGCCTGGCGCTGGCTCTTCGTCTGGGGCACGCAGCTCGTCTTCTACGGCACCGCATGGCTCGAGTGGAACGGCCGGCAGGCGCTCCTTTTCGACATCGCGCACCGCAAGTTCTACATCTTCGGCCTCGTCTTCTGGCCGCAGGACATCATCTACCTGACGGTCCTCCTCATCATCTGCGCGCTCTCGCTATTCCTCTTCACCGCGGTGGCCGGGCGCCTGTGGTGCGGTTACGCCTGCCCGCAGACGGTCTACACCGAGATCTTCATGTGGATCGAGAAGAAGGTGGAGGGAGACAGGAATTCGCGGATCCGCCTCGACAGATCGCCGTGGAATGCGGAAAAAACCGCGAAGAAGGTTTCCAAGCATTTTCTCTGGACCGCCTTTGCGCTCTGGACGGGCTTTACGTTCGTCGGCTACTTCACGCCGATCCGCGAGCTCTGGGCCGAGGCGGCGAATCTCTCGCTCGGCCCGTGGGAGGCGTTCTGGGTTTTCTTCTACGCCTTCGCGACCTACGGCAACGCCGGCTGGATGCGCGAGCAGGTCTGCACCTACATGTGCCCGTACGCGCGCTTCCAGAGCGCGATGTTCGACAAGGACACGCTCGTCATCACCTACGACCCGAAGCGCGGCGAGCCCCGGGGGAAAAAAGCGGGCGAGGGCAGGGGCGACTGCGTCGATTGCTCGATCTGCGTGCAGGTGTGCCCGACCGGCATCGACATCCGCGACGGCCTGCAATACCAGTGCATCGGCTGCGCCGCCTGCATCGACGGCTGCAACCAGGTGATGGACAAGGTGGGGAAGCCAAGGGGATTGATCCGCTATGCGACCACGCACGCCCTGGAGGGCGTGTCGACGCGCGTGCTGCGGCCGCGCGTGCTCGTGTACGCGGGAATCCTCGTCGCGATCGTGCTCGCGGCGAGCGCGAGCCTCTGGCTGCGCGTTCCGCTCAAGGTGGACGTCATCCGCGACCGCGTCGCGATCTCGCGCGAGGTCGAGGGCGGCCGGATCGAGAACCTCTACCGGCTGCAGGTCATGAACACCGCCGAGCGCGAGCGCAGCTTCGAGATCGCCGCGGCCGGCCCCGCCTCGCTGCAGGTCGCGAGCGAACCGCGCCTCACGCTCGGGCCCGCCGACAGCCGCCTCGTGCTCGTGCGCGTGCGCGCCGAGCGCGGCCTCATTGCCGCCGGCACCCATCCGATCGTCTTCAGCGTGCGGGCCCTGGACGACGACAAGGTCGCGGTGCGCGAAAAATCCGTCTTCATCGTGAGGTAGCCGCCATGACGCCCTGGTACAAGGAACCCTGGCCCTGGATCCTCATGTCCGGGCCCGCCGCCGTCATCGTCGCGGGCGCGGCAACGACCTGGATCGCCTTCGCAAGCGCCGACGGCCTCGTCGCCGAGGATTACTACAGGAAGGGCCTCGCCGTGAACGCGGTGCTCGCGCGCGAGCAGGCGGCCGAGCGCCTCGGCATCGCGGCCGATCTCGAGCGCTCGGGCGAAACGATGCGGGTGCGCCTGCGCGGGGCTTCGCCCGACTTTGTCTTCCTGCGATTCGTGAATGCCACGCGCGCGAGCATGGATGTTCGCGTGCGCCTCGAGGCCGCCGGCGCGGGCCTCTACGAAGGCCGGGTCCTGCCGCTCGCGCCGGGCCGCTGGCGCGTCATCCTCGAGGACCCGCGCGGCGAATGGCGCCTGGTGAAGGAGGCGGCATGAAAGCCGCCATCTACATCCTGTGGCCCTCGTTCATCGTCGGCGGCGCGGGCGAGGCGCTTTTTTTCACCGTTTTCGACCCGAAGGAGCTCTACCTTTTCGGCGAGCCCTCGAGCCTGAGCCGGCTCGCGGTCTACTCCATCGGGTTTTTTCTTTGCTGGGCGTTCGCCGCCGCCGCGAGCGCCTTCACCTGGTTCCTGTCTAATAGCAGGTAATGGAACAGGCAATCGATCCGGTGTGCGGAATGAAGGTCGATCCGGCGAAGCCCGCCGGCAAGATCGACTACCGGGGCAAGACCTACTACTTCTGCTCGCAGCACTGCCTTCACGCCTTCAAGAAGGAGCCAGCGAATTACCTTTCCAGCGAGAAAAAAGCGGAGGCCCCGGCTCCCGCCGGCACGCAATACACCTGCCCGATGCATCCGGAAATCGTCCAGGTGGGGCCCGGCTCCTGCCCCAAGTGCGGGATGGCGCTGGTGCCGATTGCGGGCACGGGCGAAGCCGACGACAGCGAGCTGCGCGATCTCACGCGCCGGTTCTGGATTTCGGCGGCACTTTCGCTGCCCTTGGCGTTTCTGGCCATGGCGCCCATGGCCGGCGTCATGGAGCCCTTCGGCCTCGCTCCCGGGACGCGCGCCTGGGTCGAATTTGCGCTCGGAACGCCCGTCGTCCTCTGGGCCGGCGGGCCGATCCTGCACAAGTTCTGGCTCTCGCTTACGCACTGGTCGCTCAACATGTACACGCTGATCGGGCTCGGCGTCGGCCTCGCCTACCTGTACAGCCTCGCCGCCGTGCTGGTGCCCGGGATTTTTCCGGCCGAATTTCGCGAGCACGGCGGAGCCGTCGGGACGTATTTCGAGGCGGCCGCGGTGATCGTCACGCTCGTCATGCTGGGCGACGTGCTGCAGCTGCGCGCCATGGGACAAACCAGCCAGGCGGTGCGCGACCTGCTGCGGCTCGCGCCGAACCTCGCCTGGCGGCTGCGCGAGGACGGGACCGAAGAGCAGGTCAAGCTCGAGGACGTGAAGGTCGGCGATCGGCTCAGGGTGAAGCCGGGCGAGAAAGTGCCGGTCGACGGCACCGTGCTCGAGGGCGAAAGCCGCATCGACGAATCGATGGTCACGGGAGAGCCGGTGCCGGTCGCCAAGGGCGCCGGCGCACGCGTCACCGGCGCGACGATCAACGGCTCAGGCTCGCTCGTCTTCCGGGCCGAGCGGGTCGGTTCCGACACGCTGCTCGCCCGCATCGTCCACATGGTGGGCGAGGCGCAGCGCACCCGCGCGCCGATCCAGAAGCTCGCCGACCTGATCGCGGTCTACTTCGTGCAAGCCGTGGTGCTGATCGCGATTGTCACGGCCATCGTCTGGGCGCTCGCCGGCCCGGAGCCGCGCCTCGCGTACGCGCTGATCAACGCCGTTGCCGTCCTCATCATCGCCTGCCCGTGCGCGGTGGGCCTCGCCACGCCGATCTCCATGACGGTCGCCATGGGGCAGGGGGCGCTCAACGGCATCCTCTTTCGCAACGCCGAAGCGATCGAGCACATGCGAAAGATCGACACGCTGGTCGTGGACAAGACCGGCACCCTGACGCTCGGGCGGCCGGCGCTCACCGATTTCATATCCGAGGGCATCCCCGAGGCCGAAGCGCTCGCGCTCGTGGCCGGTATCGAGCAGCCTTCCGAGCATCCGATCGCCACGGCGATCGTGGAGGGCGCCAAGGCGCGCGGCGTCACGCCCGCCCCGGCGCTCATGTTCGATGCCGTCAACGGCCTTGGGGTGCGCGCCTCGGCCAACGGCAAGCGCATGATGGTGGGCAGCCGCGCGTTCCTTGCGAAGGCGGGCGTCGACACCGCCCGGTGGGAAGCGCAGTCCGAGCAATGGCGATCGCAGGCGAAGACCGTGGTGTTCTTCGCCGTGGATGGCAAGGCCTGCGGGATGGCCGCCGTCACCGATCCGATCAAGGAGACCACGGCCGAGGCGATCGCGCTCCTGAAGAAGGAGGGCGTGCGCATCGTCATGCTGACCGGCGACGCGAAGCGAACCGCCGATGCCGTGGCGCGCGAACTGGGAATCGACGAGGCGGTCGCCGAAGTGCTTCCCGCCGACAAGGCGGGTCACGTGAAGCGCCTGCAAGCTGAAGGGCGACGGGTCGCCATGGCGGGCGACGGCATCAACGACGCGCCCGCGCTCGCGCAAGCCGACGTCGGCATCGCCATGGGTACGGGCACCGACATCGCGATGGAAAGCGCCGGGGTGACGCTCGTCAAGGGCGACCTGCGCGGCATCGTCCGGGCGATCGAGCTCTCGCGCGCCACCATGCGCAACATCCGCCAGAACCTCGCTTTCGCCTTCGGCTACAACGCGCTCGGCATTCCGCTCGCCGCCGGTGTCCTGTACCCATTCTCCGGCCTGCTGCTCTCGCCCATCTTCGCGGGCGCGGCGATGGCGATGAGCTCCGTGTCGGTGGTCAGCAACGCGCTCAGGCTGCGCCGCGCGCGCATCTAGCACCGAATTGATCTGCGTCAAGCGCGGCGCCGGGGCCGCGCGCATGCTCGCGAATGTCGTTGAGCACTTTTTCGGCGGGCCGCGTACTAACGCGGATACGGTCTTGGATGGAAAGGCTCTTGGTATGAGCAAAACAGCATCGATCCTGGCCGGCGTTGCGCTGGCGGCCAGCTTCTCCGGCGCGCAGGCGCAGGACGCCGGGCGCGGCAAGCTGCTCTACGAGAACAACTGCCTCGTTTGCCACTACGAGCGCATCCACAACCGGGATGCCTCGAAGTCGCTCGTCAAGTCGTACGCGCAGCTTCGCGTCCAGGTGGCGAAGTGGGCCGACCAGGTCAAGCAGCCGCTGCGGCCCGAGGACCTGGACGACATCGCCG
>DATAID010000112.1:0-20106 GCA_036262835.1 Burkholderiales bacterium | reverse complement strand
CTACACGACGAGGAACGCGGGCACGGCGGGTGCGAACTCGCTTACGGTGAACGCGGGCTTCACGGTGAACGACGGCAACGGGGGCAACAACTACACGACCTCGACCGCCTCGGCCACGGGCACGATCTCCAAGGCGACGTTGAGCCTCAACGCGGTGACCGACTCGCGTGTGTATGACGGTACGACGAGCTCGGCCGGCACGGTGACGACGACCAACCTGCAGACGGGTGACTCGATCACGGCGGCGCAGGGCTACACGACGAGGAACGCGGGCACGGCGGGTGCGAACTCGCTTACGGTGAACGCGGGCTTCACGGTGAACGACGGCAACGGGGGCAACAACTACACGACCTCGACCGCCTCGGCCACGGGCACGATCTCCAAGGCGACGCTCTCGTTGAACGCGGTGACCGACTCGCGTGTGTATGACGGTACGACGAGCTCGGCCGGCACGGTGACGACGACCAACCTGCAGACGGGTGACTCGATCACGGCAGCGCAGGGCTACACCTCGAGGAACGTCCTGGGTGCGGGCGCGAGCTCGCTCACGGTGAACGCAGGCTTCACGGTGAACGACGGCAACGGGGGCAACAACTACACGACCTCGACCGCCTCGGCCACGGGCACGATCTCGAAGGCGACGCTCTCGTTGAACGCGGTGACCGACTCGCGCGTATATGACGGCTCGACGAGCTCCTCGGGCGTGGTGACCACGACCAACCTGCAAACCGGTGACTCGATCACGGCGGCCCAGGGCTACACAAGCAAGGACGTGCTTGGGGCCAACGGAAGCACTTTGACGGTAAACGCCGGCTTTACAGTCAACGACGGCAATGGGGGTAACAACTACACCACCAACACCAACACCGCGGCTGGAACGATCACGCGCCTCGGCTCGGTGCAGGCAATTGCTGGAGGTAACTGGTCCAATGCCGCCACGTGGGCGGGCGGCGCGATTCCGGATAAAGCCAACGTCGCGAACGTCGACCTGAATGGCCAGACGGTCACAATGGACGCTGGAGTGGCGACGTTGTCGGGCTCGGTACAGGTGGATAACATCGTTGCTACCGGCGGCGGCACCCTCAACGTCGCGGCGAACACCCTTGCGGTCGCCCAAAGTGCGAGCGTAGGCGGTTACGTTCAGTCGGCCGGCACTGTCAACATCACGAACAACCTGTCGGTCGGCACGGCCGGACCGGGCACCATGAACCAGACGGGGGGCACGCTGACCGTTGGCGGCACGACGTCGATCATCGCCGGCGCCAACCCGATCACCATGCTGGGGACCAACACCCTGACAGGAGCGATCACGCTGTCCAACTCGGGCGCGAACGCCGTGCAGATCACCGCGACGAATCCGCTCACGTTCAATGGGCCGATGAATCTCGGTGGAAACTTCACTGTGACGGCTCCCTCGTTCGTGGTTCACGATGTGACGAACACGGGTAACCAGACCTATAACGGCAATCTCACGACCGGCAGCACTTACACGACCAACGGCGGCAACTTCACCGTTACCGGCACGACCACGCTCGGCAATAGCAGCACGATCAACACGGGCGGCGGCAGCGTCACGCTGACCGGCGCGGTGTCCGGAGATGGGGACGCGAACGTCGAGACACTGACCATCAACGGCGCTTCGACGCTGACGATGAACAACCCCGGCAACACCAATCTCGGGTCGATCAACCTGGCCAACGTCGGTCCGGTGCTGATCAGCTACACCGGGAATCTGGTCCTGAATGCCGACACGCTGGTCAATGGCGGCACCATCCAGTCCACCGGCAACATGGAGCTGACCGCCGGCACGCCGAACCCCGGCAGCCTTGTGCCGGGACCGGCAGGCCAGAACCTGATCCTCGATACGAGCGGCAACGTGCTGCTTGGCGGCACCGCCTCGCAATGGAGCTTGAACGGCAGCACGAGCGTTCCGCTGAGCAACTTCTTCGCGGTGACCCCGGGCACGGGCGTGACCGTCGGCACGCAGACCGCCATTGCCGGCGCGGCGGACCTCTTCTCGACGAGCGTCGCGGCCTCCGGCCAGGCGTCGGCGGTGGCGGCTGCGGCGGACGAGGCGGCCAACACGTTCGGCACGGACAGCGTCGCGGAGCAGGTGGAATACGGCTTCGCCGGCGATGTGGGTGTCCTGCCGCCGATGGATCACCGCCTGCGGGGCGTCGGCATCTCGGTGCCGAAGTGCTTCAACGAGAGCCGCGAAGGCGAATCCTGCGACTAAGCAGGTCGCGATCCGGTCCCTGTCGGGATCTGTCAAAAAGGGGCGCTCCGGCGCCCCTTTTTTTGCGGCCGTGTAAAATCACACAGTTAACCTTGGGTCGTGCAGGACGGCGCCCGGCGCCGTGTCGAGGGGAGCGAAAACAAGGAGATGGCCGAGCAGGGATCCCAAGCCGCGGTGCTGTTTGCCGACGTGAGCGGCAGCACCAAGCTCTACGAGACCGCGGGGGACCAGGTCGCGAAGGCGGCGATCGACCAGTGCGTGCGCATCATGCGCGAGCGCACCGAGGCCGCGCAGGGGCGCGTCATCAAGACGATCGGCGACGAGGTGATGTCGTCGTTCCCGACCGCGGATGCGGCCGCCGACGCCGCCATCCAGATGCAGGAAGCCATCAACGAGCTCAAGCCGGTCGGCAACACCAAGATCGGCATTCGCATCGGCTTCAATTTCGGCCCCATCGTCGTGCAGGCGGACGGGGATATCTTCGGCGACGCGGTCAACGTCGCCTCGCGCCTTTCGCACGTCGCCGTGAAGGGCCAGATCATCACGGCGCGCGACACGGTGATGCTGATGGCGCCGATGCTCAAGTCCGCGACCCGTAAGATCACCGCGATCCAGATCAAGGGCAAGGCGGCCGAGATCGAGGTCTACGAGCTCATGTGGCAGCAGAGCGAGGACGCGACCACGATGGCCGCCGCGCGCTCGGTCTACAAGCCGAAGAAGACCACGCTGCGCCTCATGCTGCAGGGCAAGGAGCACCTGCTGTCGGACGAGCGCACCTCGGTCACGATGGGGCGCGACCAGAGCGCCGATCTCGTCATCGCGGACCGCATGGCGTCGCGCTCGCACGGAAAAATCGAGCGGCGCCTCGACAAGTTCGTCCTCACCGATCACAGCGCGAACGGCACTTTCGTGATGGTCGAGGGCGATCGCGAGATCGTCCTGCGGCGCGAGGAGTTCACGCTGCGCGGCAAGGGCTGGATCGCCTTCGGGCAATCGAAGACCACCGCCACCGACGTGCTCGAGTTTTTCTGCGAATGACCGGGCGGGGAGCGTGGCGCGGCGCCTGGCTAGCCTGCGCAGTGCTTCTGACAAATTTTTACAGCAGCCTCGCGTCCGCGCAAGCGGACTATGAAGTCAAGAAGGGCGAGGGCCTGCTCGCGATCGCGAGCAAATTGACCTATAAAGGCGCGACCCGGTTCCAGGTCGTGGCCGCGCTCTACCGGGCGAATCAGGACGTCTTTCCCGACGGCAATCTCAACGTGCTGAAGGAAGGACAAACGCTCAAGCTGCCCAAGGCGGAAGCGGTGGCGGCCATCGGCGCCGCCGAGGCCTCGCAGCTGTGGCGGACGCTCACGGCGAAGCCGCCGCCGCCCGCGCAGGTCGCAGCCGTCAAACCCTCTGCCCCGGTGCCCGCGAGCGTGCCGGAGGCGAAACCCAGGCCTGGCGCTCTCGGACGAACGGATCAGATCCGGCGCTATCGCGAAGGGCTCGCGCTCGAGAGCAAAGGCGATGACAAGGCCGCGCTGCAGGCGTTTCTCGAGGCCGGAGAAAGCGGCTACGGACCCGCTCAGCGCAAGCTCGGCGAGATCTACGACAGAGGCAATTCCGCCGCTCCGCGCGATTATGAAAACGCCCTCAAGTGGTATCAGCGCGCGCGCGAGCAGGGTATCGAGATTCCCCGACCGTTCGTCCGCTCGCCCCGGTAGGCGGCCGTCAGGGTGCGACTTTTTACCCTTGTGCTGGCCTGCAGGGGCCGAGATAATACGGGGTGGTAAAAAGAGTCCGGGGAAATTCCGCTAAATCCAGTGGTTAGGCTCGTTACCGGGGGAGTAAATCGTGGCCGCAGCGCCTGATCTCAAGCAGCTCGGGCGCTATGACCTCACGCGCGTGCTCGGCAAGGGCGCGATGGGCATCGTCTACGAGGGGATGGACCCGAAGCTGCATCGCAAGGTCGCGATCAAGACGATCTTGAAGGGCCACCTCGACGACGAGGAGGCCGCCAAGGAATACTCCATGCGGTTCATGCGCGAGGCGCAGGCGGTCGCGCGGCTGAACCACGGCAACATCGTCCAGGTGTACGACTTCGGCGAGGAAGGCGACATCGCCTACATCGTCATGGAGTTCATCAAGGGCAAGGAGCTCAAGAACTTCTTCGACGCGAACGAGCGCTTCGAGTTGAAGGAAGCGGTTCGCATCATGTGCGAGCTCTGCGATGCGCTCGATTTCGCGCACGAGAGCGGCATCGTCCACCGCGACATCAAGCCCGCGAACGTGATGCTCGATTCGCAGGCGAAGGTGAAGCTCGCCGACTTCGGCGTGGCGCGCGTCACCGACACCGATCGCACGTCGGTGGAGAAAACGCAGGCGGGCACCATGGTGGGCACGCCCGCCTACATGTCTCCCGAGCAGATCACCGGCGGCAACATCGACCGGCGCACCGACATCTTCTCGGCGGGCATCATCCTGTATCAGTTCCTGACGGGCGAGAAGCCGTTCACCGGCTCGGGCGCGTGGACGATCGCGAAGAAGATCATCCAGGACCATCCCCCCGTCCCATCCTCGATCAACAACACCATCTCGCCGCTCTTCGACGCGGTGGTGAACAAGGCGCTCTCGAAGCAGGTCGAGACGCGCTACCAGACGGCGAAGGAGTTCGGCGCGGCGCTGAAGCGCGCGCTCGAAGGCAAGGCCGAGGAGGACGACAGCGACAAGACGGTGGTCGGCTCGATGGCCGCGGTCTCGATGCCCTCGCCCTCGGCCGCCATGGCCAAGTCCGATGGCACCTCGACGGCCTCGCGCGGCTCCACGTCGGCGGGCAGCCAGGAAGTAGAGCTCGAGTTCTGGCGCGCCATCAAGGACGGCAACGACCCGGACGACTTTGAGCTCTATGTCCAGCAGTTCCCCAACGGGATCTATGCGGCGCTCGCCAAGCGCAAGATCGCCAAGCTGAAGGGCGTCGCGCCCGAGGAATCGGTCAGCAAGGAGCAGGAAAGAAAAGAAGCCGAGGAAGCCGCCAAGCGCGAAGCCGAGGCGAAGCAAAAGCTCGCCGACGAAAAGGCGAAGCTGGAGGCGCAGCTCGCGGCGCGCGAGGCCGAGTACAAGCGGCGCGAGGCGGAAGCCGAGGCGAAGCGCGCGGCGGAGGAGCAGGCGCGCAAGGAAGCCGACGCGAAGCGCGAGGCCGAGATGAAGGCGCGCATGGAAGCCGAGGCCAAGGCGCGCAAGGAGGAGCTGGAGAAGGCGAAGCGCGATGCCGAGGAGCTGGCGGCGAAGCGCGAGGCCGAGGCGCAGGCCCGGTACGAGGCGCAAAGGGCGAAGGCCGAAGCCGAAGCCAGGGCGCAGCGCGAAGCCGAGCTGAAAGCCCGCAAGGAGGCCGAGGAGGCCGCGGCGCGCCAGCGGGCGGAAGCCGAGGCGCGCGCGAAGAAGCAGACCGAGGAGCTTGCCAAAGCCAAGGCGGACGCGGAGGCCCGCGCCAAGAAGGAAGCCGAGGAGCGCGCCAAGCGCGAGGCCGAGGCGGCCAAGCGCGAGGCCGAGCTCAAGAAGAAACTCGAGGAGGCTCCCAAAGCCAAGCTGCCGGTGGTGCCTATCGTGGGCGCCATCGTCATCATCGCGGCCATCGCCGGCGGCGCCTACTGGCAATTCGTCTACAAGCCCAATGCGCTCGTCCAGGAGGAATTCAAGAAGGCGCTCGAGGCCACGCAGGAGCTGAACAAGGCCAAGGCAGCCGAGGTCGAGGCGCAGAAGAAGCTCGCCGAAGCGCGCGCCGCGGAGCTCGATGCGATCAAGCGCGGCGACACGGCGAAGGCGAAGGAGCTCGAGGAAGCGCGCAAGAAAGCCGAAGCGGAGGCGGCCAGGCAGGCCGAGCTGGTCAAGCAGCGTCAGGAAGCTGCCGAGCAGCAGAAGAAGCGTGCCGAAGAGATGAAGAAGAAGGCGGAGACCCCGCCGCAGGCGCCGAAGCAGGAAGTCGCCAAGGTCGAAACGCCGAAAGTGGAGACGAAGGCCGCGCCGACGGAGACCAAGGCCGCGGCAACCGAAACCAAGGCCGCGCCGGTCGAAGCGAAGGTCGAGACGCCCAAGGCGGCGCCCGTGGCGAAGGCAAAGACGCGCTCTGAGCGCGAGCGCGAGGAAGAGGACCGGATCGCGCGCGAGCTGGCGGAGAAGCGCAAGGCGAGCGTGCAGGTGGCCGCCGTAGCGCCGTCCGCAACGGCGCCCTCGCCTGGTGCCGCGCCCGCGCATGCCGCGAGCCCGGCACCCGCCGCGAGCGCTCCGGCGGCCGCGGCTTCGGCGGCGCCGAGCGAAGATTTGTTCAAGCAGGCCGAAGCGCTGGAAGCAAGCGACCCGAAAGGCGCCGTCAAGATCTATCGCTCGCTCGCGCGCAAGGGCAACGGGCAGGCAGCCAAGCGTCTCGGGGACATCTACGATCGCGGCATTCCGGGCATTCCGCGCGACTACCAGGAGTCTCTCAGCTGGTACCAGAAGGCGCGCGACCTCGGCCTGACGATCGAGACGGCGGGCAAGCGCTAGAATCGCGATTCCTGCGGCGCGCCTGAACGGGAGCACGACTGCCGCAGCACAAAACAGGGGGAGTGTCATGAGCGAGCGCCGCAAGGACGCCGTCGACCCCGACGCGACCGTCATGATCCCGGCGGGAGCCGGCGGCGAGGCAGATCCCGATTCCACCATCCTGATGCCGCCAGCCGCGCTGCGGCCTGCGCCCGTGGCGGAGGACTCCGACGCGACCGTGATGATTTCGGCGAGCGAGCCGGATCCGGATGCGACCGTGGCGATTCCCACCCCGGGCCGGCGCCGCGAGGCGGCGGCCTCCGCGCCGGCAGGGCGGGCCGGCTCCGCTGAGGAGCTCGGCTCGCTCGGCGGCCTCAATCCGCTCGTCGCGGCGGCCAATCCGATTCTCGCCGTGGTCGCGCAATTCAGGCAGGCGCTCAGGCACCCGGATCCCGAAGGCTTGCGCTCGAGCCTTCGCGCAGGACTGGAGGCGTTCAAGCGAGACGCCCAGGCCGCCGGCATCGTCGATGAGACGATCGATGCCGCAAGCTTCGCGCTTTGCGCGCTCATCGACGAGTCGGCTGCGAGCACGCCCTGGGGCGCGGAGTGGCTCTCCAGCGGCCTGCTCGCCGAGCGGCATGGCGAAAGCGAGGCGGGCCTCAAGTTCTTCGCGATGCTGGAGGCGCACCTTGCCGAGCCCGGGCCGCACCTCGACCTGATCGAGTTTCTGTATGTCTGCCTCGCGCTCGGGTTCGAGGGCAAGTATCGCGGCGTGGAAGGCGGGCGCCAGGAGCTCGCCCAATGGCGGGCTCGCCTGCGCGATCTCCTGGCAGAGCAGCGCCCGCGCCACGACGGCTTCCTGTCAGGGCACTGGCGCGGCGAGATCGCGCCCGCGCGCCGGGCGCCGGGCCTGCTCGGCGTCGCGCTCGCGGCTTCGGCCGCCGCCCTCGGCCTGGTCGGCGTCTACCTTTTCTACGCCTTTTCGCTTGGCAGCCAATCGGATCCGGTCGCGCGCGAGCTCGCCCAGCTCAGAGTCCCGGCGCCGGCCGAGCGCGCCCCTGCCGGCGCACCGGTGCTCGATATCAGCAAGCAGCTGGCAGCCGAGATCGGCAGAGGCGAGGTGGCGGTCACGGACGCGGCCGGCCAAAGCACGATCGTGATCCGCAGCGACCATCTTTTCGCTTCCGGCAACGCGCGGATCGAGCCCGCGCTCGAGCCGATCGTGCTTCGCATCGCCGAAGCGCTCCAGGCCGTGCCGGGCATGATCCTGGTCACCGGACACACCGATGACGTGCCGATCCGGACGGCGCGGTTCCCCTCGAACTGGGAGCTCTCCGCCGAGCGCGCCGCCTCGGTCGCCGCGCTGATGGCAACCAAGCTCGCGGAGCCGGGCCGCATCAAGGCCGAGGGGCTGGCCGACTCCGAACCGCTCGCGCCGAACGATTCGGCGATCAACCGCGCGCGCAACCGGCGGGTGGTGATCATCCTGAGGAGCCGATGACCATGCCGGCATGGATGCGAAACCGCTGGACGCTCGGTGCGCTTGCGCTCGCGGCCTTCTCGCTCGTCGTCTGGTTCGTAGGCGACACGCTTGTCCTGGGCTCGAGCAGGCCGCTGGAAGCGCCTTGGCAGCGGCTCGCGCTGGCGGCCCTCGCCGCGGCGGCCTGGATCGGCTGGGAGCTCGCCCGGGCAGCCAGGGCGCGCAAGGAAAACGAGCGGCTCCTCGCGATCATCGCCGGCGGCGAGGAGGAAACGGATTCGGGCGTCCGCGCCGCGCATGAAGTGGCGCTGCTGCGCCAGCGCTTCGAGAAGGCGGCCGCCGTCCTCAAAACGGCGCGCTTCCAGGGGCCCGACGGCGAAAAGCGCTACGTGCACGAGCTGCCCTGGTACGTCATCATCGGCGCGCCGGGCTCGGGAAAGACCACCGCGCTCGTCAACTCGGGCCTGAAGTTTCCGTTGCCGGGCTCCGGTGCCGAGCCCGGTATCGCCGGCGTGGGCGGGACCCGGAACTGCGACTGGTGGTTCACCGACGAGGCGGTGCTGCTCGACACCGCCGGCCGCTATACCACCCAGCAAAGCGACGCGGTCGCGGATGCGTCGGCCTGGCTCGGATTCCTGGACCTGCTCAAGCGCTTCAGGCCGCGCCGGCCGCTGAACGGAGCCCTCGTCACGGTGAGCGTCTCCGACCTCATGCTGTGGGGAGAGGACGAGCGCGCGCGCTATGCGGCGCATGTGCGCGAGCGCATCGCCGAGCTCTATCAGCGCCTGGGCGTGCGCTTTCCGGTCTACCTGCTGGTCACGAAGGCGGACCTCCTCGCGGGCTTCATGGAATTTTTCGGGGAGCTCGATGCCGGCGCGCGCGCGCAGGTCTGGGGCGCGACCTTCGACCTGGCGGCGGCCCGATCGGGCGGTGAAGGACCGGGCTCCCGGTTCGCGTTCGAGTTTGGCGAGCTCGAGCAGCGTCTCGGCGCCGAGCTGAGGAGCCGGCTGCAGGAGGAGAGCGACCTGCAGCGCCGCGCCGCAATCTATCGCTTTCCGCAGGAATTCCATGGCGTCGGGCCGCGGCTCGAGCGCTTCATCGAAGCGGTGTTCGCGGGGCAGCCGAGCGCGCCGCTGGTGCGAGGCGTTTATTTCACGAGCGGCACGCAGGAGGGCAGCCCGATCGACCGCGTCCTCGGAACGCTCGCGCGCGGCTTCAAGCTCGAGCGCGCCGCCGCCGTGGCGAGCAGCGGCACGGGCAAGAGCTTCTTTCTGACGACGCTCGTGCGCCAGGTGATCTTTCCCGAATCCGGGCTCGCCGGCAGCGACGCGAGCATTGAGCGGCGCCAGCGGCAGATGCGGCTCGCCGCCTACGCCGCAATTGCGGCGGTCGCAGTCGCGCTCGGCGCTCTGTGGAGCGGTCTTTACTTCGACAATCGGGAGCGCATCGCCGCCACGCTCGCGAAAGCGGACGCCGCCAAAGCCGCGCTCGACAAGGCCGGACCGATCGGTCCGGGCGAGGAGGCAAGGTTGGTTGCGGTTCTGGATGCGCTTCGCGACGTGCCCGGTGCCCGCGCCGCGCCGGCCGGCGAGGCCGCGGGCTTCGGGCTCTCGCAGGCCGGCAAGCTCGGCTCGCAGGCGGCGCGCGCCTATCGCAACGCGCTGAGCGATGCGCTACTGCCTCGACTCGCGCTGTCGCTCGAGGACGACCTGCGCGAAAAGATTCGCAATCCCAAGGCGCGCAACGGGCTCGAGCAGTCGCTGGCCGCCTACGAGAGCCTGTACGAAGCAAAGAAGCCCGAACCCGCCGCGCTGGAAGCGGCCGCACGACGGGTCTGGCGGCTGCCGGAGGCGGCGCGGGCCGCGCTGGCGGCCCATCTCGACGCAGGGGTGGGCGAGGGCGCGCCGGAGGTGCGCCACCCGCGCGACGAGGCGATAATCAAGGCCGCGCGACAGTTGCTTGGCACGGGGAAAACATCGTGAGTGAATCGTTCGAGACCGGCTGGTTCGGCAAGCTTCCGACGAGCGGAGATTTCGTCACCCGCCGCGTCCATCCGTCCTTCATCGAGCCCTGGGACGCGTGGCTGAACGCGATGCTTGCGGGGAGCCGGGAGCGGCTCGGCAATGCGTGGCGGGACGCCTTCCTTTCGGCGCCGGCATGGCGCTTCGTGCTCGCGCCCGGGGTGATCGGCGCCGACGGCTGGGCGGGCGTGATCATGCCCAGCGTCGATTCGGTGGGCCGGTATTTCCCTCTCACGGTCGTAAGCCAGCTGCCGGTGAAGGGCATGGATGCGGTGACGACGCTTTTCCGCGCCCACAACTGGTACGCGGAAGTCGAGCCGGTCACCGCGGTCGCGCTTGCGCCCGACGCGGAGCTCGAGACCTTCGATGCGCAGCTCTCCAACCGGCGCTTCCCGCGCGAGCTCATCGCGGTCCTGGACGAGTCGGAGGAGACCATCCCGCCGCGCAGCCGCTCGCCGCGCGCCCTGTGGATCCCGCTCGGCGAGGAGTTCGAGGGCGAAGCAGGCGTGCGGGGCCTCGCCAAGCCGCTTGCCGGACCGTACTCGGCGTGGCTCGCTGAAGAATCCGAGATCTTCGGCCGCAGCCTGATGCTGTGCGAGAAGCTCCCCGCGGTGGAGCAGTACTGCGCCATGCTGAACGGCGAATGGCACAAGGCTCCGCACGAGCGCCGGAGCGCGTAGCCGAATGTCGTTTTCGATCAAGGTCTCCAAGAAGGTCGGCGACCGCACCGACGTGATCGCGAGCCGCAACTGGCCGCAGAGCAAGATCACGATCGGCCGAGGCGAGGAATGCACCCTCGTCCTCGAGGATCCGAAGAAGCACGTCTCGCGTGTGCACGCGGAGCTGGAGGAGCAGGGCGAGGGCAGTTATCGGCTCACCGTGACCTCCAAGGTCAATCCGGTGTTCATGGGAGGCCGGCGCCACGGCCCGGGCAGCCGGCTCGATCTCGCCCCCGGCGCGAGCGTCGACATCGGCGACTATGTGATCGAGCTGCTTCCGCCCGCCGCGCCGCCCAAGGTGGTCTCGCCCATCACCGAGCTCGAGGAAACGACGCGTCCGGACAACCCGGCGATGATGGCGGTGCGAGCCAAGCTCGTGAACGAGCCGACAGTGCCGATCGAGGAGGCGCCGAAGAAACCCGTGCCGCCAGCCCCGGTTGCGGCGCCGCCGCCGCCTCCTCCTCCGCCCCCGCCGCCGCCGCCGCCACAGCCAACTCTTCGGCCCGCGCCGCCGCCTCCCGCGCCTGCGCCGGTCGCCGAGGAAGAGCCCACCTACACGCGCGAGAACATTCCGGACATCGAGCCGGGCATCTTCGATGAGCCCACGCTGCCCTCGCAGCCGGCGGCTGCCCCGGCCGCCCGACCGGCGGCATCAGGCGGGGGAGATGTCTTCGGCGAAGCAACCTATGTCGGCAAGTCGGCGAACGCCGCCCCGGCCAGCGTCTTCGACGAGGCCACCTACGTCGGCGGCCGGCCGCCCGCCGGCGCGGGCTCTGGCCCGCCCGCCGCGGGCGGCGATCCACAGCGCCTCCTGAAGGCCTTTCTGGAAGGCGCGGGGATGCCGGGGAAGGAAGTTTCCAGCGCTGACATGGAAGCGTTCATGCGCCAGTCGGGACGCCTGCTGCGCTCGGCGATCGATGGCGCGATGGCGCTGCTCGCCGCGCGGGCGACCGCGAAGAAGGAGCTGCGGGCCGAGGAACGCACCATGGTCGCCTCGCGCGACAACAACCCGCTCAAGCTCATGTCCGACCCGCAGGAGGTGCTCGCCTTCCTCTTCGAGACCAAGCAGCGCGCCGGCGGCTTCCTCGATCCCGTGCAGGCGGTCGGCGATGCCTTCGAGGACCTGCGCGCCCACGAAGTGGCGCTCTTCGCCGGCATGCGCGCCGCGCTGCTTGGCGCGATCCAGCGCTTCGATCCCAAGACGCTCGAAAGCGAGCTCGAAAAAGCAGCTGGCGGGCTCGGACTCAACCGCAAGGCGAAGCTCTGGGAGCTCTTCGGCGCCTACCAGGAAAAGCTCGCGCGCGATGCCGGCGACGACTTCAACAAGGTGTTCGGCTCCGAGTTCATGGGCACCTACATGGAGCAGGTGAAGCGCTTGCGCGGCGGGCGCTGAGCATATTGCTGCCGGCCGGTTTGGTCTCCGATGAAAAAGTTGAATCTAGGTGCGGGAACGAGCGTCATTGACGGCTACGAGGCCCGTGACGGTGCCAAAGGGGACTGCCTGTTCCCGCTTCCGGACGTCGACTGCAGCGTAGATGAGATCCGCGCGAGCCATGTCCTCGAGCATTTCGGGCACGGTGAGGTCGTTCATGTCCTGAGAGATTGGGCCCGTGTGTTGAAGCCCGGTGGGAAACTGAAAATCGCGGTTCCGGATCTTCGAAAGATTTCTGAACTCTACGTCGCTGGTACTAACGTCAACGTGCAAGGCTATCTGATGGGCGGGCAGACCGACGCTCTCGATTTTCATAAATGCCTGTTCGATCGCGACATACTGACGACCTACATGGACGCTGCAGGCTTCTCAAACATTGAGAATTGGACCAGCGAAATTCAGGATTGCGCGTCATTGCCGATATCCCTCAACCTTTCCGGTATCAAGGAAGCCGCGGGCATTCGGCAGTCGAGAGAGGATCCTGGAGTCATGCTGCAGCAAGGCCTTGCCGCATTGCAGGCGGGGCAAGTCGAAGAAGCTCTCGCTTACTTTGAGAAGCTGCTTGCCGCGTATCCTGAGCATGTAGCCGCCCACAACAATCGAGGTATCGCGCTGGCGCGGCTGCGGAGATATCAGGAGGCGCTGGCATCCTTTGATCGCGCGCTTGCGCTCAATCCGGAGCTGCCCGAGCTGCTGAGGAACAAGGGCTCCGCTCTCGCTGAAAGCGGCGATAGGGCATCGGCGCTCGCTGTCTACAGGAAAGCGGTCCAGGAAAGCCCGGATTTCATGGATGCATGGCTTGGCCTCGGCCTGCTGCTGCAGGATCTCGGTCGCGATGACGAAGCACTCGCATGCCTCGATCGAGTTCTTGCGAGAGAGCCAACGCACATTTTGGCCCTGAAAAAGCGGGCCTATGTATTGAAGTCTATGCAGCGGTATGAGGCAGCAGGCGGAGCTTTCCAACGCTTGCTGTCGGTGGAAGCCGCTTCGGCCTCAGTGCTCAATGATTTCGGGGCAGTCTTGGTTCACCTGCGGCGGAATCACGAGGCCTTGGCCTATCTAGAAGAGGCGATCGCATTGGAGCCGGACTTCGCGGAAGCCTTGAGCAACATGGGCCTAGTGCTTTGCAAGTTGCTGCGGTTCGAGGAGTCGCTGTCCTATTTTGAACGGGCGCTCAGGGTCAAGCCTGATTTTGTCTCGGCGCTCGACAATCGAGCCGTTGCGCTCGCGAAGCTCGGGCGCTTCGACGAGGCGATCGCCGGCTCGGAAGAGGCACTGAAGATCGATCCGGAGTTTGTCAACGCGCACATTGGTCAAGGCATCACTCGATTGAGACTTGGTGATTTCGAGAGAGGCCTGCGATCGTACGAATGGCGCTGGGTGGACAAAGTTAGCGGTCGCCCGTGGAAGGACTTTAGCCAGCCGTTGTGGATGGGGCGGGAAAGCCTTGAAGGGAAGACCATTCTGATTCACGCAGAGCAAGGCCTCGGTGACACTCTTCAATTTGCGCGCTACGCTTCGATGCTCGGGAAAATGGGCGCTCGCGTTTGGCTCGCAGTGCCTGGGGTCCTCACTTCTACTATGAAGAGCCTGGAAGGGGTCGAAAAGATCCTGGCTTTGGGTGAGTCGGTCCCGGCAACAGACTTTCATTGCCCCCTGCTTAGCCTGCCGCTCGCCCTCGGAACGACATTGGAGACTATTCCGGCCCGTGTGCCTTACCTCTTTGTGGATGCTCAGCGCGCCAAAGAAGCAAGGCTTAGGCTGGCACGAGGTAGCGACCAGTTGGTGGGCATTTGCTGGAGAGGCAATCCGAGCTACCGGGACGACCACGAGCGCAGCATCCCATTCGAAGCTTTCAGGCCTTTGCTTTCGATCGGAGGGGTGCAATTTATAAGCCTTCAAAAGGAGGTAATTGAGGAGGAACTGCGCGCCACCAAAGGCGCGCCATTTGTTCATCCGGAGGTAGATTTCGATGGCACGTGCGAGGTCGTTGCAGCGATGGATCTGATCATCTCTGTGGATACCTGTTGGGCCCATTTCGCAGGAGCACTAGGCAAGCCCCTCTGGCTGCTGCTTTCTCCGGTTCCTCACTGGGTCTGGCTCACAGGACGTGACGATAGCCCCTGGTATCCGAGCGCAAGACTTTTCCGCCAGGAGAGAAGCGGAGATTGGGCCTCCGTAATGCGCGCCGTTTGCAGTGCTCTTTCGGACAAGGTGCGGCCCGCTCGGCGTGCAAAGGCGTAGCACGATGAAGGAAGCCATCGAGGCCGCCGCCTCCAGTGAGGTCGCCGATCTCATGCGCCAGGCCATGAACTACATCACCGAGGGCCGCCATGATCAGGCGCTCAGCGCGTTTGAGCGCGTGATTGTGCTTCAGCCATCGAATTGGGATGCACTCAACAACCTGGGTTGCATGCAGCTGGAGTTGCGTCGCAATAGAGAGGCCCTGACTAATTTCGAGCGCGCGCTTGAATTGCGGCCTGACGCTGCGGAGGCCTGGCGCAATCGCGCGTCCGCGCTGACGAGCCTCGGAGACCATTCGGGCGCTCTCTCCAGTCTTGATCGCTCGCTCAGCTTTCGGCCCGACTTTGCCGAAGCAATAAACGACCGGATCCTGGTCCTCATGCTTCTTGGACAACGCGCCGAAGCGCTTCAGAGCCTCGAGAATGCGCTCAATATGACGCCTATTCCTGCGGACGCGTTCAGGAACAGCGCCGCACGACTGTTCCGCATGGGTCACTCCCAAGATGCCATCGCCGTCCTCGCTGGTGTGATCCGGATGCGGCCCTCGCCCGCAGTGCTGAACGACCATGGCGATTTACTGGCGAGAGCGGGACGGTTTGAGGATGCCCTCGCTAGCTTCGAGCATGCGGCGGCCTTGAAGCCGGACTACGTTCTGGCGCTGCACAACCGCGCGAGCATGCTTGCCGAGCTCGAACGATTCGAGGAGGCGCTAGAGGGTTTCGGTGACGCGTTACGCGCCAAGCCTGACTTTGCGGAAGCCTATGACCGCCGGGGAATCGTCCTTGAGGCGCTGCATCGCTTCGATGAAGCTCTCGAGTCCTACGACTATGCGTTAAAGATTCGACCCGAGTTCGCCAGCGCCCGCTGGAATCAGGCGCTTTGTCGGCTCAAGCTCGGGCGAATGCCGGAGGCTTGGCGCGACTACGAAATGCGCTGGCACGTCCACTCTCTTGGGGCCTCTCCGAGGCGCAATGCAGGACACCTTTGGACAGGCAGGGCGGACCTGAAAGGAAAGTCGATCCTTTTACATGCGGAACAGGGCTTGGGCGATACGCTTCAGTTCGTGCGGTATGCCTCCATGGTGGCCGCCCAAGGCGCGCGCGTTGTGCTCGAAGTACCCGCGGTATTGGCGTTCATGGCGCAATCGCTTGCCGGCGTTGCAGAAGTCGTAGTCGCTGGCGAGCCGCTTCCGGCGACTGATTTTCACTGTCCCTTGCTCAGCCTACCGCTCGCATTTCAGACCAGCCTTGGATCGATTCCGCCTGCACCGTACCTCGCGGCGCCTGCAGACCGGGCGGCGCATTGGCGAAATCGCCTACCGCCCCAAACCGGTCTGCGAATCGGGATCGCCTGGTCGGGTAACGTCTCTTTTCGATATAACAACCAACGCTCCATGGCACTCGCGCAGCTCGCCCCCGTGCTCGAGCTTCCGGGGGTGCAATTCATCAACCTGCAGCTCGAAGTTCCTCCAGCTGACATGGAGACTTTGAGGCGCGCGAACCCTGTGGACCTGACGTCAGAAATCAGGGATTTCGCAGACACGGCGGCCCTCGTCTCCCTCCTTGACCTTGTGATCACAGTCGACACTTCAGTTGCTCACCTTGCCGGCGCTTTGGGAAAACCGGTTTGGATCATGCTGCATCGGGCAGCAGATTGGCGCTGGTTCGTCGATCGACGGGACTGCCCCTGGTACCCGAGCGCCGAACTCATTCGCCAGCCTGTCGCCGGTGACTGGAATTCGGTGATAGGGGCGGTGAAGGAAAAGCTAAGCCCGGCCCTCAGCGCAGGCTGGCCCTCAGACAGCAAGGGCTGGAAAGAGCAGGCGAACCGCTCGATTGCCGAACGTCGCTTCTTTGCGGCCGCGTTTGCGCTCGAGCGCGCCCTCGAGCAGGGCCAGGGTGATCCCGAAACGCACAACAACCTGGGCAACGTTTTGTGCGAGATAGGCCGGTTTCCCGACGCGGAAACCAGCTACCGCCGAGCCCTGCAGATGAAAGCGAACTACGTCGAAGCGTACTCAAATCTAGGGACTGCGCTCCATGCGATGAAGAGGTTCGACGAGGCGGAGGCGCAATATAGAAAGGCGCTTGCACTGAATCCGTCCTATCACCCGGGACATCTCAACCTGGCGAACATATTGCGAGAAACCAAACGATACGCCGAGGCCGAAGTGAGCTACCGGCGCGTAGTAGAGCTAGTTCCGGAGGAAGGCTCAGCACACAACAATCTGGGAAACATCGTGGGTACGCTCGGGCGCCTGCGAGAGTCCGAAGCGTGCTATCGGCGTGCGCTCGAGCTGAGTCCTCAAAATGTTGACTACCTCTGCAACCTCGGTGCCGCCTTGCGGGAGCAGGGCAAGTACTCAGAGGCCGAAGGATGTTATCGGGCTGCGATAAACCTGCGAAGCGACTCAAACCTTGCCTATTGCAATTTGGGAAACATACTGCGAGACATGGGGAGGCACGGAGAGGCCGAGGCGTGCTTGCGTCGTGCGCTCGAGCTCAATCCACACTCGAGTAACGCCTACTATGTGTTGGGCGCTCTCTATCGAGACCTTGGTCGCGCCACAGAAGCGGAGGAATGCTGTCGGCGCTCGATTCAGCTCGTTCCGACTAATTCGGACGTTCATAACAATCTTGCAAACGCCCTGGGTGATCTGGGGCGCCCGCTGGAAGCCGAGACCTTCTACAAGCGTGCGTTGGAGATACAGCCCAGTAACGCTCCTGCGCATAGCAATCTTCTGTTCCTGTATGCCTACTTCGGCATGTGCAGCGGCGAGCGGTATCTCGAGCACGCAAAGGGGTGGGAGCGCGCGGTCATTCCAGAAAGTGCGCGCCTGGCAGCAAGAACAAAAGCGTTCACGCGCGCCCCTCGCGCGGGACGAGAGTTGCGAGTGGGCTACGTATCGGGCGATTTCAGAGAGCATGCGGTCAGCTGTTTCATGGAGCAGGTCTTTGAGGCGCACGACCGTAAACGTTTCAGGCTTTTCGCCTACCCGACGAGCGGAGTTCATGACTCGACCACCGACAGGATGCAGCGACTGATCCCCGAGTGGCATTCCCTGCTTGGCCTCAATACGGACGAAGCGCTTCAGATGATCGAAGGCCATCATATTGACGTGCTCATCGATCTCTCCGGCCACACTGCTTTCAACCGCATGGACGTATTCGCGAGGCGCGCCGCGCCCGTACAGTGCCAATACCTCGGCTACTTCGCCTCGACGGGCTTGACCGAGATGGACTACTTCATTGCCGACCGAGATCTCGTCCCTGCAAGCCATGATGGCCAGTACAGTGAGCAGGTATGGAGGCTGCCTCGTGTCTGGGCCAGCTACAAGCCTCCCGAGGAAGTGCCCGCCGCCGAGTGGCGGCCCGATCCTGAAGGCAAGGTTTGGTTTGGCAGCTTCAACCACCTCGGGAAGGTGACTCCGTACACGATCGAGGTTTGGGCGCGCTTGCTGCGGCGTGTCCCGCACGCCTGCCTGCTCCTCAAAACAAAGGAGCTTGATGACCCGCAAAATCGACGGCGGCTTGTCAATGCCTTTGCGCAGCACGGTATCGCGGGATCCCGCATCGAGCTGCTCGGGAGAACCCCGGACTGGAAAGCCCACATGCGCCTCTACAACAGACTGGACGTTGCTCTCGACCCCGTGGGGGGCAATGGAGGCGCCACTACGACTTGCGATGCGTTATGGATGGGTGTCCCGGTGGTGACGATCGCCGGCGCTCGCTATGGCGAGCGGATGAGCCACTCGATCCTTTCAGCGATTGGGCGCGGCGAGTGGTCCACTGCGAACGAGAGTGAATATATTGAAAGAGCGGCGGAAATCGCAGCCGACCCGCGGCTTATCGGGTACGTGCGTGCCACGCAGCGTGAGGCAATTAGGCACACCCCTTTAGTCGATCCTCAAGGAATGGCTCGGGCTCTCGAGGACGCATACGATGCGATGTTCGACCGGTGGTTGGTGCGGCGACCGACCTGAACCTGTGCACCGGGGCGACTGGCGGCACCTAGATCTCGTACATCAGGTGGTCAAGATCGTTCATCCTGGAAAACAACTTGTGCGCGAGCGCCCGCTTGTCCTGATACGGCAAGTCGATAGCGCTCCGCTCGATGATCTGGGAAATCGTTGCGCGGCCATCGATCCGCTCGAACATGATGGCCTCTTTTGGGTCGAGCGAAAACTCAACATTATTTCTTCGCATCCTTGCAGGAGTACCTGCGCCCACGTTTGATACGCTCAAAACGTTTAGCGGGGGCCGCAAATGGGGGATGTAGCTAAGCCAGGCGGCTTGCGCACTGTCTGAGGAGAAATCCACTCGGTATTCGGATTGGTTTCGCTCGGGGTGGCAAAGTAGAAAGCCATGCATCCCGAGTGACTGGCCGATTAGTTCAACAAGATGCCATTGCTGCTCCAAACTGAGCTTCTCTGCTCTGGTCCAGATTCTCATTGCCTGGGGAATTAGCGCCGATATGGAATAGTCGTGCCGATCCATCCAGTCCTGAAACGCCATGTCGCCGTCGCGTGCAAAACGCATGACATCCGGAACCGCGTATGCATGGTCTGTGGAATGGAGGAATGTGTCTACGATGCCGCTGCCCGAATCGAGGTCGGGAGCATGTTTTGTGTATGAACGGACGTGATGCCACGCAGGCAGTGCCGCGAGTGTTTCGCGAACCAGCTCTACACCTTCGGGCGTTTGTTCCACGCCGAGCATTCGAAAGACCTGCTGCAGCATGTACACGCCATATCGTCGATATAGTCCATACAACATGATGCTCATCACCCCGTGCGGCAGGAGCAGGGATTTCAGCGCGCGCAAGCCGGCTATCGGGTCCGGAAGGTGGTGAAGGACTCCCGTGCAAACAATCAAGTCGAACTTTTCAGCCAGCTCGCCTAGCTCAAAGATACTGAGACGATGAAGGCGCAAGTTCTGTAGGCCATGCTTTCGCTTGAGGTAGTCCTGATGTGCGAGCGCCGATTGAGATATGTCGGTCCCGACAACGTTGCAGAAGCGATTGCGATACGCGTACCTCGCGGCCTGCATGGTGCCGCACCCCGCGATAAGGATCCTGAGGTGCTCAGGCTCGACCTGGCGGGGCCACAATTTCCTGCGAAATAGAGAAGGGTCGGAGCGATCGAAAGCCCCGCTTCTGAAGTCCTCATCCAGGTCAAGCGCAGGCTCTGGATAGCGCCAATTCTCATATTGCTCGCGTACCTTATCCATTGAGCGTGCATGGTAACGCCCAGCCTCTGGCTGGAAAAAAAGGAAGCTTGCCAACCAAGAGGATACTGTATAAAAATACACTATCCGATGACTTCACTGACGAGCCTTCTCCAGCGGCACTCCGTCTGGCGCGGCGGCGCTCCTTCTGCGCCGGGCGCGGCCGCGGTGCCGACGGGCTTCGCGCCCCTCGATGCCGAGCTGCCGGGCGGCGGCTGGCCGGCGGGGGGGCTGGTCGAAGTCCTTAGC
>DATAID010000111.1:0-14070 GCA_036262835.1 Burkholderiales bacterium | reverse complement strand
GCCCTGCTGCAACGCACCAAAAACGTCCGAGATCCGGCGCTGCGCCAAAGGCGCACAAGCCCCGGGTCGAGCCGCAACCCCCCCCTGTCGCTCGAGCCCTCCCGCAACCCGGGCGGCTCAGGCTGGTCAGGGCCGGATCGGGCGGCGCCGGACAGGTCTGGAGGCTGAAGATGGAAGCATCGAATGAGGCGGTACGGCTGCCCGGCTTGTCGGGCGCCTTGAAGGTCTTCGGCGCCGCGCGCACCGCGCTCGCGCTGGTCGGCCTCGCCACGGTGGCCGCGCTCGGGCATCCGGTTCCCCGTGAAATGCTGATGCGCCAGGCCGCCGGCCTCGCGCAGTACTGGGACGCCCAGGCCGGCAACGTCGCCGAGGGCACCATCCAGGCGGGCGCCGAGGGCGCCACGGCGCGCGAGCAGCGCTCGGTGGCCGAGTTCATCGGCAAGCGCTATCGCGTCTCGCAGGATGCGGTCGCCGGCTTCGTCGCCGCCGCCTACCGGGCGGGCGCCGAGTGGAAGGTCGACCCGCTCCTCATCCTCGCCGTGATGGCGGTCGAGTCGCGCTACAACCCGGTGGCCGAGTCCAACCTCGGCGCGAAGGGCCTGATGCAGGTCATCCCGAAGTTCCACGGCGAGAAGCTGCTCGAGCACGGCGGCGAGGCGGCGCTGCTCGATCCGCAGGTCAACATCCAGGTGGGCGCGCAGATCCTGCGCGAGTACCTGCGCCGGTTCGGCGAAACCGAGACGGCGCTGCAGATGTACGCCGGCGCCTTCGACGAGCCGACCTCGGGCTACGCGGTCAAGGTGCTCGGCGAGCGCGCGCGCCTCGAGCAGGCCGCCGGCCGGCCGGCGGCGGCGCCGGCGCGACGCGCGATCTAGCAAACGCCTCGATTTTCGAGGCCGCTTCCTCCAGGTCGGCAAGCGCGCGCGTGTAGGCGAAGCGCACGAAGCGGTCCGTGCCGTTCGCGCCGAAATCGATGCCGGGCGTCGCGGCGACGCCCTCTTGCTCCAGGAGCTCGAGCGCGAATTTCCGGCCGTTGCCGCCGGGCACTTCGGCATAGACGTAGAAGGCGCCGCTCGGGCGCGCCGGTATCGCGAGGCCGGCCCGCTCGAGCCTCGGCAGCAGCAGGTCCCTGCGGCGCTGGAACTCTTTGCGGCGGCTCTCGAGAATCGAAAGGCTTTCCTTCGCGAAGCAGGCAATCGCCGCGTGCTGCGAGATCGTCGGGGCACAGATGAAAAGATGCTGCGCGAGCTTCTCGATCTCCCTCACGCGGGCCTTGGGCAGCACCGCCCAGCCCAGGCGCCAGCCGGTCATGCAGAAGTACTTCGAGAAGCTGTTGACGATCGCGACCTCGCCCGCCAGATCGAGCGCCGAAGCGGGCGATTCCCCGTACACGAGGCCCTGGTAGATCTCGTCCACGATCAGCACGCCGCCGCGCGCGGCGATGAACCGGGCGATCTTCTTGAGCTCTTTTTCCTCGATCAAGGTTCCGGTCGGATTGGACGGCGAGCCGAGCAGCAACCCGCGGGTCCGCGGCCCCCAGGCCGCTTTCACCATCTCGAGCGTGGGCTGGAAATTGGTCTCGCCCCTGACCTTGAGCGCTCGCGCGCTTCCCTCGAAGGCGCGCACCATGTGGCGGTAGCCCGGGTAGCCCGGATCGGGCACGAGCACCTCGTCGCCCGGATCCACGTAGAGCGCGAGCACGAGAAGAAGGCCTCCCGAGGCGCCCGCCGTGATGACGATTCTTTCGGGGTCGATTTCTTTCCTGAACCGGTTTGAATAGAAGCCGGAAATGGCCTCTCTCAGTTTCCCCAGGCCCAGGGTCGGCGTGTAGGCGCTCGCGCCGTTTCTGAGGGCGCGCATCGCGGCTTCGACCACCGGCGCGGGCGCGGTGAAGTCGGGCTCGCCGATCTCCATGTGAATCACGCGCCGGCCGGCGGCCTCGAGCTCGTGCGCGCGCGCGAGCACGTCCATCACCACGAAGGGCTGGATCTCGGCGGTCCGCAGCGCGGCGCGAAGTCGGGGGACGGCTTTCAAAGGGAAAGGGAAGGAGTGAGGGCTAAAGGATGATACGGATTATAATTTTTGCCCATCCCGGGGGAGCGAGAGTGGACGAGGAACTGAGGAAAAGCGCGCTCGACTATCACCGGCTGCCCCGCCCGGGCAAGATCTCGATCCTCGCCACCAAGCAGCTCACCAACCAGCGCGACCTCGCGCTCGCCTATTCGCCCGGCGTCGCGATCGCCTGCGAGGAGATCCGGCGCGATCCGGCCGAGGCCGTCAACCTCACCTCGCGCGCCAATCTGATCGCGGTGATCACCAATGGCACGGCGGTGCTCGGCCTGGGGGCGATCGGCCCGCTCGCCGCCAAGCCGGTGATGGAAGGCAAGGCGGTGCTTTTCAAGAAGTTCGCCGGCATCGACTGCTTCGACCTGGAGATCGACGAGCGCGACCCGGACAAGCTGGTCGACATCATCGCGAGCCTCGAGCCCTCGTTCGGCGGCATCAACCTGGAGGACATCAAGGCGCCCGAGTGCTTCGTGGTCGAGAGGAAGCTGCGCGGCCGGATGAAGATCCCGGTCTTCCACGACGACCAGCACGGCACGGCCATCATCGTCGGTGCGGCGATCCTGAACGGGCTCAAGGTCGTCAACAAGAAAATCGAGCAGGTGAAGCTGGTGGCCTCCGGCGCCGGCGCGGCGGCGCTCTGCTGCCTCGAGCTGCTCGTCAAGATGGGCCTGCCGCGCGAGAACATCGTCGTCACCGACATCAAGGGCGTCGTCTACAAAGGCCGCAAGGAGGAGATGGACCCCGACAAGGAGCGCTTCGCGGTAAAGACCGAGGCGCGCGTGCTGGGCGAGGTCATCCGCGGGGCGGACATTTTCCTCGGCCTTTCGGCGGGCGGGGTGCTCAAGCCCGAGATGGTGAAGAAAATGGCAGAGCGGCCGCTCATCCTCGCGCTCGCCAATCCCGAGCCCGAGATCCGGCCCGAGCTCGCCCGCGAGGCGCGGCCCGATTGCGTGATCGCGACCGGCCGCACCGACTATCCGAACCAGGTGAACAACGTCCTTTGCTTCCCGTTCATCTTCCGCGGCGCGCTGGATGTCGGCGCGACCACGATCACCCCGGAGATGGAGCTCGCCGCGGTGCGCGCGATCGCCGACCTCGCGCAAGGTGAAACCTTCGAGCAGGTGTCGCAGGCCTACGGCATCGAGGCGCTCAAGTTCGGGCCCGAGTACCTGATCCCCAAGCCCTTCGATCCGCGCCTCATTTCCTCGATCGCCCCGGCGGTCGCGCAGGCGGCGATGGACTCGGGCGTGGCGACGCGGCCGCTCGCGGACATCGAGGCGTACCGGGACTCGCTCTCGCAGTTCGTCTACCACTCCGGCCTCATCATGAAGCCGCTCTTCACGGCGGCGGCCGCCGCGCCGCGGCGCATCGTCTACGCCGAGGGCGAGGACGAGCGCGTGCTGCGCGCGACCCAGATCGTGATCGACGAGGGCCTCGCCCGGCCGATCCTGATCGGGCGCCCCCCGGTGGTCGAGCAGCGCATCGAGCGCCTCGGCCTGCGCATCCGGCCCGGGCGCGAGTTCGACCTCGTCAACCCCGAGCAGGACGCGCGCTATCGCGACTACTGGCAGACCTACTACCGGCTGACCGAGCGAAAGGGCGTCTCGCCCGAGTACGCGCGCATCGAGATGCGCCGGCGCCAGACGCTCATCGGCTCGATGCTCATGTACAAGGGCGAGGCCGACGGAATGCTGTGCGGCACCTTCGGCACGCATGCGCTGCACCTCGAGTACATCGACCAGGTAATCGGCCGCCAGCCGGGCATCGAGCACTACTCGGCCATGAACGCGCTCATCCTGCCGGGCCGCACGCTCTTCATCTGCGACACCTACGTGAACGAGGACCCGGACGCCGCGCACCTCGCCGAGATGACGCTGCTTGCGGCCGAGACGGTGCGCCGCTTCGGCCTCGTGCCGCGCGTGGCGCTGCTCTCGGCCTCGAGCTTCGGCTCCATCGACCTGCCCTCGGGCCGCAAGATGCGCGAGGCGCTCAGGCTGATCGCCGAGCGCGCGCCCGGCCTCGACATCGAGGGCGAGATGCACGGCGATGCCGCGATCTCCCCGGAGATCATGAAGCGGGTTTTCCCGAACTCGCGCCTGAAAGGGGAGGCGAACCTCCTCGTCATGCCGACGTTGGATGCGGCCAACATCTCCTTCAACCTGCTGAAGGTCGCCTCGGCGGGCAACGTGACGATCGGCCCGATCCTGCTCGGCGCGGCGCGGCCGGTGCATGTCCTTACCCCGTCGGCCACCGTGCGGCGCATCGTCAACATGACCGCCCTGACCGTCGCGGACGCCAACGCGCCGCGGGGGCAGGAGCGGACTTTGTTCTAGGATTGGCCATGGCCGAGCCTGCTTCCCAGCTGGACGCGAGCATCGCCCCTTTCCCGATGACCCGGGTGAAGGCGCGCGCCGGGCTCGTGCTCACGGGCGGGGGGGCGCGCGCCGCCTACCAGGTCGGCGTGGTGAAGGCGGTGCGCGACATCCTCGGCAACCCGGTCAAGAACCCCTTCCCGATCCTGTGCGGCACCTCGGCCGGGGCGATCAACTCGACCACGCTCGCCGTGTTCGCGGACAACTTCTCGCGCGGCGTGGGCAACCTGATCGAGGTGTGGGAGAACATGCATTGCCACCACATCTACCGGACCGATGCGCCGAGCATCCTCAAGCGCGGCCTCAAGTGGATGGGCGCGCTTTCCTGGATCTCGCGCCAGAACCCGATCTCGCTGCTGGATAACGCGCCCTTGCGCGACATGCTCGAGCGCACGCTCGCCTTCGAGCGCATCCAGGACAACATCGACGCGGGCGCGCTCTACGCGGTGAGCGTCACCGCCTCGGGCTACACCACCGGCCAGAGCGTGTCCTTCTTCCAGGGCGGCTCGGGGCTGGAGGGCTGGGAGAGGAACCAGCGCATCGGCGCCGCGGTCGCGCTCAAGATCGAGTACCTGCTCGCCTCCTCCGCGCTGCCGTTCATCTTTCCCGCGGTCAAGGTGCACCGCGAGTACTTCGGCGACGGCTCGGTGCGCCAGATCGCGCCGGTGAGCCCCGCGCTGCACCTGGGCGCCGATCGCGTGCTCGTGGTCGGCACCGGCCGACAGACGCCGGAGCAGGCGCGGGCTCGCTCGAACATCTATCCCTCGCTCGCGCAGGTCGCGGGCCACGCGTTGAACTCCATCTTCCTCGACGGGTTGTCGGTCGACCTCGAGCGGCTGGAGCGCATCAACCGCACGCTCAAGCTCATCCCGCCCGAGAAGCTCGCCGAGGCGAACCTGCCGCTCAGGCCCGTGAAGGTGCTGTTCATTTCCCCCTCGCAGCCGCTCGAGCGGATCGCCGCGCGCTTCGTGCACGAAATGCCGCCGATGGTGAGGTTCGTCTTGCGGCCCACGGGCGCCATGAACCGCTCGGGCTCGAACCTCGCGAGCTACCTCCTTTTCGAGGCGCCGTTCTGCCGCACGCTCATCGACCTGGGCTACCAGGACACGATCGGGCGCGAGAACGAGGTGAAAGCCTTCTTCGACGACTCCAACTAGCGATGGCCGATCCGCAGAGCCCCGATCCGTTCGAGATGTTCCGCCGCCTGTGGGGCCCGCTCGGCGTGCCGGTTCCCGGCCTCTCGATGCCGACGCTCGACCCGAACGAGATCGAGAAGCGCATTGCCGAGCTCAAGTCGGTCGAGGGCTGGCTCACCATGAACCTGAACGTGCTGCGCATGGCGATCCAGGGGCTGGAGATGCAGAAGGCCGGCCTCGTCGCCATGCAACAGGCAATGAATCCCCCGAAGAAAGAACCCTGAAATAAAGAGAGGAGCAGCAATGGCAAAGGCAGTCCGCTATCACAAGCAAGGCGGTCCGGAGGTCCTGCAGGTCGACGACGTCGAGGTCGGCGAGCCGGGCGCGGGCCAGGTCCGCATCCGCCACACCGCGATCGGCGTCAACTACGTCGACACCTACCAGCGCTCGGGCCTGTACCCGATGCAGCTCCCCGCGACCGCCGGCAACGAGGCCGCGGGCGTGATCGATGCCGTCGGCCCGGGCGTGAAGGGCCTCAAGAAGGGCGATCGTGTCTGCTATACCGGCATTCCCGGCTCGTATTGCGAGATGCGGCTCCTGCCTGCCGACCGCATGGTGAAGCTGCCGAGCGGCATCTCCGACGAGGTGGCCGCCTCGATGCTGCTCAAGGGACTGACGGTCCACTACCTGATTTTTTCGACTTACAAGGTTCAAAAAGGCGACACCGTGCTCTGGCATGCCGCCGCGGGCGGGGTCGGCCTGATCGCGCTGCAGTGGCTGAAGGCGCGCGGCGCGAAGACGATCGCGACCGTCGGCTCGGACGAGAAAGGCCGGCTCGCCAAGGCGCACGGCGCGACCTGGGTGGTGAACTACTCGACCGAGAACTTCGTGCAGAAGGTGAAGGAGATCACCAAGGGCAAGGGCGTGCCCGTCGTCTATGACGGGGTCGGCAAGAGCACCTGGGAAGGCTCCCTCGACTGCCTGCGGCCGCGCGGGCTCATCGCCTCCTTCGGCAACGCCTCGGGCGCGGTGCCGCCGGTCAACCTCGGCATCCTCTCGGCGAAGGGCTCGCTCTACGTGACGCGCCCCACGCTCGCGACGCACATCGCGAGCCGCGCGGACCTGGAGGCGCGCTCCAAGGCGCTCTTCTCGGTGGTGAGGTCGAAGAAGGTGCGCATCGAGACCACCCAGCGCTACAAGCTCGCCGATGCCGCGCAGGCGCACCGCGACCTGGAAGGCAGGAAGACCACGGGATCGGTCATCCTCGTACCCTGAGCGAAGCTGTCACCGCCGCCTGGCTGCGGCGGCATTTCGCCAGCGCGCCGCCGCTTGCCGAGTCGATCTACGGCGACGACGGCGCGCGCCACGCCTCGGGCGAGTTCAAGCCGGCGGCGGTGCTCGTGCCGATCATCGCGCACGAGGCGGCGCTCACGCTCCTTCTCACGCGCCGCGCCGCGCACCTCAGGTTCCATTCCGGCCAGGTGAGCTTCCCCGGCGGCCGGGTCGACCCGGCGGATAGCGCCCCGGAGGTCACGGCGCTGCGCGAGACCGAGGAGGAGATCGGCCTGCCGCGCGAGCGCGTCGAGCTCCTCGGCCGGCTGCCCGAGTACCGCACCGGCACGGGGTACCGGATCACGCCGGTGGTCGGGCTGCTCACGCCGCCGCTCGCGCTCAGGCCCGATCCCAACGAGGTGGACGAGGTGTTCGAGCTGCCGCTCGCGGTCGTGCTCGATCCCGCCAACCATCGTCGCGACTCGCGCGAGTGGCAGGGCAAGACCCGCCAGTTTTTCGTCATTCCGCACGACACGCAGTACATCTGGGGCGCCACCGCGGGGATGCTGGTCAATCTGTACCGTCATCTGGCGCAGGGTAGACTCGGCGCTCCATGAGCGTCCTCGCCATCATCGCCGCGCTGCTGCTCGAGCAGTGGCGCCCGCTCGGCGACCGCAAGTCGGTGGGCGCGGCGCTTCTCGGCTGGTCGGAATGGCTCGAGCGCTCCTTCGACGCCGGCGAGTCGCACCACGGCCGCATCGCCTGGCTGGTCGCGGTGCTGGTGCCGGTCGCGGCGGTGGTCGCGGTGCACGAGCTGCTGGAGAGCTTCACCACGCTCGGCGCGCTGCTCTTCGACGTGCTCATCCTGTATCTCACCCTCGGCTTTCGCCAGTTCAGCCACTGGTTCACCGACATCCAGAATGCGATCCGGGAAGGCGAGGTCGACCAGGCGCGCGAGCTGGTCGGCGCCTGGCGCGGCGAGTCGGCGCTGCATCGCAGCCGCGAGGAGGTGGTCCGCATCGCCATCGAGGAGGCGATCGCCGCCTCGCACCGGCACGTCTTTGCCGTCCTTTTCTGGTACATCCTGCTGCCGCATCCGTGCGGGGCGGTCCTGTATCGGCTGGCGGCCTACCTGGCGCGGCGCTGGAGCGGGCGCGGCGAGTTCGGCCGCTTCGCCACGCACGCGCTCTACATCCTCGAGTGGCCGGCGGCGCGGCTCACCGCGGTCTCCTTCGCCATCGTCGGGGACTTCGAGGACGCGATCTATTGCTGGCGCACGCAGGCGGCGGCCTGGCCCGATCCGAACCTCGGCATCGTGCTCGCCGCGGGGGCGGGCGCGATGGGCGTGCGCCTGGGCATGCCGCTCTCGGAGGTCGAGGGCCTGCACGCGCGCCCGGACCTGGGTCTGGGCGAGCCCGCCGACGTGCACTTCCTCGACAGCACGGTCGGGCTGCTGTGGCGCGCGCTCGTCGTCTGGGTGTTCGTGCTGCTCGTGCTGACGGTCGTCAGGCTGCTCTGAAAGTCCCGCACTTCCAGCACTGAGCGAACTGCGGCCCGGAGGATTCCCCGCAACGGTCGCAGGTCCAGTCAGGCCCGGTCGGGCGCGGCCTCCGGAGCGCTTCTTCGGCTTTCTGGAAATCCCTGTCTTCGACCCACAGTTCCGCCTGGCACTCGGCGGGCGGCAGCTCTCCCATGGCGGAGGACAGAGCAAGCCTCCTCACCTCCGTCTTGATGCCTTCGGCCTCGAGGAGGTTGCGGGAATGATGGACAAGGATCGCGTTGTGGGAGCTGAAAACTCTCTTCATCAGAGCGAAAACAGCGCGTCGGCCTTGGCGGCGCAGATGAAGTCGTTCTCCGAGAGCCCGCCGATGGCGTGCGTCACGTAGGCGACCTTGCACTTGTTGTAGCCGACCTCGAGATCCGGATGGTGGTCCTCGCGGTGCGAGATCCAGGCGAGCGCGTTCACGAACGCCATCGTCTCGTAGTAGTTCTTGAAGGGGTAGAGCTTGACCAGGCGGCCGTCCTCGACGGCCCAGCCCTTCAGTTTCTTGAGCATCTCCCGGGTCTGCGCCGCGTTGTAGGGCGCGGCGCCGCCTTCGCAGGGCTTGCAGCGCTTTGTCGTCAGCTCATTCATGCGGTCCTCAGCCTCGCGATGCGGATCGCGGCGGGCGGGTGCGAATCATAGAACGCCGAGTGCAGCGGATCGGGCGTGAGCGTGGAGGCGTTGTCCTTGTAGAGCTTGACGAGCGCGCCGACGAGCTCGCCCGCCGCGGCGTGCTCGGTCGCGTAGCGGTCGGCTTCGAACTCGTGCTTGCGCGAGAAGCGGCTCATGAGCGGCTGCAGGAAGAAGGTGAACTCGGGCAGCACGAGCAGGAAGAGAAGGAGCGCGATGCCCTGCGACTGGCTCTGCACGCCCAGGCCCTGGTAGAACCAGGCCTCGCTTTCGAGCAGTCCCAGCACGGCGAGCAGGGCGAGGCTCACCGCCCAGGAGAGCGCCATCCCCTTCACGATGTGGTGCAGCCGGTAGTGGCCGAGCTCGTGCGCGAGCACCGCCTCGATCTCATCGGGCGCGAGGCGCGCAAGCAGCGTGTCGAAGAAGACGATGCGCTTGCCCGCGCCGAAGCCGGTGAAGAACGCGTTGCCGTGCGCCGAGCGCTTCGAGCCGTCCATGACGAAGAGGCCCTTGGCGCGAAAGCCGCAGCGCTCGAGGAGCTTGCGCACGCGCTCGGCGAGCGCCGGATCCTCGAGCGGCGAGAACTTGTTGAAAAGCGGCAGCACCACCGCCGGGTAGATCATCTGCAGGAAGAGCGAATAGGCGGCAAGGAGGAGCCACGCGTAGAACCACCAGAGCTCGCCCGCCTCGCGCATGAGCCAGAGCACCGCGAGCAGCACGGGCACCCCGAGCGCGGCGCCGACGAGCGCCTGCTTGACGAGGTCGGCGATGAAAAGGCCCGGGGTCATGCGGTTGAAGCCGAAGCGGGCTTCGATGACGAAGGTGCGCCAGGCGCTCAGCGGCACCTGCAGCAGCCCGCGCGCGAGCAGCACCGTGAGGATCACTGCGACGCTGTGCCAGAGCGACTCCTCCGGCAGCAGACGGCTCCACTCTTCGATCACCCGCTGTAACAAGCCGCCCAGAGTGAGCACCAGAAGGACCGCCGCATCGAGCAGCACGTCGACCATGCCCAGGCGCGATTTCGCGACCGTATAGTCCGCCGCAGTCTGGTGCGAGGCGAGCGGGATCGTGTCGGCGAAGGCCGGCGGCACGGCGGCGCGATGCGCGCGCACATGGCGCACCTGGCGCGCGGCGAGCCACAGGCGCACCGCGAGCGCGGCGCCGAGCGCTGTCAGGAATACCCCGGTGAAGGCGTTCAGCATGGCGTGAGAGAATAAAGCATGGCCTCAGTTTACAAGCCGGACGGGAACAATCTCATCTGGATTGACATGGAGATGACGGGCCTCGTTCCCGATTCCGACCGCGTGCTCGAGATCGCCATGCTCGTCACCGACTCGCAGCTTTCGCTCATCGCCGAGGGCCCGGTGCTCGTCCTGCGGCAGCCGCTCGAGGTGCTCGAGGCGATGGACTCGTGGAACCGCTCGGTGCACGCGAAATCCGGCCTGATCGAGAAGGTCAAGGCCTCCACCCTCGATGAGGCCGCGGCCGAGAGGCAGGCGATCGCCTTCCTCGAGAAGCACGTCGCGGCTTCCTCCTCGCCCATGTGCGGCAACTCGATCTGCCAGGACCGGCGCTTCCTCGCGCGCTGGCTGCCGCGGCTCGAAGCCTTCTTCCACTACCGCAACCTCGACGTGTCCACGCTCAAGGAGCTGGTCAAGCGCTGGAAGCCGGAAGTGGCGAAGGAGATGATGAAGCTCAAGCAGGGCAAGCACGAGGCGCTGGCCGACATCTACGAGTCGATCGAGGAGCTGAAGTTCTACCGCAAGTCGGTGATGACGATCTGAGCCGCCGGGCGATCGCTCAGGCCGGGCGGATGTTCTGGTTCACCCTGAAGAAGTTGGCCGGATCGTATTTCTTCTTGAGGCTCGCGAGGCGCTCGTAGTTGTCCCGGAACGAGGCCTTCACCCGCTCCTGGCCCTCGTCCATCATGAAGTTGACGTAGGCGCCGCCCGAGGAGAAGGGGTGCACCGCGTCGAAGTAGTCCTTGCACCACTGCGTGATCATGGGGGCGTTTTCCGGCTTCGGGTCGACGCCCACGATCACGAGCGCGAAGTTGGCGTCGCGATAGCTGAAGGCCGTGTCCTTCGCGGCCGGCCGGTGCGCGGCGCCGTCGATCGGATACAGGTGAACCTGCGAAAGGCCGGCCGGCATCCTCGAGGCCTGCGCGACGTGCGCGGCGATCGCCTCCTTGCCGAACGCCTTCACGAAGTCCGCGCGCCAGTACCACTGCAGCCCCGGCGGCAGCAGCGGGTCGAACAGGCTTTGCAGCACCGGGAACGGCACGGGCCCGACATGATCGAGCGCGGGCTTGCCCACCGAGCGCATCGGGCGGGTGAGTTTCTCGGCTTTTTCCGGCGCGGCCGTGCAGCACCAGATGATCGCGAACATCTTCCGGCCGTGCAGCTCGGACGGGAACAGCGGCACCGGCGGCACGGTCAGGAATGCGCCGAAGCCGCTGATGTCCTCGGGGGCGCCGAGAATGAACTCCTGGTACGCCGCCATGACCTCGGCCGCCTGCTCGACGGGCCAGAACGTCGGCCCGGCGCTCACGACCCTCACCGGGTGAAGGCGGAACTGGAGCGAGGTCACCACGCCGAAGTTGCCGCCGCCGCCGCGGATCGCCCAGAAGAGGTCCGGATTCTCCTTCTCGCTTGCCGTCACGAACCGGCCGTCGGCGAGCACCATGTCCGCCGCAAGCAGGTTGTCGATCGCGAGCCCGCAGGGCCGCGTGAGATGGCCGATGCCGCCGCCCAGCGTGAGGCCCGCGACGCCGGTGGTGGAGACGGTGCCTCCCGGCGTCGCCATGCCGAACGCGTGCGTCGCATGGTCCAAATCGCCGCCGACGCAGCCGCCTTGCACCCTGACCGTGCGCGCGGCAGGGTCCACGCGCGTTCCCCTCATGCGCGAGAGGTCGATGACGAGTCCGTCATCGCAGACGCCCAGGCCGCCGCCGTTGTGGCCGCCGCCGCGGATCGCGGTGAGGAGCCCGTTCTCCCGGCCGTATTGCACCGCCGCCATGACGTCGGCAGCGTCGACGCAGCGCGCGATCAGCCGGGGGCGCCGGTCGATCATCGCGTTGTAGACCTTGCGCGCGTCCTCGTACCCGGCGTCGTCCTGCTGAAGGAGCTGGCCGCGAAAACCGGCGCGTAATTGATCGAGGGACATGGGGGCCTCCGTCCGCGTTTGGACCGGGGGCCGCCGGGCTTTGTTCACCGCCCTGGGGCGGCGAAGGAAAAAAAAGGACGGCGGGTTCAGGCCTCGATTTCGACGATGCACTCGATCTCGACGGGAATTCCCATCGGGAGCGAGCCCATGCCTACGGCCGAGCGCGCGTGCTTGCCTTTTTCGCCGAACACCTCGACGAAGAGGTCCGAGCAGCCGTTGATGACCTTGGGCTGGTCCTCGAAGTCCGGCACGGCGTTGACCATGCCGAGCACCTTGACCACGCGCTTCACCTTGTCGAGGCTGCCGAGCTCCGCCTTCATGACGGCGAGCAGGTCGAGGCCGACCGTGCGCGCATGCTGGTAGGCCTGCTCGACGGTGTACTCGCGGCCGACTTTGCCCTTGGGGCGCTTGCCCGACGCATCCGGCTGCGGGCCCTTGCCGGCAAGAAAGAGCAGGTTTCCGGTTCGTACCGCGTTGACGTAATTCGCGACGGGATTGGAGACCTTCCCGAGGTCGATCCCGAGCTCTTTCAGTTTTTTTTCTGCGCTCAAAGGCGCACAACCTTCCCGGGATTCAGCAAATTTTCGGGATCGAAGGCGCGCTTCAAGTCCTTCATCAGGTCGACCGCGTCGCCGAGCTCTTCCTGCATGTAGGCCTGCTTGCCGATGCCGACGCCGTGCTCGCCGGTGCAGGTGCCTTCCATGGCGAGCGCGCGGCGCACCACGCGGATGTTGATCGCCTTCGCCTCCTCGACCTCGGCCTTGTTGTCCGGGTGGATGAGGATGACGAGGTGGAAGTTGCCGTCGCCGACGTGCCCGAAGAGCGGAATCGGCAGCTTGGACTTCTCCAGGTCCTTCGCCGTCTCGGTCACGCACTCGGCGAGGCGCGAGATCGGCACGCACACGTCGGTCGAGATCGCGCGCGAGCCGGGCTTCAGCTGCAGGCAGGCGAAATAGGCCTGGTGGCGCGCCTCCCAGAGCTTGGTGCGCTCCTCGGGCTTGGTCGCCCACTGGAAGTCCTGGCCGCCGTTCTCCTTGGCGATCTCCTGCACCATCTCGGCCTGCTCGACGACGCCTTTCTCGGTGCCGTGGAATTCGAGCAGCAAGGTCGGCTGCTCGCGGTGCTGCGTCTTGTTGTGAGCGTTCAGCGCCTTCATGGTGAGCGCGCACAGGAGCTCCGAGCGCGCGATCGGGATGCCCGATTGCAGCGTCTGGATGACGGTCTTCGCCGCGCCGTCGATGGAGGCGAACGAGCACACCGCCGCCGACATCGCCGCCTGCACCGGGTGCAGCTTGACGGTGACTTCCGTGATGATGCCGAGCGTGCCCTCGGAGCCCACGAAAAGGCGCGTCAGGTCGTAGCCGGCGGAGGATTTCTTCGAGCGGCGCGCGGTCTGGATGATGCGGCCGTCGGCGAGCACGACTTTGAGCGACATCACGTTCTCGCGCATCGTGCCGTAGCGCACCGCGTTCGTGCCCGAGGCGCGCGTCGCGGTCATGCCGCCGAGCGTCGCGTCCGCGCCCGGGTCGATCGGGAAGAACAGCCCCGTGTGCTTGATGTACTCGTTCAGCTGCTTGCGCGTGACGCCCGCCTGCACCACGGCGTCGAGGTCCTCCTCGTGCACCGCCAGCACCTGGTTCATCTGCGACATGTCGACGCACACGCCGCCGTGGATGGCGAGGATGTGGCCTTCGAGCGAGGTGCCGACGCCGTAGGGGATGATCGGCACGCGATGCGCGCGGCAGATGTTGACGATGTCGCGCACTTCCTCGGTCGACTTCGGGAAGACGACCACGTCGGGCAGCGCATAGGGAAAATAGGACTCGTCCTTGCCGTGGTGCTCGCGTACCGCGTTCGAGGTGGAGACCCGCTCGCCGAGCAGGGC
>DATAID010000110.1:0-29580 GCA_036262835.1 Burkholderiales bacterium | reverse complement strand
GCCATCGCGATCAGCACGAAGATCGGGTAGCGCACCGCCGCCTTGATGCTGTCGCGGATCTGGCGCTCGAAATCCAGATGGTTGTAGAGCCGCAGGAACACGTTGTCGAGCTGGCCGGTCAGCTCGCCCACGCGCACGAGGCTGACGTAAAAAAACGAGAACACCTCGGGATGCTTGCGCATCGCGGCGGAAAGCTCGCGCCCGCTGTCGAGGCTCACGCGCAGGTCATGGATGACCTCGGCGAGCGCCGGGTTGGTCGCGGACTCCTGCAGCCCGGCGAGCGCCCGCAGGATCGGCACGCCAGCCTTGAGCAGCGTGTGCATCTGCCGGCTGAAGAGCATGAGCTCGAGCAGGCTCGTCCGGCGCCGGCTGAGGCTTTTCCACCACTGCGGCACTTCGCCCGAGAGCAGGCGCTGGCTCGAGCGGATATCGACCGGCGTGATGCCGGTATTGAAGAGCTGGTCCGCGATCACGCCGGCGTCCGTCCCCTCGAGCGTGCCGGTGATCAGCTCGCCCCGCGCATTGCGTCCCTTGAAGCTGAACTGCGGCAACTCACTCCTCCTCGGAGCTCGCCACCCGGATCGCCTCTTCCACGGTGGTGCGGCCCTGCATCGCGAGCCTGAAAGCGTTGCTGCCGAGCGTCTGACCCTCCAGCTGCCGGCGCGCCGTCTCGATGAACTGCATCGGATCGTTGCGGTTGGCCGCGCGCACCAGCTCCGGAGTCATCTCCAGCAGCTCGTAGACGCCGGTTCGCCCCTGAAAGCCCGTGCCATTGCAGTTCGAGCACCCGCGGCCGTGCATGTAGCGGGGCGCAGGACCCTCGCCCGACTCGACGCTGGCGAGCCAGCGCGCCTCGATTCCCTCGGGCTTGTACGGCTCGGCGCAGCTCTCGCACACCAGCCGCAGCAGGCGCTGCGCGAGCACGGCGTGCACCGAGGTCGCGACCATGTAGTGCGGCGCCCCCATGTCGATCAGCCGGATGGGGGTGCTGATCGCGTCCTTGGTGTGCAGGGTCGAGAGCACGAGGTGTCCGGTGAGCGCCGCGCGCAAGCCGATCTGCGCCGTCTCTTCGTCGCGCATCTCGCCCACGAGAATGATGTCGGGGTCCTGCCGCAGCGCCGAGCGCAGCACGCGCGCGAAGGTGAGCTCGATCTTTTCGTTCACCTGCACCTGGTTGATGCCGCGCAGCCGGTATTCGACCGGGTCTTCCACCGTAATGATCTTTTTGTCGATGGTGTTGAGCTCCGCGAGCGCGGCGTAGAGCGTCGTCGTCTTGCCGCTGCCCGTCGGGCCGGTGACGAGCACCATGGCATTCATGCGCCGTACGACGCGGCGAAACCGCGCCAGCATGTCGGCGGGCATGCCGATGTGATCCAGTCCGAGCAGGCCCGTTCTCTTGTTCAGGAGCCGCAGCACGACGGACTCACCGTATTGCGTCGGCATGGTCGACATGCGCACGTCGACCGGCAGCTCGCGCACCATGACCGCGAAGCGGCCGTCCTGCGGCAAGCGCTTCTCCGAGATGTCGAGGCCGGCCATGAGCTTGAGCCGGATGACCATCGCCGGGCCGGTGCGCGTGTCGATCTCGGTCTGCGGCAGCAGCACGCCGTCGATGCGAAAGCGGATCTGGACGTTCGTCTCCTGCGGCTCGATGTGCACGTCGGAGGCGTTGACCTGGGCCGCGTCCTCGAACATCGACTGCAGCAGCTTGACGACCGGAGCGTCCTCGGCGCCGAGCCCGGCGCCCAGGGCTCCGAAGTCGATGTAGTCGCCCATCTCGCGCTCGAGCTCTTTCGCGAGCCCCGAGATCTCCTCGGTGCGCCGGTAGACGCGGTCGATCGTCTGCAGCAGCAGGCTTTCATTCACGACCGCGGTCTGGATCTCGCGCTTGAGGATCCTCGAGAGCTCGTCGAAGGCGAAGAGGTCGGTCGGGTCGGACATGCCGACGACATACTTGCCGGCGCGGTCCTCGAGGACGATCGAGCGGAAGCGCCGCGCCTGCGCCTCGGGCAGGCGGCGCACGACCTCCTGGGAAGTATTGAAGAACTTGAGGTTGACGAAGGGAATGTTGAGCTGGCGCGCGATCGCCTCGCAGATCTGGTCCTCGGTGACGAAGCCGAGCTCGACCAGCACGCGCCCGAGCTTGCGGCCGCTCCGTTTCTGCTGCTCGAGCGCGAGCCGCAGGTTTTCCTGCGAAACGATCTTCTGGCCGACGAGCAAATCGCCCAGCCTGATCTTTTCCGGTCTTCCCATGGCCACCTCCCGCCGCCGACCGCGGCCTAGCGCGGGCAGGATTATCCGCCTTTCCGATGGGGATCGCTTATGATGGCGCCGCAAAACCCGTCCGCCACCGCACACTTTCTTGCATCCCACGTGCTCTCGACTGCCTACCTGAAATTTCTCACGGCGATCGTGCAACAGACGGTCTTCGTGTTTCTGCTGGTCGGCGCCGTGTTCGCGTTCGTCGCCGGGCTGGTGCTCATCTTCCGGAGCGAGCTCGCGTTTCGCGCGGGCGAGCGCATGAACCGCTGGGTGTCGACGCGCGCGGCGCTCCGGCCGCTCGAAGAGCATCACAGCATCGCGCGCCCGCTCTATCGCATGCACCGGCTGTTCGGCATCCTCATCTGCGTCGGTGCGCTTTATTCGCTGGTGGTGCTCGCCTCGCCGCACGGCGAGATGGCGCTGACTCGCACGTTGGCCAGCTTCGCGCCTAAACGGCTCGCGTCTTTCGCCGCGGAAAGCCTCTGGATCCTTCTCCTCCTGGGTAATCTTTGCGCGCTCGCCTTCGGCCTGGTTTTCACGGTGCGGCCGAGCGCCCTGAAGGGGCTGGAGGCCTGGGCCGATCGCCGCATCTCAGGGCGCAAGGCAAGCAAGCCGCTCGAGCAAGTGCATCTCTCGACCGACGAGTTCGTGCGCGCGCATCCCCGGCTCGTCGGCGTGCTCGTGAGCGCCGGCAGCCTCTACGTGATGGTCAATCTCGGCGTCGCGCTGCTGGGCTCGAAGTAGGGAGAGACGCGGAGGGAGAGACGCGGTCCCCCCCGCATCGCTTTTTGGGGCGATGCGGAGGGGACGAACCCCAACCGCGGAGGAGGAGGGAGGAGACCGCGGAGGGCGCGTTCTTGTGTTCTTTCCGCAGTTTTCTGCTGCGGTGCACCAAGTGTGCGGCTTTGCGGATCAATACACAATCCCGCTCGAAGTAAAAAGTCTTTTGCTAAAATAGCAACTATCGTGAGCGGATCTCTCGACGAGATGGCCGTCTTCGCCAAGGTCGTCGCCAGCGGAAGTCTCTCGGCTGCTGCACGGGACCTGGGCCTTTCGACCGCGGTGGTCAGCCGGCGTTTGGCGGCACTCGAATCACGCCTCGGGGTCCGCTTGGTGAACCGCACCACTCGAAGGTTAGCGCTCACTGACGAAGGTGCGGCCTACCACGAGGCCTGCGCCCGCATCCTCGCGGAAATCGAGGACGCCGACGCCGCAGCGACCGCGCGCCGCGTGGAGCCGCAAGGCGTTTTGAAGGTCGCGTTGCCCGCCTCCTTCGGGCACAAGCACATCGCGCCGCTCGTCCCGCCTTTCGCCGAACGCTATCCGAAGATCCAGCTCGTTTTCAGCCTCTCGGATCGAACCGTCAACATGGTAGAGGAAGGCTACGACCTCGCGATCCGCATCGGCGAACTGGAGGATTCCTCGCTCGCCGCGCGCAAGCTCGCGCCCAATCGCCGCGTCGTATGCGCAAGCCCGGCTTATCTGGCCCGGCACGGCATGCCGCGAACGCCCGAGGACTTGCAGCGCCACAACTGCCTCACCACCTCGAACGACCTGCAGATGGCCTGGGAGTACAAGGGTCCGGACGGAAAGCGCGGCTCCGTGCGCGTCACCGGACAGTACGCCTGCGACAACTGGGAAGTGCTGCGCGAATGGGCGCTTGCGGGCCTGGGCATCGCCCTCAAATCCACCTGGGATGTGCGCCTGCAGCTCGAAGGTGGGCTGCTCGTGCCCGTCCTGCCGGGCTATGACTTCGGCACCGATGTTGCGATCTATGCGGTCTATCCTCATCGCCGATACCTGCCCGCGAAGACGCGCGTTTTCATCGACTACCTGGCGGAGTCCTTCGGCCCGGAGCCTTACTGGGACAAACCGCAGGAATCACCGAGACCAAGCCGCAGTCTGAAGGGTATGCTTGCCGCGCCCGAAGGAGCTGACTGATGAACGCCCCCGTCGACCCCGCCACCCTCGCCAAGGTTTCTCTGGATGACAAATACACCCTCGAGCGCGGAAGGGTTTTTCTCACGGGCATCCAGGCGATCCTCAGGCTCGCCTTCCTGCAGCGCGAGCGCGATCGCCGTGCGGGATTGAACACGGCCGGCTTCATCTCCGGCTACCGCGGCTCGCCGCTCGGCGGCCTCGACCAGACGCTGTGGCGGGCAAAGAAGCACCTCGAGGCGAACCACATCGTGTTTCAGCCGGGCGTGAACGAAGACCTCGCCGCGAGCGCGATCTGGGGAACGCAGCAGGTCGGCATGTTCCCGGGCGCGAAATACGACGGCGTGTTCGGCCTGTGGTACGGCAAGGGCCCGGGCGTGGATCGCTGCGGCGACGTGTTCAAGCACGCGAACGCCGCCGGCACGTCGAAAACGGGCGGCGTGCTCGTGCTCGCCGGGGACGATCACGGCGCGAAATCCTCCACGCTGCCGCACCAGAGCGAGCACATCTTCAAGGCCTGCTGCATCCCGGTGCTCAATCCGTCCAACGTGCAGGACTACCTCGATCTCGGCCTGCACGGCATCGCGATGAGCCGCTACTCGGGCTGCTGGATCGCCTTCAAGTGCGTAACCGACGTGGTCGAGTCGGGCGCCTCGGTCGAGGTCGATCCTGATCGGGTCAAGATCCGGCTGCCGACCGATTTCACCCTACCCCCCGGCGGCCTCAACATCCGCTGGCCCGACGGCATCCTCGAGCAGGAAGCGCGCATCCTCGACTGGAAGGTCTATGCGGCGCTCGCCTACGTGCGCGCGAACGGCCTGGACCGCATCGTCTTCGACAGCCCGACTGCGAGGCTCGGCATCGTCACGACCGGCAAGAGCTACGGCGACACGATGCAGGCGCTCGCCGAGCTCGGCATCGACGAGAAGGTGGCGCGCGACATCGGCCTGCGCGTCTACAAGGTGGCCATGTCCTGGCCGCTCGAGCCGCAGGGCGCGCGCCGCTTCGCCGAGGGGCTGGAGGAAATCCTCGTTGTCGAGGAAAAGCGCCAGGTCATCGAGTACCAGATCAAGGAAGAGCTCTACACCTGGGAGCCCGGCAAGCGCGCCCCGCGCGTGATCGGAAAATTCGACGACAACGGCGAATGGAGCCACTCGGAAGGCCAGCCCGCCGGCGCGTGGCTGCTGCCGGCGCACTACGAGCATTCGCCGGCGATGGTCGCGCGCGCGATCGCGCAGCGGATGGAAAAGCTCGGCATGACGGCGAGCCTGGGCTCGCAGTTCAAGGACCGGCTCGCCTTTCTCGACTTCAAGGAAAAAGCGCTCGCCAAGCCGCGCGTGAGCGCGGTTCGGCAGCCCTATTTCTGCTCCGGCTGCCCGCACAACACCTCGACGCGCGTGCCCGAAGGCAGCCGCGCGACCGCCGGCATCGGCTGCCACTTCATGGCTGTGTGGATGAACCGGAACACCGCGACCTTCACCCACATGGGCGCCGAGGGCGCGCCCTGGATCGGCCAGGCGCCGTTCACGAACGAGAAGCACATCTTCGCGAACCTCGGCGACGGCACGTACTACCACTCGGGATTGCTCGCCATCCGCGCGGCGGCCGCCGCCAAGGTCAACATGACCTACAAGATTCTCTTCAACGACGCAGTGGCGATGACGGGCGGCCAGCACCATGACGGCCCGCTCGACCCGGCGCTGATCTCGCGCCAGATCGCCGCCGAGGGCGTGCAGCCGATCGTGGTCGTCACCGACGAGCCGGCCAAATATCCGGCCGGCATCAACTGGGCGCCGGGCGTAACCGTGCGCCACCGCGACGAGCTCGACGCCGTGCAGCGCGAGCTGCGCGAGACGCCCGGGGTCTCGGCGATCATCTACGATCAGACCTGCGCCTCGGAAAAGCGCCGCCGCCGCAAGCGCAATGCCTATCCCGATCCCGCCAAGCGCGCCTTCATCAACGAGAGGGTGTGCGAGGGCTGCGGCGATTGCAGCACCAAGTCCAACTGCCTTTCCGTCGAGCCGCTCGAGACCGAGTTTGGCAGGAAGCGCCGCATCAACCAGTCCTCCTGCAACAAGGACTACTCCTGCGTGAACGGGTTTTGCCCGAGCTTCGTGACCGTGGAAGGCGGCCGGCTGAAGAAAGGCAAGGCCGCCTCGCTCGCCGAAGCCGCCGGAAGCCAGATCGCCGATGCTTTCCCCGCGCTCCCCGAGCCCGCGCTGCCCTCGCTCGGCGCGCCCTGGGGCATTCTCGTCACCGGCATCGGCGGCACCGGCGTCATCACGATCGGACAGATCATCGCGGTCGCGGGCCACCTCGAGGGCAAGGGGGTGTCGGTGCTCGACATGTCGGGTCTCGCGCAGAAGTACGGCGCCGTGACCTCTCACGTGAAGATCGCCGAGAAGCCCGAAGGCCTCTACGCCTCGCGCCTGGACACCGGCGAAGCGAATCTCGTCATCGGCTGCGACCTCGTCGTCAGCGCCGGCGCCGACTCGCTCGCCAGGATGGCGCCCGAGCGCACGCACGCGGCGATCAACGCGAGCGTCACGCCGACCGCCGATTTCGTGCGCAACCCGAACTGGCAGCTGCCCGGCAGCGACCTCAAGCACGACATCACCGAGGCGTGCGGCGGCAAGAACGTCGATTTCGTCGCCGCGAGCGAGCTCGCCACCGGCCTGATGGGCGACGCGATCGCCACCAACATGTTCATGCTCGGCTACTGCTGGCAGCGCGGCTGGGTGCCGCTCTCGCGCGAGTCGCTCGAGCGCGCGATCGAGCTGAACGGCGTGGCCGTCGACTTCAACCGGCGCAGCTTCCTCTGGGGGCGGCGCGCGGCGGTGGATCTCGATCGCGTGCGGCGCATCGCCATGCCCGCCGAGGTCATTCCGCTCGCCCAGCGCCTTTCGCGCTCGCTCGAGGACATCGTCGAGCGGCGGGTGAAGCTGCTTTCGGCCTACCAGAACGACGCCTACGCGGCGCGCTACCGCGCGCTGGTGGACAAAGTCCAGAAAAAGGAACGCGAGGTCGCCGGCACGAGCACGCTCGCCGAGGCGGTCGCGCGCTACTACGCGAAGCTGCTCGCCTACAAGGATGAGTACGAGGTCGCGCGCCTGTACACCGACGGCGAATTCCTGAAAGAGGTCGAGTCGGTCTTCGAGGGCGACTACAAGCTCGTCTTCCACCTCGCCCCGCCGCTCCTTGCCAAGCCCGATGCGCGCACCGGCGAGCCGAAGAAGATGCGCTTCGGCCCCTGGATGATGGCCGGCTTCAAGCTGCTCGCCAGGCTGAAAGGCCTGCGCGGCACGGCGCTCGATGTCTTCGGCTACACCGAAGAGCGCCGCACCGAGCGCGCGCTCATCTCGGAATACGAGCAGACGGTCGAGCGCCTGCTCGATTCGCTCAGCCGTGACAACCATGCGCTCGCCGTCGAGATCGCCTCGCTGCCCGACGAAATCCGGGGCTACGGCCACATCAAGGCGAAGAGCATCGCCGCCGCACGCGCGAAGCGCGAGGCGTTGCTCGGCAAGCTCGGCGGCGCGAGCGCCGTCCGGCGCGCCGCGGCATGATGCGCGCCCGGCGCGCGCTGGCCGGCGCCGCCCTCGCGGCCGCGCTCGCCGCGCCATTTGCGCTGCTCGCACAGTCGGAGACGCCGCGCAGCCTCGAGCTCGAGGACGGCAAGCGCATCGAATACACCTTGCGCACCCATCCGGCCGAAGCGCACCGGGTCAAGCCGGCCACCGTGCTCGCGCCGACGAGCGCGCTCGATGCCGCGCGGCTGCTCAACCTGCACCTGTCGACCGGCGACATCGAAGAGGCGGCCCTGCTCTCCAACTCGCCGCGGCGACGCTTCGAGGTACTGCAGGACTACCGGCGCTCGATCGGCGATGACGAGTTCAGGCGCGTCTTCGCGGAATATTTCGATCCGAAAAACAAGCTGCTGGGCGAAATCGTCATCGGGCCGCACAGCCTGCTGGTGTGGACCCAGAGCGCCACCAAGACGATCGCCGGACAGTTTTTCGTCAAGATGGACGACGGCCGCTACCTCGTCGACGACATCCCGAATTCGACCCGCGCGAGCCTGCGCCAGGTGCTGCAGGCCTACCGCGCAGGGAAGATTCCCCAATAGGCTTTTTCCGCTACACCTTCACCGAGAAGGGCGTGAAATTGGTGTCGCGGTCGTAGTAGTCCTCGTTCTCCACGCGCTTGAGGAATCCCACGACGCGGTAGGTGACCGGCGTCATCACCACTTCCCAGCCGGTTTTCAGCAGGTACTGCGCCATCGCGACCTTGACGAGGTCGGCGGTGTCCCAGATGCCGTAGAAGGCGATGACGTAGAAAAGCGAGGAATCGACAAGCTCGCCGACGATCGTGGAGCCGATCGTGCGGGTCCACAGCCACTTGCCGGCGGTCAGGATCTTCATCTTGGCGAGCACGTAGCTGTTGGCGAAGCTGCCGCACCAGAACGCGATCATCGAGGCCGCCGCGATTCGCCAGGCATTGCCGAAGACCGCTTCGAGCGCAGGCTGGTAGGACTTCATGTAGTCGGAGGGCCCGGGCGGCAGGCTCACCACGATCCACGCCATGAACGAGCCGAAGGCGAGCGCGGCGAAGCCCGCCCAGACCACGCGCCGGTCGCGGCCGTAGCCGTAGACCTCCGTGAGGATGTCGCCGAAGATGTAGGAGATCGGAAAGAAGAGCACGCCCGCCCCGAACGGTGTCGGCCCGAGGAACGGCAGCTCGATCACCGCCTGCTTCGCCGCGCCGATGAAGTTCGAGCAGATCAGCACCGCAACGAACGCCGCCATCACGAAGTCGTAGTAGCGGTAGGTGCGGGAGGCTGTCGCCATCGGCCGGCATAATAGCCGAATGATTCCGGCCGACGCGGTGCGCGACTTCCAGCTGACGCGCGTGCCGGCCGGCTTCCTGGACGACCCCTATCCCTGGTACGCGGCGCTGCGCGAGCACGATCCGCTGCACGCGCTCGAGGGCGGCGGCGTCTTCGTCTCGCGCTACGACGACGCCCTCGCCGTCTACCGCAGCCCTTCGGCGAGCTCGGACAAGAAAGCGGAATTCAGGCCGAAGTTCGGCGATTCGCCGCTCTACGAGCATCACACGACGAGCCTCGTCTTCAACGACCCGCCGCTGCACACGCGCGTGCGCCGGCTCATCATGGGCGCGGTCAACCAGCGCGCCATCGCGCGCATGGAGGCGCAGGTCACCCGGCTCGTCGACTCGCTCCTGGACGAGATGGCGGAGAAGCGCACTGTCGACTTCATCGCCGATTTCGCCGCGCAGATTCCCATCGAGGTGGTCGGCAACCTGCTCGCCATCCCGCGCCCGGAGCGAAGCCCGCTGCGCGCCTGGTCGATCGCGATCCTCTCGGGACTCGAGCCGAAGCTCACCCCCGAGATGTTCGACGCGGGCAACCGCGCCGTCACGGAGTTCGTCGCTTTCCTCAAGACGCTCATCGAAGAGCGCAAGCGACGGCCTGGCGATGCGGAGGCCGACGTGCTGACACGGCTCATCCAGGGCGAGAAGGACGGCGAGCGCCTGACCGAAACGGAGCTTCATCACCAGTGCATCTTTCTTCTCAACGCGGGCCACGAGACCACCACCAACCTGATCGGCAACGGCCTGTGGGCGCTGCTGCACAACGAGGCCCAGCTGCAGGCGCTGAGAAACGACCCCGCGCTCATCCACTCCGCGATCGAGGAGATGCTGCGCTTCGACGGGCCGATTCAGCTCAACAACCGGCGCCTGACCGAGTCCCTGACGCTCGGCGGCGAGCGCCTGCCGGCGGGTACTTTCGTCACCATCGGGATCGGCGCCGCCAACCACGATCCGGCCCAGTTCGCGGAGCCCGGGCGCTTCGACATCGCGCGCAAGCCGAACCGCCATCTTGCCTTCGGCCAGGGCGACCATGTCTGCGTCGGCATGAATGTCGCGCGCCTGGAGGGCCGGATCGCTTTTGCCCGCCTGCTCACGCGCTTTGCGCGAATGGAACTCGACGGAGAACCCGAGCGGGATCGGCGGGTCAGATTCAGAGGCTTCCGGAAACTGCCGGTTCGTCTCTCATGACCGCCGCACTAAGAGGCGACTACTCGCGCGCCGCCAAGGACTATTCGGTCGAGCAGGACTGGAGCGCCTACACGGCCGCCGAGCACGCGCTCTTCAGGCGCCTCTTCGACCGCCAGGCGAAGCTGGTGCCCCGCTACGCCTGTCCCGAGTGGATCGAGGCGATCGGCAGACTGCAGGCTGGGCATTCGATTCCGAAGTTCGACGAAATCACGAGGCAACTGAAGAACAAGACCGGCTGGTCGATCGTCGCCGTTCCCGGCCTCATTCCCGACGACGCGTTCTTCACCCACCTTGCCAACCGCCGCTTCCCGGTCACTGTCTGGCTGAGAAAGCCCGAGGAGTTCGACTACATCGTCGAGCCCGATGTGTTCCACGATTTCTTCGGGCACGTCCCCTTGCTCTTCGACCCGGTGTACGCCGATCACCTTCACGAGTACGGCAAGGGCGGCTTGAAGGCGATGCGCCTGGACGCGGTCAAGATGCTGGCGCGGCTCTACTGGTACACGATCGAGTTCGGACTGATGAACACGCCCCTGGGAATACGCGCCTACGGGGCGGGACTGCTTTCGTCCGGGGGAGAGCTCGCGCACTGCGTGGCAAGCCCGGATCCTCGACGGCTGGCGTTTGACCTCGAGAGAATTCTCAGAACCGATTATCAGATCGACAAGTACCAGACCACATACTTCGTCATCGATTCGTTCGATCATCTCATGCGCGAAACCGCCCCGGATTTCACGCCGATCTACGAGCGCCTCCGCGTGCTGCCCGCGCTAGCGCCTTAAAGCCTGCCGTCGGGCTCGACTCCCCGGTAGAGCCAGTCCGCTTCCCAGGGATTGTCGGGATCGCGCTTGCGCCCGAGCTCGTTCCGCAGCTCGCGCGCGCCGCGGTCGGCGTGGAACCACTCGCCGAAGAAACGCGACGACAGGACGACGCGCGCCGTGCGATTCATGCGATCGCGCTGATAGGCGAGGAAGGCGCGGTGCAAGTCCTCGCCGGCGGCGGCGACCTTCTCGGCGAGCACGACGCCGTCCTCGATCGCCATCTGCGCGCCTTGCGCGAGGTATTGCAGCGTCGGGTGCGCGGCATCCCCGAGGAGCGTCACCCGCCCCTTCGTCCAGTTCGTGGCCGGCTCGCGGTCGTGCAGCACCCAGTTGCGCTCGCGCGAGACATAACGCAGGTGGTCGCGAACCTGCGGGTGGCAGGCTGCGAACATTGCTTCCAGTTCCTCGGACGCGCCCGCTTCCGGCTCGCCGCGCCGGAAGCGCCGGCTCGCGATCGTGGCGACATTGTTCATCACAGTGCCGCCGCGCAGCCGGTACTGCACGAGATGCAGGTCCGGCCCGCCCCAGATCGTCATGCTGTCGCTACGGCTGCGGTCGGTGATGTCGGCATCCGGCACCACGCCCCGGTAGACGAAGTGCCCCGCCTGCCGCGGCGCGCCGTCACCGATCACCGCCTGGCGGGTCGGCGACCACAGTCCTTCGGCACCGATCAGAGCGGCGCCTTCGATCAGGGTTTTGTCTTTGCAGCTAACCGTGACTGTCTGGCCGGATTCGGAAAAACTTTCCACTTCCCTTGAAGGCTCGAGAACAATTTCGCTGCACTGCTTGCAAGCGGCGAGCAGGCCGCCGTGCAGGTCGCGGCGATGGATGACGAAGTAGCGATAGCCGAAGCGCCGCACAAAGGCGTCGCCGAGCGCGATGCGGGTTACTTCGCGGTTGTCGAGCGCGTCGACGAAAATGAGCGCCTGCGGGAAGAAGGCGGTTTTCTCGGTCGCTTTCAGCACGCCCAAGTGATCGAGCATGCGGCTCACGTTGGGGCCCATCTGGATGCCGTAGCCGATCTCGCCGAATTCGGCCGCCTTCTCGAGCACCCTTACCCTGCGCCCCTTGCGCGCGAGCGCGAGCGCGGCGGCGAGGCCGCCGATCCCCCCGCCGGCGATGAGGATCTCCTTCATGACGATTCAAGGTAACAAGGCGTGGCTATGATATCGGCAATGCCCTGGGACAATCCCATGGGGACGGCGGGATTCGAGTTCATCGAATACGCCGCGCCCGATCCCAAAGCGATGGGCGCGCTCTTCGAGCGCCTCGGCTTTCGCGCGATCGCGCGCCACCGCCACAAGAACGTGATCCTGTACCGCCAGGGCGAGATCAACTTCATCGTCAACGCCGAGCCCGACTCGTTCGCGCAGCGCTTCGCGCGCCAGCACGGCGCGAGCATCTGCGCGATCGCCTTCCGCGTGGAGGATGCGAAGCTCGCCTACGAGCGCGCCATTTCCCTGGGCGCCTGGGGCTATGCCGGGCACGCTGGACCGGGCGAGCTGAACATCCCGGCAATCAAGGGCATCGGCGACTCGATCATCTATTTCATCGACCGCTGGCGCGGCAAGCGCGGCGCAAGACCGGGCGACATCGGCAACATCGGCTTCTACGACGTCGACTTCGAGCCGCTGCCCGAAGGAGGCGATGCGGCTTCGCTGAACCCCTTCGGCCACGGCCTCACGGTCATCGATCACCTCACGCACAACGTGCACAAGGGCCGCATGGCCGAGTGGGCCGACTTCTACCAGCGCCTGTTCAACTTCCGCGAGATCCGCTACTTCGACATCGAGGGCCAGGTGACGGGCGTCAAGTCCAAGGCGATGACGAGCCCCTGCGGGCTCATCCGCATCCCGATCAACGAGGAAGGCGGCGAAAAGGCGGGCCAGATCCAGGAATACCTCGACCGCTACCACGGCGAGGGCATCCAGCACATCGCGCTCGCCTCAAGCGACCTGTTGCGCACGGTCGACGCCATGCGCGCGAAGGGCGTGAAGCTGCTGGACACGGTCGATACCTATTACGAGCTCATCGACAAGCGCATTCCGGGCCACGGGGAAAACGTCGAGGAGCTGAAAAAGAGAAAAATCCTGGTCGACGGCAAGAAAGGCGCGCTGCTCCTGCAGATCTTCACCGAGAACCAGCTCGGGCCGATTTTCTTCGAGTTCATTCAGAGAAAAGGGGACGAGGGATTCGGGGAGGGCAATTTCAAGGCGCTCTTCGAATCCATCGAGCTCGACCAGATGCGACGGGGGGTCCTGAAATGAAGCTCAAATACCAGTCCGGCTTCGGCAACACGTTCTCGACCGAAGCGGTGCGAGGGGCGCTGCCCGAGGGCCAGAACTCGCCGCAACGGCCGCCGCGCGGCCTCTACCCCGAGGTGCTTTCCGGCACGGCGTTCACCGCGCCGCGCGCGGACAATCTGTCCAGCTGGCTCTACAAGCTGCGGCCCTCCGCGATGCAGCCCCCGTTCAAGCGCAAGAACAACGGCCTTGTGCGCTCGGGACCCTTCAACGAGATAGAAACGCCGCCCGCGCGCCTGCGCTGGGATCCGCTGCCGATGCCCTCCAAGGGCACCGATTTCGTAGACGGCCTTGTGACCTTCGCCGGCTCGGGCGATCCGTCGCTGCTCACGGGCGTCGCGGTCCACGTGTACCGCGCCAACAAGTCGATGACCGATCGCTATTTCGCGTGCATCGACGGCGAGCTGATGCTCGTACCGCAGGTCGGCTCGCTTTCCATTTTTTCCGAACTGGGCAAACTGGAAATAGAACCGCGCGAAGTTGCCGTGATCCCGAGAGGCGTCAAATTCAAAATCGGCGTGACCGGTCCTTCGCGAGGCTATGTCTGCGAGAACTACGGTGCGCCCTTCCGGCTGCCGGAGCTCGGGCCGATCGGCTCGCAGGGCCTCGCGCAGAAGCGCGACTTCTTCGCGCCGGTCGCCGCCTTCGAGGAGCGCGGCGGCAGGTGCGAGGTGATCCAGAAATTCCAGGGCAACCTCTGGGCGGCCGAGTACCGCCACTCGCCGCTCGACGTCGTCGCCTGGCACGGCAACTACGCGCCGTACAAATACCCGCTCGAGCGCTTCATGGCGGTGAACACCGTGACGTTCGACCATTCCGACCCGTCGATCTTCACCGTGCTCACTTCGCCCTCAGGCCAGCCGGGCGTGGCGAACTGCGACTTCGTCATTTTTCCGCCGCGCTGGCAGGTGGCCGAGCACACCTTCCGGCCGCCCTGGTTCCACCGCAACGTGATGAGCGAGCTGATGGGCCTGGTGCACGGCGAATATGAATCGAAAGCCGAGGGCTTCCTGCCCGGCGGCGTCTCGATCCACAACTGCCTCCAGGGCCACGGCCCCGACCTGCCGACGCTCGAAAAGGCCACCAACGCCGAGCTCAAGCCGCACCGGCTGCAGAACACGCTCGCCTTCATGTGGGAGAGCCGCTACGTGTTCCGGCCCACCCGATTCGCGCTCGTCGCGCCGCAACTGCAGAAGGGCTACGAAAGCAAAACCTGGGACGGCCTCAAGAAGCGATTCAAGTAGGCCCGGGCGCCTCAGACACGCGGCCGGTCGGTCGGCTCGTCGACCGGCGCGAACGGCGCCTCGGGCTCCGGCTCAGAAGGCAGCTCGGCCTCGGTTTCCGGCGGCGCCGCGTCGTAGGCGAGGAAGCCGCCCGACTGGTGGCTCCAGAGCTTCTCGTAGATCCCGCCCGAGCGCAGCAGCTCGTCGTGCGTGCCCTGCTCGACGATCCGGCCGGCGTCGAGCACGATCAGCCGGTCCATGCGCGCGATGGTCGAGAGGCGGTGCGCGATCGCGATCACCGTCTTGCCCTCCATCAAGCCGAGGAGCTGCTCCTGGATCGCGAGCTCGACCTCGCTGTCGAGCGCGGAGGTCGCCTCGTCGAGCACGAGGATGGGCGCGTCCTTCAGCGCCACGCGCGCGATCGCGATCCTCTGGCGCTGCCCGCCCGAGAGCTTGACGCCGCGCTCGCCGACGTGCGCGTCGTAGCCGGTGCGATCCTTCCAGTCGCGCAGCTCGACGATGAACTCATGCGCGTGCGCGCGGCGCGCCGCCGCCTCGACTTCGGCGTCGCCCGCCTCGGGGCGGCCGTAGCGGATGTTCTCCGCGATCGAGCGGTGCAGGAGCGAGGTGTCCTGCGTCACCATGCCGATCGCCGCGCGCAGGCTTTCCTGGGTCACCTCGCGCACATCCTCGCCGTCGATGCGGATGCTGCCTTGCTCCGTGTCGTAGAAGCGCAGCAGCAGGTTGACGAGCGTCGACTTGCCGGCGCCGGAGCGCCCGATCAGGCCGACGCGCTCGCCGGGGCGGACGACCAGATTGAGCCGCTCGAGCACCGGCGCGCCGCTGGCCCTTCCGTAGTTGAAGGTCACGTCCTTGAACTCGATCTCGCCGCGCGAAACGACGAGCTCGCGCGCGCCGGGACGGTCGGCGCCGGAGCGCGGCACGGCGATCGTCTGCATGCCCTCCTGCACCATGCCGACATTCTCGAAGATCGCCGCCACCTCCCAGCTCACCCAGCCCGAGGTCGTGGTGATCTGCCAGGCGAGCGGAAGCGCGGTCGCGACGGCGGCCGCGCTCACGCTGCCCTGCGCCCACAGCCAGAGCCCGATCGCGGCGGTCGCGCTGAGCAGCGCAGCGTTCATTGCGGCGAGCGTGAAGATGAAGTTCGAGGCGGTGCGCATGTAGCCTGCGACCGCCTGCTGGTGGTCTTCCACGGCGGAACGCACGTAGGCGTCTTCCTGCGCCGGCCGCGCAAACAGCTTCACGGTCAGGATGTTGGTGTAGCTGTCGACGATGCGCGCCATGACGAGCGAGCGGCCTTCCGAGGAGAGCTTGGAGAGCTCGCGCATGCGGGGCACGAAATAGCCGAGGAAAATCACGTAGGCGAGCGCCCAGGCGAAGGTGGGGAGCGCGAGGCGCCAGTCCGAGAGCATCATGAGGACGATGGCGCCCAGGCCGTAGACGGCGATGTACCAGACCGCCCGGATCCCCGCCATCGCGCTTTCCCGGAGCGAAATCGCCGTCTGCATCACGCGGTTGGCGATCCTGCCGGCGAAGTCGTTCTGGAAAAAGCTCCAGCTCTGGCGCACCACCTGCCAGTGGCTCTGCCAGCGAATGAGCGTGGTCGCGCCCGGAATGACCCCGTTCAGCCGCACCGCCACGTCGACGAGGATCGCGAGCGGCCGCAGCAGCACGACGACGGCGACCATGCCGGCGAGGAGCGGCCAGCGGCCCTCGATCGCGGCCTGCCGGTCGGTCGCCTCCATGAGCGACACGATCTGGCCGATGAAGACCGGGACGGTCATGTCGACGAGCGCCACCACGAGGCTGGTCGCGAACATGAGCGCGTACCAGCCTCTCGTCTGGCGCATGAAATGCCAGTAGAAGGCCCACAGGCCGGCGGGCGGCTCCCCCGGTCCGGGATTGGCCGTGCCGCGGATTTTCCCCTCCAGATAGCGGTAGAAGCCCAGGTCGGCTCAGCTCCAGCCGGGCTTTCGCTTCTCGAGGAACGCGCGGATGCCCTCGCGCGCCTCGGCGCCCGCGCGCACCTCGGCGAGGAGCGCCGCCGTCTCCGCGCCGAGCTTGGGCCCGAGCGGCACGGCGGCGATGCGCGCGAGCAGCTTTTTCGCGCGCGCGAGCGCCTGCGGCCCGGCCTTGGCGAGCGCGCCGACGATTTTCTCCACCGCCGCGTCCAACTCGCCCGCGGCGACGCACTCGTGCACGAAGCCGAGACGCTGCGCCTCCGGCGCCGGAAGACGCTCGCCTGTCAGCATGTAGCGGCGCGTCTGCGGTTCGCCCAAAGCGCGCGCGATGTAGGGGCTGATCATGGCGGGCACCAGGCCGATGCGCACCTCGGGCAGGCAGAACTCCGCTTCCTCCGCGGCGACGACGAGGTCGCAGGCGGCGACAAGCCCCATGCCGCCCGCGAACGCGGCGCCGTGAACGCGCGCAATCGTCGGCTTCGAAAAGGTGTGCAAGCGATAAAGCAGCGCCGCGAACCGGCCCGCCTCCTTGCGGTTGCGCGCCTTCGTCATCTTCGCGGCCTGCTCCATGCGCGAAAGATCGCCGCCGGCACTGAACGCCTGTCCTCTTCCCCCCATCACGACGACGCGAACGGTAGGATCCGCTTCGATCTCCTTCAGGTTTTTCTCCAGCAACTCCTGGATTTCAGCGTTGAGCGCATTGCGAACCTCCGGCCGGTTGAGCCAGAGCCACGCCGCTGCGCCGCGCCGCTCGATTTCGAGAGCCGCCATCAGTTCATCTGCAGCCGTCGGCGCGCGGCGGCGTACTCGGTCTCGAGCCGGGCAACGATCTGCGCGACCGGCTGCACGGCGTCGATCTGGCCCACGCCCTGGCCCGCGCTCCAGATGTCGCGCCAGACCTTCTTCTCCGCGCCGCCGGCCGAGCCGAAGTTCATCCTGTTCGGGTCGGACTTCGGCAGGTTCTTCGGATCGAAGCCTGCTGCGACCACGCTGTGCTTGAGGTAGTTCCCGTGCACGCCGGAAAAAAGGTCGGTGTAGACGATGTCCGCCGCTGCCGAGCGCAGCAGCTCTTCCTTGTAGCGCTCGGGCACGCTCGCCTCGGGAGTGGCGATGAAGCGGGTGCCGATATAGGCGAGATCCGCGCCCGCGGCCTGCGCCGCCAGGATCGCATCGCCCGAGGCGATCGCGCCGGAAAGCACGATCGGGCCGTCGAAGAAGCGCCGCACCTCGCCGATCAGGGCGAAGGGCGAGAGCGTGCCGGCGTGGCCGCCCGCGCCGGCGCACACCAGGATCAAGCCGTCCACGCCCGCTTCGAGCGCCTTCTCGGCGTGGCGCACGCTGATCACGTCGTGCAGCACGATGCCGCCGTAGGCGTGGATCTTCGGGATCACGTCATTCGGCGCGCGCAGGCTCGTGATCGTGATCGGCACCTTGTGGCGGATGCAGACCTCGAGGTCGTGCTCGAGGCGGTCGTTCGACTTGTGGCAGATCTGATTCACCGCGAAGGGCGCCGCGCCCGGCTGGCCGGCGAGCGCGGACTCGATCTCGGAGAGCCAGCCGTCGAGCGCCTCCTTGGGCCGCGCGTTCAGCGCCGGAAACGAGCCGACGATGCCCGCCTTGCATTGCTCGATGACGAGACGGGGATTGCCCGCGATGAACATCGGCGCGCCGATGACCGGGATGCGCAGCTTCTGCAGCGCGGCAGGCAGCGGCATGCGCGGGCGCCTAGCGGAAAAGCTCGCCGCGCGCGGCCTTGTCGAGCAGCAGCTCCGGCGGCGCGAAGCGCTCGCCGTGCTTCGCCGCCAGCTCTTCGGCGCGCTTGGCGAACTGCTTCGGCCCGACCGAATTGATGAACTGCAGCGCCCCGCCCGTCCACGCCGGAAAGCCGATGCCGTAGATCGAGCCGATGTTGCCGTCGTGCGCGGTTTCCAGGACGCCCTCCGAAAAGCAGCGGGCAGTCTCGATCGCCTGGCGATAGAGGATGCGGTCCTTCAGCTCCTGAAGGTCCCAGCCGCTGTTCTTCGCGCCGAACGCCTGGGCGAGCCCCGGCCAGAGGAATTTTCTGCCTTCCTTCGGATACTCGTAGAAGCCGCCGCCCGCAGCGCGGCCGGGGCGCTTTAGCTCCCTCACCATCTTTATGATCACTTTTTGTCCCGGGTGCTCGGGCGGCAGCGGCTGGCCCTCGGCCTTCAGATCCGCGATCGTCTGCTCCATCACCGCCATCGAGAGCGACATCGAGGTCTGGTCGATGACTTCGAGCGGACCCACGGGCATACCGGCCTGGCGCGCGGCGTTCTCGATCGCGGCGGCGGGGACCCCCTCGGCGAGCATCGCGCAGCCCTCCTGCACGAACGTGCCGAAGGTGCGGCTCGTATAGAAGCCGCGTGAGTCGTTGACCACGATCGGCGTCTTGCCGATCTGCAGCACGTAGTCGTACGCCTTGGCGAGCGTCTCGGGCGAAGTCTTCGCGCCCTTGATGATCTCGACCAGTTCCATCTTGTCCACGGGCGAGAAGAAATGCAGACCGATGAAGTTCTCCGGCTTGCCGAACGCCTGCGCGAGCCCGCTGATCGGCAGGGTCGAGGTGTTCGACGCGAAGATGCCGCCCTTGGCGAGCATCGGCTCGGCTTCCTTCGTCGCCTGCGCCTTGATATCGCGCTTCTCGAACACTGCCTCGATGATCAGGTCGCAGCCGGCGAGATCTTTTACGTTGTCGGTCGCCTTGATGAGGAGAAGCGGATTTTTTTCCTTCTTGCGCTTCTCGAGCAGCTTGTCGGTGTAGCTCTTGCCGGCTTCCGCTTTCTCGAGGGTGACATCCTTGAGGACGCAAGGCACCGCGCGGATCGCGTTGGCGTAGGCGATGCCGCCGCCCATCATGCCCGCGCCGAGGATGCCGACCTTGCTCGCCTTCCATTTCGGATAGCCCTCGGGCCGCGAGCCGCCCGACTTGATCGCCGTGCGATTGAAGAAGAGCGTGATCAGGTTCTTCGCCACCGCGCCGACCGCGAGCTTGGCGAGATAGCGCGATTCGATGCGCAGTGCCGTGTCGACGTCGACGTACGCGCCTTCCACCATCGCCGCCATGATCGCCTTGGGCGCGGGATACAGGCCGCGGGTTTTCTCCACCACCATGGCCGGCGCGATCGAGAGCATCTGCGAGACCTTCGGGTTGGAGGGCCCGCCGCCCGGCATGCGGAAAGCCTCGTCGTCCCAGGGCTGCTTGGGCGAGGGATTGGCCGCGATCCATTCGCGCGCCATGCGGAAGAGATCGTCGCGGCTGGCGGCGAGTCCCTGCACCAGGCCAAGCTCGGCGGCCTGGCGCGGCTTCATCGTCTTGCCTTCGACGAGGTAGGGGAACGCGCCCTGCAGGCCGAGAAGGCGCGTCATCTTGGTGACGCCGCCCGCGCCCGGCAGGAGCCCGAGCGTCACTTCGGGGAGCCCGAGCTGGATCTTCTCGTCATCCATCACCAGGCGGCAGTGCGCGCAGAGCGCGATCTCCCAGCCGCCGCCGAGCGCCGTGCCTTCGAGCGCCGCGACCACCGGAACGCCGAGCTTTTCCAGGGTTCGCATGCGCTTCTTCACCGACTCGATCCACGCGAACACCTTCGGCCCGTCGTCCGCGCCGAACTTGAGCACGTCCTTCAGCTCCGCGCCGGCGAAGAAGGTTTTCTTCCCCGAAGCGAGGATCACGCCCCGGGTCTGCGCCTTCTCGCGCTCCAGGCGCTGCACCATGTCGGCGAACGCCGTCTGCCAGGCCTCGGTCATCGTGTTGACCGGCGCGCCCGGCGCGTCAAAAGTCAACGTAACGATGTCCTGGGAATCTTTTTCGAACTTGATCGGCATTAAATCCGCTCGACAATCGTCGCGATGCCCATTCCTCCACCCACACAGAGCGTGGCCAGGCCGTAACGGAGCTTCCGGCGCTCGAGCTCGTCGATCAGCGTGCCGAGGATCATGGCGCCGGTCGCGCCGAGCGGATGGCCCATGGCGATCGCGCCGCCGTTCACGTTGACGATCTCGGCGTCGACCTTCATCTCCTTCATGAACTTCATCGGCACCACCGCGAACGCCTCGTTCACCTCGAATAAATCTATTTGCGAGAGTTTCAGGTTCGCCTTGGCGAGCGCCTTCCTCGCCGCGGGCATGGGGCCGGTCAGCATGATCGTGGGATCGGCGCCCGAGAGCGCGACCGAGACGATGCGCGCGCGCGGCGTCAAGCCCAGCTCCTTGCCCTTCTTCTCGGTGCCGATGAGCACGGCGGCCGCGCCGTCGACGATCCCGGAGGAGTTGCCGGGGGTGTGCACGTGCTTGATGCGCTCGACCTGCGGATAGCGCTGGATCGCGACCGCGTCGTAGCCCATCGCCCCCATCTTGTCGAACGAAGTTTTCAGCTGGGCGAGCCCCTCCATCGTGGTTTGCGGCCGGATGAATTCGTCATGGTCGAGAATCACATCGCCGATCGCATCCTGCACAGGTACGACTGACTTCTTGAAGCGGCCCTCCTCGCGCGCGGCGGCGGCGCGCTTTTGCGAACGCAGCGCGTAGGTATCGACGTCCTCGCGCGAAAAATCCTCGAGCGTGGCGATCAGATCGGCGCTGATCCCTTGCGGAATGAACGCGGTGTCGAAGGCGGTTTCAGGGTCGCAGGCCCAGGCGCCGCGGTCGGTGCCGAGCGGTACGCGCGACATCGACTCCACGCCGCCCGCCACCACGAGGTCTTCCCAGCCCGAGCGCACTTTCTGCGCCGCCATGTTGACGGCTTCCAGGCCCGAGGCGCAGAAGCGGTTGAGCTGCACGCCGGAAGCCTTGTAGTCCCAGCCCGCGGCAAGCGCCGCCGTCTTGGCGATGCAGCTGCCCTGCTCGCCCACCGGCGTGACGCAGCCCATGACCACGTCGTCCACCTGCGCGGTGTCGAGGTCGTGCCGGTGCTGCATTTCCTTCAGCACCCCGGTGAGCAGCGAAATCGGCTTCACTTCGTAGAGCGAGCCCGTCGATTTGCCGCGTCCCCGGGGCGTGCGAATGGCGTCAAAGACGAATGCTTCAGACATCCTTGCCTCCTAACCCGAGCGATCGGGAGATGACTTCCTTCATGATTTCGTTGGTGCCCCCGTAGATACGCGCCACGCGCGCGTCCACGTAGGCCTGTGCGATCGGAAACTCCCACATGAACCCATAGCCGCCGTGCAGCTGCAGGCACTCGTCGATCACCTTGCCTTCCATGTCGGAGGCCCAGTACTTCGCCATCGAGGCGGTCGCGGTGTCGAGCTTTTTCTCGAGCAGGAGCTGCATGCAGCGGTCGACGAAGACGCGCATCACCTGCACCTCGGTCGCGATCTCGGCGAGCTTGAAGCGCGTGTTCTGAAAGCCGGCGACCGGCTTGCCGAAAGCCTTCCGGTCGTTCACATAGGCGATGGTCCAGCCGAGCGCCGCCTCGCTTTTCGCCGCCGCGCCGATCGCGATCTGCATGCGCTCCCAGGGGAGCTCCTGCATGAGATAGATGAAGCCGTTCCCCTCCTGGCCGAGCAAGTTCTCGGCAGGCACTTCGACGTTGTCGAAGAACAGCTCGGCGGTGTCCTGGCCTTTCAAGCCCATCTTCTTCAGGCGCTTCCCCTTGGAGAAGCCCTTCATCGAGGTGTCCACCACCACCAGGCTCGTGCCCTTGGCGCCCTTGGCGGGATCGGTTTTCGCGACGACGATGACGAGATCGGAATTCCAGCCGTTGGTGATGAAGGTTTTTGATCCGTTGACGACGTATTTGTCGCCTTTCCTGATCGCGCTTGTCTTGACGGCCTGCAAGTCGGAACCGGCGCCGGGCTCGCTCATCGCGATCGCGCCGATCATCTCGCCCCTGGCCATCTTCGGCAGGTATTTCTTCTTCAGCGCCTCGCTGCCGTAGTTGAAGAGGTAGGGCGCGACGATCTCGGAATGCAGGCCCCAGCCGAGCGAGGAGTTGTTGATGCGCGCCTGCTCCTCCATCAGCACCATGGAAAAGAGCTTGTCGGCGCCGGAGCCGCCGTATTGCTCCGGCATGCTCATGCACAGGAAACCGTGCTCGCCCGCCTTTTTCCACACCGCCTTGTCGACGTAGCCCTGCTCCTGCCATTTTTCGTCGTGCGGCCTCACCTCGGTCTCCAGAAATCGGCGTACCGAGTCGCGGAACGTGTCGTGCTCTGGGGAAAACAGCGTGCGGGGAATCACAAGCGAATTCTATTCCAAGACCTATAATCGCCGGCATGCACGCGGGGGCGATGGTGCGAACTATGAGGATCGTATCGGGATTGATCCTCCTTAGCTTCGTTACCTGTCATCTCGCCAACCTCATCCTCGGCCTCAAGTCGCTCGCCACCATGGAGGCGGCGCGGCCCTGGCTGATGGGCCCCTGGCGCACCGGTCCGGGCCTCACGCTTCTCGCGGGCGCGGCGATCCTGCACATCCTGCTCGGGCTCTATGCGATCGCGTCGCGGCGCTCGCTCGCGGTCAGCAAGACCGACGTGGTGCAGCTCGCGCTCGGCCTCATCACGCCGCCGCTCCTGCTCAACCACGCGGTGGTGATGCACACGGCAGGCGAAGTGACGCCGGGCTTTGATGCGACCTTCGGGCAGATGCTCGCCGTGTACTGGAGCTTCACGCCGCGCTACGCGTTCCAGCAGATTTGCGTCGTGATGGTCGTGTGGATGCACGCCTGCATCGGCCTTTACTCCTGGCTCGTGCTGAAGCCGGTCTGGCGCCGGGTCGGCGGACTCGTGCTGCCGCTTCTTTTTGCGATTCCCATCCTCGCGCTCCTCGGCTTCGCCGAAGCCGGCAAGGAAGTGCTCGCCCGGCTCGCTTCCGACCCGCAATGGAACGCGCATATCCGCGAGAACCTGACCAAGGTCGTCAAAGTCACGGGCCAGCTCGATGCGATGCAGGCGCGCATCCTCCTCGTGTATGGCGCGCTGCTTGCGATCGCGGTGGCGATCTTCGGCTGGCGCGTGATCGCCTCGCGCCATTCGCGCGTCACGGTCGGCTACGACGGCGGCTTGAGCGCGAGCGGGCGGCGCGGTCTTTCCATCCTCGAGCTCAGCCTTCTCAACGACGTCCCGCACGCGCATGTCTGCTCGGGGCGCGGCCGTTGCGGCACCTGCCGCGTGCACGTCGATGCCGGCGCTGCACAGCTCTCGCCTATCGAGGACCTGGAGCGCCACACGCTCGAGCGGGTCGGCGCGCATGCGCAGGAGCGCCTCGCCTGCCAGGCGCGCGTCCTCGGCGCGACCGTCTCGGTGACGCGCCTGCTGCCCGCGTTCGCGGACGCCTCCGCCGCGCGCGCGCCGCAGGAGTGGACGGTCGAGGCCTCGCCCGCCGCCGGAGGAACGCCGTGAACGAAGAAGGCATGGCCGGCTGGTGGGTCGGCATGCTCGCCGGCGCCAAGGCAAGGCTCGAAGCGCTCGGCGCGGACCTCGCGCAATCGCCCGCCGAAAGCCTGCAACTGTTCGAATCGACGCGCGCCTCGCTCATGACGGGCACGGGGGTGCGCGGCTTTACCTACCTGATGATCCTGCTCTTCGTGGGAATCGCGGTCGAGTGGCTCTACTGGACCTATGCCTACTCGCCGCTGCGCGCGGCGTATTCGTCGCCGGCCGGCTCGCCCTTCGACGCGCTGCGCGCCGGGCTGCGGCGCGCGATCCTGCAGGGCGCGGGGCTCCTCCTCTTCACGGCCGCGGTCATTGGCGTCTCGGCGGCCTTCACCTGGCCCGAGGGCATGCACCCGCTCGTCATCCAGGCGACGCTTTTCCTCGTCGCGCTGCGCCTTTCCTGGATTGCCGTCTCGGTCATCCTCGCTCCCGGCCGGCCGCAGCGCCAGCTCGTGCCGATCGACCCGGCACGAGCCCGCTCGCTCACCTGGACGCTCATGGCGGCGCTCGCCCTCGTCGCGCTCGGCCACTTCGTGCCGGCGATCCTGCAGGGCGCGACCGGCGCGCGCCATGCGGGCAGCGTGGCGCGCTTCGCGAGCTTCAGCGTCGCCACGCTCATCCTTTTCGTCGCGGCCTTTTCCTATTTCGGGCGCCGCGACCGCCGGATCGCGCCCGCCGCGGCCGCGCCCGATACCCGCGCGCCGATCTTCCCGCGCTCCTTCGTGCTCGCGGTCCTCATCGTCGCGGTCTACGTCGTCTGGCTGATGAGCCCGTCGGCCTCGGTGCTCGCGGCCGTCGTGGCGATCGTGCTGGCGATCGAAGTGGGCCTGCGCGACATCGTCTATTTCTACTGGCGCGAGGACGCGGCCTCGAGCGCGCTGCCCGCGATCGCGCTCTCGCTCGCGCGCTTTCTCGTGGCGCTCGTCGGCATCGGCGCCGCGGCGCTCGCGCTCGATACGCCGCTCGCGACGTTCGCCGAGAGTGTGAGCCCCTGGGTGCGCATCGGCCTGCGGCTCCTCGGCGTGGCGGTGCTCGGCCTGCTTGCGCACGGCGTCTGGATCGCCGTGCGAAGCGTCGTCGACCAGCGCCTCGCCGCCATCGGCCCGATCGATCCGCACGAGCCGCCGGATGCGAGCTCGCGCCTGCTCACGCTCTTGCCGCTTCTGCGCCTCACCACGGCCGTGCTGCTCCTTGCGCTCCTTGTCCTCTCGTCGCTCTGGGCGCTCGGCATCGAGATCACGCCGCTTCTCGCCGGCGCGGGGGTGCTCGGCATCGCGCTCGGCTTCGGCGCTCAGGCGCTCGTGCGCGACGTCATCGCCGGCGTCTTCTATCTCGCCGACGACGCCTTCCGCGTGGGCGAATACATCGAGGGCGGCGGCAACACCAAGGGCACGGTCGAGCGCATCACGCTGCGCTCGGTGGCGCTGCGCCACCATAACGGGCCGCTCCACTTCGTGCCCTACGGCGCGCTCGGCTCGGTGCGCAATACTTCACGCGACTGGGTCATCGACAAGTTCAACCTGCCGCTGCCGATCGACGTCGAGAGCGAGAAGATCCGCAAGATGATCAAGAAAATCGGCGAGGAGATGAAGAACGAGTCGGCCGTGGGCCAGCACATCCTCGAGCCGCTCAAGGGCAAGCTCTACCGCATCGACCCGGGCGTGAAGGTGTTCCGCTGCAAGTTCCGCTGCCCGCCCGGCAAGCAGTTCGACATCCGCGCCGCGGCGCTGAAGCGGATCGAATCGGCGCTGAAGGAGATGGGCGTCGGGTTTGCCGCCGGCGTCAGCACGGTCGTGGTGAAAGGCTAGGCGGTCCCGGCTTTCGTCAAGACGGCCTGCAAGAGCACATTGCAGCCCGCCGCGAGGTCCTCGGCGCGCGCGCTCTCGATCTCGTTATGGCTGATGCCGCCCTCGCAGGGCACGAACACCATGGCGGTGGGCGCGATGCGCGACATGTAGACCGCGTCGTGCGCCGCGCCGCTCACGATGTCGCGGTGCGAGTAGCCGAAGGCCTTCGAGCCCGCGCGCACGCTGTCGACGAGATCGGGCGCGAACTCGCTCGGCGGAAAGTAGACGACCTGTTTCTTTTCGATTTTCACCCTGCATTCCTTTTCCACCCGTGAAACCGAAAGATCCAGCTCGTTGCACATCGCGGTCAGTGTCGCGTCCTTCGCGTTCCTGAAATCGACCGTCATGCGAACTTCGCCCGGAACCACATTGCGCGAATTCGGCTTCACCTGCATGAAGCCGACCGTGCCGCGCGCGTAATCGGGGAACGTGTTGGCGATGCGGTTCACTTCCAGGACGAGCCGGCTCGCCGCGACGAGACCGTCCTTGCGGGTCTCCATCGGCGTGGGTCCCGCGTGCGAATCCTGCCCGGTGATCGCCACGTCGAACCAGCGCTGCCCCAGAGCGCCGAGCACCACGCCGATCGTGGTTTTCGTCTGTTCCAGCACGGGCCCCTGCTCGATGTGCGCCTCGAAGTAGGCGCCGAGTTTGTGCGGCTGGGCGGTCCCGGCGTAACCGGTTTTCTTCAGCGCTTCGCCAACCGTGATGCCATCGACGTCCTTGTTGCCGGAAACGCTTTCCAGCGAAAAAACGCCGGCAAACACGCCCGAGCCCATGCAGGTGGGCACGAAACGCGAGCCCTCCTCGTTGGTCCAGGACACGACCTCGAGCGGCGCGCGCGTGCGAATGCCCGCGTCGTTGAGCGTGCGCACCACCTCCAGCCCGGCCATCACTCCGTAGGCGCCGTCGAACTTGCCGCCCGAGGGCTGCGAGTCGAGGTGGCTGCCGATCGCGACGGGCGCCGCCGACGGATCGGTCCCCGCGCGGCGCGCGAAGATGTTGCCGATGCCGTCGACCGCGATTTCAAGTCCGGCCTCCTTGCACCAGCCGACGAAGCGGTCGCGCCCCTCGCGATCGACCTCGGTGAGCGTCAGGCGCCGCACGCCACCCTTGGGCGTGGCGCCGATCCTCGCCAGATCCATCAGCGAGCCCCAGAGCCGTTCCGATTTGATTTGCACCATGACGGGCGCAAACTTTACACCGAAGCGCCGTTCAACGACACTCGCAAAGCAAATGCTTTCTGCCTACCAGTCGGTCTTCAAGCCGGGACTTTTCGCCGGCCGGGTCGCAATCGTCACCGGCGGCGGCTCCGGCCTCGGGCGCTGCACCGCGCACGAGCTCGCGTCCCTCGGCGCGAAAGTCGCTCTCGTCGGCAGAAAGATGGAGAAGCTTTCCCGCGTCGCGGACGAGATCGCGAAAGCCGGAGGCCAAGCGCGGACTTATTCGTTCGACATCCGCGAGGAAGAGGCGGTCAAGACTTCGATCGCGCAAATTCTCAAGGACTTCGAAAAAATCGATTTCCTCGTCAATAACGCAGGCGGCCAGTTCCCCTCGCCGCTCGAGAGCATCTCGGCCAGGGGCTGGGATGCGGTCGTGCGAACGAACCTCACCGGCGGCTTCCTCGTCGCGCGCGAGTGCTACACGCAGTGGATGAAGAAGGCGGCTCAGTTGGGTAACCCGGGCGCGATCGTCAACATCATCGCCGACATGTGGCAGGGCATGCCGACCATGGGACATTCCGGCGCCGCGCGCGCGGGCATGCTCAATTTCACCGAGACCGCCGCCTTCGAGTGGGCGCCGATCCGCGTGAACGCGCTCGCGCCGGGTTTCATCGCCTCGAGCGGGCTCGACCAGTATCCGCCCGAGATGCGCGAGCATATCCGTTCGCTCCCCGAGCACGTGCCGGTGCGGCGCCTGGGCACGGAATCCGAGGTTTCCGCTGCGATCTGCTTCCTGCTTTCTCCGGCCGCCGCCTTCATTTCGGGCTCCTGCCTGCGAGTGGATGGCGCGGTGCCGAATGCGAAGCGAAGAGAAATCACGAACACCAGGACCACCCCGCCGTTCGACGGCTTTCACCTCGCGAAAAAACCCAAGGTGCTGGAGTAATGCCGGCGATCCAGTCGAAGATCGACACCTCGTCGGAGACCTTCCAGAGCAACCGGAAGCGGATGCTGGACCTGATTTCGTTTCTCCGTAATCTGGAAAAAAGAACGCGGGACAAATCCGAGGAGGCCAAGCCGCTTTTCGACAAGCGCGGGCAGCTCCTGCCGCGCGAGCGCGTGGCGCGGCTGCTCGATGCGGGCGCGCCCTGGCTCGAGCTCTCCTCGCTCGCGGGCTACTGCCTCGACAATCCCGACCCCGAGAAATCGATTCCCGGCGGCGGCATGATCTCGGGCATCGGCTACGTCGCGGGCGTGCGCGCGGTGGTGGTGGCGAGCGACTCGGGCATCGACGCGGGCGCCATCCAGCACATGGGACGCGAGAAGCTCCTGCGCGCGCAGAACCTCGCAATGGAAAACCGGCTGCCCTTCGTGCACCTGGTCGAGTCCGCGGGCGCGAACCTGCTCAAGTACAGAGTCGAGGGCTTCATCCACGGTGGGGCCATCTTCTACAACCTCGCCAGGCTCTCTGCCGCGGGGCTGCCCGTCGTCACCGTCGTGCACGGCTCCTCCACCGCGGGCGGCGCCTACATGCCGGGGCTCTCGGACTACGTGATCATGGTGCGCGGCCGCGCCAAGGCGTTTCTCGCCGGCCCGCCGCTGCTGAAGGCCGCCACGGGCGAGATCGCGACCGACGAAGAGCTCGGCGGTGCGGTCATGCATACGCACGTCTCGGGACTGGGCGAGTACTTGGCAGAGGATGACTCAGATGGCATTCGCCTTGCCCGTGAAGTTCTGAGTCGTCTGGATATAAGAACCCCAGAACCGAGAAAATCAAAACCACCCCGCTATCCCGCCGAAGAGCTGCTCGGCCTCGCTCCGACCGATTATCGCAAGCCCGTGGACATGCGCGAGGCGATCGCGCGCTTCGTGGACGATTCCGACTGGCTCGATTTCAAGGCCGACTACGGGCCGGCGACCGTCTGCGGCCACGCGGCGATCCAGGGTCACCGCATCGGCATCATCACCAACAACGGCCCGCTCGACCCCTCGGGCGCGAACAAGGCGACGCACTTCATCCAGGCCTGCTGCCAGTCGGGGCTGCCGCTGCTTTACCTTCAGAACACGACCGGCTACATCGTCGGCAAGGCTTCGGAAGAGGCCGGCATGATCAAGCACGGCTCGAAGATGATCCAGGCGGTCTCGAACGCCACCGTTCCTCAGCTCACGCTCATGTGCGGCGCCTCCTTCGGCGCGGGCAACTACGGCATGTGCGGGCGCGCCTACAACCCGAGGTTCCTCTTCTCGTGGCCGAACGCTCAGACCGCGGTCATGGGCGCCGAGCAGGCGGCTCTCACGATGGCCATCGTGATGGAAGGAGGAATGAAGAGAAAAGGTCAGCCGATCGACACGGACAAGATCTCTTCAATGAAAAAGCAGATCGTTGATAACTTCGAAAGACAACAAAGCGCTTTCGTCACAAGCGCCTCGATGCTGGACGACGGCATTATCGATCCCAGAGATACCAGAAACGTTCTTGGCTTTACGCTTTCTATCGTGACTGCACAAAGGAACGTGAACCCCATGCAGTTTGGCGTAGCGAGGCCCTAATGAAATTCACCCAGGAGCACGAGGA
>DATAID010000109.1:0-16619 GCA_036262835.1 Burkholderiales bacterium | reverse complement strand
CCGCCCATGCCACCCATGCCGCCGTGGTCGTGGCCGGCGCCGCCCTTCTTCTCTTCCACCTGCTCCGCAACCATCGCGTCGGTGGTGAGCATCAGGCCGGCGACGGACGCCGCGTTCTGCAGCGCGGTGCGCGTCACCTTGGTCGGGTCGATCACGCCCATGTCCATCAGGTCGCCGAACTCGTCGGTCTGGGCGTTGTAGCCGTGGTTGTTGCCCTTGCCCTCGAGGATCTTGTTCAGCACGACCGAGGGCTCGGCGCCGGAGTTGGCGACGATCTGGCGCACCGGCTCTTCCAAGGCGCGCATCACGATCTTGATGCCGGCTTCCTGGTCGTCGTTCTGCGCCTTGATCTTGCCCTCGAGCGTTTTGCGCACGCGCAGGAACGCCACGCCGCCGCCCGGGACGATGCCCTCTTCGACCGCCGCGCGCGTCGCATGCAGCGCGTCTTCCACGCGGGCCTTCTTCTCCTTCATCTCGACTTCGGTCGCCGCGCCGACCTTGATCAGCGCCACGCCGCCGGCGAGCTTCGCCACGCGCTCCTGGAGCTTCTCGCGATCGTAGTCGCTGGTCGCCTCGTCGATCTGAACGCGGATCTGCTTGACGCGGCCCTCGATGTCCTTCTTGTTGCCGTTGCCGTCGATGATCGTGGTGTTCTCCTTGCCCGACTCGATCTTCTTGGCCTTGCCGAGGTCCTTCAGCGTCGCGTTCTCGAGCTTCAGGCCCAGCTCTTCGCTGATGACCGTGCCGCCCGTCAGAACCGCCATGTCTTCCAGCATCGCCTTGCGGCGGTCGCCGAAGCCCGGCGCCTTGACGGCCACGGTCTTCAGGATGCCGCGGAGGTTGTTCACGACGAGCGTCGCGAGCGCCTCGCCCTCGACTTCCTCGGCGATGATCAAGAGCGGCTTGCCCGCCTTGGCGACCTGCTCGAGGATCGGCAGGAGCTCGCGGATCGAGCTGATCTTCTTGTCGTGCAGCAGGATGTACGGGTCATCGAGCACCGCGATCTGCTTCTCGGGGTTGTTGATGAAGTACGGCGACAGGTAGCCGCGGTCGAACTGCATGCCCTCGACGACGTCGAGCTCGTTCTGGAGGCTCTTGCCGTCCTCCACGGTGATGACGCCTTCCTTGCCGACCTTGTCCATCGCGTCCGAGATGATCTTGCCGATGTCGGAGTCGGAGTTCGCCGAGATGGCGCCGACCTGGGCGATTTCCTTGGAGGTCTTGCAGGGCTGCGAGATCTTCTTGAGCTCATCGACCACGGCGATGACCGCCTTGTCGATGCCGCGCTTCAGATCCATCGGGTTCATGCCCGAAGCGACGTACTTCATGCCTTCGCGCACGATCGCCTGGGCGAGAACGGTCGCCGTCGTGGTGCCGTCACCGGCCACGTCGGAGGTCTTGGAGGCGACCTCCTTCACCATCTGCGCGCCCATGTTCTCGAACTTGTCCTTCAACTCGATTTCCTTGGCGACCGAGACGCCGTCCTTGGTGACGGTCGGCGCGCCGAACGAGCGCTCGAGCACGACGTTGCGGCCCTTGGGGCCGAGCGTGACTTTGACGGCGTCGGCCAGGATGTTCAGTCCATGGACCATCTTGGCGCGCGCGCCCTCGTGAAAACGTACCTCTTTGGCTGGCATTGCGATTTCTCCTGTATTCGGTGTGTTTGCGGGAGCGGCGCGCTCAGTGGCCTTCGATCACGCCCATGATGTCTTCCTCGCGCATCACGAGGAGCTCTTCGCCCTTCACTTTCACGGTCTGGCCGGAATATTTTCCGAACAGCACCTTGTCGCCGGGCTTGACGTCGAGGGCGATCAGCTTGCCGCTCTCGTCCTTCTTGCCCTTGCCGACGGCGACGATCTCGCCCTGGTCGGGCTTCTCGGCCGCGGTGTCCGGGATCACGATGCCCCCGGCGGATTTGCGCTCCTCATCGATGCGCTTGACGATGACTCGGTCGTGCAGTGGACGAATCTTCATGCGTTCCTCTCATGAATTCTATGTTTAAACAATGGCTTGCGCCGAAATTGAGCTTGCGCCAAGGAGGTGTTGTTAGCACTCCGGCATAACGAGTGCTAATGATAGCGGCAGGGCAACGATTTTTCAAGTCTTCTCTAGAATCCGTGCGTGCGCGCGCTCCGCTCGATCGCTTTCAGCTTCCTCGGCTTCGCCGCGCTCGCGCAGGCGCAACCGCTGCCGCCGCCGGTGGCCCAGGCGCTCGCCGCGGCGCGCATTCCGCAAAGCGCCGTCGGCATCGTCGTGCAGGAGGTCGGCGCGAGCCGCCCGTTGCTCAGCCTGAACGCAGCCGCGCCGATGAACCCCGCTTCGGTCATGAAGCTCGTCACGACGTATGCCGCACTCGAGCAACTCGGGCCGGCTTACCGCTGGAAGACCGAAGCGTGGGCCACGGGCGGCGTGCGCGAGGGCGTCCTCGAGGGCGACCTCTATGTCAAGGGCGGCGGGGATCCCAAGCTCGACTTCGAGGCATTCTGGATGCTGCTGCGCGCGCTGCGCGGCAAGGGCCTGCGCGAGATCCGCGGCGACCTGGTGCTCGATCGCAGCTATTTCGAGGTGCCCGAGCGCGACCCGGGGCGCTTCGACGGCGACCCGTTCCGCCCCTACAACGTGCTCGCCGACGCGCTGCTCGTCAACTACCGCTCGCTGCGCTTCGTTTTTTTACCCGACGCCGAGCACGGCGCGGTGCGCCTCTATGTCGAGCCCAGGCCGCCGACGCTCGAGGTGGTCAATGTGCTGCGGCTCTCGGACGGGCCCTGTCCCGAAGGGCGCGCTTTCCGGGCGCTCCTCAAGCCGGCGTTCGAGCCGGCGCAACAGCGCGCGGCGTTCGCGGGCCAGTATCCGCTCTCCTGCGGCGAAAAGGAGATGAACGTGTCCCTCCTCGAGCCGAACGACCAGGTCGCCGGCACGATGCGCCAGCTCTGGGCCGAGACCGGCGGCCTCTGGAAGGGCGGCGTGCGCGAAACCGCGGTGCCCCAGGGCGCGCGGCTCCTGCACAGCTCCGAGTCCGTCACGCTCGCCGAGATCGTGCGCGACACCAACAAATTCTCGAACAACGTGATGGCCCGCCACCTTTTCCTGACACTGGGCGCCGAGGCCGCCGGCGCCCCGGGCAATGCGCAAAAAGCGAGCGCGGCGGTGCGCGCGTGGCTTGCGCGCAAGGGGCTCGCCGCCAAGGAGCTCGTGATGGAGAACGGCTCGGGCCTGTCGCGCATCGAGCAGGTGAGCGCGGCCACCCTCGCGAGCCTCCTGCAGGCGGCCTGGCGCAGCCCGGTGATGCCCGAATTCATCGCCTCCCTGCCGGTCGTCGCCGTGGACGGCACCATGCGCCGGCGGCTGAAAGGCGACGGGATCGCAGGCCGCGCGCACATCAAGTCGGGCCTGCTCTCGGACCAAGGCGTGCGCTCGATCGCCGGCTACCTGCTCGATCGCAGCGGCCGGCGCCACGTCGTCGTGATGATCGTCAATCACCCGAACGCGGCCGAGGCGCAGCCGGCCATGGATGCGCTCCTGCACTGGGCCTACGACCGCTGAAAAGAGCCCGGGCGCGCGGCCTCAGGCGACGCGCTCGATGTAGGTCAGCTTCTGTCCGCCGCAGAGGCGATAGAAGCGCCGCAGCTCGGCAAGCGCGGCGGCCTGCGCGGCGCTCGTCGCGCGCCCGAAGGTCTCGGCAAGGCGCTGGCAGAAGCGCGCCGCGTACGCGTTGGCGCGCTCATAGAGCTCGGCCCGCTCGCCGGCAAGCTCCGCGCTCACGCGAAAGCGCTCGAACAGGATCGAGTGCAGCTCGCTCGGAAAGCGCCCGGGCTCGAGGCGCCGCAGCAGCCACAGGCTGCTCACGTATTTGTCGATCTCGGCCTGCAGCTCGAGCTCGAGCAGCGTCACCGGCCGCTCGTGGGTGGCATGCCAGGCGATGCACACGAAGTGGCTCACGCCTTCGAGCACGGTCAGATAGTCCGACAGGTTGCCGGCGTGCAAGCGCTCGAGCGGATCGGCTGCGGCCAGGCGCTCGAGCACCGCGGGATCCAGATAGAGGCTGAGGCAGAGCGCCTCGTCCTGCTGCGAGACGAGCACCAGTTCGTCGGCCTCGCCCGAGCGCGCCGGCTCGGGCAGCCGCTCGCGGTCGGTGACGACGAACTCGGACACATCATGCGTCTGGGGCAGATCGTAGATGCGCCCGAGAAGCCGCTGCAGCGTGCTCAGCTTCATGGACAGTTTGACCGCGGTCTGCGGCGCCGCTGCATGCGCCGAACGGCCCTCACAGGCCAAGGTTTCTCCACATTTCGTCGACACGCCGCTTGACCGCGGCATCCATCTCGATGGGCGTGCCCCAGCGCCGGGCGCTTTCGCCGGGCCACTTGTTCGTCGCATCGATGCCCATCTTGGACCCCAGTCCCGCCTCCGGGCTCGCGAAGTCGAGGTAATCGATGGGCGTATTCTCGACGAGGACGGTGTCGCGCGCGGGATCGACCCGGGTCGAAACCGCCCAGACCACTTCCTTCCAGTCGCGCGCGTCGATGTCGTCGTCCACGACGATGATGAATTTGGTGTACATGAACTGGCGCAGCACGCTCCAGACGCCGAACATCACGCGCTTGGCGTGGCCGGCGTACTGCTTTTTCATGCTCACCACTGCCACGCGGTAGGAGCAGCCCTCGGGCGGCAGGTAGAAGTCTGCGATCTCGGGGAACTGCTTCACGAGCAGCGGCACGAAGACTTCGTTCAGCGCCACGCCGAGCATCGCCGGCTCGTCGGGCGGCTTGCCCGTGTAAGTGCTGTGATAGATCGGCGAGCGCCGCAACGTGATGCGCTCGACTCTCAGCACCGGGAAGCGCTCGGCATCGTTGTAGTAGCCGGTGTGATCGCCATGCGGGCCTTCGAGCGCGGTCTCGCCCGGATGGATGGCGCCCTCGAGCACGATCTCGGCCGAAGCCGGCACCTGAAGACCGCTCCCCAGGCACTTCACGACCTCGGTGCGCGCCCCGCGCAAAAGGCCCGCGAACTGGTATTCCCCTAGCGAATCGGGCACCGGCGTGACCGCACCCAGAATCGTCGCCGGGTCCGCCCCGAGCGCCACCGCGACCGGAAAGGGCTCGCCGGGGTGCGCCAGCGCGTGGTCGCGAAAATCGAGCGCGCCCCCGCGGTGGGCCAGCCAGCGCATGATGAGGCGGTCCGGCCCGATCACCTGCTGGCGATAAATGCCGAGGTTCTGGCGCTTCTTGTGCGGACCGCGCGTCACCGTGAGGCCCCAGGTGACGAGCGGCCCGGCATCGCCCGGCCAGCAGGTCTGCACCGGCAGCCGCGAGAGATCGACGTCCTTGCCTTCCCAGACGATTTCCTGGCAGGCGCCCGCGCCGAGCTCTTTGGGCTGCATGTGGAGCAGCTGCTTGAGGATCGGCAGCTTCTCCCACGCCTCGCGCAGGCTGGCCGGCGGATCCGGCTCCCGCAGGTAGGCGAGCAGTCGTCCGATTTCGCGCAGCGCCTCGGTGCTTTCCACCCCCATCGCGAGCCCGATCCGCCGCACGGTGCCGAAGAGGTTGCCGAGCACCGGCATCGTGTGGCCCGCCGGACGCTCGAAAAGAAGCGCCGGCCCGCCCGCCTTCAGCACCCGGTCGCAGATCTCGGTCATCTCGAGCTTCGGCGACACCTCCGCCGAAATGCGCTTCAGCTCCCCCGCGCGCTCGAGCTGGCCAAGGAAATCGCGCAGGTCGGCGTAGCGCAACGTACCCCTACTTGCCGCGCTCGGCGAGGCGCTCGCCCAGGATCTCGGCGAACTCGATCAGGCGGCGATTGCGCCCGAAGGTGCCGAAGGCGCGCTCGGTCGCGGCGAAGGCGAGCGTCAGCGTCGTGCGGCCGAGCACGAAGAGAACGGCCAGGCCCACGGCAAAGAGCCCCAGCACGGTCGCCACGGCCGGCAGGATGCGCGCGAGCGCCGCGAGCGCGCTGAAGACGGAAAACATCGCGGCCTCGAGCGAGGACTGATCGGTCATGCGGCCGGCGAGGCTCGTGAACCAGCCCTGCATCGGCGAGGAAAGCGCAAAGAGCACGGCGGCGACGATCGCGAGGCCGATCGCCCAGTTGAGCTTGCGCCCGTCGCGCTCGAAGGCGACACGCACGGAGGCGAGGTGCGCATAGGGGATGATTTCGACCAGGGCCCCGCTGCCCTCGTGCACGAGCCGGTTGCCGTAAAGGCGCAGGCGCGCCCCGCCCCTCAGGTCGAATTCGGCGAGCGGCGCGCTCATGCGAAGGGGGAGAGGTAGGAGGCGACGATGCCGGCGAAAATCGCCGCGCCGACCCAGTTATTGTGCTTGAAAGCCCGAAAGCAGCCTTCGCGCGAGCGCCCGCGGATAAGGAAGTAGTGGTAACCCATCAGGGCGGCGGCGCCCGCCAGGCCTGCGTAGTACGGCCAGGCGAGCTCGAGACCCAGCCCCACGCCCGCGAGGATCGCGAGCATGAGTGCGTAGCTCGCCATGACGGCGGCCACATCCAGGCGCCCCAGCGTAAGCGCCGAGGTATGGATGCCGATTGAGCGGTCGTCGTCCCGGTCCACCATCGCATATTCCGTATCGTAGGCGAAGGAATAGCACACGTTTGCGCCCAGCAGCGCCCAGCATTCCCAGGGCAGCGCGTCGCGGATCGCCGCGTAAGCCATCGGCACGCCGAAGCCGAACGCGATGCCCAGACCCAGCTGGGGGATCGGGAAGACGCGCTTGGCGTACGGATAGCTGCAGGCCACCCCCAGCGCGAGGAGGGACAGCAGGATCGCGAAGCGGTTCAGGAAAAGCACCAGGCAGAAGGCCGCCGCCGCCAGCACCGCCGCCACCGCGAGCGCTTCCCAGGGACGGATCTCGCCCGAGGCGAGCGGGCGCAGCCGCGTGCGCTCGACGCGCCCGTCGAAATCCCGGTCGGCGTAGTCGTTCATCGCGCAGCCGGCCGAGCGCATCACGATCGTGCCGACGATGAAGATGAGCACGATGTCGGGTTCCGGGTGCCCGGCCGAGGCGAGCCATACCGCCCAGAGGGTGGGCCAGAGAAGGAGCAGCCAGCCGATCGGCTTGTCCAGGCGGATGAGCCGCTCGTAGGCATCGACGCGCTTGAGGAGCCCCGCCGCGTTCATGGCGCCATTGAAGGATGCGCGAGGATATCAGGCACGCAGAAACTCGGCCCGCGCACCCAGCCACCGCTCGACATGCCGGCGCGCGGCCGCAGGATCCTCTTCCAGCAGCTGCGTTGCGGCGGCGATGGCCTCCTCCACGAGCGGCGCGTCGGTCTTCAGGTCGGCGTAGCGCAGCAGCGCCTCGCCGCTCTGGCGCTCGCCCAGAAATTCGCCGGGGCCGCGGATGTCGAGGTCGGCCTGCGCGATGCGAAAGCCGTCCGTCGTCGTGAAAATGACCTTGAGCCGCTCGCGCGCATGCGCCGAGAGCGGCTCTGCGTAGAGAAGGATGCACGTGCTCTCCACGCTGCCGCGCCCGATCCGCCCGCGCAGCTGGTGCAGCTGCGCAAGACCGAAGCGCTCGGCGTGCTCGATCACCATGAGCGAGGCATTCGGCACGTCCACGCCAACTTCGATGACGGTGGTGGCGACCAGGACCTGGGTTTTTCGCTCCAGGAACTTTTTCATTGTGAGAGCTTTTTCGCTCGCTTCCAACCGCCCGTGCAGCAGACCAACGGATAACCCCCTTAACTCCCTTGCCAGCAACGCGTGCGTTTCGACCGCAGTCTGAAGATTGGCGTCTTTCGCCTCTTCGATCACCGGGCAGACCCAGTAGGCCTGCTGGCCTTCGGCGCAGGCCGCGCGGATGCGCGCGAGGACTTCGGCGCGCTTGTCTTCCGAGAAGATCTTCGTCTGCACCTTGCGGCGCCCGGCCGGCAGCTCGTCCAGGGTCGAGACGTCGAGGTCGGCGTAATAGGCCATCGAGAGCGTGCGCGGGATGGGCGTCGCGCTCATCATGAGCTGGTGCGGCACCGCGACGGCGGCGCGAACGCGCGCCCGCGGCTGCTCCTCCCCCTTTTTTCGCAGCGCAAGGCGCTGCTGCACGCCGAAGCGGTGCTGCTCGTCAACCACCGCGAGCGCGAGGCGCGCGAATTCGACGCCCTTCTGGAAGAGCGCGTGCGTTCCGATCGTCACCCGCGGCTCGTCGGAGCGCAGCGCCGCGGCGATCCTCTTTTTTTCCGCCGCCGCGAGACCGCCGTGCAGCCAGGCGATGCGCACCCCGAGCGGCCCGAGCCACTCGGCAAATTTGCGCATGTTCTGCTCGGCGAGGATCTCGGTGGGCGCCATGACCGCGGCCTGGCAGCCGGCGTCGACCGCGGCGAGGCAGGCGATCGCGGCGACGATCGTCTTGCCGCTGCCGACGTCGCCCTGCAGCAGCCGCTGCATCGGATGCGGCAGGGCGAGGTCGCGCAGGATATCGGCCATGGCCCGGCGCTGCGCGCGCGTGAGCTGGAACGGGAGCTTGCCGAGAAAGCGCTTGAGCAGGGGCCCGTCCGGGGGGAGCGGGTAGGCAGCGCGCGCGCGCCGCGCCCGGTAGGCGAGCTTGAGGGAAAGCTGCTGCGCGAGCAGCTCGTCGAACTTGATTCGCCGCCAATGCGGGCCGGTGCGCGAGAGGAGCGCGGCGGTGTCGGCCTCCGGCGCCGGCCGATGCAGCGAGCGGATCGCCCCTGAAATCTGCTCGAGCCCGAATTTCTTCAGGAACCTTGCAGGCAGGGTCTCCGCCAGGGGCGCTTCATCCACCGCCTCGTGCACCAGCTTGCGCAGGTCTCTTTGCGCGAGTCCCGCGGTGGTCGGGTAAATCGGCGTGAGCGCCGTGGGCAGCGGCTCGGCCGCATCGACGATGCGGTAGCGCGGATGCACCATCTCCGCGCCGAAAAATCCATTGCGGACCTCGCCGTAGGCGCGCACCAGGCGCCCGTCCTCGACGGCGCGCTGGAACTGCTTCAGCTGGCTGCCGTAGAAGTTGAGAAAGCGCAGCACCAGGCCCTCGGCGTGCACGACGAGCTGGCGCTTGGGACGAAACGCGATGTCGGCGCGCTGCACGCGCGCCTGCACGAGCACGGGCTTGCCGGCCGGCGCGCTCTCGACCGGCGTCAGGCGCGTCTCGTCCTCGTAGCGCAGCGGCAGGTGCACGACCAGGTCCTCGCGGCCGCGGATGCCGAGCCGCGCGAGCTTCTTGGCCAGCGCGGGGGCGATCAAGGCAAACTGGGCAAGGAACGCGCCCGCGCGTCAGCCGGCGTACAGGATGCAGTCGATCTCGACCAGCGCGCCGCGCGGCAGGCTCGCGACCCCGATCGCGGCGCGGGAGGGATAGGGCTCGCCCACGTACTGCGCCATGATCTCGTTTACCTTGGCGAAGTGGCCGAGGTCGGTGAGATACACCGTCATGCGAACCGCGCGGTCGAGCCCGAGTCCCGCGGCCTTGGCGATCGCGGCGAGATTCTTGAACACCCGGTGGATCTGCGCCTCGATGCCCTCGCCGAGCTGCATCGTCGCCGGATCGAAGCCGATCTGGCCGGACACATAGACCGCATCGCCGGCGCGAATGGCCTGCGAATACGTGCCGATCGCGGCCGGCGCGTCGCTCGTGTTCACGGGGATTTTCACGGTCTAGAATCTTAGCCCAAATGGCCGGCCCGACTCTCCAGGGTCTTGAGAAGCTGATCGGCACGCCGCGCGACGGGAGCCTGCTGAGGTACTCGCTTGGCCTGGAATATTCGAAGCTGAGCCAGTGGGACAAGGCGATCGACCAACTCAGGAAGTCCCTTTCCTTCGATGCCGGCTATTCGGCGGCGTGGCGCGCCCTTGGGAGGGCGCTGGAAGCGGACAACCGCGCGCCCGAGGCGCTCGAGGCTTACCGCAGCGGCATTGCGGCGGCCGAAAAGAAAGGCGACAAGCAGGCGCAGAAGGAAATGACCGTGTTCGCGCGCCGCATTGAAAGAAAGCTCGCCGGATGAAGGAAAGGCGCATCGAGGCGGCGCTGAACGTTCTGGGCGAGCCGCTCCAGCCCTGCAGCCTCGATCCGGTGACGGGCTTTTATCGCGACGGCTGCTGCAACACCGGCTACGACGATGTCGGCATCCATACGGTTTGCGTCCGTGTCACGCGCGAGTTCCTCGCGTTCTCCAGGAAGCGCGGCAACGACCTGTCGACGCCGATGCCCGACATGGGGTTCCCGGGCCTGAAGCCGGGCGACCGCTGGTGCCTGTGCGCGGGACGGTGGAAGGAGGCGCTGGATGCGGGCGTGGCCCCGCGCGTCGTGCTCGCGGCCACGCACGAGGAGACGCTCGCCATCGTGCCGCTGGAAGCGCTCAAGCGCCACGCCATCGACTTGAGCTGAGGACGAATTTCCGGAGGAGTCTGGTGGAGCGGAAGGGGATCGAACCCTCGACCTCCGCATTGCGAACGCGGCGCTCTCCCAGCTGAGCTACCGCCCCACGTAAGGCGCGGAATTCTACAGCAGTTTGCCCCGGCCGCTACGCTATGATGGCGGCCGAAAGGATGGCGCGATGAAGATCAACCCCCCGTTCGGCTACAAGGAGATCGTGCCGCTCAACCGCGCGCACAAGGTGCGGCTCCTCGCGCCGGGCGCGATCCCCGAGTTTGCCCACAGCCTCAACTCGATTCCGATCAGCTACTCGGAAGTCGCGCTCGTGCAGCGCGAATACCCGATCGTCTTTCTCGCCGCGGAGCCCAAGGGCACGTTCCTCCCGGTGGCCGTCCTCGGCATGACCGCGGGCGAAAACCTTTTCAACGTCGGCGGCGCCTGGGCGAGCAACGTCTACGTGCCCGCCTACGTGCGGCGCTACCCGTTCTGCATGGCGAAGGTAACGCTCGACAAGGTCGAGCAGCAAAGCCGCCTCATCTGCATCGAGAAGTCCTTCCAGGACGACGAGCAGGGCGAGGCGATGTTCGACGCCAAGGGCCAGCCGCTGGAAAAGTGGAAGGACATCGAAAAGCTGCTGGGCGAATACGAGACGGACCTCGAGCGGAGCCGGGAGATGTGCGCGATCCTTGCCGACTACGGGCTGCTGGAGCCCTTCACCATGCAGGCGAAATTCAAGAAGGAAAAGGGCGGCGATGCCCTCCATCTCACCGGCATGCACCGCGTCGCCGAAGCCAGGATCGAGCACCTGAACGCGGCGCAGCTCAAGAACCTGGTGAAAAAGGGCATCCTCTCGCGCGTCTACGCGCACCTGCTGTCGCTGGACAACTTCGCCAAGCTGCTCGATCGCAAAGCCGCGCGCGCGGCCGCGTAGCACCGATCATCTTTCCCTGCCCGCCTCCGCGGCGACCTTGCGGATCGGCGAGAGCAGGTATTCCAGCACCGTGCGCTCGCCGAGCTTGATCTCGGCCGTGAGCTGCATTCCCGGCAGGAGCGCGTGGCGCACCTCGCCCAGGCGCAGCTCCTGCGCGAGCGGCTCGAGGTGCGCCCGGTAGGCATAGCCGCCCGCCGCTTTCGCCGCCTCGCCCGGCCGCTCGCTCGAGTCGGCCGAGATGCGCAGCACGCGCGCCTCGAGCATTCCGTATTTCTGGAAGGGAAAGGTCGCGACCTTGAGCTTGGCGCTCTGCCCGCCGGAGACGAAGCCCGCATCCTGGTTGGCGAGCCAGACTTCCGCGACGAGCGCCTCGCCCTCGGGCACGAGCGTCATCAGCACCGTGCCCGGCGCGAGCACCGCGCCGGGCGTGTGCGTCGCCAGATCCTTCACCACGCCGTCGGCGGGCGCGCGCAGCTCGGCGAGGCGCTGCCGGTGGCCGAGCTTCTCCAGTTCCTGCTCCAGGCGCGCGAGCTGGGCCTCGGCCTCCACGCGCTCGCCCTGCAGCTGCGCGCGGTAGGCCGCCGCGATCTGCGCGATGCGGCGCTCGCCCTGGTCGATCGCGGCGCGCGCGCCCTCGACACGGTGCTGCTGCGCGCGCAGGTCCTGCTCGGCTTCAACGCGCTCGCGCTTGCGCTGCGCCGCCATGAGCTTGCCCGCGTAGCCGTCGCGCGCGAGCTTCTCGAAGGCCTGCTGCTGCTCGATCAGGACGGGCAGCGAGCCGGCGAGCTTGGCCTGCGTTTCCTCGGCCGCCTGCATCTCGCGCCGTGCCCGCGCGATGACGGTGCGCTGCTCGGCGAGGCCCGCTTCGTGCGCATGCGCGCGCGCCGCGCGCTGCGCCTCGACCTGGGCGTGCAGGCGCGGCGGATCGCCTGGGCGCGCCTCGAGCGGCCGGCCGGCGAGCTCGGCCTCGATGCGCCGGAGCTGCAGGCGCTTGAGCGCCGCTTCGTTCTGCGCCGTCGCCGCATCGGCCTCCGCCGCGCGCACATCCATGCGCGCGAGCACCTGGCCGGCGCCCACCCGCTCGCCCTCTTTTACGAGGAGCTCTCGCATCACGCCGCCCTCGGCCGGCTGGACGATGCGCAGCTGCGACTTGGGCACGAGGCGCCCCTCGGCCACGGCCACCACGTCGAGCTTGCCGACGCACGCCCAGACCGAGAGCGCGCCGATGAGAGCGAGCACCGTCCAGAGGACAAAGCGCGGCAGCGGCGAAGGCGGCTCCTCCTGCAGCGCCAGGATCTCAGGCAGAAAGTCGGCGTGCGCCGGAAGTTTTGTCATCGAGGTTTTTTCCTTCCAGGCGCGCAACCGTGTCCACCGCCAGATTTTCGGGCAGGTGGTGCGCGATAAAGAGGACAGTCACTTCGCCCCGCAGCCGGCTCACGGTGCGCGCGAACGCCTCGGCCGCGTCGCGATCGAGGCTCGCCGTGGCCTCGTCGAAGATGAGAAGCTTCGGCCGGCGCAGCAGCGCACGCGCGATGGCGATCCTCTGCTTCTGTCCGCCGGAGAGGCCGACGCCGTTCTCGCCGACGAGCGTGCCGTAGCCTTGCGGCAGCGCGGCGATGAAATCGTGGATCTCGGCCGCGCGGCAGGCCTCGATCACCTCGGCCATGCTCGCATGCGGCTGCGCGGCGGCGACGTTCTCGAGGAGGGACCCGGAAAAGAGCCGTGTCTCCTGGGGCACGACGCCGAAGTGGCGGCGCAGCTCGTTGGCCGCGAGCGCCCGCGTGTCGCGCCCGCCGATGCGGATCGCGCCCGCCGCCGGCAGGTAAAAGCCCTGCAGGAGCTTGGCGAGCGTGCTCTTGCCGCTCCCCGAGGGGCCGGTGAGCGCGACGCAGGCGCCCGGCTCGATCGTCATGCTGAAGTCCTCGTACACGGGCGGCTGGTCCTCGCGATAGCGGAAGCTCACCCGGTCGATCTCGATGCGCCCGGCCGCCTCCGGCGCGCCGGGCGGGGCCGGGTTGTAGATTTCGGCCGGCGCATCCATCAGGTCGCCCAGTCGCTGCACCGCGATCGCCGCCTGCTGGAATTCCTGCCAGAGGCCCGCCAGCCGCAGCGCGGGCTGGGCGAGCCGCGCGGCGAACATCTGGAACGCGACCAGCATCCCGATCGTGAAGCCTTCCTGTGTCATGACCATCCAGGCACCGGCGCCGAGCACCGCCACCGAGAGCGTCTGCTCGAGCGCGTTGGCGAGCACGCCATAGGCATTGGCGAGGCTGCGCGTGGCGAAGCTCGCCCGCAGGTATTCGGCGAGATTGCGGCCGAAGCGCGCCGCGACCTGCGGCTCCATCTGCAGCGACTTCACGGTTTCCATCGCCGCGACGTATTCGGTGGCGAAAGCCTGGTTGCGCGCGCCAAGAAGGAACTGCTCGTTGATGCGCCGGCGCAGGAGCGGCGTCACCCCGACGCTGGCCGCCGCAAGCAGCGCGATGAGCGAGAGCGCGACGAGGGTGAGCGGCACGCTGTACCAGAGCATGGCGGCGAGGAAAACCAGCAGGAACGGCACGTCGAGCACGAGGCTCGCGGCGGCGCCGGCGATGAACTCGCGGATGGTTTCCACGGCCTGCAGCCGCGCGACCAGCGTCCCGGTCGCGCGGGCCTCGAAATAGCGCGGCGGGAGCCGCAGCAGGTGCTCGAACACCCGCATGCCGAGCGCCGCGTCGATGCGGTTGCCCGTGTGCAGCAGCAGGTACTGGCGCGCATAGCCGAGCGCGGCGCTGAAAAGGACGAAGAGCGCGAGCGCGGAAAGGATCACGGCAAGCGTGCTCGCCGTGTGGTGCACGACCACCTTGTCGATCACGACCTGCGTGCAGAGCGGCACGGCGAGCGCGATCAGCTGCAGCACGAGGGAAGCCGCCAGCACCTCGCGCCAGATCGCGCGGTGGCGCAGAAGCTCGGGCACGAACCAGGCGAGGCCGAACGGCCGGTCGGTGAGCCCCGCATCCTTTCCGGCCGGCTCGGCGCGCGGCGCGAAGAGAAGGACGTCGGCATCGTAGCGGGCGCTGAACTCTTCGAGCGCCAGCTCTTCGGGCTGGGCTTCGCGCTCGGCGACGAGCGTGCCCGCGCCGTCAGCGCGAAGCGCGAGCGCCACGCGCGCGCCCGCGCCGTGGGGCCTGAGCGCGAGCGCGGGGAGCGGCACCTCCCGCAAATCGCGCCCCGCCGCGCGCCGGGAAGCGGCGAGGCCGAGCGCAGCCGCCGCGTTGACGAGCGAGGCGACCGTGAGCGGCGGCGGAAACTGTTGCAGGAGCGCGCGCGCGTCGAACGGGATGCGGTGAATGCCGCACAGGGTCGCGAGCGCCCAGACCAGGTCCGGCGCCTCGATCGAAGTATCCGGATGCACGTGTAGTCGTTGCCTTCTCACGACAGCGTGCCGAGCCTCCCTCGCGGGTGTCAACGCGGGACGACTGGAGAAATTTCGCCGTAAGGATTCCCTGACACGGGGCGCAAGCTGCGGCACGTATATTGCAAAGCGCCTGTCATGCGCGTCCCCGTCCTCGCCGCTTTATCCCTCTTCGCCACGCTCGTCCTCGGCGCTGCAGCACCAGGGGGCGAAGCGACGGCGCTGCGGGAGAAATACAAGGCGCTGGAAACCGAGCTGCGCGATAACGCCTTCGGGCGACCGCTTCATCTCGACTCGAAGGAGTCCTCCGACGAGGTGATGGGCGATGCGTACGCGGTGCTCGCCCAGCCGTTCGCGAAAGCAGGCGCCGCGCTCGCCGAGCCGGCGAACTGGTGCGACATCCTGCTGCTGCCTTTCAACACCAAGCAATGCCGCGTCGTGCGTGACACCAAGGGAAACCCGGGCGAACCCGTGCTCGACGTGCGTATCGGCCGTAAGAGCGAGGACAATGCCGAGCAGGCCTATCCGGTCAAATTCCAGTACCGGGTCGCGCGCCTGTCGACCGAGCTTCTGCAGGTCAGGCTGGGAGCCGACGAAGGTCCGCTCAGCACACGCGATTACCGCATCGCGCTCGAAGCGATCCCGCTGCCGGGCGATCGCACCTTCCTGCACCTTTCCTATGCCTACGGCTTCGGGATGTCGGGAAGGCTCGCCATGAAGGCCTATCTCGCCACGGCCGGGGCGGACAAGATCGGCTTTACCGTGACCGGCAAGGACGAGGAAGGAAAGCCCCGCTACGTCGGCGGCATGCGCGGTGTCATCGAGCGCAACACCATGCGCTATTACCTGGCGATCGAGGCTTTCCTCGGCGCCCTGAACGCAGGCGCCGAGCGCAGCGAAAAGGCGGCGCATGACTGGTTCGCCGCGACCGAGCGCTACCCGCGGCAGCTGCACGAGATGGACGAAGCGCAGTACGTCTCGATGAAGAAGAAGGAGTACGCCCGGCAGGCTCAGGCCGGGGCGCGCGCTCAGGGGACTTAGCCACCCCGCCCGCTAGCCCGTTCGGCTGAAACCGTCCATCGCGCGGGGCGGTCCCACTCAGCATGAAATCCGCCCTGATTGCCGGAATCGCGCTCATCATCGCCGGGGCCGCCGTCCTCGGATACGAGTACACCTACACCACCAAAGAGCAGGTGCTCAAGATCGGCCCGGTCGAGGCGACCGCCGAAAAAGAGCACACCCTTTCGCTTCCGCCGGTGGTCGGCTGGGTGCTGGTCGCCGGCGGCGTCTGCGTACTTATCCTAGGCCTGTCGAGAAAAAGCTGACGCTCCCCGTCCAAGGGCACCGACATAGCCCTGTCGGGCAATGGCGCCGGTTGAGATGTCACACGCCAAGGTCTAAAACTGAGGTCGCGTACTGCACACACCGAAGGAGAACTGACATGATCAGGCTCACCGACAAGTCGTTCCGCTACACCCCTTCGTTCGATACCAACCTGAAGAAGAAATTTGCGCAGGTCATGCGCCAGCAGCGCGCCGCTTCGCGCAGCGAGGCGGCGGCCGAGGCGCGCGCCGAGCACTCCGTGCTGCCGATGATGGTGCGGCGCACCGGCACCAAGTCCTGAACGGGATTTTCGCGCTCGCAACCTCGGGCCCCGGATGCTGGTGACCTTCCATAGCAAAGCCTGGGGGGACATCACCATGTTCGGGGACATCGCGGTCGAGCTATTGAAGATGATGGGCCACACCGGGACGGTGCCGAGCGCGCTTCTCGCCAAGGACATTCCCCCCGCGCTCGACCAGCTGCAGCACAAGCTCGGCGTGTCCGTCCCGCCCGGCAGGGTCAACGAGGACGAGGACGCCGAGCCGAACGTCGATCTGCGCAAGCGCGCCTATCCCCTCATCCAGATGCTGCGGGCTTCGGCCCGCGAAAACGCCGACGTGCTCTGGGACGAGGGCCAGCGCAC
>DATAID010000108.1:0-8548 GCA_036262835.1 Burkholderiales bacterium | reverse complement strand
TGCGTGATGCGGCAGAAGGTCTCGGTGTCGAGCGTGAGCTCGACGAAGGCGCCCGTCGAGAGCCGCGCGCTGATGCGCGCCTCGCCGTGGCTCGTCAGGTACTCGCGCGCCTCGCGCGCCTTGACGAGCAGCAGCCGCATGTCGCCCGTGTCGAGCGGCGGCAGCTTCGCCTGCTCGACCATCCAGCAAAAGACGCGCTGGTCCCAGTCGTCGCCGCCGAGCGCCGAGTCGCCGTTGGTGGCGACGACCTCGAAGACGCCCTTGGAGAGCTTGAGGATCGAGATGTCGAAGGTGCCGCCGCCCAGGTCGTAGACCGCGTAGGTGCCCTCGGCCGCGTTATCCAGGCCGTAGGCGATCGCCGCCGCGGTCGGCTCGTTCAGGAGGCGCAGCACGTTCAGCCCCGCGAGGCGCGCGGCGTCCTTCGTCGCCTGGCGCTGCGCGTCGTCGAAATAAGCCGGCACGGTGATGACCGCGCCCGAGAGGCCGCCCGAGAGCGCGAGCTCGGCCCTCTGCTTCAGAACCTTCAGGATTTCGGCGGAGACCTCGACCGGGCTCTTCACCCCCGCGACGGTGCGGATCTGCACCATGCCCGGCGCGTCGAGGAAATCGTACGGCGCGTTCTCGGCGTGGGCGATGTCCTTGAGGCCGCGCCCCATGCAGCGCTTGACCGAGGCGATCGTGTTCTTCGGATCGTCGGCCTGGTGCGCCTGCGCCGAATAGCCGACCGAGAGCTTGCCGTCGGGCAGGTAGCGCACGATCGAGGGCAGGAGCGAGCGGCCCTGGGCGTCCGGCAGCACCACCGCCCTGCCGTCGCGCACGGTGGCGACGAGCGAATTGGTCGTGCCCAGGTCGATGCCGACCGCGAGCTTGCGCTGGTGCGGCTCGGGCGACTGGCCGGGCTCGGAGATCTGAAAGAGCGCCATCTCAGGTTTCGAGCGTGTCGTAGGCCTCGTCGACCTCTTCGGCGAGGCGGTCGAAGAACATCAGCTTCCGGACGAGGGTTCTTGCGCCTTGAAAGTCACGGGCGTCGAACTGGACCGTGAGCTGCTGTTCTATTTCTTTCTTTTCGCGGTTCAAATCTTCAAGAATCGATGCGAGAGCAGCGGAGCTCTTCGCTTCCTCCAGCCTCTCGCGCATCTCCATCTGCCGCATCAGGAACTCTTTCGGCATCGCGGTATCCGTCTCGAAGGCGACATCCACCCCGTTCAGCTCCAGCAGATGGATGGCGCGCTGCAGCGGATCCTTGAGCACGCGGTAAGCCTCGTTGACGCGGGTCGTCATCTGCATCGAGGCGCGCCGCTCGGCGTCGCCGGCGTGCGCGAACCTGTCGGGGTGGACTTTCGCCTGGATGTCGCGATAGCCACGGTCCAGCCGCTCCAGGTCGAGCGCAAACTGCGCAGGCAGGCCGAACAGCTCGAAGTGGCTAGACGTTAAAGCTTTCGCCGCAGCCGCACGCGTCTTTGACATTGGGATTGTTGAACTTGAAGCCTTCATTCAATCCCTCGCGCGCAAAGTCGAGCTCGGTGCCGTCGAGGAACGCGAGGCTCTTCTTGTCGACCACGACCTTCACGCCGCGGCTGACGAACTCGACATCGTCCTTCTCGACCGCGTCGGCGTATTCCAGGCGGTAGGCGAGCCCCGAGCAGCCCGAAGTGCGCACGCCCAGGCGCAGCCCGACGCCCTTCCCGCGCTTGGCGAGATGGTTCTGGACGTGGCTGGCGGCCTTCTCGGTGAGCGTGACGGCCATTATTTGTTTCCGTGCTTCTTCTTGTAATCCTCCACCGCGGCCTTGATGGCGTCCTCGGCGAGGATCGAGCAGTGGATCTTGACCGGCGGGAGCGACAGCTCCTCGGCGATCTGCGTGTTCTTGATCGAGGCGGCCTCGTCCAGCCGCTTGCCCTTCACCCACTCGGTGACGAGCGAGCTCGAAGCGATCGCCGAGCCGCAGCCGTAGGTCTTGAAGCGCGCGTCCTCGATGACGCCGTCCTTGTTGACCTTGATCTGCAGCTTCATCACGTCGCCGCAGGCGGGCGCGCCGACCATGCCGGTGCCGACCGACTCGTCGCCCTTGTCGAAGGAGCCGACGTTTCGCGGATTCTCGTAGTGATCGATGACTTTGTCGCTATAGGCCATGTTCAGTCCTTAGGTTCAGTGTGCCGCCCACTGCACGGTGCTCAGGTCGATGCCTTCCTTGTGCATCTCCCAGAGCGGCGAAAGATCGCGCAGCTTGGCGACCTTGGTTTTCAGGTGCTCGATCGTGTAGTCGATTTCTTCCTCGGTCGTGAAGCGACCGAGCGTGAAGCGGATCGAGCTGTGCGCGAGCTCGTCGGAACGGCCCAGCGCGCGCAACACGTAAGACGGTTCCAGCGAGGCGGACGTGCACGCCGAGCCCGAGGAGACGGCGATGTCCTTCACCGCCATGATGAGCGACTCGCCCTCGACGAAGTTGAAGCTGACGTTGAGGTTGTGCGGAACCCTGTGCACGAGGTCGCCGTTGACGAACACTTCCTCCATCGACTGGATGCCGGCGAGCAAGCGGTCGCGCAGCACGCGCACCCGCTCGCGCTCTTCGGCCATCTCGAGCTTGGCGAGGCGGTAGGCCTCGCCCATGCCGATGATCTGGTGCGAGGCGAGCGTGCCGGAGCGAAAGCCCCGCTCGTGCCCGCCCCCGTGCATCTGGGCCTCCAGCCGCACGCGCGGCTTGCGCCGGATGAAGAGCGCGCCGATGCCCTTCGGGCCGTAGGTCTTGTGCGCCGAGAAGGACATCAGGTCCACCTTCAGCGCGCCGAGGTCGACGTCGATCTTGCCGGTCGCCTGCGCGGAGTCGACGTGGAACAGGATGCCGCGCTTGCGGCACATTTCGCCGATCGCGGGGATGTCCTGGATGACGCCGATCTCGTTGTTCACGTACATGACCGACACCAGGATCGTGTCCTTGCGAAGCACGGACTCCAGCCTGGCGAGGTCGAGCAGGCCCTTCTCGTCCACGTCCAGATAGGTCACCTCGAAACCGCGGCGCTCCAGCTCGCGCATCGTGTCGAGCGTCGCCTTGTGCTCCGTCTTCACCGTGACCAGGTGCTTGCCCTTCGTCTTGTAGAACTCGGCCGCCCCTTTTAGCGCAAGGTTGATCGACTCGGTCGCGCCCGAGGTCCACACCAGCTCCTTCGCGTCGCACCTGACGAGCGCCGCCACATGCTCGCGCGCCTCCTCGACCGCTTCCTCGACTTTCCAGCCGAGCGCGTGCGAGCGGCTCGCCGGGTTGCCGTAATGCTCGGTGAGGTAGGGGATCATCTTCTGCGCCACGCCCGGGTCGACCGGCGTGGTCGCGGAGTAATCCAGGTAGATCGGGAATTTGAGCCCGGTCTTCATCAGGCGGCCACTTTCTCCTGATTCGGGGCATCGGCCGGGCGCTGCTCCTCCACATGGCGGAAGTGCTTGATGACCTGGACCGGCTTGCCCTGCTGGTGCGCGATCACGTCCGCGAGCGAAACCGACGAGAGATAGTCGTTCATCTTCTCGTTCAAGGTCGCCCACAGGTCGTGCGTCACGCAGCGCTTGTCGTCGTTGCAGTTCTCCTTGCCGCCGCATTGCGTCGCGTCCACGGCCTCGTCCACGGCGCTGATGATCTGCGCCACCGTGATGTCGTTCACCGAGCGCGCGAGGTTGTATCCGCCGCCCGGGCCGCGCACGCTGTTGACGAGGTGCGCGCGGCGCAGCTTGCCGAAGAGCTGCTCGAGGTAGGAAAGCGAGATGTGCTGGCGCTCGCTGATCGCCGCGAGCGTCACCGGCCCGCGCTGCTGGCGCATGGAGAGATCCACCATCGCGGTGACGGCAAACCGGCCTTTCGTCGTGAGTCTCATGGTCGTTGGTCTCTTAGAGGTTGAATACCTGATCGAATTGGTCAAGTATACCAATCCCGACCAAAACAATCAAGATTTTTTCCCCCGTAATATCAGTTACTTGATCGCGCGAAGCGAATCCGCTTTCGCAGCTTCCCCCGGTTTGTCCTTCAGCTCGAGTCGACGCAGCCGCTCCGTGAGGGCCGACACCTGCTGCTCAAGGTCCTGAGCGTGGTCTACCAGCGCCTGGAGCGTCTTCGCGTAGGGATCGTTTTCGCCCTGCACCACGCCGTACGCCGAGAACTGGGCCTTTTCCCGTCCGGTCGCGTCTCGCTCGAGAATCCGCCCGGCGACGCCGACGACCGTCGCGCCTTCGGGAACCTCCTTCACCACCACCGCGTTCGAGCCGACTTTGGCGTCGTCCCCGACCGTGAAGCCGCCGAGGATCTTCGCGCCCGCCCCGATCACCACGCGCTTGCCGAGGGTCGGGTGGCGTTTTTTGCCGCGGTAGAGCTGCGTGCCGCCGAGCGTCACGCCCTGGTAAATGGTGCAGTCGTCGCCGATCTCCGCCGTCTCCCCGACCACCACGCCCATGCCGTGATCGATGAATACGCGCCGCCCGAGCACCGCAGCCGGATGGATCTCGATCCCGGTCGTCCAGCGGCCGAAGTTCGAGACGAAGCGCGCGAGCCAGTGCAGCCCGGCACCCCAAAGCGCGTGCGCCGCACGGTGAATCCAGATGGCGTGCAGCCCCGGGTAGCAGGTAAGCACCTCCCAGGTGGAGCGCGCCGCCGGGTCGCGCTCGAAAACGCTCGCCACATCCTCTCGCAGCTGCTTGAACATGAAGGAATTCTAGGTTGTCCGAGTAATTCGATCAACTATTTGGACTTGGGCGCCTGAAGCGCGTTCAGCAGCCCGCGGAGGATATTGACTTCCTCGCGCTCGAGCTCCGCGCGTGCAAAAAGCCGGCGCCAGCGCTCGCGCAGCTTGGAGCCCGAGCCCGGATCGAGAAAGCCCACACCCACCGCGGCCTGCTCGAGATGCGCATAGAGCCCTTCGAGGTCTTGGACGGTTGCGCGCTTGCGGCGCTTTTCCGGGAATTCGATGGCGCCCGCGGCCGTCGCCATGAAAAGCTCGTAGGCGACGACCTGCACGGCCTGGGCGAGGTTGAGAGAGCCTTGCCCGGGGCTCGAGGGGATGTGCACGAGGTACTGGCAGGCGAAAACCTCGTCGTTCTCCAAGCCCGTGCGCTCGGCGCCGAAGACAAAGGCGACCTTGCCCTCCAGCTCGAGCGCCTTCGCCGCCGCCGCGCGCGCCTCGAGCACCGCCGGCGCCCACTCGCGCGGGCGCACCGAGAGCGCGAATGCAGCGACGCAGTCCGAGATCGCCTCCTCCAGCTTCGCGTGCACCTGCGCCGCCTGCAGGACGTCGAGCGCGTGCGTGGCCATCCATTGCGATTCCGGATCCGGATAGCGCAGCGGCGCCACCAGGCGCAGGTCGGAAAGGCCCATGGTCTTCATCGCGCGCGCGGCCGCGCCGATGTTGCCCGGATGCTGCGGCCGGCACAGGACGATGCGGACGTGATCGAGCCTCACCGTACTAGAATACGCGCCCCATGCACCCGCTGCTCAACATCGCCGTGAAAGCGGCGCGCCGCGCCGGCAGCATCATCAACCGCGCCGCGCTCGACCGATCCGCGCTCGAAGTGCGATCCAAGAACAAGAACGATTTCGTCACCCAGATCGACAAGGCCTCTGAAGCCGCGATCATCGATGTCATCCGCAAGGCGCATCCCGACCACGCCATCCTCGCCGAGGAATCGGGCGCTTCCGCCCAGAAAAGCGAGTATTGCTGGGTGATCGACCCGCTCGACGGCACGACCAACTTCATTCACGGCTTCCCGCAGTACTGCGTATCGATCGCCGTGCAGCACCGCGGCGTCACGGCGCACGGCGTGGTCTACGACCCGACCAAGAACGAGCTCTTCACCGCCTCCAAGGGCCGCGGCGCGTTCCTGGACGACCGGCGCATCCGCGTTTCGCGCTGCCCGCACCTGAAGGAGGCGCTCGTCGGCACCGGTTTTCCGTTCAAGGAGCTCTCGCGCATCGATCTCTTCATGAAGCAGATGCGCTACCTGATGGAGAACAGCGCCGGCATGCGCCGCGCGGGCGCCGCCGCGCTCGATCTCGCCTACGTGGCCGCGGGACGCATGGACGCGTTCTGGGAGATGGGGCTCTCGCCCTGGGACATGGCCGCGGGCGCGCTCATGGTGCAGGAAGCCGGCGGCCTCGTGGGCGATCTCGCCGGCGAGCCGGGGTTTCTCGACAAGGGCGACATCGCCGCGGCAACGCCGAAAGTCTTTCCGGACCTGCTGCGCGCGCTGGCCTAGGCGGCCGGGAGATTCACTTGTGCGCGCATGCGGGCGATTTCCCCGCCCGCTCGAGGTAAGCGATCAGATCGGCGCGATCCTTGCGGTCATCGACGCCCGCATAGGTCATCGTCGTGCCCGGGACCCGCTTCATCGGTTGGGCCAGAAACCGATCGAGCGTCCGGCCACTCCAGACGATTCCCGACGCCTTCATCGCGGGCGAATAGTCGAATCCGGCGATGCTGCCGGCGCGGCGTCCGATCAGGCCGCAATGCCTCGGCCCGACGCGATCATAGGCGAGCGCGTGGCACGCGGCGCAGCGGGCATAGAGCTGCTCGCCGCGGTCCGCATCGGCCGGCGCCGCCAGGACTGCGGCGGCGAGCGGGCCAAGCACCGCAGCGAGCAGTCCTCTCACGATCAGGACACGAACGCGACCGGCACGGGATTCTCGCCGAGCGCGTGGCGCAGGACCGCCCAGTGCATGGCCTCGTCGCCGAGAATGCTCGCCGCCGCCTTGGAGAGGTCGCGATTCGCGAAGAGCGGCACCGCGCCGAGGTAGGCGCTGACCGCCCCTTGCTCGAGCTGGGCGGCGAACTTCAGCACGTCGGCCTGGTTCTTCAGGCTCTCCAGCGGAAAGCCGTACTTCTTTTTAGCCTCGACCGGCTTGCCGCCGAGCTGGCTGACCGTCTTGGCGAGAACATCCGCGTGCGCCTTGTGGTGGCCCTGAAACTGGACCGCGAGGTCGAGCACCGGCTTTTGCAGCAGCCCGCTCTCCGCGCCGACCTGGTAGGCGGCGATCGCTTCCAGCTCCGCGCCGAGCGCCGTGTTGAGAATGCGCACGTCGCCGGCCTTGGACGTGCCCGCCTTCGCGGCCAGCGCGTCGCGCCCGGCGAGCAGCGCAACAGCGGCGCCCGAGAGCAGAAGTCCCGAGTGACCGAGGAAGAGGCGCCGTGCGGCGTTCGGATTCTGGATGGCGAAGAAAGAAGACATGGCTTTACCTCCGTGGTTGGTTTGAGCTTGGGGAAAAACCCGGGTCACGCCGCGCTCACAGCGTGATCGGACAGCAATGGCGCGGGCGGCAAAAAGCAGCGTCAGCTTTCCGCGCCGGCGCAGTTCCTTCAGTACCCGCATCGCATCGGCTCGATGCGCGAGCTCGGCCCGGTACCGTCTGCGAAATCCCCGCCAGCGGCGCGGGTCGTGGCCGTACCACCGGCGCAGCGCCGGGCTCGGCTCCGCCTCCTTGAGCCACAGGTCGGCGGCGGCCTTGGTTTTGCGCAAGCCGCGGGGCCAGAGCCGGTCCACGAGCACGCGCAGGCCGTCGTCGCGGGACGGCTTCTCATACACGCGCTTTAGCTGGATCGCCCTGCGCTTCATGGCGCGGCCTGCGCCACGGTGAACGTCTCCTTGGTCGGCCCTCTTCCACCAGCCAGACCGAGCCGCTGCCGAAAAAGCCGGTCGCGAGGGACTTCAACTCCGCGGAATGGCGTACCGCGAAGGGACTCGGGGCGGTTCTAGCGGCCGCCTCAGGCCGGAGCGACTTCCAGAAGAACGCATGGTTCCACGCCTGCGCGGCGTTATCGAAGAGGCTTCCCTTCGCGCGCTTCACGACGTCCTTAAGGGGCCGCCCTTCCAGGCCCGACCCCTTGATCAGCGTATTCAGGCGATCGACATAGCCGCGGTGGTGCGCGCCGTAATGAAGCTTGAGGGTGGCTGCCGAGATGTGCGGCTCCAGCGCGCTGTAGCCGTACGGAAGCGAAGGAAGTGAATAGGCCATGCCGGCATGGTCGGCCGGGCCGGCACTCACGTACAACGAAACTTATTCGACATTGACTCCATTTTTTTTCGTGGATGAAAAACGCACCCAAGAAAAACTCGATCAGTCGACCATTAACTTTCGTTTTACGGCGCCGCCCGCCCGGCGCAGCATCGGGCCAAGGAGACAAGACCATGAGAGCCAAAGACATCATGACCTCGAAAGTCATCACGGTGACGCCGGACACGCTGGTCGCCGAGGTCGCGCGACTGCTGCTCAAGCACCGCATCAGCGCAGTGCCGGTGGTGGAAGGCGGAAGGCTCGTCGGGATCGTCGGTGAAGGCGATCTGCTGCATCGCCATGAGATCGGCACCGAGTGCGCGCTACGCGGCGAGCCCTGGTGGCTCAGGCTGCTCGGCGCCGATCGCGCTCCCGAGGAGTATGTGATGTCGCACGCCCGCCATGCGCGCGACATCATGACGCGGGAGGTGGTGACGGTCGGTCCCGAGGCGCCGCTCGCCGAGGTTGCCGACGTGCTGGAAAAGCGGCGCGTCAAGAGAGTTCCCGTGCTGGAGGGCGCAAAAATGG
>DATAID010000107.1:0-47150 GCA_036262835.1 Burkholderiales bacterium | reverse complement strand
CGTGGTCGACCTGGCGAGCTCGACCGACGAGCCTTCCGTCTTCGACTACACGGGACGCAAGTGAGCGAGAAAGGGTCCGCCGCGCAGGAGGCCCCGCGGCAAAGCGCCCAGTTGGCGCCTGAGGATGCGGCGCGCGCGGCGGCCTATGGGCTGATCGCGCGGCTTTTTTACCTCGCCCCGGACAAGGACCTGCTTGGACAGATCCTGCACGCGGAGCTTTTCGAGGGCGAGAGCGAGGCCTCGCGCGCCTGGCGCGAGCTCGTGGGCGCGTGCCGGGATGCCTGCCCGGTGGTGCTCGAGAACGAGCACACCGAGCTTTTAGTCGGCACCGGAAAATCCGAGGTCACGCCGTATCTCTCGCACTATGTGCTCAAGCACGCGAACGACAATCCGCTCGTCGAGTTGCGCCAGCAGCTCGTGGCTTGGGGCATCGGCCGGCGCGAGACGGCTTTCGAGACCGAAGACCACATCGCCGGTGTATGTGAAACGATGCGCTTCGCTATTGCAGTGCAACATCGCTCGGACGAAGAGCAGAAGGCGTTCTTCGATCGTTTCGTCTATCCGGGCGCGGCTGCTTTTTGCGATGCGGTAAAAGCTTCGCCCAAGGCAATTTTCTATGGGCGGGTCGCGCGCTTCTCGCGCGAATTTTTCGAGCTGGAGCGCGAAGCGTTTTCGATGCTTTAGCGATGGCGATTTGAGAATCGCTATCAACTGCTTATTCCCTGTCAGGAATAATTTTCGATTGGGGCGTTTCCCGCTCTTGAACAAAGAGATGGAGAAAGGTACCTTGCGAAGGATTTCACAGTTGAGAGCCCCGATTCGGTGCAGAAAAAAACCGGGGCGAATGAAGGTCTCGAACCCAGGAGGCAGGTCATGAGCCAGAAAAAGCCCATCCTCTCGCGCAGAAATTTCCTCTTGTCCGTCGGCGCAGGCAGTGCCGCCACCGCGGCCGCTGTCATCTCGAAGCAGGCGCCCGAGGCGGCCAAGGAAGTGGCGAGCAACGACAAGCGTTCGACGCGCGGCTACCAGGAAACGGCGCACGTCACCAACTACTACCGCACGACCAAGGTCTGAGGAGCGCGCGATGCTGCTGACCAGAAAATCGAACGGAACCGTCGTCGCCGCGCAGGGCCGCCTCGCGCAGAGCCTTTCGGGCGTTCTCGCCAAGACCATCGATCGCCGCACCTTCCTCAAGCGCTCCGGCGTCGCCGCGGGCGCTGGCGCCGCCGCCACGCTCTCGACGCAGATGCCTTTCAGCATGATCGGCGAGGCGCAGGCCAAGGACGAGGACTCCGGCAAGGTCGAGGTGAAGCGCACCGTGTGCACGCACTGCTCGGTGGGCTGCGCGATCGATGCGCACGTGCAGAACGGCGTCTGGATCCGCCACGAACCGGTGTTCGACTCGCCGATCAACCTGGGCTCGCACTGCGCCAAGGGCGCCTCGATCCGCGAGCACGGCATCGCGCACGACTCGCACCGCCTCAAGTACCCGATGAAGCTCGAGGGCGGCAAGTGGAAGCGCATCTCCTGGGACCAGGCCTACGACGAGATCTCGAAGAAGATGCTCGACATCCGCAAGCAGAGCGGGCCGGATTCGCTCTTCCTCGTCGGCTCCTCCAAGCACAACAACGAGCAGTCGGCGCTGCTGTGCAAATGGGCGCGCCTTTGGGGCACGAATAACACCGACCACCAGGCGCGCATCTGCCACTCGACCACCGTCGCCGGCCTCGGCCAGACCTGGGGCTACGGCGCGATGACGAACTCGTACAACGACGAGCAGAACTCCAAGTCGCTCATGTTCCTCGGCTCGAACGCCGCGGAGGCGCACCCAGTGTCGATGCTGCACACGCTGCACGCAAAGGAAAACGGCGCCAAGGTGATCGTCGTCGACCCGCGCTACACGCGCACCGCAGCGAAGGCCGACATCTATGTGCGGCACCGCTCGGGCACCGACGTCGCCTTCCTCTTCGGCGTGCTCTATCACATCTTCAAGAACGGCTGGGAAGACAAGCAGTACATCCATGACCGCGTCTACGGCATGGACAAGGTGAAGGAAGAGGTGCTGGCAAAGTGGACGCCGGAAAAATGCACCGAGGTCACCGGCTGCACCGAGGCGGAAGTCTTCACTGTCGCCAAGACCATGGCCGAGAACCGGCCGGGCTTCATCATCTGGGCGATGGGCCAGACGCAGCACAACAACGCGAACGCGGTAGTGCGCGCGACGAACATCGTGCAGCTCGCGCTCGGCAACGTGGGGCGCTCGGGCGGCGGCGCGAACGTCTACCGCGGCCACGACAACGTGCAGGGCGCGACCGACGTCGGCCCCAACCCCGACACGCTGCCGGGCTACTACCCGGTCGCCGTGCCCGGCTCCTGGGCGCACTGGTCGAAGGTGTGGAACGTGGATCTCGACTGGCTGAAGAAGCAGTATGTGTCGGAGGCCATGATGGCCAAGCCCGGCATGACGGTGTCGCGTTGGATCGACGGCGTCACGGAGAAGACCGAGCACATCGACCAGGATCCCAACCTGCGCATGATCTTCTTCTGGGGCCATGCGCCGAACTCGCAGACGCGCGGCTCCGAGATGGTCGAGGCGATGAAGAAGCTCGACCTGATGGTCGTCATCGATCCGTATCCGTCGGCCTCCGCCGCGATGTTCGCGATGGTGCGCAAGGACGGCGCCTACCTGCTGCCCGCGGCGACGCAGCTCGAGACCGAGGGCTCGGTCACGGCCTCCAACCGCTCGCTGCAGTGGCGCGAGAAGGTGATCGAGCCGATGTTCGAATCGCGCACCGACCACATGATCATGTACCAGCTCGCGCAGAAGCTCGGCTTCGGCGACCAGTTCGTCGGCAAGAAGGACGGCAGGCAGAACCTGCGCCTGGTGAAGGGCAAGGGCGGCATGGAAGAGCCGTCGATGGAGGACGCGCTGAGGAACGAGATCAACGCCGGCTGCTGGACGATCGGCTACACCGGCCAGTCGCCCGAGCGCATCCAGGCGCACATGCGCAACATGCACCTCTTCGACGTCAAGACCACGCGCTGCAAGGCGGGCAAGGATGCGAAGACGGGGTACGATCTCACGGGCGACTATTTCGGCATGCCCTGGCCCTGCTACGGGCACGCGAAGATCAAGCATCCGGGCACGCCGCTCCTCTACGACACCCACAAGCATCCGATGGACGGCGGCCACGCGTTCCGCGCGCTGTTCGGTGTCGAGAAGGACGGCGTCAACCTGCTCGCCGAGGACGGCATCGCCAACCCGGGAAGCGACATCAGCACGGGCTATCCGCAGTTCGACCACGTGTTCATGAAGAAGCTGGGCTGGTGGGACGAGCTCACCGAGGACGAGAAGAAGGCGGCCGAGGGCAAGACCTGGGCGAACGACCTCTCGGGCGGCATCCAACGCGTGGTGATGAAGCACGGCTGCGTCCCCTTCGGCAACGCCAAGGCGCGCGCGGTGGTGTGGAACTGGCCTGACGCGATCCCGCAGCATCGCGAGCCGATCTTCAGCCCGCGCGCGGACCTCGTGGAGAAGTATCCGACCCACGACGACGTGAAGACGCTGTGGCGCCTGCCGACGCTCTTCAAGACGGCGCAGCAGAACGCGATCAAGGAAGGGATGGACAAGAAATTCCCGCTGGTGCTCACGAGTGGCCGCCTGGTCGAGTACGAGGGCGGCGGCGAAGAGACGCGCTCCAACCCTTGGCTCGCGGAGCTGCAGCAGGATGCCTTCGTCGAGATCAACCCGGTCACCGCGAGCGCGCGCGGCATCAAGAACGGCGACTTCGTGTGGGTGAGCACGCCCGGCAAGAACGGCGACGGCAGCCACGTGAAGCTCAAGGTAAAGGCGCTCGTCACCGAGCGGGTCGGCAAGGACACCTGCTTCATCCCGTTCCACTTCTCGGGCTGGTGGCAGGGGCAGGACATGCTGCCCTACTACCCGGAGGGGTCCGCGCCGATCGTGCGCGGCGAGGCGGTGAACACGGCGACCACCTACGGCTACGACCGGATCACCCTGATGCAGGAAACCAAGACGACGCTTTGCCAGGTCGCGAAGGCATAACGAGAAAAGAGCGAGGAGAACGCCATGGCGAGAATGAAATTCCTCTGCGATGCAGAGCGCTGCATCGAGTGCAACGGCTGCGTGACGGCCTGCAAGCAGGAGCACGAGGTTCCCTGGGGCGTCAACCGGCGCCGCGTGGTGACCATCAACGACGGGGTGATCGGCGCCGAGAAGTCGATCTCGGTGGCCTGCATGCACTGCTCGGATGCGCCCTGCATGGCCGTGTGCCCGGTGGATTGCTTCTACCGGACCGATGACGGCGTGGTGCTGCACGACAAGGACCTGTGCATCGGCTGCGGCTACTGCTTCTACGCGTGCCCGTTCGGCGCGCCGCAGTTCCCGCAGGCGGGCGCCTTCGGCCTGCGCGGCAAGATGGACAAGTGCACCTTCTGCGCCGGCGGCCCGGAGACGGATCGCTCGGAGGCCGAGTTCAAGAAATACGGCCGCAACCGACTCGCCGAAGGCAAGCTGCCGGCCTGCGCCGAGATGTGCTCGACCAAGGCGCTCCTGGGCGGCGACGGCGACGTGATCGCCGACATCTACCGCGAGCGCGTCACGCGCCGCGGCAAGGGCTCTGAAGTCTGGGGCTGGGGCACCGCCTATGGGCCGGGCCAGAAGGGCGCGACGCCGGCGGGCGCACCCGCGGCCGCGCCCGCCGCGCCGAAGGGGAAATCGTGAGGGCGCTGCTGCTGGTGGCGGCGGCGCTCATCGTGGCGGGCTGCATGGAAGTCGAGCAGACCGCCACGCCCTCGAAGCTCGGCAAATACCAGGGCAAGCCCGACACGATGCCCTGGAACAACCAGCCGCTCGCGGCCGGACCGCAGTGGAAGCAGGGGGACCGATCGAGCTGGGAAGAGCAGATCAAGAAGCGCCAGCTCACGCAGCACGAGGACCGGCGCATCAACCAATAGCCGGCCTCGCGCAGCACATAAAAAATGGAGGAATGCATGCGTAAGCTTCCCCGCATGATCTGCGGGCTTTTCATCGCGCTCGCCTTTGCGCTGCCCGCGATGGCCCAGCAGCACGACCCGCAGCCGCCCTCGGCCGATCCGATCAAGAGCCAGCAGCAGCGCTCGGTCGACCAGCCGGGCAACAACGCCGACGTCTGGCGCGCAGTGCGCTCCGGCTCGCCGGACAACTACACGAGCATCCCGGGCCGCGAGACCTCCGTCCTCGTGCAGCAGCAGGCGCGCTTTCCCGGACAGCCCGGCTTCACCACGGCGGGCGAAGCCTGGCGCAAATTCAGGAACGGGCCGATCACCTTCTACGGGGGCTGGCTCGTGGTGATCGTGCTGGCGGTCCTCGCCGCGATCTATTTCGCCGTCGGCCCGATCAAGCTCCACGAGAAGCCGAGCGGCCGCCTCATCGAGCGCTTCACCGCGGCCGAGCGCTGGGTGCACTGGACCGTGGCGATCACGTTCTGCATCCTGGGCGTGAGCGGCCTCGTGCTGCTCTTCGGCAAATACGTGCTGCTGCCGGTCTTCGGCCAGCCGCTCTTCGGCTGGCTCGGCAACCTTTGCAAGAACCTGCACAACTTCGTCGCGCCGCTCTTCATCGTGAGCCTGCCGGTCATGATCGTCATGTACGTGAAGGACAATCTTCCGGAGAAGGGCGACCTCAACTGGTTCCTGCACGCCTGGAAGTTCTTCAAGGGCGCGCACCTGCCCTCGGGGCGCTTCAACGGCGGCGAGAAGCTGTGGTTCTGGGGCGGCGTCGTGGTGCTCTGCCTGATCCTCGTGACCTCGGGCCTGGTGCTGCTCTTCCCGAACTTCGATCAGCTGCGCGCCACGATGCAGCAGGCGAGCGTGGTGCACGCAATCGCGGCGGTGCTGGTCATCTCGTTCGCGCTCGGCCATATCTACCTGGGCACCATCGGCGTCGAGGGCGCGTACGGCAACATGCGCAACGGCATGACCGACGAGACCTGGGCCAAGGAACACCACGAGTACTGGTACAACGACGTCAAGTCCGGCAAGGTCGCGGCGAAAACCACCACCGCGCCGGCCGGGTCGGCGCAGACCCAGCACTGAAGGAGGAGAAACGATGAGAACTCTCTGGATCGCCGCCGCGCTCGCGTGCGGCCTCGCGTTCGGCCCGCTCGCGGCCGCCAAGCTGCCCGCCCCGCCGGCCATGAGTGAAGCCGACAAGGCCGCGAAAGCGGCGAAGGACGCGGCGACCAAAGCGCACGACGCCGAGCTCCTCGGCAAGGCGCAGGATCGGGCGGTGGCCAACTACAAGAAAGGCCACGGCATGGGCGAGGCACAGCCGGCCGCTGCATCCGGCTCAAAGAAGAAGTAGTACATTTCGAGGTCTCCAAGGGAGGGAGACCTCGATGACGATCATCCGTATTTCATTCGGCGCCGCAGCGGCCACGCTGCTCGTCGCCTGCCAGACCGTTTCCTCCGATGTGCCGCGCGCGAGCGCGACGCTCGAGCCCACCAAGGGAAGCACGGTGCGCGGCACCGCCAACTTCGCCGAGATGGGCGGCAGGGTGCGCGTGACGGCGAGGATCAGCGGCCTGAAGCCGAACGGCGAATTCGGCTTCCATATCCACGAGGTCGGCGACTGCAGCTCGGGCGACGGCATGAGCACGAAGGGCCATTTCAATCCCTACGGCAAGCCGCATGCGCGCGCCGGGATGAGCGAGCGGCACGCCGGCGACCTGCCGAGCCTGAGGTCCGATGCGTCGGGCAACGCCACCGTGGACACGGACGTGGATGTCATCACCGTGCGCCCCGGCCCGGCGAGCATCGTCGGCAAAGGGCTGATCGTGCATGCGCAGGCCGACGACTACAAGACCCAGCCCACGGGCAATGCGGGCGCGAGAAGCGCCTGCGCCGTCATCCGCGGCGGCTAGGCGCTTTTTCGCCGGCTAGCCCCGGCGCCTCGCGAGCGAGGTTTCGGCTGTTTCAGCCACGCCAGGGCGGCGCCCAGGTTTTCCAGGCTGCCGGCCCGGGAGGCGTCGTAGCCGGGCAGAAGCGCGACGGCGCGCGCGAAATCCCGGCTGTGCATCGCTTCAAGTAGAGGCTGCACGGGCGCATCGCGCAAGGCCCGTCTCGAGACGGCAATGTAGTAGCGCTCGGTCGCGAGGGGAACGAACTCGAGCGAATAACGGGCCGCGGCGGCGCGCAGCCCGAAGCCTGCCTCGGCGCGGCCCTCGGCGACCGCCGCCGCGACCGCGAGATCGACATCGTCGCGCGGGCCGACGGCGGGCGGCCGGTTCAGGAAGCGCAGGCCCGGGCGCGCGAGGTCGCTCACGCCGCGGACCCGAGTCCCGGGTCGCACGATGATGCCCTGCTCGCGCGCGACGAAGTGAAGAAGCTGATGCTTGTCCGGGTCGAGCCAGCGCCCGAGCGCGGCAGCCGCGGCGGCGGCGCGCGGCAAGGCGTCGGCGACATGAAATCCCGCGAGATCGCATTCGCCTTGCGCGAGCGCGGCCAGGCTTTCGTCCGCGCCGCGAAAGGCGATGTCGAGCTCGAGGCGGGGCCGGCAGGCGCGCGCGAGAAGCGGCAGGGCGAGGTCATGGCTCGCGTGCAGCGTCAGGCGCCTCGCCTGCCCCGGCGCGGCGCTCGCGAGCATCTCGTGCACCTCGCGGCGCAGGCGCTCGAATTGCGCATCGAGCGTTCTGCGCACGTGGGCATCGGCTTCCAGGAGCTTTCGGCCATAGGTCGTGAGCCGCGCCCCTTTGCCGCGCCGCATGTCGACCAACGGGGCACCGAGCGTACGCGCGCCTTCTCCGAGCAGCCCCCAGGCATGGCGGTAAGAGAGCCCTGCGGCGTGCGCGGCTTCCCGAAGCGACGCGGCGCGCGCGAGCGCGGACAGCAACCCGAGCAGCGCTTCGCCGTGGCGCGGCGGCAGCCCCTCGGCCGCGAGCCAGCGCGCGTGCAGGTCGAGCTCGGGCTGATTATGCATGCCCATGCCTATTTAGCGGAAGAATAGCCATCCGTAACATCGTACTGTAGCAAAAGATATGAATTTAAGAACATAAATGGACACCCTGAGCGAGGCCCTGCGCGGTGCCCTGTCGCTGATCACGGCGGGCGACGCCGTGCTCGCGGGGATCGTGATTCTCAGCCTCAAGGTGAGCCTCTCGGCAGTGGCGTTCGCGACGCTGCTCGGTCTTCCGCTCGGCGCAACGATCGCGATCGGCCGCTTTCCCGGTCGCCGCCCGCTGGTCATCCTGCTGAACGCGCTGATGGGCCTCCCGCCCGTCGTGGTCGGGCTGCTCGTCTACCTCCTTCTGTCGCGCGCGGGCCCGCTCGGGGAGCTGGGGCTCCTCTTTACTCCGGGGGCGATGGTGGTGGCCCAGACGATCCTCGTGCTGCCGATCATCGCCGCGCTCTGCCGCCAGGCGGCCGAGGACGCCTGGATCGAGTACGAGGAGCAACTGCGCTCGCTTGGCGCCTCGGGGCTGGGTGCTGCGCTCACCCTCGTGTGGGAGATCCGGTTCTCCCTCGTCACGGCGATCCTGGCCGGGCTGGGAAGGGCGCTCGCGGAGGTCGGCGCGGTGATCATCGTGGGCGGCAACATCGATGGCGTCACGCGCGTCATGACCACCACCATCGCCCTGGAAACGTCCAAAGGCGACCTGGCGCTCGCGCTCTCGCTCGGGTTGGTCCTGATCCTGCTCGTCGTCCTCCTGAATGCCGCCGCCTTCGTCATCCGCGACGCCGCGCTGCGGCGCTACGGCTGATGAACGTGTCGCAGCGCATCCTGCCGCTCCGCCTGCGCGCGGTGAGCCTCGCCGCAGGCGGCCGCAAGGTGCTCGACCGGATCTCGCTTGAGATCACGGCCGGGCCGGCCACCATCGTGCTCGGCGCCAACGGCGCGGGGAAGAGCGTGCTGATGCGGCTCATGCACGGCTTGCTGCAGCCGAGCACGGGCACGCTCGAATGGGCGGACGCCCGGGCGCCGCGGGTCAAGCGCGCGCAGGCGATGGTGTTCCAGCGGCCGGTCATGCTGCGCCGCTCGGTGCTCGCCAACGTTCTCTACGCGCTTGCGCTCGCGCGGGTTCCGCACGAGGAGCGGGAAGCGCAGGCGATGGCCGCCCTGGCAGAAGTCGGTCTGGCCGGGCTTGCCCGGCGGCCGGCGCGCGTGCTCTCGGGCGGCGAGCAGCAGCGCCTCGCGCTCGCGCGCGCCTGGGCCCTGCATCCCGAGGTGCTCTTCCTCGACGAGCCGACGGCGAACCTCGATCCGGGGGCGACGCGCGAGATCGAGACGGTGATCAAGGCCTTCGACGCCGCGGGCACGAAGATCGTGATGTCCACCCACAACCTCGGCCAGGCGCGGCGCCTGGGCGACGAGGTGCTCTTTCTTCACCAGGGGCGGCTCGTCGAGCGCTCGCCGGTCGAGACGTTTTTCAGGCAACCCGCGTCCGCGGAGGCGGATGCGTTCATCAAAGGAGAGCTTCCATGGGCCTGATGCTGCGCTTCATGCTTGCGCTTGTCCTTGGCTTCGCCGCCGCGGCCGACGCGCAGGAAAAATTCATTACAGTGTCCTCCACCACCTCGACCGAGCAGTCGGGGCTGTTCAAGCACCTGCTGCCGATCTTCGAGAAAAAGACCGGCATCCACGTGCGCGTCGTCGCGGTCGGGACGGGGCAGGCGCTCGACATCGGCCGGCGCGGCGATGCGGATGTCGTGTTCGTGCATGCCAAGCCGCTCGAGGAGAAGTTTCTGGCGGAAGGGCACGGCGTGCAGCGCTTCGACGTCATGTACAACGACTTCGTGCTGGTCGGGCCCAAGTCCGACCCGGCCAAGGTGGCGGGCACCAAGGACATCGTGGCCGCGCTGCAGAAGATCAGGGCGGCGCAGGCGCCGTTCGTCTCGCGCGGCGACAAGAGCGGAACGCACTTCGCCGAGCTCAGCCTCTGGAAGGAGGCGGGCATCGACATCGCCAGGGACAAGGGTTCCTGGTACCGCGATACCGGCCAGGGCATGGGGCCGGCCCTGAACAGCGCCGCCGGCATGAATGCGTACATCCTGTCCGATCGCGGCACCTGGCTGTCCTTCAAGAACCGCGCCGAGCTGAGGATCGTCGTCGAAGGCGACAAGCGGCTCTTCAATCAGTACGGGATCATGCTGGTCAACCCGGCGAAGCATCCGAACGTGAAGAAGGAGATGGGCCAGGCCTTCATCGACTGGGTGCTGTCGTCCGAGGGCCAGAAGGCGATCGCCGACTACAAGATCAACAAGGAGCAGCTATTCTTCCCGAATGCGCACGGGTAGGCGTTACAAGGGGCTCACGCTGCGGGTGCTCGGCAAGGGCGGCGCGGCGGCGCTGGGACCCGGCAAGGCCGAGCTGGTCGAGCGCATCGGCCGCTCGGGCTCGATCTCGGCGGCCGCGCGGGAAATGGGCATGTCCTACCGGCGCGCCTGGCAGCTCGTGGAGTCGCTCAACCGCTCGTTTCGCGAGCCGGTCGTGGCGACGGCGACCGGCGGCAGGCGGGGCGGCGGCGCGCGCGTGACGGCCTTCGGCGCGCGCCTGGTCGCGCAGTTCCGCAAGATGGAAGACAAGGCTTCGGCGGCGATCTCGACCGACCTGAGGCGCCTTTCCGCGCAGCTGCGCCGCCCGCGCTGACGGGGCGGGCCTCGTTATATTCCATGGTATATAACGAGGGTGGACCCCTCGCTGGTCGCTTTTCTCGCCGCAGGCATGCTCATCGCGGCATTCCTGTATGCGTCGGTGGGGCATGGCGGAGCGTCGGCCTACATCGCGGCCATGGCGCTCGCCGGCATCGCGCCGGCGGAGATGCGGCCGGTCGCGCTGCAGCTCAACGTGCTCGTCTCGGCGATCGGAACCTACAAGTTCTGGCGCGCGGGCCATTTTCGCGGGAGGCTTTTCTGGCCGTTTGCCGTCGTCTCCATCCCGGCCGCCTACCTGGGCGGCGCCCTCTCGCTTCCTGGAAATGCCTACCGCATTCTGGTCGGCCTCGTGCTCCTGTACGCCGGCGGGCAGCTCTGGTGGAGCGCGCGCGTCGGCGACGAGCTGAGGCCGACTCGCCCGCTGAAAATTCCCGTCGCGATGGCAATTGGGGGCGTCCTTGGCGTGCTCTCCGGGCTGACCGGCGTGGGCGGCGGCATCTTTCTCAGCCCGCTCCTGCTCCTTTTCGGCTGGGCCGGCACGAAGCAGACCTCCGCGACCTCGGCGCCCTTCATTCTGGTCAACTCGATCGCCGGCCTCGCCGCGGGTCTTGTAAGGAATCCGGTCCCTCCGCCCGACTATGCGTGGGGGCTTATGGTCGCCGTCCTCTTGGGGGGGTGGGCGGGCGCTGAATACGGAAGCAAGCGGTTCGCCAATCCCGCCATTCGCCGGCTTCTGGGGCTGGTGCTCGCGATCGCCGGCGGCAAAATGGTCCTGGTCTAGGCGGCAGGCTTAAGAAACTGCCTGAGCATTTGCCGGGATGACTGTCATACTTTCCGGAAATTCGTTCAAAGGATGGTCATGAGCAGCTACTATGAATCGGACGACCTGAAGAAATTCGGCTCGATCGGCGAGCACGGCAAGAAGCTCGCCGACGATTTCTTCAAGTACTACGGCGATGTCACCGGGACCGACGGTGCGCTGACCAGGCGCGAAAAGGCGCTGATCGCGCTTGCGGTCTCGCACTCCGAAAAATGCCCCTACTGCATCGACGCCTATACCACGGCGTGCCTCGAGGCGGGCGCCAATCCGGAGCAGATGATGGAAGCGGTGCACGTGGCGGCGGTCATGAAGGCCGGCATTACCCTCGTGCATTCGGTGCAGATGCAGAACCACCTCGGGAAGCTGGTCCTTTGAGCGCCGTTTTCGCGATCAGGAAAGCAAGATCGAAGTTCGATTTCGAGGCGGTGCTGCGCCGGAGCGGCATCGACCTGCCGCCGCTTGCGGTGGACACGCTTCAGGTCAACATCTCCAAGATCTGCAATCAGGCGTGCCGGCACTGCCACGTCGATGCCTCGCCCACGCGCACGGAGAAGATGTCGCCGGAAGGCATCGCCAAGTGCCTGGAGATCCTCGAGCGCCATCCGGCGATTACCAAGCTCGACATCACCGGCGGCGCGCCGGAGCTGCATCCCGGATTCGACGGGTTGGTCGAGAAGGCGGTCGCCTTCGGCAAGCACGTCATGGTGCGCCACAACCTGACTGTGCAGCTCGACGGCCATCCGCAGACGAAGGAGTCGAAGGAATACCTGCCGGAATTCTTCGCCCGCCACCGGCTGGAGGTGATTTCCTCGCTTCCGTACTACCAGGAGTTCTTCACCGACGCGCAGCGCGGCTCGGGCGTGTTCAAGAAGAGCATGGAAGCGATGAGGCGGCTGAATGCCGTCGGCTACGGCGTGGAAGGCAGCGGGCTCCTCCTCAACCTCGTCTACAACCCGGTCGGGCCCTACCTGCCGGCGCCGCAGGCGAGCCTCGAGGCCGACTACAAGCGCGAGCTGAAGGCGAAGTTCGGCCTCGTGTTCAACAGCCTCTATACGATCACCAACATGCCGATCAACCGCTTCAAGCTGCACCTGGACAAGACCGGGCAGTACGAGGCGTACATGGAGAAGCTGCTCGCGGCGTTCAATCCCGCGGCCGCGGCCGGCGTCATGTGCCGGAGCCTCATCAGCGTCGGCTACGATGGCCGCATCTACGACTGCGACTTCAACCAGATGCTCGAGATGGATGCGCTGGATGAGACGGGCGGCGGTCTGACGATTTTCGATTTCGACATGGAAAAGCTCTTGAAAAGGACCATTCGTTTCGACGAGCACTGCCTGGGTTGCACGGCGGGGGCGGGCAGCTCCTGCGGCGGCGCGACCGCCTGAGGAAGCCATGAAGACGTTCGGCTTTGCCGGCTGGTCGGGGAGCGGCAAGACGACCCTGATCGAGAAGCTGATCCCGCTTTTCACCCGGCGGGGCTTGAGCGTATCGCTGCTAAAGCACGCGCATCACACGTTCGACGTGGATCAGCCCGGCAAGGATTCCTACCGGCACCGCCATGCAGGCGCCTCCGAGGTACTCGTCACTTCGTCGCGGCGCTGGGCGCTCATGCACGAGCTGCGCGGGGCAAAGGAACCGACATTCGAAGAGCAGTTGAAGCACCTCTCGCCCTGCGATCTGCTCATCGTCGAGGGCTTCAAGTTCGCGCCGATCCCCAAGATGGAGGTCTGGCGCGAGGAGACGGGCGAGGGCATGCTTCACCCGAACGACCCGCACATCGTCGCCGTGGCCACCGACGCCAAGGTCGAAACGAAGCTTCCGGTCCTCGACCTGAACGACCCTTCCGGAGTCGCTTCGTTCGTCCTGTCGCACCTCAAGCTATGAATCAAGGCCTGCTTTCCGTTGATGACGCGCTCGCGAAGCTCCTTTCGGGCGCTTCGCCGGTGCGTGACGTGGAGGAGCTGCCCGCCATGCAGGCCGCCGGCCGCGTGCTCGCGCGCGACCAGGCCTCGACCATGGACGTGCCGCCCATGGACAACAGCGCGATGGATGGCTACGCGGTGAGACTTTCCGATGGAAACAAGCTGAGAGTGGCTCAGCGCATTGCCGCGGGGTCGGTCGGGAAGCCTTTGGAAGCCGGAACCGCGGCGCGCATCTTCACCGGCGCTCCGGTTCCTCCGGGCGCAGATGCCATCGTCATGCAGGAGTTTTGTTCGGTCGACGGTGACACTGTCACGATAAAAAAGACGCCAAAGCCCAATGAATGGATCAGGCGCATAGGCAGCGACGTGAAGAAAGGCGGAACGATCCTGAAGGCGGGAAAAAAGCTGCTGCCGCAGGATGTGGGGCTCGCGGCATCGGTCGGCATCAAGGCGCTGCCGGTCTATCGCAAGGTCCGGTTGGGACTTTTCTTCACGGGCGACGAGCTCATCATGCCGGGCGATCCACTGCCGCCGGGCAAGATCTACAACTCGAATCGCTTCACCCTGAACGGCCTCGCGGCGGCGTTCGGCTGCGAGGTGACGGACTACGGCATCGTTCCCGACAAGCTCGACACGACCCGCGAGGTGCTGCGCCGCGCCGCAGCCGAGAACGACGTGATCGTCACTTCGGGCGGGGTCTCGGTGGGCGACGAGGACCACGTCAAGCCCGCGGTCGAGGCGGAAGGCTCGCTCCTCATGTGGCGCATCGCGATGAAGCCGGGACGGCCGCTCGCCTTCGGCAAGGTGAAGAATGCCGCCTTCATCGGGCTGCCCGGGAATCCGGTATCGAGCTTTGTGACGTTCCTGATCTTTGTCCGGCCTTTTATCCTGAGAACTCAAGGCATAGAAAAAACACAACCCGATTCGATCGACGCCCGGGCGGACTTCGACTGGCTGGAGCCTGACTCGAGGCGCGAGTTCCTGCGCGTAAAATGGAACGCGCAGGGCGGGCTCGACCTGTATCCGACCCAGGACTCGGCGGTGCTCACCTCTACCGCGTGGGCCGACGGGCTGGTCGATAACCCCGCGCAGCACGCGATTCGCAAGGGCGAGCGCGTGCGCTTCCTGCCTTATTCGGAGCTGTACCGTTGAAGGTAAAGATTCTCTACTTTGCGAGCGTGCGCGAGAAGGTCGGCCGGGACGCCGAGGAGATCGAGCTGCCCGCCGGCATCGCGACGGTGGCCGCATTGCGCACTCACCTTAGGACCCGCGGCGGCACGTACGAGAACGCCTTCGCCGAAAAAGCCCTGCTCAGGGCGGCGGTGAACCAGGACATGGTCGAGCCCGCAGCGTCGCTCAAGGCGGGCGACGAGGTGGCGTTCTTCCCTCCGGTCACGGGGGGCTGAGATGAAGGTCGCGGTGCAAAAAGAAGCTTTTGATGTGGGATTCGAAATCAGAAGCATTTCTCAAGACAAAAGCATCGGCGCGGTCGCCAGCTTCGTGGGCCAGGTCCGGGACGTCGCGATGACGCTCGAGCACTACCCGGGCATGACGGAAAAAGCGCTCACCGCCATCGTCGAAGAGGCGAAATCGCGCTGGAACGTCATCGACTGCACCGTGATCCACCGCTATGGCGAGCTGCAGCCGACCGACCCGATCGTGCTCGTCGTCGTGGCGAGCGCGCATCGCGGCGACGCGTTCGCCGCCTGCGAATTCCTGATGGACTACCTGAAGACGCGCGCGCCGTTCTGGAAGAAGGAACAGACGGCCGCGGGCGAGCGCTGGGTCGAGGCGAAGAGTTCCGACGATCGCGCCGCCGAGCGCTGGAAATCGTGAGCGCCACCCTGCCTCTGATCGTCGCGGTCGCGCTCGGGGGGGCGCTGGGCTCGGTAGCCCGTTTTCTTGTCGGGATCGGGGCGACCAGGCTCTTCGGCCTGACTTTCCCCTGGGGAACGCTGATCATCAACATCGCGGGGTCGTTCCTGATCGGCGCGTTCGTCGAGTTGTTCGCGCTCAAGTGGGACTTGCCGCAGGAGGCGCGCGTCTTCCTCACCGTGGGCATCTGCGGCGGCTTCACCACCTTCTCCACCTTCTCGCTCGATACCTGGGTGCTGATGGAGCGGGGCGATTGGGGCCTTGCCGCCGCCTACATCCTCGGCTCGGTGGTGCTCTCGATCGTCGCGCTCATCGGCGCGCTTCACCTGGTTCGCGCGGCCGCCTAGAAAGCCCGGCGCTCAGACGACCTGATCGGGCGCGAGCGCGCAGGGATGCGCCTTGTCGCCGGTCTCGATCTGGATGGTCGCGTGCCCGATGCGAAAGCGCTCGTGCAGCTCGTGGCAGAGCTGCGCGAGCACGCCGTCCCCGGGATGTCCCTGCGGCATGACGAGATGCACGGTGAGCGCGGTCTCGGTCGTGCTCATGCCCCAGATGTGCAGGTCGTGGATCTCGGCGACGCCCGAGGTGGCGACGAGGTAGCCGCGCACGGCCTCGGCATCCACATGCGGCGGCACGGCATGGAGCGACAGCCGCAGCGTATCGCGCAAGAGGCCCCAGGTGCCGGCGATGATGATCGCGCTGATGACGAGGCTCGCCGCCGGGTCGAGCCAGGTCCAGCCGGTGGAAAGGACGCCCACGCCCACCAGCACGACGCCTAGCGAGACGAGCGCGTCGACGGCGAGATGCAGGAACGCGGCGCGCACGTTGATGTCGTGGGCACGGTCGCGCAGAAAGAGCAGCGCGCTCGCCCCGTTTACGAAAATGCCGCAGAGCGCGACGACGATCACGGTGCGGCTCGCGACCTCCACGGGTGCATGCAGCCGCTGGATCGCTTCCCAGGCGATCGCGCCGGTGACGAGCATCAGCGTCATGGCGTTGACGAGCGCCGCGAGGATCGACGAGCCCCGCAGGCCGTAGGTGAACTGGCGCGAGGGCAGGCGCTGCGCCAGCACTCGGCCGGCCCAGGCGAGGCCAAGCGCGAGGACGTCGCCCAGATTGTGGCCCGCGTCGGCGAGCAGCGCGGTGGATTCCGCGATGAGCCCGAACACCGCCTCGACCGCCACGAAGGCGAGGTTGATCGCCATGCCGACGACGAACGGCCAGTTGCCGCGGGCCCCGTGCGAGTGACCGTGCGCGTCGCCGTGACCGTGGGAGTGGTGATGCCCGGCCATCTGCAATCGATTCTAGGCGCGCAGGCGCCCGCTGGCGAGATAGCGCCAGCCCGGTCCGCGCCGCGAAACGCGGAAATCGGCGAGGCGCGACTCGAGCTTCGCCCACGGGCGGTCGAAGTCTTCCATATTCGTGATGTAGCGCCGGTGGCGCGCGCGCAGCCAGAGATTGACCGGAAAACTGAGCGGCCAGCCCCACCACGGCCAGAGGACGCTCCCGCAGGCGGCGATGCGTGCCCCCGGCGCCGCTTGGCCGAGCAGGTTGTCGAGCGCCGCGTTGGATTGAAGGAGGTCGTGGGTGTAGCTGAAGAGAATTGCGCCGGGTTTGCCCTGGATCAAATCTACGTTTTCAGCAAAGGCTTCAATGAGAAGAACGTTCGGGCGGTTGCCGATACGGGCGCGTGCCTGCGAGAGAAGCTCGGGTGACGAATCGAAGGCCATGAGCCGGCCGCGCTCGCCGATACGCTCGAGAATCGGCGGCAGGCAGAACCCGGTCCCGCAGGCTGCGTCCAACACGGTATCGCCGGGCTGCAGGCCGAGCGCCGCCACCGCCTCGAGGCGCACGGCATCGGTCAGGCGCGTGCGGCGGTCATAGCCGGCCGAGACGGCGCGGTAGTCGGAAACCGACTTTTCGTGATCGGCCGGCATGGCGCAGACTATAGAGGGTCGGGCTTGAATTAGGCGCGAAAGGCCCCATCTGGCCGTAAGGAATTCATTTCAGGAATCAAAGCGATGCGTTTCGACAAATTCACCACGCGGCTGCAGGAGGCCGTCGCCGAGGCCCAGAGCCTCGCGGTCGGCCGCGACCACCAGGCAATCGAGCCCCAGCACCTGCTGCTGGCGCTCCTCGAGCAGCAGGACGGGGTCGCGGGCCTCATCAGCAAGGCGGGCGGCAATCCGGGCGCCCTCAAGGCGAGCCTCGCGCAATCGCTCGACCGGCTGCCGAAGGTCGAGGGCGGCACGCCGGGCGAAGTCCATCTCTCGCGCGACCTCAACAACCTCCTCAACGTCACCGACAAGGAAGCGCAGAAGCGCGGCGACCAGTACATCGCTTCGGAATTGTTCCTTCTGGCATGCGCGGGAGACAAAGGCGAGACAGGCAAGTTGCTCAAGAACGCCGGGGTGATGAAAGCCGCCCTCGAAAAAGCCGTCCAGGAAGTGCGCGGCGGTGAACAGGTCAACAGCCAAAGCGACGAGAGCCAGAGGCAGGCGCTCAAGAAGTACACGCTCGACCTTACCGAGCGGGCGCGCCAGGGCAAGCTCGACCCGGTTATCGGCCGCGACGACGAGATCCGGCGCTGCATCCAGATCCTGCAGCGGCGCACGAAGAACAACCCGGTCCTCATCGGCGAGCCGGGGGTGGGCAAGACCGCGATCGTCGAGGGCCTCGCGCAGCGCATCGTCAACGGCGAAGTGCCCGAGTCGCTGAAGAACAAGCGCGTGCTCGTCCTCGACATGGCGGGCCTGCTCGCGGGGGCGAAATACCGCGGCGAGTTCGAGGAGCGGCTGAAGTCCGTGCTCAAGGACCTCGCCAAGGACGAAGGCAGCACGATCGTCTTTATCGACGAGCTGCACACCATGGTCGGCGCGGGCAAGGCCGAAGGGGCGATCGACGCCGGCAACATGCTCAAGCCCGCGCTCGCCCGCGGCGAGCTGCACTGCATCGGTGCGACCACGCTGGACGAATACCGCAAGCACGTCGAGAAGGACGCGGCGCTCGCGCGCCGCTTCCAGAAGGTGCTGGTCGGCGAGCCGTCGGTGGAAGCGACCATCGCGATCCTGCGCGGCCTGCAGGAGCGCTACGAGGTGCACCACGGCGTCGAGATCACCGACCCGGCGATCGTCGCCGCGGCCGAGCTCTCGCACCGCTACGTCACCGACCGGTTCCTGCCGGACAAGGCGATCGACCTCATCGACGAGGCCGCCGCGCGCATCAAGATGGAGATCGACTCCAAGCCCGAGGCGATGGATCGCCTCGAGCGGCGCCTCATCCAGCTCAAGATCGAGCGCGAAGCCGTGCGCAAGGAGAAGGACGAAGCGTCGCTGAAGCGGTTCTCTTTGATCGAGAAGGAGATCGACGAGCTCGAAAAGCAGTACGCGGACCTGGAAGAGGTCTGGAAGTCGGAAAAGGCGCAGGTCCAGGGCAGCCAGCACGTGAAGGAGGAGCTGGAGAAGCTGAAGCTCCAGATGGAAGAGGCGCGCCGCAAGGGCGACTGGCAGAAGATGTCCGAGATCCAGTACGGCAAGATTCCCGCGCTGGAAGCGCAGCTGAAGAAGGCGGAAACGGGCGAGAAGAAGGGCGAGAAGGCGAAGCTCGTCCGCACCCAGGTCGGCGCCGAAGAAATCGCCGAGGTGGTGTCGCGCGCAACCGGCATCCCGGTCGCCAAGATGATGCAGGGCGAGCGCGAGAAGCTCATCCAGATGGAAGCGCGCCTGCACGAGCGCGTGGTCGGTCAGGACGAGGCCGTGCGCCTCGTGTCGGACGCGATCCGCCGCTCCCGGTCGGGTCTGGCCGATCCGAACAGGCCTTACGGAAGCTTTTTGTTTCTAGGACCTACCGGAGTCGGCAAGACCGAGCTTTGCAAGGCGCTCGCGGCGTTCCTCTTCGATTCCGAGGAGCACCTGATCCGCATCGACATGTCGGAGTACATGGAGAAGCACTCGGTGTCGCGGCTCATCGGTGCGCCGCCGGGCTACGTCGGCTATGACGAGGGCGGCCAGCTCACCGAGCAGGTGCGCAGAAAACCCTACGCCGTCATCCTTTTCGACGAAGTCGAGAAGGCGCACCCCGACGTCTTCAACGCGCTCCTGCAGGTGCTGGACGAAGGCCGCCTCACCGACGGGCAGGGCCGCACCGTGGACTTCAAGAACACGGTGCTCGTCATGACCTCCAACCTCGGCTCGCAGATGATCCAGCAGATGGCGGGCACCGATTACGGCGCCGTAAAGGTCGCGGTCATGGCCGAGGTGAAGACGCATTTCCGGCCGGAGTTCATCAACCGCATCGACGAGATCGTGGTGTTCCACGCGCTCGCCGAGGACAACATCAAGTCGATCGCGAAGATCCAGCTCAAGGTGCTGCAGCAGCGGCTCGCGAAGATGGACTACGGGCTCGAGGTGTCGGACGCCGCGGTGTCGGAGCTCGCCAAGGCCGGGTTCGATCCGGTCTACGGCGCCCGGCCGCTCAAGCGTGCGATCCAGTCGGAACTCGAGAATCCGCTCGCCAAGGCGATCCTGGAAGGGCGCTTCGCGCCCAGGGATACGATCCGCGCCGACTACCGCGCGGGCCGGATGAGCTTCGAGAAGTCGCCGTCGAAAGCAGCGGCCTGATAAAGGCCGCGGTCCCCGCGAAAGCGGGGACCCAGGTTCGCCCGGATCCGGCGGGTCTGCTGGAGCATTTCGTCCCAGAGGTTTTCCGTGTCCTTGCGGAAGACGACGTCGGGATCGGCGGAGAGCACCGACCAGAGCCCGCGCTCGATCTCGCCCTTCAGCTCCCCCGGGCGCCAACCGACATAGCCGACATAGTAGCGAGCATCGTTCGGCCGGGATTCGATGATCTGGTCGATCGTGTTGACGCGAAACGCCATGTAGAGGTGCCTGGTCATCGCGACCGAGCCGCTCCCCGGCGAGGCGTCGCCGCGCACGAGCGCGACCAGCGCGCCGCGCGAGAACGGTCCGCCGTAGTAGACGGGATCGACCACCTTTTTCGAAGGCTCGTGGTCGGGGAAGAGGCTCGAGAGCGACCGGCGCGTCGGCCGATTGAGGATCACGCCGACGTGGCCGCCGGCCGGACCGGGCGCGGCGATGAGAACGGTCTGGCGATAGTCCAGGTCGCGGAAGGCGGGATGCGCGACGAGCAGCATCGCGTCTTCTTCCTGAGCGAGCAGGGGGCCGGCGCCGAGTGCGGCGCCGAAAAAAGCGAGAAGGACGAGAACCCGGAGCGCCGCCGACATCGTCGAGCTATTGTAGCGCCTCGTTTCCCGCTGCCATAGGACCGATTTCACCCCGCGTTTCTCTTTCGGTGCGCGGCCCGCGGCGGAGCGCTTTTTCGACGAGCTCTTCCCAGAGTCCGTCGGTGCTCGCGCGAAACAGCGTCGCCTCGTCCGCGGGCAGCACGAACCAGCCGTCGCGCATGAACTCGCTCTCGAGCTGGCGCGGCGCCCATCCGGAAAACCCGGCGTAGAGACGATAGCGAGCCTTGGGGTCCACGAGCAGGGCGCGGATATTGTCCGCGTGCATTGTGAGGTAAATGTCTTTCAGCACGTGGAAGGCGGCCGCGCGGGGCGGCGACTCGGACTTGAGCAGCGCGATGATGGCCCCGAGCATCACGGGGCCGCCGAGGTAGATCGGCTCCCGGTAATTCTCCGTCGGGTACTCGCGCGAGAGGAACTCCGAGAGCCTGAGCGGCGTGGGCCGATTGAGGATCACGCCGACCGTGCTGCCGTCTTCGGTCTGGGTTACCAGCACCACGGTGCGCGCGAAGTTCGGATCGGGAAGATCGGGCCTGGCGACAAGAAGCAGGCTGTTCGGTTTCTGGTCCTGCTGCGCGGACGCGGGCAGCGCGAGCGCGAGGAGCAGGGCGGCGAAAAAGAATCGCCTCACGGCGTTTTATGCGTTCAGGCGAGCGAGCGCGCTCTGCACACCGAGCGCCGGGCTGGCGAGCACTTGGACGCCCAGGTCGCTAAGCAACTCGGCGGCGGACGCCATCGAGGCCTGCGCGAGCACGACGACATCGGCGCGCGCGGCCGCGGCGCGCACGGCCTCGGCCACTGCCGCGACGTAGGCGGCACGATCGCCGCTCAGGAAATGCGGCCACGCCCCGGGTACGAGGAGCTCTTCGATGCTCACGTCCTTGCGCAGGGCGGCCGCCGACTCCTGCACGAGCTCCCTTGTGGGGCGGACCGTGCTCGCCACCGCCGCGACGATCAATATGCGCGGACCCAAGTCGACCGCCCGATCGGCCATCGCGCGGTCGATCCTTGCGACGGCGAAACCGCCGCGCGTCGGCGTCCGCTCCGCCGAGCCGCCGATGGTCGAGCAGGTGCAGACGACGAGCGTCGCGCCGTTCGATGCCGCTTTGGCCATCGCCTGCTGGACGCGTCCGACCAGCGCAGGGTCATTCGCGCCCACGCGCTGTGCGTCGGCGAGGAGCTCTTCGGCGACGACGTGCTCGATCTCGATCGTCGGATCTGCGGCCCTGGTCAGGCGCTCGAAAGTCTCGACGTGGACCGGCGAGGTGTGGAGGAACGCGATGCGCCGCATGACGTTTCGAGTCTACCGATCCCCGATGAGCGCTTGCAATGCCTTCAGCATGCGGGCCGGCGCAACCGGTTTCACGAGGTGCTCGTCAAAGTCGCCGGCGAGCGCGCGCGCGCGATCGGACTCGCGGCCATAGCCCGTCACCGCGAGAAGCCGGATGCCGTCGAGCCGCGGATCAGCCTTGAGCGCGCGCGCGAGCTCGTAGCCATTCATGCCGGGCAGTCCGATATCGAGGATGGCCACGTCGGGAACGAAGCGGGCCGCTTCGGCGAGCGCGCCGGGGCCGTCGTACGCCGATCGCGCCTCATAGCCGAGTTGCTCGAGCATCAGCGTCAGCATGGCCGCCGCGTCGGCATTGTCGTCCACCACGAGTATGCGGCCGCTGCCGGCGACCGGCGGCGCGCTAACCTGCTCAGCGGCCGCCGGCGCCTGATCGGTCGCGGCCGGCAAGGTCACCTTGAAAAGGCTTCCCTGGCCGGGGCCCTTGCTCTCGGCCGTGACGCTGCCGCCGTGCATTTCCACGAGCGCCTTCACGATCGCAAGGCCCAGGCCGAGGCCGCCGGTCTTGCGATCGAGCGGCTGGTCGCCCTGCTGGAAGGCGTCGAAGACTCGGGGAAGAAGATAGGGCGCGATGCCGATGCCGGTGTCGCGGACGGTCGTGACCACGTGAGCGCCGCTCGCCGCCAGCTTCAGCGTGATGCGGCCCTCCGGCGGCGTGTATTTGGCGGCGTTGTTGAGCAGGTTGCAGAGCACCTGCACGAGCCGTACCGCGTCGCCTTCGACGAAAGCGGGGCCGGCGGTCAGCTCGGCCTCGACCGCGCGGGCGGGCTGGCTGAGCTCCAGCGCCTGCGCGACGATCGCCTTCATGTCCACGCGCTCGCGTTGCAGCTGCACCTTGCCCTGCGAGATGCGCGAGACGTCGAGCAGGTCGTCCACGAGGCGCGACAGATGCCCGACCTGGCGCTCGATCACGCGCCTTTCCTCGCTCGCGCCGCCGTCCTGTCGCATCTCCATGAGCTTGAGCGCGGTCGCGATGGGGGCGAGCGGGTTGCGCAGCTCGTGTCCGAGCATGGCGAGGAATTCGTCCTTGGCGCGGTTGGCCGCCTCGGCCTGGCGGCGCGCCGCCTCGGTCTCCGCGTAAAGGCGAGCGTTATCGATCGCGAGGGCGGCGCGCTGCACGATCTCGGAAATGAGCGCCCGGTCGTCGTCGGTAATCGGTCGCCCGGACTCGGCTTGCATCGCCGCGAGCGCGCCGAGCGTCCGCCCGCGCGAGATGAGCGGAAGGATGTAGTAGGCGCGCAGCCCGATGGCCTGCGAGAAGGTGAGCAGGTCGCGATCGCGCATCTGGTCGAACTCGATCGGCGGGTCGAAGTGCGCGGTATGCGACTGGCCGGTCTCGAACGCCCACGCCATCGAGCCGACCTGGCCCGGCGCGGCCCGCAACCGGGCCGCCAGCTCGGCGCCGTAGCGCGCCTTCTCGGGATCGCGGTGATAGGTCACGGCGCGCTGCAGCACGCCCTCGGCGTCCACGAGGTCGATTCGGCACCAGTCGCAAACGCGCGGCACGAGGAGCGTGGCGATCGCCTGCAGCGTTTCCCGCGGCTCGAGCGAGCGCGAGAACATCTCGCCGGCGACTGCGAGCAACTCCAGCCGTTCGCGCGCGACGCTCAACGCTTCTAGCTGAACGCCTGGAGGCCCGTCATCGCACGCCCGAGGATGAGCGCGTGGATGTCGTGCGTGCCCTCGTAGGTGTTGACCACTTCCAGGTTGACCAGGTGGCGCGCCACGCCGAACTCGTCGGAGATGCCGTTGCCGCCCATCATGTCGCGCGCCATGCGCGCGATGTCGAGCGCCTTGCCGCAGGAATTTCTCTTCAGGATCGAGGTGATCTCGACCGAGGCCGTGCCCTCGTCCTTCATGCGCCCCAGGCGCAGGCAGCCCTGCAGGCCGAGCGCGATCTCGGTCTGCATATCGGCGAGCTTTTTCTGGATGAGCTGGTTCGCCGCGAGCGGGCGGCCGAATTGCCTGCGATCGAGCACGTACTGTCTCGCCCGGTGCCAGCAATCCTCAGCCGCACCCAGGGCGCCCCAGGCGATGCCGTAGCGCGCCGAGTTGAGGCACGTGAACGGACCCTTGAGCCCGCGCACTTCGGGAAAGGCGTTCTCCGCGGGGCAGAAGACGCCGTCCATCACGATCTCCCCCGTAATCGAGGCGCGCAAGCCCACCTTGCCATGAATGGCCGGGGCGGAAAGACCCTTGGAGCCTTTGTCGAGAACGAACCCGCGGATCGCGCCTTCGTCGTCCTTCGCCCACACGACGAACACGTCGGCGATCGGCGAGTTGGAGATCCACATCTTGGTGCCGGAGAGGCTGTAGCCGCCCTGCGTCTCCTTCGCGCGCGTCACCATCGAGGCGGGGTCGGAGCCGTGGTTGGGCTCGGTCAAGCCGAAGCAGCCGATCCATTCTCCGGAGGCGAGCTTGGGCAGGTATTTTTTCTTCGCGGCATCCGTGCCGAATTCGAAAATCGGCACCATCACGAGCGAGGATTGCACGCTCATCATCGAGCGGTAGCCCGAATCGACGCGCTCGACTTCGCGCGCGATGAGGCCGTAGGAAACGTAGTTCAGGCCCGGGCCGCCGAACGCCTCGGGAATCGTCGGCCCGAGCAGGCCGAGCGCTCCCATCTCGCGAAAAATCTCGACATCGGTTGACTCGGTCCTGAAGGCATTCAGCACTCTCGGCGCGAGCTTCTCCTGGCAATACTTCTTCGCCGCGTCGCGCACCATGCGCTCGTCTTCCGAGAGCTGCTGGTCGAGGAGGAAGGGGTCCTCCCAGACGAACTTGGCCTTGAGGTTTTCGCGCTTCACTGGCGTTCCAGGACGACTGCCAACCCTTGTCCCACTCCGATGCAGAGCGACACGGCCGCGTACTTCGCGCCGCGCTGCTGCAGCTCGCGCGCGACCGTGAGCGCGAGGCGCGCGCCCGAGGCGCCGAGCGGGTGGCCGATCGCGATCGCGCCGCCGTTCGGGTTGACGCGCGGATCCTTGAAGTCGACGTTCATGAGCTTCAGGCACCCGAGCACCTGGCTCGCGAAGGCCTCGTTGATCTCGATGATGTCCATGTCCTTGAGCGAAAGCCTGGCGCGCTCGAGCGCCTTCGGGATCGCGTAGGCGGGTCCGACCCCCATGATGCGCGGCTCGACGGCCGCCGAAGCCGCCGAGAGGATTTTCGCGATGGGCTTCTTGCCGTTCTTCTCGCCCCACTTGCGGCTCGCGACGATCACGGCGGCCGCGCCGTCGTTCACGCCCGAGGCGTTGCCCGCCGTGACCACGCCGCCTTCATAGAGCGGCTTGAGCTTGGCGAGCGACTCCATTGTGGAATCACGTCTGGGGTGCTCATCCATTTCCACTTTCACTGGAGGAGCATCGCGTTTCTTGCTCGGCAAAGTCACCGGCAGAATCTCGCCCTTGTAAAAACCCTCGGCTTCTGCCTTGGCATATTTCTTCTGCGAGCCGAGCGCGAATTCGTCGGCCTGCTCGCGCGAGACGCCGAATTCCTTCGCGACGTTGTCGCCGGTCTGCGGCATCTGGTCGTCGCCGTACTGCTTCTTGAAGCGTGGGTTGGTGAAGCGCGAGCCGATCGTCGTGTCGTACATCTTCACTTCGCGCGAATAGGGCGACTCGGACTTGGCCATGACGTACGGGGCGCGCGACATGCTTTCCACGCCGCCCGCGATGTAGAGCTCGCCTTCGCCCGCCGTGATGGCGCGCGCGGCGTCGGTCACGGCCTGCAGGCCGGAGGCGCACAGGCGGTTCACCGTGACCGCGGGCGTCGAGGGCGGCAGGCCCGCCACCAGCGCGGCGAAGCGCGCCACGTTGCGGCAATCCTCGCCTGCCTGGGTGACGCAGCCAAGGATCACGTCGCTGATGTCCTCGGGCTTGACGGCGTTCCTCTTCACGACCTCGGCGATCACCTCGCCGGCGAGGTCGTCGGGGCGCACGCCCGCGAGCTTGCCCGCGTGGCGGCCGATGGGAGAGCGGATGCCGTCGTAAATGTAAGCGTCGAGCATGGGGAAACTCCGGTTCTGGGACCGCGGATGGAGATTCGATTCTAGAGGATAATAATGCCTCGTCCGACACCTTAGGAGGAGGTACCGGAATGAGGACCGCGCTCAGAACGGCGTTCATCGCCGCATGCGCTCTCGCGTTTGCCCTGCCCGTCGCGGCGCTCGCGCAAAGCTTTCCGACCAAGCCCATCACGCTGATCTGCCCATGGCCGGCGGGCGGCTCGACCGACCTGCACCTGCGCAAGATCGCCGAGATCGCCTCGCGTCACCTCGGCCAGACAGTGATCGTCGAGAACAAGCCCGGCGGCAGCGGCATGAACGGCCCCACGACGATGGCCAAGACCGCGAAGCCCGACGGCTACACGATCTCCCAGCTCACGATCAGCGCCTTTCGCGTGCCGCACATGCAGAAGGTGGACTGGGACCCGCTCAACGACTTCACCTACATCCTCGGCCTCGCCGGCTATACGTTCGGCGTGGTGGTGAAGGCCGACTCGCCGTTCAAGTCGTTCGGCGACGTCATCGCCTACGCCAAAGCGAACCCTGGCAAGCTTTCCTACGCAACGCCCGGCCCGGGCACCTCGCTTCACCTGGCGATGGAGGAGGTGGCGGCGCGCACGGGCGTGCAATTCCTGCACGTGCCCTTCAAGGGCTACGCCGATGGCGCGACCGCGCTCCTGGGCGGCCACGTCATGGTTCAGGTCGATTCGACCGGCTGGGCGAAGCTCGTCGACGCGGGGACGCTCCGGCTCCTTGCCACGCTCGGGGACAAGCGCACGCGCTGGAACGCGCCGACCTTGACCGAGCTCGGCATCAACACCGTCTCCAACTCGCCGTACGGCCTCGTTGCCCCGAAAGGGTTGCCGGCGCCGGTCGTCAAGGTGCTGCACGACGCGTTCAAGAAGGCGAGCGACGACCCGGAGAACCTGAAGACGCTGGCGCAGCTCGACATGGTCCATTGGTACAAGTCGTCCGAGGACTATGCGCGCTGGGGCGCCGAGATGCTGAAGAGCGAGCGCGCGACGATCGAGCGCGTGAAGATGCTGGCGAACTGACGAGGAGGCGCGGATGAAATATCGCAGGATTCTTCTCGCCTACAACGGCACGCAGGAAGGCAAGCGGGCCCTTTTCGAGGCGGCCGACCTGGCGGGATTCCTAAACGCGGAAACGCACCTGCTCGCGGTGGCGAGCATGCCGCCGAGCCTCTTCCTGACCGAGGGCTTCGTGCCCGAGGAGCTGCTCGAAGAGGAGAAAAAGCGCACCAAGACGGTCCAGGACGAGGGCGTGCAGACCCTGACGCAGAAGGGGTTCAAGGCGCAGGGCCATCTCGCGGTCGGCGAGCCGGTGGAGGAAATCTGCCGGGTCGCCAAGGAAGTCGGCGCCGACCTGATCGTGCTCGGGCACAACCAGAGCACCTCGTGGGCGAAGCGCTGGTGGAAGGGCTCGGTGGGCGCCGCGCTCCTCGATTACGCCCCGTGCAGCATATTGATCGCGCTCTCCAAAACGTAGAGAAACGTTTATAGAATTCCCGCCATGACTTCCTTTGGCGGGAACGGATACAAGGGGCGGCTGGAAGACGGCCGCATGCTCACCGGGCGCGGCCGCTACGTGTCCGACTGGGCTTTTTCCAACCAGGCTTTCGGCTACTTCCTGCGCTCCGACCGGCCGCACGCCGAGATCGCGTCGCTCGATGCCTCCGCCGCGCGCTCGATGCCGGGCGTGATCGCCGTGCTCACGGGCGAGGACGTCGCCGCGGCGGGCCAGAAGCCGATGCCCGCGGCCGCGCCGATGAAGGGCCGCGGCGGCTCCGACCAGCTCGTTCCGCCGCGCTATTCGCTCGCGCAAAAACGGGTGCGCTACGTGGGCGAGCCGGTCGCGCTTGTCGTCGCGGAGACCGCGGCCCAGGCGCAGGATGCCGCCGAGGCGATCGCGATCGACTATCGCGAGCTGCCGGTGCTCGTGAAGGCGCGCGATGCGGCGGCGCCGGGCGCGGCGCAGATCCACGAGAGCGTGCCGGGCAACCTCGTCCTCGACTTCGTGGGCGGCGACGAGGAGAAGACCAAAGCCGCCTTTGCGCGAGCGGCGAAGACCGTGAAGCTTGTCGCCTATCACACGCGCGTCGTCGGCAATCCGATGGAGCCGCGCGCCGCGACCGGCGTCTACGACGCGAAGACCGACGCCTATCAGCTCTACGCCACGACGCAGGGCGCGGGCCCGATGCGCAACCAGGTCGCGGCGATGCTCGGCACCACGCCGGAAAAGGTCCGGATCGTGGCCGAGGAGGTGGGCGGCGGGTTCGGCGTGCGCTTCAACGCCTATCCGGAGTATGGGGCGCTCTGCCTCGCGGCGAAGACGGTCGGGCGCCCGGTGAAATGGGTGAGCACCCGCTCGGAAGTCTTCGTCGCCGACGAGCAGGCGCGCGACATCGACCACACGAGCGAGGCGGCGCTCGACGCCGAAGGGCGCATCCTCGCCATGCGCTTCACCTACCTCGCGAACGTGGGCGCGTACCTTGCCTTCACGGGCTCGTTCATCAACACGGTCAACCTCGTGAACGTCGTGAGCGGGGTCTACGACGTGCCCGCCGTCTTCGTGAACGCCAAGCTGATCGTCACCAACACCGTGCCCACCGCGGCTTACCGGGGGGCGGGCCGGCCGGTCGCCTCCTATGCGCTCGAGCGCCTGATCGACGAGTGCGCGCACGCGATCGGCATGGACAGCGCCGAATTCCGCCGCCGCAACTTCGTGCCGAAAGCGAAATTCCCGTACAAGATCGTCACCGGCTTCGAGTACGACTGCGGCGACTTTGAGGCCGTGCTTGGGAAAGCTTTGAAGGAATCCGACTGGAATAATTTCGAGAAAAGAAAAGCGGAATCCTCGAAGCGCGGAAAGCTCCGCGGGCGCGGAATGTCCACCTACATCGAAGCGACGGCCTCGGGCGGCTTCGCGCCCTACGACCAGGCGCATATCACCTGGGACGCCGATGGCGGCCTCACGCTGCGCACCGCCTCCCACAACCACGGCCAGGGGCACGAGACGACGCTCGCGCAGGTGGTGTGCAGCGTGCTCGGCGTGCCGCTCGAGAAAGTGCGGCTGCGCACCTCGGAAGCCGATTTCCACATGACCAGCAACCCGACCGGCGGCTCGCGCACCGCGCTCGGCCTGGGCAGCGCGATGCTGCTCGCCTCGCAGGAGATTGTTAAGAATGGAATGACACTGGCGGCCGAAACTCTTGAGGCTTCTTCGAATGATGTGGAGTTCTCCTCCGGAAAGTATCGAATCAAGGGAACGGACCGCACGATCGAGATTTCGGCGCTGGCCAAAAAATATCCGGGCAAGCTCGATCTCGACTACAAGGATCGACCCAAAGTCCCCTCCACCTTCCCGAACGGCTGCCACATCGCCGAGGTCGAGATCGATCCGGAGACCGGCGTAACGGAGATCGTCGCCTACGTCGCCGTGGACGACGCGGGCACGATCATCAACCACCAGATCGTCGAAGGGCAGATGCAGGGCGGCATCACGCAGGGCGCCGGCCACATCCTCGGCGAAGAGGCGGTGTACGACGAGAACGGCCAGCTCCTCACCGGCACCTTCATGGATTACCCGATGCCGCGCGCGGGGCTGGTCGGCGGCCTCAAGGTGATGGATCATCCGGTGCCGACCGCGACCAACCCGCTCGGCGCGAAGGGCGTGGGCGAAGCGGGCGTCACCGGCTCGATGCCCTGCATCATGAACGCGGTGCTCGATGCGCTGCGCACGGCGGGCGTGAAGCGCTTCGATATGCCGGCGAATCAGCAGCGTGTGTGGCGCGCGATCCAGGAAGCGAAGGCGGGGCGGCCCGAGGCGCTGGCGGTCGCGCAGGCTTGATCGCGCCCTCGTGAAGCGGCTGGTCCTGCCCGAGGGCGGCGACGAGCGCGTCCGCGAGGCCGCTCGTCGCATCCAGTCCCAGGGCATTGCCGAGCCGATTGTGTTCGACGTCGCGCCCGCCGAGCGCCTCGACCAATACGCCGAGCTTTATCTCGCCGGCCGGCCGGATTCGGGCGCGAAGGTCGCGCGGCGCCTCGTCACGAAGCCGCTTTACTACGCCGGCATGATGGTCAAGGCGGGGGACGCCGACGCGATGCTCGCCGGCGTCGCGCACCCGACCGCGCGCATCCTCGAGGCCGGCATGATGACGATCGGCCTCGCGCAGGGAATTCAGACGCCCTCGAGTTTTTTTCTCATGGCTTTGAAGGACAAAAAACTCCTGTATGCCGATTGCGCCGTCAACGCCGACCCGACGGCCGAGCAGCTCGCCGACATCGCGCTTGCCTCGGCCGAGAGCTGCCGGCGCGTGCTCGGCGAGGAGCCGCGCGTGGCGATGCTTTCGTTTTCCACGAAGGGGAGCGCAAAGCACGCGCGCGTCGACAAGGTTCTGAAAGCGCTGGACATCGTCCGCAGCCGCGCCCCGGGGCTCGCGATCGATGGAGAGCTGCAGGCGGATGCCGCTCTCGTGGAGTCGATCGCCCGGAAGAAAGTCAAAGGCGAAAGCGCGGTCGCCGGCCGCGCCAACGTGCTCGTCTTCCCGGACCTCGACGCGGGCAACATCGCCTACAAGCTCACCCAGCACCTCGCCGGCGCGCAGGCGATCGGGCCCGTGCTGCAGGGCTTCGCCAGGCCGATTTCGGACCTGTCGCGCGGCGCGAGCGCGGACGACATCGTGGCCACTGCCCGGCTCCTGCTCGGCGGCCGCTAGGCATGCTGCAGACCCTCTCGGGCTGGGAGCTCGCATATGTCGCGGGCGTGTTGCTCTTTACCTTCGGCTTGCGCGGCAGCGTCGGCTTCGGCGGCTCGGTGGGGCTGCCGCTACTTGCGCTCGTCATGCCGGTGAAGGTGCTCGCGCCAGCCTGGTCGCTGATCGGCATCGTCTCCTCGGCCGCGATCATCGGGCACGACCGCAAGCACGTCTCGGTGCGCGCCTTCCTCGGCGTGCTGCCGGGCTGCTTCCTCGGCGTGCTCGCGGGCTTGTTTGTCTTCAAGATGCTCGACGCAAGGATCCTCGCGCGCGCGCTCGGCGGCTTCGTCCTCTTTTACGCCGGCTACACCGCGTGGATGGCGACGCGGCCCGCGGCCGCCAGGGCGCCCATTCCCGCGGCGATCCTCAAGCCCTTCGCCAGCTTCTTCTCCGGCGTCGTGGGGACGATGTTCGGCTCCATGGCCTCGATCTTCTTCACGCTCTATTTGGAAGCCGCCCGCGCCAACAAGCATGTGCTGCGCGCGACGGTGTCGGCGATGCTGCTGACCTTGAGCGTCATCCGAACGATCGGCTATGCCGCGGTGGACGAGCTGACGCTCGATTCCGCGATCCTTTGCGCCGCCGCGCTCCCCTTCATGGGCGTGGGCCTGCTCCTCGGCGACAGGATCCACTCGGGTCTCTCCGAGCGGGCCTTTCAGCGCGTGCTCGCGGCGGCCCTCTTCGTCTGCGGCCTGCCGCTGGTGCTGCGCTAGGAAACTGGAGCGGGAAACGAGGTTCGACCTCGTGTCTCAGCCTTGGGCAGGCTGCGCTCTCGTTGAGCTATTCCCGCGAAAGGCGACGCTATCACTGGCCGATGACAGAGGTACAAGCCGGGCTCGTCCCTTGGGCGCATGGCGCGCCAAAGCGAATTCTGGAGGCGGGAGCCGGAATCGAACCGACGTCAGGAGGTGTTGCAGGCCTCCGCATGACCACTCTGCCACCCCGCCACAGCTCGTAGTCTGAGAGCCCGGCGTTACGAACCGGGTATTTCGATACTAGTTCACCCAGACGGGGGCACTAGCCGAGCAGCTGCTTTCTCGCGGCGTCGGGGTCGAGGATGACCTTGCTCAGGCGGTCGATGGCGCGATCGAGCGAGGCGGCGATCGCCTCGATGCCGAGGCGCGGGCCGTCCGGATACATCATGAGGCGAACCACGGGCGCGCTGCCGGGCATGGCGACGGCGCCGATGGTGAGGATGCCGTCTTTTTCCAGCATCTCCATCGCCACCAGGCCGGCCGCCTCGACGGCGACGAGGCCCGGCATCGCTTTCCCGCCGAGGCGCTCGAGCGCGATCTCGATCACGTCGTCGCCGCCGATCGACACGCCCGGGCCGCCCAGGTAGGCGCGCGTCGCGCCGTATTTCTCGGCGAGCTTGAGCACGAGCCGCTTGGCGAGCTCGCCCGCGTCCTTCACCGCCTTCGGATCGAAGTTGCGAAGCGCGTTGGCGACGCCGACATACTGGCCGGCCTGCGCCTCCAGGCCGAGCTCGTAGGCGCGCGAGCCGATCGCGGTGACGAGGTCCTTGCGGCCGACCAGGACGCCGGCGCGCGGCCCGGCGACGTGCTTGTCGGCCGAGCACACGGCGATGTCGACCGCGCCGACCTGGAAGGTGCGCGGCTCGTCGAAGAACGCCACGCGCGAGGCCATGTGCGCGTCGTCGACGTAGGCAAGCGTGCTCGCGCCGCGCGGCAGGGCGAGCGCCTGCTTGAACTCCTCGAAGGGAATGTGGCGCTTCGAGGCGCTGATCGGGGTGATGAGAAGGAGGCGCGGCGCGCCCGTGTCCCAGGCCTTGCGCAGGTCGGCGAAGCTGTGGAATTCGGAGAGGACCGCGCCCGCCATCGAGATTGGCCGCACGGTGGACGGATGCGAGGTGCCGCCCGCCGGCGCGAACGCGTAGACGCGGTCGCCCGCCTTGAGCAGCGTGGTGAGCGCGATGAAGTTGGCCGCCGACACGCGATTGAGGATGAGCGCCGACTGGCGGGATCCGTCCGCGCCCATGTGCTTCAACGCGAGCGGCTCGGTACCGCCCTCGAAATGCTCGAAGAAGGGCACGTGGCTCGTCAGGTGGGGCACGTCGCCCGCGGTGATGCCGCTGCCGCGGTTCATGCCGGAGAGATCGAAGACGCTGTCCTTGCCGCCCGCGCGCACCCGGTTGCCGACGAGCCGGCGCGCGAGCAGCATGCGCGCAATCTCCTCGTCGGTGCCCTTGAGGATCGTCCCGCGTGCGTAGCGCACGATCGGGTCGAAGGGATTGCCGAAGCGATCCGCCTGACCCGCTTCCCTGGGATTTGCGAGGACTCTGCTCATCGTTGCTCCTTCAATCCACTCTCGCGCCCGAGTCGCGGGCGACCTTGCCCCACTTGGCGTGCTCGGTCCGCACATAGGCCTCGAACTGGTCCGGCGCGATGCGCGCGGGCGAGGCGCCCTGTTTGGCGAGATTGTCGACCGTTTCCTGCGCGGCGAGCGTCTGCCCGAGGGCCTGCGAGAGGCGCGCGACCACGTCCTTCGGCGTCGCCGACGGAACGAAGATGCCGTACCAGTATTCCGCCTCATAGGGCACGCCGGACTCGACCACGGTCGGCACATCGAGCGTCGTCACGCGCGCGGGCGAGGACACGGCCACGGGCTTGACGAGATTGGAGCGGATGAAGGACATCGCGGCGGGCAAGGTGGAGAACATCGCGTCGGCACGCCCGGCGGCGAGGTCGGTGATGGCGGGCGGCGCGCCCTTGTAGGGCACGTGCGTCCACTTGAGGCCGGCGAGCGAGCGGAAGAACTCGCCCGCAAGGTGGGTGAAGCTGCCGTTGCCGGCCGAGGCGACATTGAGCTGGGTGCCCTTCGCTTTTGCGAGCGCGACGAAATCCGAGACGGTCTTCACCGGCAATTGCGGCGCGACGATGAGCACCATCGGCGTGGTGGCGACCATCCCGACGGGGGCAAGGTCCTTCAGCGTGTCGTAGCTGAGCTTCGAGTAGATCGCCGGATTGACCGCGATCTCGGAGGTGCTCGCAAGCACCATCGTGTAGCCGTCGGGCGCCGCGCGCACCGCCGCCTCCGTGCCGATCGAGCCGCCGGCGCCGGGCCGGTTGTCGACCACCACCTGCTGGCCGAGGACGTCGCTCAGCTTGAGCGCCACGATCCTGCCGACCACGTCCGAGCCGCCGCCGGCGGGGAAGGGCACGATCAGGCGGACGGGCTTGCTCGGGAAGCCCTGCGCCGCCGCCTGGGACGCGAAAAGCGCTACAAGACTAGCGAGAAGCAATCGGAACATAGTCGCGGGGCTCCGGACCGTTATACAGCGTCAGCGGCCTCAGGAGAATATTGTTTTCGATCTGCTCGAGCACCTGCACGGTCCAGCCCGGCACCCGGCCGACGGCGAAGATCGGCACGAAGAGGTCTTCCTTGATTCCGTTCAGGTAATAGACCACGCCGGCGTAGAAATCCACGTTCACGTTCACGCCGTGGCGCGAATAGGGCTTCATCGCCCCGACCAGCGCCTCGAGGATCTGGAACCACTGCGGTTGCCCCATTTCGCGCGACAGCTTTTCGACGCCGGCGCGCATGTGGCGTGCCCGGGGATCTTCGGCGCGGTAGACGCGATGGCCGAAGCCCATGACCGCCTCGCGTGCGGCGCGCTTTTTCCTGACGAACTCGGCCGCCTTGGAGGCTTCGCCGATCTCGAGCGCCATCTTCATCACGTTCTCCGCCGCGCCGCCGTGCGCCGGTCCGGAGAGCGCGGCGATGGCCGCGGTGATCGCCGCGTGCAGGTCCGCGTCCGTCCCCGCCACGACGCGCGCGGTGAAGGACGACGCGTTCGAGCCGTGCTCAGCGTGCAGGATCATGTCCGTGTCCATCAGCTTCGCCGCGTCCGCGCTCGGCTTTCTTCCCTGCAGCATCCAGAGGAAGTTCGCCGCCTGGCCGAGCGAGTCGTCCGGCGCCACCGGCGCCCGGCCGTTGCGGATGTGCTCGTGCGCCGCGACGATCATCGGGACCTGGGACGTCAGCCGCATGCCTTTGCGCAGCGTCGCCTCGGGCGACTTGTCGTGCGTGTCGGGGTCAAAGGCGGCCAGCGCGGACACGGCGGTGCGCAGCACGTCCATGGGGTGCGCTTTTTGAACCGCTTTTATGATTTCCAGAATTTCCTTCGGGAGCTTCCTCGCGCTTTTAAGTTCCGAAGTAAAGCCCTCGAGCTGGGCCTTGGAAGGAAGCTCTCCCTTCAGGAGCAGGTAGCACGTCTCTTCGAAAGTCGAATTCTGCGCGAGGTCATGGATCGAGTAGCCGCGGTAGCGAAGCTCGCCCGCGCGGCCGTCGATGAAGCACACGCGCGAGCGGTCGAAGTAGACGTCCTTGAGTCCTCGCCGTATTTCGACCTTCTGCTCGACTTTCTGCTCTTCGGCCATGTGGCCTCCTACTGCGTGACCGGCGCGCCGCCGTCGAAGCGCTCGCCCGGGAAGTAGCGCTGCAACCGCTCATCCGCCGTGCGCGCGTGCGCCTCCATGCCTTCGAGCCGCGAGATGCGCGCGGTGACCTGCGCCACGTCGCGATTGGCCGCGCGCGTCATGCGCTGCCAGGTCACGGTCTTGATGAACTTGTGCACCGACAAGCCGCCCGAATAGCGCGCCGCGCCCTTGGTGGGCAGGATATGGTTCGGCCCCGAGGCCTTGTCGCCGAAGGCGACCGTGGTTTCCTCGCCGAGGAAGAGCGAGCCGTAGCAGGTCAGGTTGGCGAGCCACCAGTCGAGATCTTTCGCGTGCACTTCGAGGTGCTCGGCCGCGTATTTGTCGGACGCACGGGCGGCTTCCTCCCGCGTGCTGCAGAACAGGACTTCGCCGTAGTCGCGCCATGCCGCCGCCGCAGCTTCGCGTGCCGTCGGCGGAAGTTTCTGTATGAGATGGGGAACGTGTTCCATCGCTTTCAAAGCAAGGTCTTTCGAAAGCGAAATCAACCACGCCGGCGACTCATGCCCATGCTCGGCCTGGCCGACGAGGTCCGTGGCGACAAGCAGGGGATCGGCGCTCTCGTCGGCGATGACCGCGATCTCCGTCGGGCCGGCGAAGACGTCGATGCCGACCTTGCCGAAAAGCGAACGCTTTGCCTCGGCGACGAACTTGTTGCCGGGGCCGACCACGATGTCGGCGGGCTTGCCGGTGAAAAGGCCGTAGGCGAGCGTCGCGATCGCCTGCACGCCGCCGAGGGTGAGGATCACGTCCGCGCCCGAGACCTTCATCGCGTACAGGATCTGCGGATGGATGCCTTCGCCGCGGAACGGCGTCGAGGCGGCGATGACGGTCGGCACGCCCGCGGCCTTGGCGGTGGCGATCGCCATGTAAGCGGAGGCGATGTGGGCGTAGCGGCCTGCGGGGATGTAGCAGCCCGCGACGTTGACCGGGATGAGGCGCTGGCCGGCGGTCAGGCCGGGATGGATTTCGCGCGAGAACTCCTGCATGGAGGCGCGCTGGGCGAGCGCGAAGTTGCGGACCTGCGAAGTCGCGAACTCGATGTCGCGTTTGACGCCGGCGGGCAGGGCGGCGGTGCGCTTTTCCACCTCATCGGGCGCGACCACGATCTCGCCCGTCCACTTGTCGAGCTTCGCGGCGTAGTCGCGCACGGCGGCTTCGCCGCGCTTGCCGATTTCCGCGAGCATCTCTTCAACCACCTGGCGCGCGTTACCGGTCTCGCTTTCCGGCGTCTTTGCGGCGCGCTTCAAATACTCGACAGCCATGGGATCTCCGTCAGTCTGGGATAGAGCAACTAGTTGGGATAGAGCAACCTCGGCAGCCAGAGCGCGATCTGCGGGAAGAGCATGACCAGGATGAGGCCGACCACCTGCAGCACCATGAACTGCATCATGCCCTTGTAGATGTCGCCGAGGGACCACTGCGGCGCAACGCCCTTCAGGAAGTAGGCCGAGAGCGCCACCGGCGGCGAGAGCCATGCCGTCTGCAGGTTGACCGCCACGAGGATCGAGAACCAGAGAATGTCGAAGCCAAGCTGCTTCACGAGCGGCAGGATGATCGGCACGAAGATGAGCACGATCGGCACCCATTCGAGCGGCCAGGCGAGCAGGAAGATCACGGCCATGATGATCACGAGGATCACGAACTTGGGCAGGTCGAGGCTGAGCAGCGCCTGCGTCATCACCTCGGGGGTGCCCAGGCGCGAGAACACGCCGCCGAAGAAGTTGGACGCGGCAACGAGGAAGAGAATCATCGTCGAGACTTCCAGCGTCTTCATGGTCGCGTTGTAGAGCAGCGCCCAGCTGAGCTTGCGGTACACGATCACGAGCACGAGCGAGCCGAGCGCGCCGAGCGCCGCGCCCTCGGTCGGCGTGGCGAGGCCCGCCATGATGGTGCCGAGCGACGCAAAGAGCAGCACCGAGATCGGCACCATGCCCTTCAGGAACTCCCAGAAGATCTCCATCTTCGAGTCGGCGTGGTATTCCTCGGCAAGCGCCGGACCGAGCTTGGGGTTGATGTAGCTGCGGATGAGCGCATAGCCCGCGTAGATCGTGGCGAGCACGACGCCGGGAATGATCGCGCCCGCATACAGGTCGGTGACCGGGACGCCCACCACCGGGCCCATGACGACGAGCATCACGCTCGGGGGAATGAGGATGCCGAGCGTGCCGCCCGCGGCGATGATGCCGGCGGACATCTGCACGTCGTACTTCGACTTGTCCATCGCCTTGGCGGCCATGATGCCGAGCAGCGTCACCGAGGCGCCGACGATGCCGCTCGCCGCGCCGAAGAGCACCGCGACGAACATGCTGGAGAGATAGAGCGAGCCGTTCAGCCTGGCGAGCGCGAGCTCGACCGCGCGAAAGAGCCGCTCCATGAGGCCCGCGCGCTCGAGCAGAAGGCCCATGAAGACGAAGAGCGGAACCTGCGCGAGCGTCTGGTCCTTCATGCTCGCGAACACCTGGTAGATGAGCAGGTTGAAGACGGTGTCGCCGAAGCCCCAGTAGCCGAAGACGAGCCCGAGGATGATGAGGGTGAAGGCGATGGGAAAGCCGATGAAGATCGTGACAAGCAGGGCGACGAGCATCCAGCCGCCGATCGCCTCCGGGCTCATTTCTTGATCTCCTCGGCGATCTCCTCGCTGATGATCTCCTCTAGCGACTTGTGACCCTCCGCCCATTTTCCGGTGCGGAAGGCCTGCACGCACTTGAGGAACTCGGCCACGCCCTGCAAAAGGAGGAGCGCCGAGCCCACGGGGATGCACCACTTGAGCGGCCAGATGATCGGCATCCAGGCGCTGCCCACCGAGCGCTCGTCCTGCACATAGGAGCGCCACGCGAAATCGCTCGAGATCCAGAAGACGATCGCAATGCCGGGGAAGAAGAGGAGCAGGTAGCACGCCGCGTCGATGCCGGCCTGCACCTTGACGGGCCAGTTCTGGTACAGGAAGTCGGTGCGGATATGCGCGCCGCGGCGCAGTGTGTAGGCGGTGCCCAGCATGAACATGGCGCCGTAGAGCATGTACGAGAGGTCGTAGGCCCAGAGGGTCGGGTTGAGCATGTAGCGCACGGTGAGCTCGTACGACATGATCGCGATGAGCGGCAAAACGAGCCACGCGACGATGTGGCCGGAGACCGTGCTGATCGCGTCGATCGCGCGCACGGCCTTCATCAGCCCGGAATCACGCTGCTGCTGCATTCGCGCTCCTAAAACAAACGAGGCGGCTCGAGGCCGCCTCGCCTTCGCCATGCGGGGCCGCTATTTGCCGCCGCCGCCTTTCAGGTAAGCCTCGCCGACCGAGGCGTTCGTCTTCTGGATCATGACCCAGTAGGGCACGACCTGCTTGGCGAACGCGGTCTGCGAATCGAGCACCTTCTTGAAGAACGGGTCCTTGGCCGATTGCTCTGCCATCACCTTCTTCGTCGCCGCCATGAACTGCGGGAAGTACTCGGGAGGGGTCTCCATGACCTTGACGCCGCGCTTGGTGGTGAGCTCGGTGAGCGCCACCGCGTTCGCATGGATGCGGTAGGCGATCGACTCCATCATCGAGGCGTTGGCCGCGCCCTCGAAGATCTGCTGGACGTCCTTCGGCAGCTTCCCCCAGAAGGTCTTGTTGATGTAGATGTCGGCGTTCACCGTGTTCTGGTGCAGGCCCTGCAGGTAGTAGTACTTGAACGCGCGGTCGAAGCCGTAGGCGATGTCGGTCACCGGGCAGCACCACTCGGCGGCATCGAGCACACCGCGCTCGGCCGAGGGAATGATCTCCGCGCCGGGCAGCGCGATCGCGGGGATGCCCATCTCCTTGTAGATCGCGCCGGGAATGCCCGGCGGGGTGCGGAAGCGGCGCTTCTTGAAATCCTCCATGCTGTTGATCGGCTGCTTGAACCAGCCGAGCGCCTCGGGGCCGACCGGCTGCACCACGAACGCGACCGCGTTCACCTTGAGGTGCTTCTCAAACAACTCCTGGTAGAGCTCCTTGCCGCCGCCGTTCAGGAACCAGGAAATCCACGCCATCTGGTCCATGCCGAGGCCCGAGCCGCCCGAGGGCGAGCCAAAGAGCATCGCCGCGGGGCTCTTGCCCGACCAGTAGTGCGTCCACGCGAAGCCGGACTCGACCAGGCCCTTGTCGACCGCGTCGAGGATCTCGAAGGCGCCGACGACCGCGCCGTCGGGGAGGACGTCGATCTTCAGGCGCCCGTTGGTCATCAGGTCGACGCGGTTCGCGAACATCTTCAGCATCTTGAATTCGTCGGCCGCGGCGGGCACCGCCGTCTGCAGGCGCATCTTGAAGCTCTGCTGCGCGATCGCGTTGCCGGCGAGCGCGAAGAGGCCGAGCGTGAATGCGCAAAGGGCAATCAGGCGTTTCATGGTTTCCTCCCCGTTTGAAGAAATGCACGGCTAGCATACCGGAAAGGTTCGCCGCGAAGGGCAATTTTGAGGACGGAGCGTTCCAGATTTTGAGAAACCCCGAGTTCGACTACGTGATCGTCGGCGCGGGCTCCGCCGGCTGCGTGCTCGCCGAGCGCCTGAGCGCAAACGGGGGCGCGCGCGTCGCGCTGCTCGAGGCCGGCCCGCGCGATCGCTCGCTCTGGATCCACCTGCCGATCGGCTACGGCAAGACCATGTTCCATCCCGTCTACAACTGGGGCTTCCACACCGAGCCCGAGCCGACGATGAACGGGCGCAGGATCTACTGGCCGCGCGGGCGCGGCCTGGGCGGCTCCTCCTCGATCAACGGCCTCATCTTCGTTCGCGGCCAGCGCGAGGACTACGACCACTGGGCCGCGCTCGGCAACGCGGGCTGGGGCTGGAAGGACGTGCTGCCGTACTTCGAGAAAAGCCGCATGTCGGTGTCCGACATCGGCGCGAAGCACGAGCTGATCGAGGCCTTCATCCGGGGGGCGGAAGAGCTCGGCGTGCCGCGCAGCAGCGACTTCAACAGCGGCCACCAGGAAGGGGTCGGCTATTACAAGCTCTTCACGCGCGAGGGCTTCCGATCGAGCAGCGCGACGGCCTACCTTCGGCTCGCGGAAAGGCGGGAGAGCCTGCGCGTCGAAACGGATTGCCATGCGACGCGGATTCTTTTTGACGGCAAACGCGCGGTGGGCGTGCAAACCCCCAAGGGAGAATTCAAGGCATCACGCGAAGTCATTGTTTGCGCCGGCGCGATTCAAAGCCCGCAACTCCTGCAGTTGTCAGGAATCGGTCCCCGGGCGCTCCTCAGGCAATTCAACATCCCGGTCGTGCACGACCTTCCCGGGGTCGGCGAAAACCTGCAGGACCACCTGCAGCTGCGGCTCATGTACCGGTGCACCAAGCCGATCACCACGAACGACGATCTGGCGAGCCTCTCGGGCAAGCTGCGCATCGGCCTGCAGTGGCTTTTGCACCGGCAGGGGCCGCTTGCCATCGGCATCAACCAGGGCGCGCTCTTCACGCGCGCGCTGCCGGAGTCGAAGACGCCGGACGTGCAGTTTCATGTCGCGACACTCTCGGCCGACCTCGCCGGCGCGAAGCCGCACCCCTGGCCGGGCTTCACGCTCTCGGTGTGCCAGCTTCGTCCCGAGTCGCGCGGCACGGTGCGCATCCGTTCCGCCGATCCGCTCGAGCCGCCCGCGATGCAGCCGAACTACCTGTCCGCCGAACTGGATCGCAAGTGCGCGATCGCGGGAATCAAGCTCGCCCGCGCGCTTGCCGCCACCGCAGCGCTGCGTCCCTACGTCGAATCGGAATACAAGCCGGGCGAAGAGGCGCGAACGGATGCCGAGTTGCTCGAATTCGCGCGCAACTTCGGGGCGACGATCTTCCATCCCTCGGGCACCTGCAAGATGGGGAGCGACGCCCTGGCGGTGGTCGATTCGCAGTTGCGCGTTCACGGCGTGGCGGGCCTGCGCGTCGTCGATTGCTCTATCATGCCGACGCTCGTCTCGGGGAACACCCATGCGCCCGTGGTCATGATTGCGGAGAAGGCAGCGGATCTCATATGCGGCTGACGGCATTCTTCTACTACGCCCTGATTGTCCTCGGCATCGCGGGCGTCGCGGCCGGCCACTTCGGCGGCGCCGCGGTGCCGAAGAACTTCTTTTACTTCGGCATCGGCCTCGCCGGCATCGGCATCGCGCTGGGCGGCCTCGAATCCGTCCTGCAGCGGCGCGTCGGCTTTCGCCTCGCCGACGACGGTTACTCGGACTACGACGGCTTTCCGGCGATCATCCTCGGGTTGATGACGCTCTTCATCGGCGCCGCCATCGTCGGCGCCGCCTACCTGCTCGCGCAGGGGCGCTGGCACGCGATGGTCGAGGCGCTGCTGCGCCGGCCGGCGCCGATCCTCGCCGCCGCCGGCTTCCTCTTCGCGGGCACCGGCGCGGTTTTCCTCGTCAACCCGGGCGGACGCTCAGGCCTCGTGTGGACGCTCTTCGTGCGCGCGCCGAAGATCCTGCTCGGCCTCGCCCTGCTCGTCTCGGGTTTCGCCCTGGTCGGGATGGGCGGCTGGGAGTTCGTCCAGCCGCAGGCCTTCGATCGCTTCGTGCGGACGATGCCGCAGCCGTTATCCTGGCTCGCGCACTAGTAAGGCGCGTCGCCGGCGACGGTGGTGCGGTGCATATGCCGGCGCACGGAGAAGTCGTAGTCCGAGAGCGCGTAGTGCATCGTGCAGCGGTTGTCCCAGAAGATCATGTCGTGCACGCGCCACTTGTGGCGGTAGACGAATTCCGGCCGCGTCGAGTGGCGGAAGAGAAACTCGAGGATCGGCTGGCTTTCCTCTTTCGGCATGCCGACGATGCCGGTGGTGAAGCCGGGATTCACATAAAGCGCCTTGCGCCCGGTCACGGGGTGCGTGCGCACCATCGGATGCGCGACGGGCGGGGTCTTCGCGCGCTGCTCCGCGGTGAGCGGCGGGCGCTCTTTCAGGTGCGCAAAATAGGTGTCGTAGGCGTGGCTGTAGTCGTGGATCGCCTTGAGGCCGCCCAGAAAGCCCTTCATCGCGTCGGAGAGCGTTTCATAGGCGAGGACCATGTTCGCCCACATGGTGTCGCCGCCGATCTCCGGCATCTCGAGGCATAGGAGGAGCGAGCCCATCGAGGGCTTCGCCATGTAGGAGAGGTCGGAGTGCCAGTACTGGCCGGCGTAGACCGCGCCTTTCAGCTTTCCTTCCTCCTTCACGTTGGAGACGATGAAGATCTCGGGATGGCCGGCGAGGTTGAATTCGCCGACCACGTGCGTCTCCAGCGGACCGAAGGCGCGGCTGAACGCGATGTGCTGCTCGGGTGTCAGGTTGGCCCCGCGAAAGAGCAGGATGCCGTTCTCGCCGAGGGCCCTTTGCAGGCTCGCGAGAACTTCCGGCGCGGGCGGCCGTGTCAGGTCGAGGCCGGTCACTTCGGCCCCGCCGGCGCGCGAGAGCGGCTTGATGCCGACCATCAGTTCGGCGTCACCCCGGCGGCGCGAATGAGCTTGCCGAGCTTGTCGATCTCGGCGCGCACGAACCGGCCGAATTCCTCCGGCGTGGAGGGCTTGGGCACCGCGCCGCGCGTCGCGAAGCGCTCGCGCACGTCGGCCGAAGCGAGCGCGCGCCGGGCATCCGCCGAGATCTGCTCGAGGAGCGGGCGCGGCAGGGCGCCGGGCGCAAAGAGGCCGTACCAGGTGTCGAATTCGAATCCCGGCACGCCGGCTTCGGCGATCGTCGGCACCTCCGGCAGCGCGGGCGAGCGCGTCGCCGGCGTCACACCGAGCGCGAGGAGGCGCTTGTCCTTGACGAACGGAATGGCAAGCCCGATCGGCGCGAAGACGTAGGAGGTGCGCCCGGCGATGAGATCGGTGAGCGCCTCCGGCCCGCCCTTATAGGCCACATGCACGGTCTTGATGTCCGCTGACAGATCAAACTGCACGCCGGTGATGTGCATGCCGCTGCCCACGCCGGCCGAGCCGTAGGTGAGCTCGCCGGGATGCTGCTTTGCCCGCGCGACAAGATCCTTCACCGTGGTCGTGCCAAAGGAAGGCGCAACCACCAGCACGTTCGGCACGCCGGCAATCTGCGAGACCGGCGTGAAGTCCTTCAGCGTATCGTAGGGCAGCTTGCTGTGAACGGCGGGCGCGATCGCGAGCCCCATCGAGTGGGTGAAGAGCGTGTAGCCGTCGGCGGGGGCGGTCGCGACCATCTGGCTCGCGAGCACGCCGCCCGCGCCCGGGCGGTTCTCCACCACGACCTGCTGGCCCCACTGCTCGGAGAGCTTCTGGCTGACGGTGCGCGCGAGATAGTCGGTCTCGCTGCCCGCTGTGAAGGCGACGATCATGCGGACGGGCTTGCTCGGAAACTGTTGTGCCGCCGCGGGAAAAGCAAAAGCGAGCGCCAGCAGGAATCCGGCGCGCCTCATCTCTAGGCGGCCCGCAATCCGAGGATCTGGCGCGCTTCGGCCGGCGTGGCCGGCCGGCGATCGAACTTCGCGCAATTGTCGACGATCTTCTTCACCAGCTCGGCGTTGCTCTTCGCAAGGCGGTCGGGCTCGATTTTCAGGTTGTCTTCCAGGCCGGTCCGGCAATGGCCGCCGGTTTCCATGCACCACTGGTTCACCTCCCACTGGTGGCGCGCCACTCCGGCCGCCACCCACGTTGCCTTGGGAAGTATTTGTTTGAGCTCCGAGCGCAGAAAATCAAAAATGGAACGGCGCGCAGGCATGGCGTTGGGAATGCCCATGACGAATTGCACATGGGGAGGATCCTTGAGCAGCCCCTTTTTCACGAGGTTCGCCGCGTTGTAGAGCATCGCCAGGTCGAACACCTCGATCTCGGGCTTGATGTCGTTCTCGATCATCGCTTTTGCGAGGCCCTCGACGAAATCGGGCGGGTTCTCGTAGATGTTGGCCGGGAAGTTGACCGAGCCGGTGGCAAGCGACGCCATGTCGGGCTTGAGGTAGAGCATCGCGCCGCGCTTGGACTGCTCGCGGCCGCGGCCGCCGGTCGAGAACTGCACGATCATGCCGGGGCAGTGCTTGCGCACGCCTTCCTGCACGCGGCCGTAGAGCTCCGGATCCGAGCCGGGCGACTCGTCCGGATTGCGCACGTGGATGTGCACGAGCGAGGCCCCGGCCTCGAAGGCCTCGTGCGTGGATTCGACCTGCTCGGCCGGCACGACCGGCACCGCGGGATTGTCCTTTTTTTTCGGAACCGCGCCGGTGATGGCGACGGTGATGATGACGGGTTGGCTCATGGTCAAATATTATGCCGCTAATGGCGCGCCGCGAACTGACCTACGAGGACCTGCTGAGGATCGCCGAGGTCATGCGCACGGCGTCGCATTTCAGCGAATTCCGCCTGAAGGTCGGCGACATCGAGGTGAGCGTGCGCCGCACAAACGGAGCGCCGCTTCCGGAACGCCCGGTCGCGTCCGTCGAGAGCGCGCCGCGGCCGCAGGTTTTATCGAAAACTGAAATCCCCGAGGGCGTGCCGGCCGTGCGCGCGCCGATGGTCGGCACGTTCTATCGCGCGCCGTCGCCCGGCGCACCGCCCTTCGTCGAGGCCGGCAGCAAGGTCGAGCCCGGCACCGTGGTCGGCATCATCGAGGTGATGAAGCTGATGAACCAGATCGAGGCCGGCACGCGCGGCGTGGTCAAGGAAGTCCTCGTGGGCAACGCCGAGCAGGTCGAGCACGGCCAGGCACTGATGGTGATCGATCCGCGATGAAGCGCTTCGGCTTCGTGGATGTGACCCTGCGCGATGCGCACCAGTGCCTGTGGGGCACGCGCATGACCACGGCGATGATGACGCCGATCCTGGAGGAGATCGACCGCTGCGGCTACGACACCATCAACATCCTGGGCGGCGCCGTGTTCGATGTCTGCGTGCGCTATCTGCAGGAAGATCCGTACGCGCGCGTGAAGCTCCTCTGCGAGCGGCTGCGCACCGAGTGCGATGCGCTGACCCGCGGGCAGAGCCTCTATACGTTCGAGCTCTTTCCGGACGACGTGGTCGAGCTGAACGCAAGAGTGCTCGCGAAGCTCGGCATCAAGGTCTTCACCGTCTACGACGCGCTGAACGACAACCGCAACCTGGAATCCTCGATCAAGGCCGGCCGCGAGGCGGGCATGAAGATCAACGCCTGGATGACCTACACGCTCTCGCCGGTGCACACCGACGCGTACTACGTGGCGCGCACGCGAGAGCTGGTGAAGATGAAGGCCGATCTCCTCTGCATCAAGGATCCGACCGGACTGCTCACGCCCGAGCGCGGACGCACGCTGTTTCCCGCGGTGGTCAAGGCGGCCGGCAAGATTCCGGTGCAGCTGCACTCGCACTGCCAGTCGGGCCTCGCGCCCGAGGTGTATCAGGTCGCCATCGAGAGCGGATTCACGCACGGCTATACCGCGAGCGAGCCGCTTGCCAATGGCGCCTCCCTGCCGGCCACCGAGGAGATTGCCGAGCGGGCGAGACGCCTGGGATACAAGACCTCTCTCGATAAAAAAGCCCTGAAAGCAGTGGCAAACTACTTCCGCTGGCTCTGCATCCGCGAGGGCAAGCCGGCGGGCGAGGTGGCCCGCTACGACCCGGCGCTCTATGAGCACCAGGTGCCGGGCGGCATGATCTCCAACCTGCGCTACCAGCTGCAGACGATGGGGATCGAGCATCGCCTGCCCGAGATCCTCGAGGAAATCCCGCGCGTGCGGCGCGACCTCGGCTATCCGATCGTCGTGAGCCCGTTCGCGCAGTACGTGGTCACGCAGTCGGTGCTCAATGTCGTTCAGGGCGAGCGCTACAAGACCATCCCGGACGAGATTCGCAAATATGCCTCCGGCTACTATGGAAAGCTCGCCGCGCCGCTTTCCGCCGAGTTCCTCGACCGAATCGATTTGAAGGACAAGGACTTCGTCACCAACCGTCCCGGCGAAAACATCGAGCCGTGGCTGCCGCGGCTGCGCCGCGAGCTGCCCGGCGCGGGCGACGAGGAGCTGCTGCTCGCCGCGTTCTACGACCGCAAGCTGCTCGAGCCGCTGCGCAAGCCGCAGCCCGAGTACGTCTTCCGCACCACGCCGCTCGCCGAGCTCGCCGGCTGGCTCGCGCAGCGCCGCGACATCGAGTACGCGCACATCCGCTTCGCCGGCACCGAGATGACCTTCTCTTCATGACGGCGCGGGTCGCGCTCGTGACGGGGGCGGGGCGCGGCCTTGGCGCGCATATCGCCGATCATCTCGAAGGGGCGGGGTACGAAGTCCACCGCGCCGATATCGCGGGGGGCAGCGTGCGGATGGACGTCACCGACCGGACGTCCGTCAGGCAATGCATGGAGAACATCGGCGCCCTCGACGTGCTCGTCAACAATGCCGGACTGCTCGCCTCGGGGCCTTTCGACCGGACGGAGGGCGAGGCCTGGGACCGGCTGCTCGCCGTGAACGTCACCGGCGTCTTCAACTGCGTGCAGGCCGCCGTGCCGGCGATGCGCGGCCGGGCCGGCGCCGCCATCCTCAACATCGCGTCCGTTTCGCACGAGAAGGGCGGCGGCGCGATCGGTAACGTCTGGTACGGCACCACGAAGGCGGCCGTGGTCGCCATGACGCGCGGCCTTGCGCGCGAGCTCGGCCCCGCGGGCGTTCGCGTCAACGCGATCGCGCCGGCCGTGCTCGAGACCGACATGGTGCGCGGCCAGCTTACGCCCGAGCTGCGCGCGCGCGTCGTCTCGCGCATTCCGCTCGGCCGGCTCGCGAGCGCCGAGGACGTGGCAAAGCTCGCGCTCTTTCTCTGCTCGGAGGCGGCCTCGTTCATCACCGGCGAGACGGTCGCGGTGGACGGCGGATTCCTGAGGACCTGAGATGACCCTGACTGGAAAATCGGCCATCGTCACCGGCGCGGCGAGCGGCATCGGCGCCGAGATCGCGCGCGTCTTCGCCGAGGCGGGCGCGAAGGTCTGCATCGCGGACCTGAACGAGCCGCAAGCGACGGTCAAAAACAGCATCAGCGTGCGCATGGACGTCACCAACGAGGCGCAAGTCGAGCGTGGCATCGCCGAGGCGGTGCGCCAGATGGGCGGCGTCGACATCCTCGTCAGC
>DATAID010000106.1:0-6119 GCA_036262835.1 Burkholderiales bacterium | reverse complement strand
TCTTCACCGCGATCGGGCCCGACGGCGCGCTCAATGCGGCCGCGTTCAACGCGGGCGACTTCACCTCAGGACAGGACGCCAGCGACCGCCTGATCTACAACACGACGACCGGCGCGCTCTACTACGACCGGGACGGCTCAGGGGCCGCCGCTTCGGTGCAGATCGCGACCCTCGTCGATCACCCGACGCTGCTCGCGACCGACATACAGGTGAGCTGAGCGGCTACGCGCCTTTGGCGCGGGTCATGAAGACCAGGCGCTCGAAGAGGTGCACATCCTGCTCGTTCTTGAGCAGCGCGCCATGGAGCGGCGGGATGATGGTCTTCCTGTCCTTGGAGCGCAGCGCGTCGGGGGGGATGTCCTCGGCGAGCAGCAGCTTCAGCCAGTCGAGGAGCTCGGAGGTCGAGGGCTTTTTCTTCAGGCCCGGCACCTCGCGCACCTCGAAGAAGACCTCCATCGCCTCGCGCAGCAGCGACTTCTTCAGGTTGGGGAAGTGCACACCGACGATCTTCTCCATCGTCTCCTTGTCCGGGAAACGGATGTAGTGGAAGAAGCAGCGGCGCAGGAACGCGTCGGGCAGCTCCTTCTCGTTGTTCGAAGTGATGAAGACGATCGGCCGGTGCTTCGCCTTGACGAGCTCGCGCGTCTCGTAGACGTAGAACTCCATGCGGTCGAGCTCGCGCAGCAGGTCGTTCGGGAACTCGATGTCGGCCTTGTCGACCTCGTCGATGAGCAGCACGCAGGGCTTGTCCATGCTGAACGCCTGCCAGAGCATGCCCTTGACGATGTAGTTGTGGATGTCGTGCACCCGCTCGTCGCCGAGCTGCGAGTCGCGCAGGCGCGAGACCGCGTCGTACTCGTACAGGCCCTGCTGCGCCTTGGTGGTCGACTTGATGTGCCATTCGAGCAGCGGCACGCCGAGCGACCGGGCGACCTGGACCGCGAGCATGGTCTTGCCGGTGCCCGGCTCGCCCTTGACGAGCAGCGGCCGCTGCAGCGTGATTGCCGCATTGACCGCGAGCGTCAGGTCTTCCGTGGAAACGTACTCGGCCGAGCCGGTGAAGCGCATGTGGATTCCCTGGGATTGCTTTGACGAAATCCCATTATAATCGGCCCGGTATTCCGCCTAGAGCACACGGGGATGAAAAGACGAAATCAAATCAAGGCAGTCGCCGCAGTTTCGCTCGCGCTTTGCGCGCTGGCGGCCCAGGGTCAGCAGGCCGCGCCGCAAGGCGATCCGAAGGAAGCGCACAAGAAGATCGCCATGTGCGAGGGCTGCCACGGCATCGCTGGCTACAAGACCGCGTACCCGGTCGTGTATCACGTGCCGAAGCTCGGCGGCCAGAATGCGGCGTACATCAGCGAGGCGCTGCACGCCTACAAGGAGGGACAGCGCAGCCATCCGTCGATGCGCGGGATCGCGGCAAGCCTCTCGGACAAGGACATCGCGGATCTGGCGGCCTACTACTCCACCTCGGTCGCCGGGGAGCCGCACAAATGAGGGCGTTTCTGCTGGGCGGGATGTTCTTTTTCCTCCAGGGAACGGCGTTTGCCGGAGATTCGGCGAAGGGCAAGGAGCTCGCCGAAAAAGGCGCGGGCGGCCCGCCGTGCGCGAGTTGCCACGGCCTGGACGGCGCCAAGCCGATCGCGCCGAACTATCCGGTGCTCGCCGGCCAGTATCCCGACTACATCGTGCGCGCGCTGCTCGACTACCAGAGCGGCAAGCGCGCCAACCCTGTCATGGGCGGCATCGCCAAGCCGCTGAAGAGGAAGGACATGGAGGACCTGGCGGCCTGGTTCTCGAGCCAGAAATCCAACCTCCACTTCCAGCGCTAGACGGGACGCGCTAGCCCGCTCTTCGCTTCAGGCACTCCAGGTAAAGCCCCGCATCCGGCGGGGCTTTGTCTTTCTGGGAGCGCCACAGGGTCTTGGCGAGGCACTCGATGGCCTCATGCAGCGCCTCGTGCCGGTCGCCCTTGCGCGCGAGCAGGCGCTCGAAGCCCGCGCGCACGCCCGGCGGCTGGTCGATGGAAAGCTGCTCCTCGAGCGCGAGGTGCAGGCTCAGGTGAAGGAACGGGTTGCCCTCGTCGCTGAAGTCGCGCGCCTTGTTCTCGTCCTTCGAAAGAAGGCCGTGGTATTCGGGATGCAGGAGGACGATGTCGAGACCGAGCGTCTCCAAACCGCTGACCGGGAGTCCAGCGCGATATTTGCGCCAGGTCTCGAAGAAAAACTGGCGGACCTGATCGCGCGTCGGGTCAAACATCCTTCGTTTTCCCCCTGAATTCGCACAGGTCGCGGATCAGGCACTCAGGGCACTTCGGTTTTCTCGCGATGCAGAGGTAGCGCCCGTGCAGGATCAGCCAGTGATGCGCGTCCTTGAGGAACTCCGGCGGCGTGAATTTCAGCAGCTTCAGCTCGACTTCGAGCGGATCCTTGCCCGGCGCGAGGCCGGTCCGGTTCGCCACCCGGAAGATGTGCGTATCCACCGCCATCGTCTCGTGTCCGAACGCGGTGTTCAGCACCACGTTCGCGGTTTTTCTTCCGACGCCCGGAAGGGACTCGAGTTCCTCGCGGGTCCGCGGCACCTCGCCGCCATGCTTTTCCAGCAGGATTTGCGAGAGCGCGACCACGTTCTTCGCCTTCATTCGATAAAGGCCGATCGTGCGAACGTATTCTTCGACGCCCGGCGCTCCCAGTTCCACGATCTTTTTCGGCGTATTCGCCACGGGAAACAGCTTCGCCGTGGCCAGGTTGACCGACTTGTCGGTCGCCTGGGCGGAGAGCACCACGGCCACGAGCAGCTCGAAGGGCGTCCGGTAGACGAGCTCGGTGGTCGGTTTGGGGTTGGCAGCGCGAAAGCGCTCGAAGATCTGCCGGCGCTTTTGCGGGTTCATTTCTTGAGAAGCGAGGCGAGGAGGGCGCGGCGCTCCGCCGCGGTCTTGCGCGGCTTCGCGCCCTCGAGCCTGTCGCGCCGCGCCCTGGCGCGCGCCTTGGCGCCGCGCACGTCGGCCGCGGTCCACGGCTTCGGGGCCGGCTTCATCTCGATGCAGTCGACCGGGCAGGGCGGCAGGCAGAGCTCGCAGCCGATGCAGTAGTCGGCGATCACGGTGTGCATGAGGCCGCGCGCGCCGGCGATCGCATCCACCGGGCAGGCGACGATGCACAAAGTGCAGCCGATGCAGCGCTGCTCGTCGATGAGCGCGACGGCTTTCCGCTTCATAGCGGGTGATACGGGCGGTTCGTGTCGCGGGCGAGGAACTCGTGCGTGACCTGGCCGTTCCTTACCTGGATGCCGGTTTTCAAGCCGCTTGAAGAGGCGTCCTTGCAGATCCCGAAAACGAACGGCAGCACCGCCTTCTCGAGAGCGAGGCTCGCGGTGCGCGCGGCCGCCGCGGGCATGTTCGGCACGCAGTAGTGAACGATGCCTTCCTCGATGTAGGTCGGCGCGCTGTGGCTGGTCGGGCGGGAGGTCTCGGCGATGCCGCCCTGGTCGATGCCGACGTCTACCAGCGCCGATCCGCCGCGCATCGAGCGCAGCATCTCGCGGGAGATGAGCTTTGGCGAGAGCTGCCCCGGGGTCAGCACGCCGCCGATGACCAGGTCGGCGTCGGCGATGGCTTTTGCCGGCGAGCCGGTGCCGAAGGAAGCCTTTGGAAAAAGATCCCTCAACCGGGAAAGGCGCCGGTCCGATTTCGCAAAGACCGAGACCTCGGCGCCGATTCCGTGCGCCACCGCGAGCGCGTTCGCGCCTACGTTTCCCGCGCCCAGGATCACCACCTTGCCGGGCGCAATGCCGTCCAGGCCGGGAAGCAGCACGCCGCTGCCGCCGTTCTGCTTCTGCAGGCACCAGGCGCCGGCCTGCACCGCGAGCCTTCCGGCGATCGCCGACATGGGAGAAAGTATCGGCAGGCCGCTGCGCTCGCCCACGGTCTCGAAGGCGATGAAGGTGGCGCCGCAGGCGAGCGCAGCGTCGAGGAGCTCGGGATCCGGGCCGAAGTGCTGGAAGCCGAACACCGTCTGGCCCGGCTTCGGCACCTTGTATTCCTGCGGCTGCAGCTCCTTTACCTTGACGACGAGCTCGCATTCCCACGGATTACCGATCCTTGCGCCTTTTTCAATGTACTGCCGATCGGAAAATCCCGAGCCGGCGCCGGCCCCCGGCTCGACCACGACCTGGCACGGCAGCGCGCCCACTCCGGCAGGAGAGAGCACTACGCGGAACTCTCCGTCCTTTACTTCCCGGGGTAGGCCGACACGCATTCGCGGATAAGGCGCGGCCCGCGGTAGACGAGACCGGTATAGATCTGCACCAGGGCCGCTCCGGCGGCGAACTTCTCCGCGGCATCCGCCGCGCTCATGATGCCGCCGCAGCCGATGAGCGTGACCTCGTTGCGCAGCAGCGAGGCGAGCGTCTTCAGTACGCGCGTCGCGCGCGAGCGCAGCGGCGCGCCCGACAGGCCGCCTTCCTCGGAGGCGAAAGGCAGGCCTTCTACGCCTTCGCGGGACACCGTCGTGTTCGCGGCCGCGACGCCATCCATGCGCTCGCGCCGCACGACGTCCGCGACGTCGCGCAGCTCGGCGTCGGACAGGTCGGAGGAGATCTTCACCGTCAGGGCCACGTGGCGGCCGCGGGCCTGGCGCAGGGCATCTCGCTTCGCGCGCATGCGGGCGAGGAGCGCCGCGAGCGCGGCGGCGGACTGCATGTCGCGCAGCCCCTTGGTGTTGGGCGACGAGACGTTGATGCTGACGTAGTCCACGAAGGGATAGACGGTTTCCAGGCAGCGCTCGTATTCGTCGGCGACCTGCTCCTTCGGCGTTTCCTTGTTGCGGCCGATATTGACGCCGACGATGCAGCGGTGGCGCGCCCCGGAGGCCTTGAGGTTTTCCGTGAACGCCTGCACCCCGATGCTGTTGAATCCCAGGCGGTTGATGATCGCCTGCGCCTGCGGGATGCGGAAGAGCCGCGGCTTCGGGTTCCCCGGCTGCGGGCGCAGGGTGACGCCGCCGAGCTCGATGAAGCCGAAGCCGAGACTCGCGAGCGCATCTGCATGCTTCGCGTCCTTGTCCAGCCCCGCCGCGAGGCCGACGGGGTTCTTGAACTCGAGCCCCATGGCGCGGACAGGGCTTTCCGGTATTTTCTTGTTTAGAAATCCATACAGGTCGGCGACCCGCAACGTGAGCCGGTGCGCGGTCTCGGGATCGAGGGAAAACAGCAGCGGGCGCGCGAGCGCGTACAGCATCCCGCTATTCTAGTTGCTAGGTGCGCCGGCCCAGCCGTTGCTAGGAGCGCCGGCCGAGCCGTCGCCAGGTGCCGCCGACGAAGCCTTCGATCGGCTCGAACTTGGACTTGTAGGCCATCTTCGGGCTCTCGCGAATCCAGTAGCCGAGGTACAGGTAGGGCAGGTCGAGGCTGCGGCAGGATTCGATCTGCCACAGCACGTTGTAGGTGCCGAAGCTCGCGCCGCGCCGGTCGGGCTCGTAGAACGTGTAGACCGAGGACAGCCCGTCGGGGAGGTAGTCGACGATCGACACCATGACGAGCTGGCCGTTGTCGCGGAACTCGATGAGGCGCGTGTCGACCCGGCTTTGCAGCAGGAAGTGCGAATACTGGTCGCGGCTGTCGTTGTCCATGCCGCCGCCGGAATGGCGCTTGGACTGGTAGCGCAGGTACAGCGCATAGTGCTCGAGGCGGAACTTCAGCGGCTGGGCCTGGGCCGTGAGGCCGCCGTGCTGCTTCCAGGCGCGGCGCTGGGAGCGGTTGGCGCTGAATTGCGACACCGGGATGCGCACCGGCACGCAGGCTCGGCAGCTGTCGCAGTGCGGCCGGTAGGTGAAGATGCCGCTGCGGCGAAAGCCGGCCTTGACGAGGTCGCCGTACAGCTCGCTGTTGATGAGGTGGCTGGGCGTCGCCACCTGGGAGCGCGCCATCCGGTCCGGCAGGTAGCTGCAGGGATACGGCGCCGTCACGTAGAACTGCAGTACGGCATGGGGCAGGTCGTTAAGTCGTGACATCGCTTTTCACGCGCTATCGTGCGTCGCAACGCTCCAGTGCTGTGGAGGCTCGGGGTAGTTTACCAACGTGGACAGCGCGCGCAAGAAAGCGCGCCGCGGAATTTCGCG
>DATAID010000105.1:0-198883 GCA_036262835.1 Burkholderiales bacterium | reverse complement strand
CACCGAGATGGTGATGCCGGGGGACAACATCAAGATGGTGGTGACCCTGATCACCCCGGTGGCGATGGAGCAGGGGCTGCGCTTCGCCATCCGCGAGGGCGGCAAGACCGTCGGCGCCGGCGTCGTCGCCAAAGTGATCGAATAACCATGGAATCGCAACGCATCCGCATCCGCCTCAAGGCGTTCGACTACCGGTTGATCGACCAGTCGGCGCTCGAGATCGTCGACACGGCGAAGCGCACGGGCGCGGTGGTGCGCGGCCCCGTGCCGCTGCCGACGCGCAAGCAGCGATTCGACCTCCTGCGCTCGCCGCACGCCGACAAGACCTCGCGCGAGCAGCTCGAGATCCGCACGCATCTGAGATTGATGGACATCATCGACCCGACGGACAAGACCGTCGATGCGCTGATGAAGCTGGACCTCCCCGCGGGGGTGGACGTCGAAATCAAGGTTCAGTAACGGGTTTTATTTGCCGGCCAATTGAAGTCGGCATCTCAATACAGAGGTTAAGAACATGAGCATCGGACTGGTCGGCCGCAAGGTCGGCATGACGCGCATCTTCACCGACGAGGGCGACGCTCTCCCGGTGACCGTGCTCGACGTGTCCAACAACCGCATTACCCAGATCAAGACGCCCGAGAAGGATGGCTATTCGGCGATCCAGGTCGCCTTCGGCACGCGCCGCGCGAGCCGGGTTCGCAAGCCGCTCGCGGGCCACCTCGGCAAGGCCGCGGTGGAGGCCGGACACACCCTCAAGGAATTCCGCGCGGAAGCGCAGGATGTGGCCAACCTCAAGGTCGGCGGCAAGCTCGGCGTCGAGCTCTTCAAGGTCGGCCAGACGGTCGACGTGCAGGGCACGACGCTCGGCAAGGGCTTCGCCGGCGTGGTCAAGCGCCACCACTTCGGCGGCAACCGCGCGACGCACGGCAACTCGGTCACCACCCGCACGCCGGGCTCGACCGGCCAGCGCCAGAGCCCGGGCCGCGTTTTCCCGGGCAAGAAAATGGCGGGCCAGCTCGGCAATGCCACTCGCACCGTCCAGAACCTGATCGTGGTGCGCATCGACGCGGAGCGCCAGCTCCTGCTCGTACGCGGCTCGGTCCCGGGACACGCCGGACGCGACATCGTCGTGTGCCCGGCCGTGAAGCCCCAGAAAGTGCGCCAGCAGCAGGCGAAGCCTGCCGCGACGAAGGAGGCCCCGGCCAAGAAAGAGCAGCCGGCCGCCAAGCCCAAGGAAGCCGCCAAGCCGGCCGCTGCGCCCAAGGCATGACCATGGAACTGAAAACCATCGACGGCAAGGGCTCCACGGGCACGTTCGCGGCGCCCGACGCGCTCTTCGGCCGGGAGTTCAACGAGGCGCTCGTTCACCAGATCGTGATCGCCTACCAGGCGAATTCGCGCCGCGCGACCAGCAAGCAGAAAGACCGGGGCGAGGTGCGCCACTCGACCAAGAAGCCCTGGCGCCAGAAGGGCACGGGCCGCGCCCGCGCCGGCATGACCTCGAGCCCGCTGTGGCGCGGCGGCGGCAAGATCTTCCCCAACACGACCGAAGAGAACTATTCGCAGAAGGTGAACCGCAAGATGTTCCGCGCGGGCCTGTGCTCGATCCTGTCGCAGCTTGCGCGCGAGGACCGCATCCGCGTGGTGGACGAGTTCAAGCTCGATCAGCCCAAGACCAAGCTGCTTGCCCAGAAAGTGAAGGCGTTGGGCTTCGCCGAGCTGCTCGTGATCACCGACGAAGTGGACAACAACCTCGCCCTGTCTTCGCGCAACCTCGCCAACGTGGAGGTGATCGCGGCGCGGCAGGCGAATCCGGTCTCGCTCGTGCGCTATCCGAACGTGGTGCTCACCAAGGGCGCGGTCGCCAAGCTCGAGGAGATCCTCAAGTGACCGCCGCGAAGAAATACAACGCCGAGCAGCTGATGAACGTGGTGCTCGCGCCGGTCGTCTCGGAGAAGAGCACGCGCATCGCCGACAAGAACCGCCAGTACGTGTTTCGCGTCGCCGACGACGCCACCAAGCCGGAGATCAAGGCGGCGGTGGAGCTGCTTTTCAAGACCAAGGTCGAAGCAGTCACGGTGAGCAACGTCAAGGGCAAGCAGAAGCGCTTCGGCCGCTCGATGGGCCGGCGCAACAACTGGAAGAAAGCCTACGTGCGGCTCGCCGAGGGCCAGGAAATCAACTTCGCGGCCACGGAAGCGTAAGGATCGATCGCCATGCCTCTGATCAAAGTCAAGCCGACCTCGCCGGGACGGCGCGCGTTCGTGAAGGTTTCCTCGCCCGACCTGCACAAGGGCGCTCCGCACTGGCCGCTCGTCGAGCGCCAGTCGAAGAACAGCGGCCGCAACAACCAGGGCCGCGTCACGATGCGCCACCAGGGCGGCGGCCACAAGCAGCACTACCGCCTGATCGATTTCCGGCGCGACAAGGACGGCATCAACGCCAAGGTCGAGCGCCTGGACTATGACCCGAACCGAAGCGCGCACCTCGCGCTCCTGCTCTACGCCGACGGCGAGCGCCGCTATATCATCGCGCCCAAGGGCCTCAGCGCGGGCACGCAGCTGCAGTCGGGCTCGGAAGCGCCGATCAAGCCGGGCAACGCGCTGCCGCTAAGGAACATTCCGGTCGGCACGACAGTGCATTGCGTGGAGATGCTGCCCGGCAAGGGCGCCCAGCTCGCGCGCTCGGCCGGCGCCTCTGCGCAGCTGCTCGCGCGCGAAGGCTCCTATGCGCAGCTGCGGCTGCGCTCGGGGGAGATCCGCAAGGTGCACGTCGACTGCCGCGCGACCATCGGCGAAGTCGGCAACGAAGAGCACAACCTGGAGTCGATCGGCAAGGCCGGCCGGCGGCGCTGGCGCGGCATCCGGCCGACGGTCCGCGGGGTCGCGATGAACCCGATCGACCACCCGCACGGCGGCGGCGAAGGCCGCACCGCCGCGGCGCAGCCCCCGGTGTCGCCCTGGGGCGTGCAGTCGAAGGGCTACAAGACCCGCAGCAACAAGCGCACGCAGGTCATGATCGTGCGCGACCGGCGCGTGAAATAAGGAAGGCTAGCCAATGTCCCGTTCGATCAAAAAAGGCCCCTTCGTCGACCTGCACCTGATGGCCAAGGTCGAGAAGGCGCGCAGCACGAGCGACAAGCGCCCGATCAAGACCTGGTCGCGCCGCTCGACCGTGATGCCGGAGTTCGTCGGCCTCACCCTCGCCGTGCACAACGGCAAGCAGCACATCCCGGTGTACGTCACCGAGAACATGGTCGGGCACAAGCTCGGCGAGTTCGCGCTGACGCGGATCTTCAAGAGCCACTCGGCGGCCGGCAAGCGCGCAGAGGAAGCGGCGGCGGCGGCGCGGGCGCCCAAGCCGGCTGGCGACGCGCCGGCTGCGGCGGCAGCGGCGCCGGCGGCAGCGCCTGCAGCAGCGGCGAAGAAATAAGGCATGGCCATGGAAACCAAAGCGAGCTTGCGCGGCGCGAGAATCTCGGCCCAGAAGGGCCGGCTCGTCGCCGACCTCATCCGCGGCAAGAAGGTCGATCAGGCGATCAACATCCTCGCCTTTTCGCCGAAGAAGGGCGCGCAGCTCATGAAGAAGCTGCTCGAGTCGGCGATCGCCAACGCCGAGCACAACGACGGCGCCGACATCGACGCGCTCAAGGTGAAGACGGTGCACGTCGAGCGCGGGACCTTCCAGAGGCGCTTCATGGCCCGCGCCAAGGGCCGCGGCGTGCGCATCCAGAAGCATTCGTGCCACATCTATCTGACGGTCGGAGATTAAGGCTACCCATGGGACAGAAAATCCACCCGATCGGCTTCCGGCTCGCGGTCAACCGCAACTGGAGCTCGCGCTGGTACGCGAACAACAAGACCTTCGCGCCGATGCTGGCCGAAGACGTCAAGGTGCGCTCCTTCCTCAAGAAGAAGCTGGCGCACGCTTCGGTCGGCCGCGTGCTGATCGAGCGGCCGGCGAAGGACGCGCGCATCACCATCTTCTCGGCGCGGCCGGGCGTGGTGATCGGCAAGAAAGGCGAGGAAATCGAGTCGCTCAAGGCCGAGCTGCGCCGCATCATGGGCGTGCAGCAGGTGCACGTGAACATCGAGGAGATCCGCAAGCCCGAGACCGACGCGCAGCTGATCGCCGACTCGATCGCGCAGCAGCTCGAGAAGCGCATCATGTTCCGCCGCGCCATGAAGCGCGCGATGCAGAACGCGATGCGCCTGGGTGCCCAGGGCGTCAAGATCATGAGCTCGGGGCGCCTGAACGGCCACGAGATCGCGCGCACCGAGTGGTACCGCGAAGGCCGGGTGCCGCTTCATACGCTGCGCGCCGACATCGACTACGGGTTCGGCGAGGCGAAGACGAGCTACGGCGTCATCGGCATCAAGGTCTGGGTGTACAAGGGCGAGGTCCTCGCAAGGGGTGAAGCGCAGGCCGGGCTGCCCGGGGCCGCTGCGGCCGCGACTGCGCCTGCGGCTCCCGCCCCTGAAGCACCGGCCGAGCCCAAGCGCGGCCGCCGGCCCGCCGGCCTGAAGACCGGCGCGCGCCGCGGCCCGGCGAAGCCGAAGACCGACGCCAAGCCGGCCGAAGGCGACAAGGCGGCCGCGCCCGCGGAGAAAAAGGCGGCGAAGAAGGAAGCGCCCGCGCCCAAGACCACGGTCAAGGCGAAGAAGAAGATCGTGAAGGACGAAGGCGAGAAAAAGGAATAGACCCGGTCGGAATAACTCCAACGGATAAGCCATGCTGCAACCTGCACGCACAAAATATCGAAAGCAACAGAAGGGGCGCAACAAGGGCATCGCCACGCGCGGCGCCCGCGTCTCCTTCGGCGAGTACGGCCTGAAGGCGCTCGCCCGCGGCCGACTGACCGCGCGCCAGCTCGAGGCGGCGCGCCGCACGCTCTCACGCCATATCAAGCGCGGCGGGCGCGTCTGGATCCGCGTGTTCCCCGACAAGCCGATTTCGCGCAAGCCCGCCGAGGTCCGCATGGGCAACGGCAAGGGCAATCCCGAGTATTTCGTGTGCGAGATCAAGCCGGGCCACATCATTTTCGAGATGGACGGCGTCGACGAGGCGCTGGCGAAGGAGGCCTTCGCGCTCGCCTCCGCGAAGCTGCCGTTCAAGACCGCGCCCGTGCACCGGATGCTCGGATAGAGACAGAAGGGAAACCGTTCGATGAAAGCCAGTGAACTGCGCGGCAAGAATGGCGATGAGCTCAAAAAGGAGCTGGAAGACCTGCTCAAGGCCCAGTTCGGGCTGCGCATGCAGCATGCGACGCAGCAGCTCTCCAACACGAGCCAGCTCGCCAAGCTGAAGCGCGACATCGCGCGAGTGCGCACCGTGATCAGGGAGAAAGCGGCGAAATGACCGAAGCGAGCAAAAACGAAACGAAGAACCAGCGGCTGCTGGTCGGTCGCGTCGTCAGCGACAAGATGCAGAAGACCGTGGTGGTGCGGGTCGAGCGCCGGGTGCGGCATCCCGAGATGGGCAAGACCGTGACGCGCACGCGCAAGTACCACGCGCATGCCGAGACCCCCGATTTCAAGCCGGGCGACCTCGTCGAGATCGCCGAGTGCCGGCCGATGTCGAAGACGAAATCCTGGCGCGTGACGCGCCTTGTAGAGAAGTCAAAAGCCGTTTAGAATCCGCGGCCTCGAAGTCGCAACCCATCCCCGTACGGGGTCCAAGACTGCAGGTTTCCGACCTGCAAGTTGGAGAAAGAGACAGCTCATGATTCAGATGGAGTCCGTGGTGGATGTCGCCGATAACACCGGCGCGCGCGCCGCTTTGTGCATCAAGGTGATGGGCGGCTCGAAGCGCCGCTACGCCTCGATCGGCGATGTCATCAAGGTGAGCGTCAAGGACGCCGCGCCGCGCGGGCGCGTGAAAAAGGGCGAGATTTATGACGCGGTCGTGGTGCGCACCGCCAAGGGCGTGCGCCGCGCCGACGGGTCGCTGGTGCGCTTCGACTCGAACGCGGTCGTGCTGCTCACGCCGAAATTCGAGCCGATCGGCACGCGCATCTTCGGGCCGGTGACGCGCGAGCTGCGCACCGAGCGCTTCATGAAGATCGTCTCGCTCGCCCCCGAGGTGCTGTGATGCAGAGAATCAAGAAAGGCGACGAAGTGGTCGTGACCGCGGGACGCGACAAGGGCAAGCGCGGCACCGTGCTGCGCCGCGTCGACGCCGAGCACCTGGTGGTCGAGGGCGTGAACCGGGCGAAGAAGCACCAGCGGCCGAATCCGATGAAGAACGTCACCGGCGGCATCGTCGACAAGGACATGCCGATCCATATCTCCAACGTCGCGCTCTACAACCCGGCGACGCAGAAGGCCGATCGCGTCGGGTTCAAGACGCTCGCCGACGGCCGCAAGGTGCGCGTGTTCCGTTCCAACGGCGAGCAAGTGGACGCGTAAGGAAAGCCATGGCGAAGGAAAAAGACAAGGATCAGGACAAGGACAAGGCCGCCAAGAAGGCGGCCAACGAGCAGAACCAGCAGGCGCAGAAGGCGGCGCAGGCGAAGCGCGAGGCGCAGGCGAAGAAGGAAGCGGCCGTGCCGGTGGCCAAGGAGTCCGGGCCCAGGGTGCCGCCGCCGCCGGCGCGCCTCGCCCAGTTCTACAAGGACAAGGTGGTGCCCGAGCTCATGAAGAGCTTCGGCTACAAGACCGTGATGCAGGTGCCGCGCATCCAGAAGATCACGCTCAACATGGGCGTGGGCGAAACGGTGAACGACAAGAAGGTGCTGGACAACGCGCTCGCCGACATGACGCGGATCGCCGGCCAGAAGCCCGTCGCGACCAAGTCCGCCCGCTCGATCGCCAACTTCAAGATTCGCGCCGGCTTTCCGGTCGGCTGTATGGTCACGCTGCGCGGCGCGCGCATGTACGAATTCCTCGATCGCCTCGTCAACATCGCGATCCCGCGCATCCGCGACTTCCGCGGCGTCTCCAACCGCGCCTTCGACGGCCGCGGCAACTACTCGCTCGGCGTGAAGGAGCAGATCATCTTCCCGGAGATCGAGTACGACAAGATCGACGCGCTGCGCGGCATGAACATCGCGATCACCACCACGGCCAAGAGCGACAACGAGGCGCGCGCGCTGCTCGCCGCGTTCCGTTTCCCGTTCCGGCAGGACCCGAAGCAAGAACCCAAGCAAGCCCAAGCTCAGAAAGGCTGAACCCATGGCCAAGCTCGCAGTGAAGCTCCGCGAACAGAAGCGTCGCAAGACGGTCGAGAAATTCAAGGCGAAGCGTGCCGCGCTGTTCGAGGTGCTCCACGACGCCCGGGCGTCGGATGAGGACAAGGAGGCGGCGCGCGTGAGTCTGCAAAAGCTGCCGCGCAACGCCTCGCCCACCCGGCTGCGCAACCGCTGCGCCCTGACCGGCCGGCCGCGCGGCGTATACCGCAAGTTCGGCCTGGGCAGGACCAAGCTGCGCGAGCTGGCGATGCGCGGCGAAGTGCCGGGCATCATCAAGGCGAGCTGGTGAGGAGCGCGCGATGAGCATGACCGACCCGATCTCCGACATGCTGACCCGCATCCGCAATGCCCAGATGGTGGGGCAGGTGGATGTCGGCATGCCCTGCTCCAAGCTGAAGACCGCCATCGCCCAGGTGCTCAAGGACGAGGGCTATATCGAGGATTTCGCGGTGCGTGACCTGGAGGGCAAGAAGGAGCTGCGCATCGGCCTGCGCTACTACGCCGGCAAGCCGGTGATCGAGCGCATCGAGCGCGTCTCCAAGCCCGGCCTGCGCGTCTACAAGGGGCGCGACCACCTGCCGCGCGTCATGAACGGCCTGGGCGTCGCGATCGTGTCAACCTCGCAGGGCGTGATGACCGACCGCAAGGCGCGCGCCACCGGCGTGGGCGGCGAAGTCCTCTGCATCGTCGCCTGAGGAGCCGGCCATGTCGCGCATCGCAAGATATCCCATCCCGCTGCCGAAGGGCGTCGAAGTGAACATCGCCAACGGCCAGATCTCCGTGAAGGGCCCGCTCGGCAGCATCGCGCGGGCGATGGATCCGAACGTGGGGATCGAGAAGGAAGGCGAGAGCCTCAAGTGCAAGGCGCTCGGCAACTCGAATCACGCCAACGCAATGTCGGGCACCATGCGCGCGCTCGTCGCCAACATGGTCACCGGCGTCACCAAGGGCTTCGAGAAGAAGCTCTCGCTCGTGGGCGTGGGCTACCGGGCGCAGGCGCAGGGCGACAAGCTCAACCTGTCGCTCGGCTTCTCGCATCCGGTGGTGCACACGATGCCGAAGGGCATCAAGGTGGCCACGCCGACGCAGACCGAGATCGTGGTGACCGGAATCGACAAGCAGCTGGTGGGCCGCATCGCCGCGGAAATCCGCGACGTGAAGCCGCCCGAGCCCTACAAGGGCAAGGGCGTGCGCTACACCGGCGAGATGATCGTGCTCAAAGAGACGAAGAAGAAATAGCCATGCGCGACAAGAACCCTGCGCGGCTGCGCCGCGCCCGCCAGACCCGCCTGAAGATCCGCGAGCTCGGCGCCGTGCGCCTGACGGTGCACCGCACGAACCTGCACATCTATGCCCAGCTCACGTCGCCCGGCGGCGAGAAAGTGCTCGCGAGCGCCTCGAGCGTGGAAAAAGATGTGCGCGCGAAGCTGAAAAGCGGCGGCAACCGCAAGGCGGCGGAGGCGGTCGGCAGCCGCATCGCCGAGAAGGCAAAGGCGGCGGGCATCGAGACGGTGGCGTTCGACCGCGCCGGCTACCGATACCACGGACGCGTCAAGGCGCTCGCCGAAGCCGCGCGCGCTGGCGGCCTGAAGTTCTAAGGACAGGAAACTCACATGGCGAAAATGCAAGCGCGGCGGGTCCAGCAGCAGGAAGAGCGCGGCGATGGCCTGCGCGAGAAGATGATCGCGGTCAACCGCGTCACCAAGGTGGTGAAGGGCGGGCGTGTGCTCGGCTTTGCCGCGCTGACGGTGGTCGGCGATGGCGACGGCGGCATCGGCATGGGCAAGGGCAAGGCGCGCGAGGTGCCGGTTGCCGTGCAGAAAGCGATGGAAGAAGCCCGCCGCAAAATGGTCAAGGTGAGCCTGAAGAGCGGCACGCTGCACCATACGGTCATCGGCCGCTGGGGTTCGGCGAAGGTCCTGATGCAGCCCGCCTCCGAGGGAACCGGCATCATCGCCGGCGGTCCGATGCGGGCGGTGTTCGAAGTCATGGGCGTCACCAACGTGCTCGCCAAGTGCTTCGGCTCGACCAATCCGTACAACGTCGTGCGCGCGACCCTGAACGGGCTGCAGGCGATGAATACCCCCTCCGAGATCGCGGCCAAGCGCGGCAAGAAGGTCGAGGAGATCCTGTCGTGAGCGGGAAAAAGATCAAAGTGATCCTGGTGAAGAGCCCGAACGGCTGCAAGAGCACGCACCGCGCGACCGTGAAGGGCCTGGGCCTGAAGCGCATCAACCAGGAAGTGGAGCTCGTCGACACGCCGGCGGTGCGCGGCATGATCGAGCGCGTCAACTATCTCGTCAGGGTGGAAGGCTAGCGATGCGACTGAACGGACTGAAACCGGCGCCCGGCTCGAAGCAGGCGCGCCATCGCGTCGGCCGCGGCATGGGCTCGGGCTGGGGCAAGACGGCGGGCCTCGGCCACAAGGGCCAGCACGCGCGCGCCGGCGGCTATCACAAGGTGGGCTTCGAGGGCGGCCAGATGCCGCTCTACCGGCGCCTGCCCAAGCGCGGCTTCGTGTCGCCCACGCGCGATGCGGTCGCGGAAGTGCGCCTTTCCGACCTGCAGCGCATGAAGGCGACCGACATCGACCTCGCCGCTCTGAAAGCCGAGCGCGTCGTCCCGGGCGCGGTGCTCTCGGCCAAGGTGATCCTCTCCGGAAAGCTCGAGCGCAAGATCGCCCTGAAAGGCGTCAAGGCCTCCAAGGGCGCCAAGGCCGCGATCGAGGCGGCCGGCGGCAGCTACGCTGCCCCGGAGGAGAAGCCGGCGAAGGAAAAGAAGGCGAAAGAAAAGAAAGTGAAGGAGTAACGGGGCTTGGCGACTGCACTTCCCGGCGCAGGCAAGAGCGGCCGATACGGCGACCTGAAGAAGCGGCTGCTGTTCCTGCTCGGGGCGCTGTTCGTCTTCCGCATCGGCGCGCATATCCCGGTGCCGGGCATCGACCCGGCGGTGCTCTCGAAAATGTTCGAGAGCCACGAGGGCGGCATCCTCGGCATGTTCAACATGTTCTCGGGCGGTGCGCTGCGGCGCTTCACCATCTTCGCGCTCGGCATCATGCCGTACATCTCCGCCTCGATCATCATGCAGCTCATGACCGCGGTCAGCCCGCAGCTCGACCAGCTGCGAAAGGAAGGCGAGACCGGCCGGCGCAAGATCACCCAGTACACGCGCTATGGCACCGTGTTTCTCGCGCTCTTCCAGGCGACCGGGATCTCATTCTTTCTCCAGGGACAGCCCGGGCTCGTGCTCAATCCTGGCATCGTCTTCCAGATCACGACGGTGACCACGCTCGTCACCGGCACGATGTTCCTCATGTGGCTGGGCGAGCAGATCACCGAGCGGGGCCTGGGCAACGGCATCTCCATCGTCATCTTCGCCGGCATCGCCGCCGGGCTGCCGAACGCGATCGCCGGCACCCTCTCGCTCGTCAACAACGGTTCCATGCATCCGCTTACCGCGATCTTCATCGCCTTCGCGGTGGTCGCCGTCACGGCCTTCGTCTGTTTCGTCGAGCGCGGCCAGCGCAAGATCCTCGTCAACTATGCCAAGCGCCAGGTCGGCAACCGCGTCTACGGCGGCCAGAGCTCGCACCTGCCTTTCAAGCTCAACATGTCGGGCGTGATCCCGCCGATCTTCGCGAGCTCGCTCATCCTCTTCCCGGCGACGATCCTGTCCTGGTTCGGCACGGCCGAGGGCCTGAACTGGCTGCGCGACCTGTCGGGCACGCTCTCGCCGGGCCAGCCGCCCTACGTGCTCCTCTATGCCGGCCTCATCATCTTCTTCTGCTTCTTCTACACGGCGCTGCAGTACAACCCGAAGGAGACGGCCGACAACCTGAAGAAATCGGGCGCCTTCGTGCCCGGCATCCGGCCAGGCGACCAGACCGCGAGGTATCTGGAGAAGATCCTGACGCGCCTGACGCTCGCGGGGGCGGCCTATGTGACGCTGGTCTGCCTGCTGCCCGAATTCCTCATCCTCAAATGGAACGTGCCGTTCTATTTCGGCGGCACGTCGCTCCTCATCATCGTGGTGGTCACCATGGATTTCATGGCGCAGGTTCAGGCCTACGTGATGACGCACCAGTACGAGAGCCTGCTGCGCAAGGCGAACTTCAAGGGCGGGATGCCCGCGCGCTAGAGGCTGACGGAGCACATGGCAAAGGAAGACGTGATCGAGATGCAGGGCGAGGTGATCGAGAACCTGCCCAATGCGACCTTCAAGGTGAAGCTCGAGAACGGCCACGTCATCCACGGTTTCATCTCGGGAAAGATGCGCATGAACTACATCCGCATCCTCCCGGGCGACAAGGTCACGGTGCAGCTCACGCCGTACGACCTGTCCAAGGGCCGCATAACCTTCAGGGCTAAATAGGCTGAGAGGCGGAGAACGTTATGAAAGTGATGGCATCGGTGAAAAAGATCTGCCGCAAGTGCAAGATCGTGCGGCGCAAAGGGGTGGTGCGGGTGATTTGCTCGGATCCGCGCCATAAGCAACGGCAGGGTTGATAAGGCCTTGTTAACACTGCTATAATTTCAGGTTCCCCGGGAAGGCGACCCAATGGCGCGTATTGCAGGCATCAACATTCCGAATCATCAGCACGCGGGCATCGCGCTCACGTCGATCTATGGCATCGGGCGCTCGCGCGCCGCGGCGATCTGCGCCGCCGCCGGCGTGCAGCCAAACCGCAAGATCAAGGATTTGACCGACGCGGAGATGGAGCGCCTGCGCGAGAGCATCGGCAAGATCACGGTCGAGGGCGACCTGCGCCGCGAGGTGCAGATGTCGATCAAGCGCCTGATCGACCTGGGCTGCTATCGCGGCTCGCGCCATCGCAAGGGGCTGCCCGTGCGCGGACAGCGCACGCGCACCAACGCGCGCACGAGGAAGGGGCCGCGCAAGGCGGCGATCAAGATGAACGCACCAGCCGGCAAGATTTAACGGGACAGGGACAAGGACGATGGCGGCGAAGAACGCACCCACCTCGCAGCAGCTGCAGCAGACCGCGGCCGCGCGCGCGCGCAAGAAGGTCAAGAAAAACGTTTCCGAGGCCGTGGCGCACGTGCACGCCTCGTTCAACAACACGATCGTGACGATCACCGACCGCCAGGGCAACACGCTCTCGTGGGCGACCTCGGGCAACGCCGGCTTCAAGGGCTCGCGCAAGTCGACGCCGTTCGCCGCGCAGATGGCTTCCGAGCGCGCCGGCCGCGCCGCGCAGGAATACGGCGTGAAGAACATCGAAGTGCGCATCAAGGGCCCCGGCCCCGGCCGCGAGTCGGCCGTGCGCGCCTTGAATGCAATCGGCCTCAAGATCAGCTCGATCGCCGACGTGACGCCGGTGCCGCACAACGGCTGCCGCGCGCCGAAGCGCCGGCGGGTATAGCAGGACAGAGTCCAGGAGAACGCATGGCCAGAAATCTCGACAAGTGCCGCCACTGCCGCCGCGAGGGAGAGAAGCTCTTCCTCAAGGGCGAGAAGTGCTTCACCGACAAGTGCCCGGTTGACCGGCGCGGCTATGCGCCAGGCCAGCACGGCCAGAAGTCGGGCGCGCGCCTTTCCGACTACGGCAAGCAGCTGCGCGAGAAGCAGAAGGTGCGGCACATCTACGGCCTGCTTGAGCGCCAGTTCCGCGGCGTGTACGCCGAGGCGGCGCGCTCCAAGGGCGTCACGGGCGAGCGCCTGCTGCAGCTGCTCGAGTCGCGCCTGGACAACGTGACCTATCGCATGGGCTTCGGCGCCTCGCGCGCGGAAGCGCGCCAGGTGGTGAGGCACAACGGCATCCTCGTCAACGGCAAGCGCGTGAACATCCCGTCCTACACGCTGCGCCCGGGTGATACCGTGGAAGTGGCCGAGAAGTCCAAGGCCCAGCTTCGCATCAAGGCCGCGGCGGAAGCCGCCGAAGGCCGCAACATTCCCGAGTGGCTCGAGGTGGACACGAAGGCGCTCAAAGGCAAGTTCAAAGCCCTGCCGGCGCGCACCGACATGTCCTCGACGGTGAACGAGCACCTGATCATCGAACTGTATTCGAAGTAAAGAGGCAGACCACCCCATGACCGGATTTCTCAAGCCGCGGATCGTCGACGTCCAGAACCTGTCCCCGTCCCACGCCAAGGTGACGATGGAGCCCTTCGAGCGCGGCTACGGGCATACGCTCGGCAACGCGCTGCGTCGCGTGCTGCTTTCCTCGATGCCGGGCTACGCGCCCACCGAGGTGCAGATCGCGGGCGTGGTGCACGAGTACTCGACGCTCGACGGCGTGCGCGAGGACGTCGTCGACATCCTGCTCAACCTGAAGGGCGTCGTCTTCCGCCTGCACAACCGCAACGAAGCCATTCTCTCGCTGAAGAAAAAGGGCGAAGGCCCGGTGACGGCGGGCGACATCGAGCCCTCGCACGACGTCGAGGTCGTCAATCCGGGACACGTCATCGCCAACCTGTCCTCGGGCGGCAAGCTCGAGCTGCAGATCAAGGTCGAAGCGGGCCGCGGCTACGTGCCGGGCAACATGCGCTACCTGCCGGAGGAAACCAAGGGCATCGGCCGCATCATCCTTGATGCGTCCTTCAGCCCGGTGCGCCGCGTGTCCTACGCGGTCGACTCCGCGCGCGTCGAGCAGCGCACCGACTTGGACAAGCTCATCCTCGACATCGAGACCAACGGCGCGATCGAGCCGGAGGAAGCGGTGCGCTACGCCGCCCGCATCCTCGTCGACCAGCTGTCGGTCTTCGCCCAGCTCGAGGGCACGGCGATGCCGACCGAGGAGAAAAAGCAGGTCGCGGTCGATCCGATCCTGCTGCGCCCGGTCGACGACCTCGAGCTTACGGTGCGCTCGGCCAACTGCCTGAAAGCCGAGAACATCTACTACATCGGCGACCTGATCCAGCGCTCGGAAACCGAGCTTTTGAAGACGCCGAACCTCGGCCGCAAGTCGCTGAACGAGATCAAGGAAGTGCTCGCCTCGCGCGGGCTCACGCTCGGCATGAAGCTCGAGAACTGGCCGCCGGCCGGCCTTGAGCACCACCGGGTCTAAGGAAGCAGGAAGAAGCCATGCGCCACGGTCACGGACTCAGGAAGCTAAACCGCACGACGAGCCACCGCCTCGCCATGTTCCGCAACATGGCGAACGCGCTGCTCACGCACGAGCAGATCACCACCACGCTCCCGAAAGCGAAGGAGCTGCGGCGGGTGGTCGAGCCGATGATCACCATCGGCAAGAAGCCCTCGCTCGCCAACCGGCGTCTCGCCTACGACCGGTTGCGCGACCGCGCCACCGTGTCGAAGCTCTTCGGCGAGCTCGGCCCGCGCTACGCCAAGCGCAACGGCGGCTACCTGAGGATCCTCAAGAGCGGCTTTCGCAAGGGCGACAACGCCCCGCTCGCGCTCGTGACGCTGATGGACCGGCCGGAGCTGGCCGAAGGCGCCGAGGCCGGCGAGAAGCAAGCCGAAAAGAAGGCCGAGAAAAAAGCCGCAGCCTGACCGAGGTCCGGGTGACCGGGCTGCGCAATCAGCACCCGGCTACGCGATCAATATGGCGCGGTAGTCGTTGACGTTGGTGCGGGTCGGTCCGGTGACCACCAGGTCGCCGAGCGCGGAGAAAAAGCCATAGCTGTCGTGCTCGGCGAGGAGCTTGCGCGCATCGAGGCTCTTCGCGCGCGCTCGCGCGAGAGAGTCGGGGGCGAGCAGCGCGCCGGCATTGTCCTCGGTGCCGTCGATGCCGTCCGTGTCCGCTGCGAGGGCGTGCACGCCCTCCATCCCGGCGAGCTCCAGGCAAAGCGAGAGCAGGAACTCCGCGCAGCGTCCGCCGCGGCCGCCGGTGCCGCGCACGGTGACCGTGCATTCGCCGCCCGAGAGCAGCGCCACCGGTGGCTTAAACGGCGTGCCGTGCGCGCGCACGTCGCGCACGAGCGCGGCCATCACCTTGGCGACCTCGCGCGCCTCGCCCGTGACCGAATCGCCGAGGATCACCGGCGCGATGCCGGCCTCCTCGAAAAGCCTGGAAGCCGCCTGCATCGAGCCGCGCGAGGTGGCGATCACCTTCGCCTGCACGTCCTCGAACACCGCGGCGCCCGGCTTGGGCGTCTCCTCGCACTCGCCCCGCAGGCCGGCGATGAGGTGCCGCAGCACCGCCGTCGGCGGCTTGATGTCGAAGCGATTCAGGATGTCGACCGCGTCCTGGTAGGTGGTGGGATCGGGCGAGCAGGGGCCCGAGGCGATGTGCGTCGCGTTGTCGCCCGCCACATCCGAGATGATGAGCGTGCGCACGGGCGCCTTGCACGCGGCGGCAAGCCGCCCGCCCTGGATCTGCGAGAGGTGCTTTCGCACCGTGTTGATTTCCTGGATCGCCGCGCCGCTCTTCAGCAGGTCGCGCGTCACGGCCTTCATGTCGGCGAGCGTCACGCCCTCGACCGGCAGCGTGAGCAGCGCCGAGCCGCCGCCGGAGAGGAGCGCGAGCATCATGTCCATGGGCTTCACCGCGCGCGCGGCGGCGAGCATCTCGCGCGCCGCGGTCTCGCCCGCCTCGTCGGGCACCGGATGGCCGCCCTCGACCCAGCGCAGGCGCTCGAGCGGCTGCGCGTGGCCATAGCGGGTGAGCGCGATGCCGAAGAGCTTCCTGTCCTCGGGCCAGGCGCGCTCGACCGCGAGCGCCATCGAGGTCGCCGCCTTGCCCGCGGCGAGCACGAGCGTGCGGCCGTCGGGCGGCTCGGGAAGGTTGGGCGGGACGATGAGCGCGGGATCGGCGGCCGCCACCGCCGCCTTGAAGCTCGCCTCGAGGAGCTCCCGCGGGCTCAGCCGAACTGCTCCCCGGCGGCCGCGCCCTTCATGGCGTAGAGAACGGGGTAGGCCTCGCGGAAGGCGCGCGTGATCTCCTCGACCGGAACGTCGGCGTAGCTGCCGCGCAGGCGCAGGTACTCCATGTGGCGGCGATCGTCCTCGTCGAACGGATGGAAGATCGAGTCCTCGCGGCCGTCGAACTCGAGCGGCTTCACGCGAAAGCGCCGGCAAAGCTCGACGTTGAAAGCCGGCGTCGCCTTCACCCACCTGCCCTCGAGCTCGAGCTCGGTGAAGCCGTGGTAGACGAAGAGATCGCTCCCCATGCGCTCGCGCAGCGCGGGCGTGGTGAGGTGGTTCTTCACGTCGGCGAAGCCCACGCGGGCCGGGATGCCGGCGGCGCGGGCGCAAGCGGCATACAGGGCGGCCTTGCCGATGCAGAAGCCCTCCCCGGTCTCGATGCAATTCGAGCCGCGAAACACGGCGTCGTCGGAAAAATCGAGGAACGGGTTGTAGCGGATGCCGTCGCGCACCGCGTAGTAGAGCGAAACCGCCTTTTCCGTCGCGTCCTTGCCGGAAGCATGTTTCTGCGTGAAGGCGACGACCGCGGGATGCGCGCTGTCGACATAGCGCCCGGAAGCGAGAAACTCGTTCATCGCTTGACGCCCATCAGCCGGCAGGCGGCGGCGAAGAGCGCGCTCGCGGGATCGCCCAGCCCGTCGATCACGGAGAAGTGGTGCGCGCCCGGCACGACGAGGTCGCCGGCGAGCACGCCGCGCCAGCGCTCGCCGAGGAGCGCGTTCTGTCGCCTGAACTCCGAGCTCTCGTCCGCGCCCACGCAGGTCATGACCGGCGCGCGCGTGGCCGGCGGCAGGAACGCGGGGGAGAGCTTGCGCGCCATGACCTCATCGAGTCGCACGTCCACGTTCAGCCACGGCACTTGCACGATCGGGCCCAGGTCGTAGATGCCGCTCACGGCGAGGCCGCCCTTGAAGAGGCTCGCCGGCAAACGCCGGTCGAAGATCGGCCAGAGCGCCGCCATCATCATCGCGGTGAGGTGGCCGCCCGCGGAATGGCCCGAGACGAAAAGCTTCTTCTCGTCGATGCCGTAGTCGCCCGCGTGCAGCCACAGCCAGCGCGCGGCGCGCAGCATCTGGCGCACGATCTCGTCCATGCCGACCTTGGGGCAGAGGTCGTAGTTGACGACCGCGACCGAGACGCCCGCCTCGACCAGCGCAGGCGCGACGAACGAGTGATCGCTCTTGTCCAGGGATCGCCAGTAGCCGCCGTGGATGAACAGGAGGCACGCGCCGTCGCCCTGGCGCGCGGGAAAGAGGTCGATCGTCTCGCCGGGCGCCTCGCCATAGCGCCGGTCGAGGTAGCAGGGAAGCTTCGCCCGCGCCTCCGCCGAGGCCTCCTGCCAGCGCGCGATGAAGCGCGCGTGATCGGGCACCAGCTCGCGGTTGTTGTACTCGCGGGCGTAGAACGAGGAGGGCGGCGCGGAGGACTGCTCCGCCGGGGTCGCGCTCAACCGCGCCGCTCCCGCCACAGGCCCATCGCCTCCTGGCCCGGCAGGTCGGAGAAGGAAAAGAGCACCGTCTCGGCCGCGGCGCGGAGCTCGAGCGCATGCCAGGAGGGCACGACGAAGGCATCGCGCGGCCCGAAGGCGAACTCTTCTGCGCCGATTCTCGCCTTGCCCTCGCCCTCGACCACCGAGTACACGGTGCCGTCGGTCGAGCGGTAGGGGCGCGTGGCGAAACCTTTGGGCAGCAACTGGATGAAGGCGGCGATGGTGGGCATCGCATGGCCGCCGGTGAGCGGGTTGATGTACTCCATCTTCCAGCCGTGGCAGGGATCCGGATTGCCTTCCTTCGCCATCTTCGCGAGCGTCTCCCGGCTGCGCTCGTACGGATAGCTGAAGATGGGCGAGGTCTTGCCGAAGGGCGCCGTCGCGCCGAGGGGCCTCAGGTTGTTGCCGAAGCGCGCATTGGAAGCGCCTTCGCCGCGCGAGACCGGCTGCACGTCCTCGGGGAAGGGCTCGTGAAACTGGGCCGCGAAAGTGCGCAGGATCGGCACATCCAGGCCATCCATCCAGATGACCGGGTCGCTGCCCGGGTTGCCGTGGTCGTGCCAGGTCCATGAGGGCGTGATGATGAAATCGCCCGGATGCATCGTGGTGCGCTCGCCATCCACCGCAGTGTAGGCGCAGGCGCCTTCCAGCACGAAGCGCAGCGCCGACTGGGTGTGGCGGTGGCTGGGCGCGATCTCGCCCGGAAGAATGAGCTGGTAGCCGGCGAAAAGGCTCTGCGTGACGCAGGATTTGCCCTGCATGCCGGGGTTCTGGAGGATCAAGACGCGCCGCAGCGCCTCCTTGGCGGTGATGAGCTTGCCCGCTTCCATGAGGTAGGGCCGCGCGTCGGCCCACTTCCAGAGCGCCGGCCTGCAAGGCGTCTTCGGCTCGTCCGGGATCAGGTCGTGATAGACCTCCCAGAGCGGCGCGAAATCGTGCTTTTCGATCCGGCGGTAAAGATCCTGCCGGGCGTCGTGCACGCCGGGCTTGGGAACGCTAGCCATCGCAGCCTCCGATTGCCAAGAGTCGATTTTACGTGCGCGCGACCGGCTTAAGCCACGTCACCGGCTTGCCGAGCGCGCCGCCGAGCGCCTTGCCCTCAGGATCTGCCAAGGCAGCCTCGCGTGCTTTGCGGATGGCCTTCGCCTGCTCGGCGGCATCCGCGGTGGCAGGGTTGTCCACGAGCGCGTCCATGAGGGCGAGGAAGTTGGCCTTGCCGCGCCGGTGCGTGTCGCCGTAGCCCTTGAGGAGCGTGGCGCAGGCGGCGATCTCGAGCGCGAGCGGCACGCTCCTCGCCGCGGCCTCGCGCACGCGCGCGAGCCAGCGCTCGATCAGCTGCTGCTCCTCCTTGAACCGGTAGGAGTGCGGCCGCCAGGGCTTGAGCCACGCGAGCGAGCGCACGAGCAGGAAGCCGAAGACCCCCGAGGTCTTGATGTGCATGCCCACGTTGTAGGCGTCGAGCTTCCTGTTCTTCTCCGCCCAGCCCATCAGCGACTTCCCGAGGGCATGGGGCAGGAGCGAGGCGAATTCCTCGACCCCGGGCTTCAGGTAGTCGATGACGATCACCGGCTCGTGCGCTTTCGCGCCGGCCTCGCGCCGCACGCGCTCGAAGCGCGAAGCGCGCGTCTTCAGGTCGGCGACGCGGATGATGTCCTCATAGCTCATCCACAGCGCGAGCTGGCGGGCCACTTCCGCGGCGAGAGCTTTGTCGATGTTTCCTATTGATTCGATTCTTTTTTTGTAAAGGTCTGCATACGCCTCGCCCTGATAGTCGCCGAGCCTTTCCAGTCCGAGACGAATGATTTCCTCGTACTCGGTCGCGCGCTTGGGCGGCGCGGGGGGTTGGGGCGCGGCCCGGCTGCCGGCCGCGATCTCGCAGCCGGCAGCGAAGCCGCGCAGGCTCGCTTCGGCGCCGCGGCCGCCGCGACGGATGGCCGCCTCGCAGGCCTCGCGCGGAAAGGGCAGGGCGCCGGCGCCCGCCATCGCGCCGAAGAGCACGGCGTTGATCACGGTGCCGCTTTCCTGCGCGAGCTTGCGCATGTCGAAGAGGATCGAGTTTTTCGCCAGCTCCCTAGCTGCGCCCAGCACGCGCTCGCTGTCGAAGCGGCCGTCGGCCATCTGCATCTTCTCGATCGTGGCGTAGATGCGGTGCGTGCTCGCGATGAGCGTGGTGCGCTCGGGCGAGACGTAGCCGTTCTGCATCGCGCGCCCGGCCTCGATCAGCTCGGAGGCGACCATGAGGTCCACGTTGCCCGGCGAAGGCGTGAGCGAGAGCACGGGCTCGCGGCCGTCGAGCTTCGCGCGCTCGACCGGGAAGATCTCGAGGTAGTAGGTGGTGGCGCCCGTGCGCTGCGCCACGCCCGGAATCGACGTGCTCTGCGCCGGGTAGCCGCTCTTCGTCGCGGCGTCGATCAGCCAGTCGGCCATGACGCCGCCACCCTCGCCGCCGAGGGCGGCAATAAGAATGGTGATAGGTCTTTCGTTGTTCATTGGAAAAGTTTTTGAAGTGAACGGCGAACAGCCGAAACAAAGCGGTCAAACCCACCGGGATTCTGCACAACCTCGGCCCGGTAGAACGAAGGGCAGAGCACGGCGGCGTGCGCGTTGGCGCCGCACAGGCCGCAGCCGACGCAGCCTTCGATCACGGTCGCGACAGGATCGCGGCGCAGGGGATCGGGATTGTCCTTGACGGTGAGGGTCGGGCAGCCCGAGAGCCGGACGCAGGAGTGATCGCCCGTGCAGGTGTCTTCATCGACGCCGTACTTCACCTTGACCGTTCTTTTCCCCTCGGAAAGACTCCTCGCCACCAGAGGGCGCAGCCTTCTTTGGCGTTCCAGCTGGCACTCGCCCTCGGCGACGATCACCTTCAGGCCCTTCTCCTCAGTGGTCATTGCCTCGCGGTAGGTGTCGGCCATCGTGCCGACGTCGTAGTTGTTGACCGTGCGCAGCCACTTCACGCCCAGTCCCGAGAGCGTCGACTCGATCGTCCGGTCGGCGTGCGCCGCGCTCGTGCCCGCAGCGCTCGCGCGGGCCTCCTCGGGCGGCGAGGAAATGAGCTCCTGCGTGCCGGTCGCCGAGGCGTAGCCGTTCTTCATGATGACGAGCACGCCGTCGCCCTTGTTCATGAGGTTCGAGGCGACGCCGGAGAGGAGGCCGTTATGCCAGAAGCCGCCGTCGCCCATCACCGCGACCGCGCGCTTCGCCTGCATCGGCGCAACGCCCGCCGCGCTCGCGAGGCTCATGCCGTAGCCAAGAAGCGTGTTGCCCTGTGAGAAGGGCTCGAACGAGGCGAAGGCGTGGCAGCCGACGTCCATCGAGACGTGCGGGCGGCCGACCTCGCGCGCGACCAGCTTCATGGCCGAGAAGACGGGCCGCTCCGGGCAGCCCACGCAGAACTGGGGTGGGCGCTGAGGCAGCGCGCCGAGCAGCGTAGCGGCTTTTTCCCTTGTTTCCTGATTTTTCGTTAGCCAGGACTTTCCCGGGGAGAGATCGCGCGAAGAAAACTTCTCCAGAAACCGGGCCAGCCCGCGCACCATCACCTCGGTCGTGTACTCCCCCGCCATGTGCAGGCAATCCTTGCCGTGCAGCTTCGTCTGCAGATCGGCGCGCCGCAGGATCGTGGCGATCTCCTGCTCGATGAACTCGGGCTGGCCTTCCTCCAGCACGAAGAGCGCGCGCTTACCCTTCGCGAAGTCCGCGATTTCTTCGGGGACGAGCGGATAGACGACGTTCAGGACGTGAAGCGGGATCCGGCTCGCGCCAAAGTCGTCGGCGAGGCCGAGCTGGCGCAGGGCGCGGATAAGGCCGTTGTAGAGGCCGCCCTGGACGATCAACCCGACCCCGCTTTCCTCGCCGGTGAAGGTTTCATTCAGCCTGTGCTCGACGATGAAACGCCGCGCGGCAGGCAGGCGCACTTCGGACTTGAGCTTCTCCTGACGGAAGGTCGCGGGCGGGTGGGCGAGCCGGTCGTAGATGAAATCTTCGGGCGGTCCGTCGAGCTTGTTGATTTTGGAAGTTGCCGGGGAAATATTGTTTTTCGCCCTGAACGAGCCTTGCACATGGCAGGCCCGGATCCTCAGCTCCATCATCACCGGCGTGCTGGAGGCCTCCGAGAGCTCGAAGCCGCGCTCGACCATCTTCACGATCGTGGCGAGGTCGGGCCGGGGGTCGAGCAGCCACATGAGCGACTTCATGGCGAACGCGTGGCTGCGCTCCTGCGCCACCACGCCGCCCTCGCCGTAGTCCTCGCCGAGCACGATCAAAGTGCCGCCGATCACGCCTGCGCTCGCGAGGTACGAGAGCGCATCGGCCGCCACGTTCGTGCCGACGATCGACTTCCAGGTCACCGCGCCGCGCGCCGGGTAGTTGATCGAGGCGCCGAGCATCGCGGCGGCCGAGGCCTCGCTCGTGCAGGCCTCCACGTGCACGCCCAGCTCGTCCATGTACTCGCGCGCCTGCACCATGACGTCGAGCAGGTGCGAGACCGGCGCGCCCTGGTAGCCGCCGACGTAAGCGACGCCCGATTGCAGCAGAGCCTTGGTCACCGCGAGGATGCCCTCGCCGTGGAAGGTCTGGCCATCGCCGAGGCGGAGCGATTCAATCTCTTTTGTGAATTGTCGTTCCACTAGCTTCTGAAAAGATTCCTGATGGAAAACAAAAGACGGTCGAGAAGTCCTGGGTTCTGCACGACCTCCGCCCGGTAAAACGAAGGGCAGAGGACAGCGGCGTGCGCGTTCTCGCCGCACAGGCCGCAGCCGACGCAGCCTTCGATCACGGTGGCGACCGGATCGCGGCGCAGGGGATCGGGGTTGTCCTTGACGGTAAGGGTCGGGCAGCCCGAGAGCCGGATACAGGAGTGGTCGCCCGTGCAGGTGTCCTCATCGACGCCGTATTTCACGCGGATGTGCCTTTCTTTCTTCGCAAGCTTTTCCGCAACCAGAGGCCGCAGCTTTCTTTGCCGCTCGAGCTGGCACTCGCCCTCGGCGACGATGACCTTGAGCCCCTTGTAGTCCGTGGTCATCGCTTCCTTGAGCGTCTTCGCCACTTCGCCCACGCGATAGTTGTCGACGGTCTTCACCCAGCCCACGCCCACGCCGGCGAGCGCGCTCTCGATCGCCATGTCGCCCGCCTTGAACTCGCTGTGCTGCGGGCTGGAGGGCAGCTCCTGCGTGCCGGTCGCCGAGCTGTAGCCGTTCTTCATGATGACGAGGATGCCGTCGTCCTTGTTGAAGACGGCGTTGGCGACGCTCGTGGTGAGGCCGTTATGCCAGAAGCCGCCGTCGCCCATGATGCTCACGGTGCGCCGCCCGAACATGCTGTTCACCGCCGAGTTGGACGCAAGGCCGAGGCCGTAGCCGAGCACCGTGTTGCCGATGTTGAAAGGCGGCAGCGACGAGAAAAGGTGGCAGCCGATGTCGGCCGAGACGTGCACCGGGCCGGTTTCCTTTTCGGCCACCTTCATCGCCGCGAACACCGGCCGCTCCGGGCATCCCACGCAGAAGCCCGGCGGGCGGGTGGGGACGGTTCCCAGCAGCTGGGCGGCCTGGCCTTTCAATTTTTTTATTGCCTCTACTTCGGAAGACCGATTCAAGAAAGTCGCAATACCCGTCAAAACCACCTCACCCGTGTACTCGCCGGCCATCGGCAGCACGCCCTTGCCCAGAACCTTGACGCCCTGGACTTCCTGGCGCTGCAATTCGGCGCGCACGGTGTCCTCGATGTACGCGGGCTGGCCTTCCTCGACCACGAGCACGCGCTGCTTGCCCGAGCAGAAGGCGATGATCTCCTCGGGAATCGCCGGGTAGGCGACGTTCATGCAGTAGATCGGCACGCGGGAGGCGCCGAACGGGTCGGCCAGCCCGAGGATCTGCAGCGCACGGATGACCGCGTTGTAGAGGCCGCCTTGGCAGAGGATGCCGGTCTCGACCATGTCCCCCGCGAAGGTTTCGTTCAGCTTCGCCTTCTTGATGAACTCCACCGCTGCGGGCCAGCGCACCTCGACCTTGTGCTTTTCCTGCGCGTAGGTCGAAGGCGGCAGGCAAATGGCGCCGAAGTCGAAGTTGGGGTTTTCGAGAACCGACTTCCTCGAAATCACCGGCGCGCGGTTTTTCTTCGTCTTGAAGGTGCCGTGCACGTGGCAGGCGCGGATGCGCAGCTGCAGCATCACCGGCGTGCTGGACGCTTCCGAGAGCTCGAAGCCGCGCTCGACCGCCTCGACGATCTTGGGCAGGTTCGGCCGGGGATCGAGCAGCCACATCTGCGACTTCATCGCGAAGGCCTGCGTGCGCTCCTGGATGATCGAGGAGCCTTCGCCATAGTCCTCGCCGAGCACGAGCAGGGCGCCGCCGCGCACGCCGGCCGAAGCGAGATTGGAGAGCGCGTCGGAGGCCACGTTGGTGCCGACCGTGGACTTGAACGCGACCGCGCCGCGCAGGGGGTAGTTGATCGAGGCGCCGAGCATGGCGGCGGCGCCCGCTTCGTTCGCGTTCGATTCGACGTGCACGCCGAGCTCATCGAGGATCTCGCGCGCATCGTTCAGCACGTCCATCACGTGCGAGACGGGCGCGCCCTGGTAGCCGCCCACGTAGGAGACGCCCGACTGCAGGAGCGCCTTCGTCACTGCGAGGATGCCCTCGCCATGGAAGGCGTCGCCTTCACCGAGCTTGAGCAGCGCCACTTCCTGCTTGAACGAGCGTTCCATCTAGCCGAGCACCTTGGGCAGCCAGACGGCGACCGCCGGGACGAAGAAGACGAGCAGCAGCAGGAGCAGGCTCATCGCGATGTAGGGCGCCACGGCCTGGAAGATGTGGCCCATGCGCACCTCGGGCGGCGAGACTCCCTTCATGGTCATCAGCAATAGACCGTGCGGCGGCAGCAGAAGTCCCAGCTGCATGCAGATGAGGAACATGACCCCGAACCAGACCGGGTCAAGGCCGTACTTCTGCACGAGCGGCATGTAGATCGGCAGCGTAATCATCATCATGCTCACCTGCTCGACGAAAAGCCCAAGGAAAACCAGCAGGAGCATCATGGCGATGATCACCGCGCCGGGGGATAAGCCGAGGCCCGCGATGATCTCGACCAGGCCGTTGCTCGCGCCCGAGAACGACAGGATCTGGGAGAAGGTGGTGGCTCCCACGATGATGAAAAGGATCATCCCCGAGATGGCCGCGGTGCCGCGCAGCGCCTTGAGGAGGTTTTGTGCGTTTAGCGCCCGGTAGGCAAGGGCGAGGACCATGGTGAAAAGCGCGCCGATCGCCGCCGATTCGGTCGGCGTCGCCCAGCCCGCCGACATGGAGGCGACCACCACCACGAAGATCGAGACGAGCGGCAGGACGTACTGCAGGAAGGGGCGCAGCTTTTCCCAGCCGTGGTATTCGACGAAGGCAGAGGCGGGCGCGAGCGAGGGATTCAGCTTCACGCGCGCGACGATGTAGAGGATGAAGGCGATGCTGAGGACGAGCCCCGGCACCACGCCGCCGATCAGGAGCTTGGAAATCGAGATGCCCGAGAGGCTGCCGAGCAGCACGGTGAGGGCCGAGGGCGGGATGAGCATGTCCACCGCGCCGATCGCCATCAATGGTCCGGTGGCCATGGTCGGGTGATAGCCGCGCTGGAGCATCACGGGCAGCATCAGGCTGCCGAGCATCGCGGTCGTGGCGATGGTCGAGCCTGAGATGGCGGAGAACACCGTGCCTGCCACGACGGCAACGACGGCGAGGCGCCCCGGTACCTGGCGGATCAGCCGCTCCACTCCGTCGATCACCTTGACGGCAAGCCCCGTGTGAAAGAGCACCTCGCCCATCAGGATGAAGAGCGGGATCGGCGTGAGCGAGAAGCTCGCCACCGATGCCACGGCGTTGCGCACGAACTGGATCAGTCCCGCCTCGCCGCCCAGAAAGAGCACGGCGCCGAGGAGGTTGATGACGAGAAAGGAGAACGCGACCGGCAGCCCGAGGAAGAGAAGCACCGTCGAGCCCCCGAGCATCAGCCAGGCGGCAGCTTGCCAGGACATGGGCGTCTAGCCGGTGGACACCGCGTCGTCGCGCGGCGCCCGCTCGCTCTGCGACAGGCGCCGCATCCGGAAAAGCATCTCGGCCGAGAGGAACAGGAAACCGACCGGGAGAAGCGACAGCAGCCACCACTCCGGCGTGACGAGCGTCTTGATCGTCATGGCGCCCGCGCGGTAGCTCGCGAGCGTCGCCTGCGTGCCGAACCAGAAGACGACGAGGCAGCAGGCGAGGCCGAGCGCGTCCGCGACCCACTCGAAGTACCAGCCGAGCCGCGCCGGCACCGCGCGCAGCACGATGTCCACGCGGATATGCTGCCCCTGCCGCAGGAGCCACGGTGCCGTGAGGATGGTCACGATGTAGAGCATCGCTTCCGACACCTCGGTGCTCCACTCGAGGCCGTACACGCCCGGGATGAGGTGCACGTTCCTCAGCAGCACATCGGCGCAGATCATCAGCGTCATCGCGAAAATGACGCCGCAGCCGGCGAGCGCGAGCGCCTCGAGGAGGCGTCCGTAGAGGGCTGCGGCGCGGTCCACGCGCCCGGCGCTGGCGTCCATCTTCAACGGCTGAGGACCTTTCTGAGCTGCGGGCCGTACTGCGGCGAGGCCTTGATGATGGCCGCCCAGCCCACGTCGTTCGCGAGCTTGACGTACTCGCGGCTGGTCGCGGCGTCGAACGTGATCGTCTGGATGCCGGAGTCGGCCTGGCGCTTCGCCTCGTTCGCGTTGTACTGCTTCCAGAAATCGTTCTGCCCCTCGTAGGCCTGCGCCTTGCGCGCGAGGTAGTCGCGCTGCGCCTGGGTGAGCGACTTCCACTTCGTCTCGTTCATGATGAGCGAGACCTCCGCGTTGTAGAAGCCGGGATCGACGCGGTACTTCGTCTTCTCCTGCCAGTTCAGGTCGAACAACAGGTGGATCGGCCAGCCGTAGCCGTCGATCACGCCGCGCTCGAGCGCCGTGTACACCTCGCCGGGCGCCGTGGTCATCACCTGCGCGTGCAGCGCCTGGAAGAAGTCGCGATAGACCGGCGTGATGCGGATCTTGAGGCCGCTCAGGTCCGGCTTGTCGATCTTCTTGTTCACGTAGAGGTGGAAGGGCGTGAACTCGACCACGCGCGCGAGGTATTCCATGTTGCCCTTCTCGCGCCAGATCTTGTTGATGAGGTCGAAGGCGCCATTCTTGCGCTGCTCGGCCGCGGTGACCTCGGCGAGCTTGAGCGCGTCGGCCTCCGGCATGACGTTGGTGTAGTAGGCGCCCGTGGTCATGGCGATGTCGACCACGCCCGTTTTCACGGCGTTGCCGACCTCGAAGGTCGGGATCGCCTTCGGGCCGCCGATGAAGTTGATCTGCAGCACGCCCTTGCCGTCCTTGTTGACATCGGCGATCCAGTCGGTGGTGCGCTTCACGTAGAACACGCTCTCGGGAAACGCGCTGACGAGGCGCAGCGTCGCTTCCTGCGCCGTCGCGGCGGCGGGCGCGAGTGCCAAGGCCAGGGCGAGCGCGAGCCGGTCACGGGTTTTCATGGTTTTCCTCCTCCTTGGGGAAAGAAATGCAATGCGCAGACTAGGGCGCGGCCCTCTATGTGTCAAATCAATGAAATACATGGTATTAATCATTTCCATGAATGTGCAGGAGGTCGATCTCAACCTGCTGCGGGTGTTCGACGCCGTGCTGCGCGACCGGGGCGTGACGGTTGCGGCGCGGCGCCTCGACCTGACGCAGCCGGCGGTCTCCAATGCGCTCGCCCGGCTGCGTGCGCTCTTCGATGACGCGCTTTTCGTGCGCACCTCGAGCGGCATGGACGCGACACCCTTCGCGCGCGAGCTCGCCGGCCCGGTGCGCCAGGCGCTCGCGCTCCTCGAATCGGCGCTCGCGCACGGACCGGGGTTCGATCCGGCCACCTCCACGCGCGCCTTTCGCTTCTACATGTCCGACCTCGGGCAGATCGAGTTTTTGCCGCCGCTCGTGGAGCGCGCGCTCAAGCTCGCGCCTTCGGTGCGACTGGAGGCCCTGGCGCTCGAAGTGGAAGGCATTGCCGAAGCGCTCGGCGCAGGGACGCTCGACCTTGCCGTCGGCTTCCTGCCGGGCCTGGGGCCGCCCGTGCGCCGCCAGGCGCTTTTTCGCGATCCCTACGTGTGCCTGATGCGCTCGGAGCACCCGCTCGCGCGGAAAAAGCTCACCCGCAAGGCGTTTCTCGCCGCCTCGCACGCGCTCGTCTCCTACCGCGGCGGGCATCGCGTGATCGAGGAGGCCTTCGAGAGAGCGGGGCTGGGGCGCCGCATCGCGCTTCGGGTGCCGCATTTCACGGTCGTCCCCATGGTGCTCGAGCGCTCGGACCTGATCCTCACGTTGCCGGCGCGCGTCGCGCGCGTCTTCGAGCGCCGCGCCGGCCTGAAATCGCTGCCCATTCCCGTGCCGATTCCGCCCGCCGAGGTCGCCGCGCACTGGCACGAGCGCTTCGAGGCCGACCCGGGCGGGCGCTGGCTGCGCGAGCAGGTTGCCGCACTTTTCAGGGAATGAGCGGAATCAACGCATGAAGATCCTGATCGCGGGCGCGGGACCGGCGGGGCTTTACCTCGCCTACCTGCTTGCGCGCGCGCGCCCGGACTGGCGCATCCGCGTCGTGGAGCAGAACGCGCGCGACTCGACCTTCGGCTTCGGCGTGGTGTTCTCCGACCGGGCGCTCGAATTCCTCCGCGCCGACGACCGCGACACCTTCGACCTGATCACGCCGCAGATGCAGAGCTGGACCGACCTCACCGTCGTCCATCGCGGCGAGCGCATCGTCATCGACGGCATCGGTTTTGCCGCGATCGGTCGCCTTCGTTTGCTGCAGCTGCTGAACGAACAGCTCTCGAAGGTTTCGCTTTCAGTCGAGTTTCAAAAAGCCCTCCGGGAAAAAAGCGAGCTCGAAAGCTACGATCTCGTGGTAGCTGCCGACGGAGCGAACTCCTTCGTCAGGGGTGCGGCCGATTTCGGCACCACCGTCGAGCCGCTGACCAACAAATTCGCCTGGTTCGGCACCTCGAAGGTCTTTCCGACCCTCACCCAGACGTTCGTTCAGAACGAGCGGGGCAGCTTCAACGCGCACCACTATCGCTATGCCGGGGATGCGAGCACCTTCATCATCGAATGCGACGCGGCGACCTGGCAAAACGTCGGGTTCGCGTCGATGGGCGAGGTGCAGACGCTGCGTTACTGCGAGCGTGTCTTTGCCGAGACGCTCGAGGGTCATGCGCTCGTCTCCAACCGCTCGATCTGGCGCAATTTCCCGCGGGTTCGCAACCATCGCTGGTGCGTCGGCAACACGGTCCTGATCGGCGATGCGCAACGCACGGCGCATTTCTCCATCGGCTCGGGCACGCGCCTGGCGATGGAGGATGCGATTGCTCTTGCGAGGGTTTTACTTCAGGAAAAAGGCCTTGAGAGCTTTGAAGGCGAAAGGCGGCCCATCGTCGAAAAGCTGGTGGCCGCGGCCGATGCAAGCGGAGCGTGGTACGAGCGCTTCGCCGAGCACATGAAGCTTGCGCCGCGCGAGTTCGCCTGGAGCTACATCCAGAGGAGCGGTCGGATCGATCCACGGCGCCTGCGCGCGGTCGCGCCGCGCTTCGTGGCGGCAGGCGGCCCGCCGGGCTGACCTGGGTTGACCTCGGTTGTCCTATATTGTTATAAGGGCGACAGAGGAGGAAATGCAAATGACCGTCGATTCGAAAACCCGTCGCCGCCTGCTCAAGGCGGGCGCGGCAGCCCCTGTCGTTCTTGGCGCCGCTTGGGTCGCGAAATACGCGCATGCCCAGGCCGACCTCGGCGCCTACCAGAGCGCGAAGATCAACTGGAAGCAGGCCGAAGGCGAAAAGATCACCGTCGCCGTCATTCCGGCCGGCTATTTCGACGCGCTGATCGCGGTGACGCCCGAATTCCAGGCGCTCACCGGCGTCGAGGTGCGCTACGAGAAGGTGCCGCCCGGCCAGATCCGCCAGAAGGCGATTCTCGATCTCACCTCGAAGACGGGCACGTACGCGACGCACGCGGCCGACCCGATGTACTACGACCTCTATGTGTCGAACGGCTGGATCGAGCCGATCCAGAAATACCTGGGCGATGCGAAGCTGACGGACGCCGCCTGGTACAAGCCGGAGGACATGATTCCGGCCTGGCGCGGCGCGAACAGCGTGAAGGGCCAGCTCTACGGGGTTCCCTTCGACGGCGAGTCGACGCTGCAGATCTACCGCAAGGATCTCTACGACGCGAAGGGCCTCAAGCCCGCCGAGACCTTGGACGAGGTGGCGAAGAACGCCGCCGCGATCCACGACCCGAATAATCGCGTGTGGGGCGCGGCGCTGCGCGGCTTCAAGGGCGCCGGGCAGAACATGTACATCTATCCCTCGATCTTCCGCGCGCTCGGCGGCCACTGGTTCTCGGGCGGGACGTTTCAGGCAAACAGCAAGGAAGGCATTGCGGCGCTCGAGTGGTACGTGGACCTGCTCACGAAATACTCGCCGCCCGCGGTGCGCAACTGGAACTGGCCCGACCTCGCCGATGCGTTCTCGCAGAGCACGCTCGGCCTCTACATCGACGCGAACACGTCGGCCTCGGTGCTGAACAACCCGGAGAAGTCCAAGGTGATCGGCAAGATCGGCTATGCGCGCTGGCCCAAAGGGCCTTCGGGCAAGCGCGTGTCCTCGATCTGGAACTGGGGCTTCCCGATCAACTCGGCGCTCTCGGACAAGGCGAAGCGCGCCACGTGGCTCTTCATCCAGTGGGCGAGCTCGGCCGAGACGCAGGCGCGCACCTCCTGGAAGGCGCAAGGGCCGGTGAAGCGCCTCGGCCTGAACCGGCTCTCGCTCTGGCAGTCGAAGGAGTTCGGCGCGCTCGCGGGCGGCCTGGGCGCGAACTTCCTGCAGGCGTCGATCGATTCTATGCGCCAGGACCTTGACGTCGACTGGCGCCCGCGCATGCCGCAGTGGCCGGCCGTCGGCGAGACGATGGCGACCGCGATCCAGGCGGCGCTCGTCGGCCAGCAGAAGCCCAGGGAAGCGCTCGACGAGGCGCAGACGCGCATCGCGCAGATCCTGAAGGGCTAGGTTGGCTCGACCCGCAGGGAAAATGCGCGGGGAGCGCCGGTTCGCGCTGGCGCTCTTTCTTCCTGCGCTGCTGCTGCTCCTGGTCACCACGACGCTGCCGCTCGTCTATCTCCTGTGGACGAGCGTGCAGCGCGTCGACCTGTCGATGCCGTGGCTCTCGGGCTTTGCCGGCCTGGAGAACTACGCCAAGCTGGGCGGCGACCGGCGCTTCTGGAGCTCGCTCTGGCTCACGTTCGTCTACACGGGCACCACGGTTGCGCTCCAGGTCGTGGTCGGCCTCGGCCTCGCGCTCCTCGTCATGCAGGTGCGCCTCGGGCAGGGGCTGCTGCGCGTGGCGGCGATCCTGCCGATCGTGCTCGCGCCGGTGGTGGCGGGCCTTTTCTGGCGCTCGCTCGTGCTCGCGCCCGATTTCGGCATCCTCGACTTCGCGACGCGAGCGCTGGGTCTCGGCAGCTTCAACTGGCTGGGCGACCCGCAGCTCGCCCTCGTCTCGGTCATCGCCATCCATACCTGGCAATGGACGCCATTCGCGTTCCTCGTGCTGCTCGCGAGCCTGGCGGCGCTGCCGCCCGACATCTACGAAGCGGCGCGCCTCGACCGAGCCGGACCCTGGCAGCGCTTCTGGCACATCACGCTGCCGCTCCTGCGGCCGGCGATCGTGATCGTGGTGATCCTGCGCATGGTGACGGCGCTCTCGGCCTTCGCGGCGATCTTCGCCGCGACGGGCGGCGGGCCGGGCTCGGCGACCGAGATCCTCAATCTCTACGCCTACCGGCTATCGTTCACCGAGCTCAACCTCGGCTACGGCGCCGCCGTCGCGACGGTGCTGCTCTTTCTCACGCTCGCGGTTTCGTTCGGCTTGTTCGTTTTCAGAAAAACCCGGTGAAGCTTCGCCACGCCGTCCTGCTCGCCGTCGCCGTCCTGATGATGCTCGTCTGGACCTTTCCGGTGCTGTGGGGCCTGCTCACCTCGCTCAAGACCGAGCGGGACGTGCTCGCCTATCCGCCGACCGTCATTTTCGAGCCGACCGCCGGCAACTACCGCGACGTCCTTTTCGGCGCGACCTCGATCCTGCCGAACCTCGTCTCGAGCGTCATCGTCTCGGGCCTGACCACCGTCCTCACCATGCTCTTCGCGATTCCCGCCGCGTACGCGCTCTCGCGGCTCGACCTGCCGTTCAAGCGCGCCTCCGGCTTCTACGTGCTCGCCACGCAGATGCTGCCGCCGGTGGGCCTGGTCATCCCTTATTTCCTGCTCCTGCGCAGGATCGGCTGGACCGACACCTACCAGGGGCTCGTGCTCGTTTACCTCACCTTCGCGCTGCCGTTCGCGATCTGGCTGCTGGTGTCGTATTTCGAGGAGATTCCGCGCGAGATGGAGGAGGCGGCGCTCCTCGATCGCGCCGGCCGCTGGCGCGCGCTCTGGCACGTGATCCTGCCGCAGGCCAGGGGCGGCATCGCCGTGACGCTCATCTTCGTCTTCCTCAATTCGTGGAACGAATTCCTCTTCGCGGTCGTGCTCGGCGGCAACACGGTGCGCACGGTGACGGTCGCAATGTTCAACTTCATCTCGCTCGAGCAGACGCAGTGGGCGCGCCTCGCCGCCGCGGCGATGGTCGGCATGGCGCCGGTGATCGCGCTCGGCCTCATCGCGCAGCGCCACATCGTCAAGGGATTGACGGTGGGCGCGGTGAAGGGCGGAGCGCGGAGATGACGGCGGCTCGCGTCCAGCTCTCCGGCATCGTCAAGCGCCACGGCGCGGTGACGGCGCTCGCCGGCATCGATCTGGAAATTCAGGCGGGCGAATTCTTCTCGCTGCTGGGGCCCTCGGGCTCCGGGAAAACCACGACGCTGCGCATCCTCGCGGGACTGGAAGCCGCCGATGCGGGCACGGTGCACGTGAACGGGGAGGATGTGACGCTTCTCGAGCCGGGCGCTCGGGATGTCGCCATGGTGTTCCAGAGCTACGCGCTCTATCCCCACATGACGGTCGGCGAGAACATCGCCTTTCCTCTGAGGATGAGCGGGGTCGCTCCTCAGGAGATTTCCCGCTCGGTCAAGGAGGCCGCGGAGAAGGTGCGAATCGCCCATCTTCTCGAGCGCAAGCCGGGCCAGCTCTCGGGCGGCCAGCAGCAGCGCTGCGCGCTCGCGCGCGCGATCGTGAGAAAGCCGGCGCTCTTCCTTCTCGACGAGCCGCTCTCCAACCTCGATGCCAAGCTGCGCATCGAGACGCGCGTGGAGCTGAAGCGCCTGCAGCGCGCGCTCAACGTCACCGCGGTTTACGTCACGCACGACCAGGAGGAGGCGCTCTCGCTCTCCGACCGCCTCGCGGTGTTCATGGACGGCCGCATCGTGCAGATGGGCACGCCCGAGGAAGTGTTCAGCCGGCCTGCCACGGTCGCGGTCGCCGGATTCCTCGGCAACCCGCCGATGAACCTGCTTCCCGCGCGGCTGGACGAGGGTGTTGCGAAGGTCGAAAGCTTTTCTTTCCCGGTGCCGACCCTGAAGCATCTCGGGACAAAAGACGTCGTCCTGGGCATCCGCCCCTCCGGCGTCCGGCTCTCCCAGGACGGGCTTCCCGCCACAGTCGCGATGTCCGAGGCCCTGGGAGAAGAGTTTTATGCCGACGTGGCCGTCGGCGAGCTCCTTGTCCGCGCCAGGGTGAAGGAGCGGCCCGCCGAGCGCGCGCAGGTGCGACTGCAACTCGACGAGGCGGGGCTGCATGTCTTCGACCGGGCTTCGGGGCTGCGCCTGTGAAGCTGCGCCGGGACAGCGCCGTCGCCCTGCATCGGCAGCTCGCTCTGCAGCTGCGCGGCGCCATCGTCGAGGGCGCGTACAAGCCGGGCGACCGGCTGCCCGGGGAGCCCGAGCTCGCCGAGCTGCACGGCGTCTCGCGCATCACGGCGCGCCAGGCGGTCATGCAGCTCGCGCGCGAGAAGCTCGTCGTGCGCCGCCAGGGCAAGGGCACCTTCGTCGCCGAGCCGCCGGTGATCCACGATCTTCTCGATCCGCACGGCATCTACGACGAGCTGGTGGCGCGCGGCGTGAATCCGACCACCGAGCTGCTCGCCTTCGAGGAAAAGGTCGCCCCGCCGGAAGTGAACGCCCGGCTGCGCGCGGGCGCGCGCAAGGTGATCCACTGGAAACGGCTTTATCTGCGCCGCGGCGAGCCCTTCGCCGTGTCCTGGGTCTACCTCGCCTCGTCGCTTCGCCCTTCGCGCGAGGAGGTAGCGCGCTATTCCACCTACCAGCTCTTCGACACGTTGCTCGGCGTCAAGGTGAGCCGCGCCGACCTCTCGGTGCGCGCGCGCTCGCCCTCGAGCGAGTTGCGCCGCGGGCTGCAGCTGAGCCCGGGCGTGCCGGTCATCGCGCTCGAGCGCGTGTCCTACGATGCGCGCGGCGAGCCGCTCGAGCACACGCTTTACTGGGCCAACGCGGAAAGCTATGAGTTCGTGCTGCGCCTGCGCGGCCGGATCCCCATCACGTCCTCCTTCCAGGGAATCAAATGAGACTGAACGACTTGGAGCGCTCGATGCTCGCGGGCGAGCATGGCGCGGCGGTCAAAAGCGCGATCGAGCACCAGGTGCGCGTGGGCGACTTCTTCGGCGCCGCCGACCTCGTGCCGGTGACCCAGGCGCACATCATGGCGGACACCGAAAGTCTGGGCGAGGCCGGCGTGGCCTGGGTCGAGTCGCTCGCGAAGGACGATCCGAAAGCGCGCGTCTGCGTGCCCACCATCATGGACCCGCGCGGCACCGATTTCGCGAAGACCGCGGTGCTGAGGCAGCCGGGCTGGGCGGTCGACCTCGAGCGCCGCGCGGTGGCCGCCTTCAGCCGCCTCGGCATCTTCATGACGGACACCTGCATCAACTACCAGACGATCCAGGCGCCCTTGCGCGGCGAGAGCGTCGCCTTCGGCGATACCGGGGTCGTCATCTACAGCAACTCGGTATGCGGGGCGCGCTCGAACTTCGAGGGCGGGCCCTCGGCGCTCGCGGCGGGGCTCACCGGCCGCACGCCGCGCTACGGCTTTCATCTGGACGAGGCGCGGCGGGCCACCGTGCGAATCCGCGCGGACTGGACGCCCGTGACCTTGAACGACTGGGGCGCGCTCGGCGCGGTCATCGGGCGGCTTGCCGGCAACTACTGGGCGGTGCCGGTCGTCGAGGGCTTGCAGCGCGTGCCGTCCTCGGACGAGCTCAAGCACTTCGGCGCCGCGATGGCGAGCTTCGGCTCGAGCGCGCTTTTCCATCTGGTGGGAATCACTCCGGAGGCGGCGAGGCTCGAGGACGTCGGAGGAGAAAAGCTTTCGGTACATAAGGGGGTCAAAGAACAGGACGTAAGGGCGTTGCAATCCGCCTACGCGGGCGAAAAGGAGATCGACGTCGTGGTGTTTTCGGCGCCGCAATTGAGCCTCTACGAGCTGCGCACGCTTGCGGGCCTTTGCGAAGGCCGCAAGTTCGTCAAGCCGCTGCTCGCCGTCACGAGCCCGCAGGTGAAGCCCGATGCCGACCGCTTCGGCTTGACCGAGAGAATCGAGCGCGCGGGCGGCCACGTGCTCTCGGGCATGTGCTTCTACCAGTCCTATGCGCGCGAGATCGCGGAGGCGAACGGCTGGAAGCGGCTCGCCACCAACAGCACGAAGATGGTGAACATCCTCGGCGGCTACGGCTATGTGCCGCTGCTCGCCACGATGGAGCAGTGCGTTGAGGCGGCGGAGAAAGGCAAGCTGCCATGAAAGCCTTCATCGCCCGCCAGGCGATGGGCCGCAAGGTGCGCGGCCCGGCGCTGGTCGCCAAGGACGGCTTTTCGGCGCGCTACGACCTCGACCGCCTCGGCGGCACGTTCTCGCGCCCCACCCACAAGCTCGCGGGCGAGTCGTACCGCGGCCGCATCCTCGTGCTCGACACCGCGAAAGGCGGCGTCGCGAGCGCCTGGATGCTGCGCGAGATGGCCTCGCGCGGGGTGGTGCCGCTCGCGCTCGTCTTCAACAGCGTGAATCCGATCATCGCGCAGGGGGCGGCGTTCGGCGACATCACGCTCGTCGCCGGCTTCGAGGGCGACATCACGACGCAGATCCCGCACGGCGCCACCGTCGAGATCGATCCGGCCGAACGCACCGTGCGCATCGTGGAATGACGTTCGACTACGTCGTCGTGGGCGGCGGCTCCGCGGGCTGCACGCTTGCGAACCGGCTGAGCGAAGACGGCCGGCACTCGGTCCTCCTGCTCGAAGCCGGGCCGCCGGATTCGAATCCGTGGCTGCACGTTCCCATCGGCTACGGCAAGACGATGTTCCATCCGGTGCTCAACTGGGGCTTTCACACCGAGCCCGACCCGAACATGAACGGGCGGCGCATTTACTGGCCGCGCGGGCGCACGCTCGGCGGCTCGAGCGCGGTGAACGGGCTCATCCAGATCCGCGGCCAGCCGGAGGACTTCGACGGCTGGGCCGCGCAGGGCGCCGAGGGCTGGGGGTTCCGGGATGTACTTCCGTATTTCGCGAAGAGCCTGCCTTCCGTAGAGAAGATCCGCCAGCGAAGCGAGCTGGTCGACGCCTTCATCGCCGGCGCGCGCGATCTCGGCATCCCACGCAACGACGACTTCAACGGCGCGACGCAGGAAGGCGCCGGCTACCTGCACCTGACGACGCGCAACGGCCGGCGCTGCTCCGCGGCGGTCGCCTATCTGCGGCCCGCGCGCGGACGGGCGAATCTGCGGGTCGAAACCGGCGCGCGGGCTGGAAAGATCCTGCTCGAAGGCAGGCGGGCGCGCGGCGTGAGCTATCGCAAGGATGGGTCGGAGTTTTCGGCCGGGGCAAGGAAAGAGGTGATCCTGGCGGCCGGCGCCCTGCAATCGCCGCAGTTGCTGCAGCTCTCGGGCATCGGGCCCGGCGCGCTGCTGCAGCGCCACGGCATCGCGGTGCTCGCCGACCTGCCCGGCGTCGGCGCGAACCTCCAGGACCACCTGGCGCTGCGCATCATCTACAAGTGCACGCGGCCGGTAACGACGAATGACGAGCTGCGCAGCGTCTTCGCGAAAGCGCGTACGGGCTTGCGTTATCTGCTTTTCCGCAGCGGGCCGATGGCGATCGGCGTGATGACGGGCGGCCTGATCACGAAAGTGCTGCCCGAATCCGGCTCGCCCGACCTGCAGGTCTTCATCAGCACCGTGAGCGCCGAGCAGCGCGGGGCCGAGCCGCATCGCTGGCCGGGCTTCACGCTCGTCTACTACCCCATGCGGCCGACGAGCCGCGGGCGCGTCGAGATCGCCTCGCCCGATCCGCAGGCCGCGCCGGCGATGCATCCGAACTACCTCGCCACCGGGCACGACCGCCGCCTCATGATCGAAGGAGCGAGGCTGGTGCGCCGGCTCGCGGCTACGCCGTCGTTCTCGCCTTACGTGCTCGAGGAGTATTCGCCGGGGCCCTCGGTGAAGACCGACGAGCAGATTCTCGAGGCGGTGCGCAACGCCGGCTCCTCCGGCTACCACCCGTGCGGCACCTGCCGCATCGGCAAGGATCCGGGCGCCGTCGTCGACCCGCAGCTGCGCGTCCACGGCGTGCAGGGCCTGCGCGTGGTGGATGCGTCCGTCATGCCGAGCGTCGTCTCGGGCAACACGAACGCCGCCACCGTCATGATCGCGGAGAAGGGCGCCGACCTCATTCGCGCGGCTGCGCACTAAAATAGGCCCATGCTCTTTCCCACCACGCTCGTCGGCAGCTATCCCCAGCCCGAGTGGCTGATCGACCGCGACAAGCTCGGCAAGCGCTTCCCGCCGCGGCTCCGCGCGCGGGAGCTCTGGCGCGTTCCCGAGCCGCTGCTCGCGCAGGCGCAGGATGACGCGACGATCCTCGCGATCCGCGCGCAGGAGGAGGCGGGCCTCGACATCATCACCGACGGAGAGATCCGGCGCGAGAGCTACTCCAACCGATTCGCCACCGCGCTCGAGGGGGTCGACATCGACAACCCGGGCGAGGGCAAGGACCGCTCGGGCCATCCGATCCTGCTTCCCCGCATCGCCGGCAAGGTGCGCCGCCGGGGTCCGGTCGAGGTCGATGACGTCCGGTTTCTGAGAAAGCACACGAAAAAGAAAATCAAAATCACGGTTCCCGGCCCGTTCACGATGAGCGAGCAGGCGAAGAACGAGTACTACAGCTCGGGCGAGGAGGCGGCGATGGACTACGCCGTCGCGGTGAACGAGGAGATCAGGGATCTCTTCGCCGCGGGCGCCGACATCGTGCAGATCGACGAGCCCTGGATGCAGGCGCGCCCCGAGAAAGCGCGCCAGTACGGGCTGAAGGCGCTCAACCGGGCGCTCGAGGGCGTCACGGGCACCACGGCGGTCCACATCTGCTTTGGCTACGCCGCGGTCATCCACGCGAAGCCTTCGGGCTATTCGTTCCTGCCCGAGTTCGCGGGCTGCCTCTGTCACCAGGTGTCGATAGAGGCCGCCCAGCCGAATCTGGATTGCTCGGTTTTGAAGTCTTTGGGCGGCAAAAAGATCCTTTTGGGATGCATCGATCTGAACGATCCCGACATAGAAACCCCGCAAAAAGTGGTCGAGCGCGTCAAGCGCGCGCTGCCCCATATCGCGAAGGAAAACGTCATCCTCGCGCCCGATTGCGGCATGAAGTACCTGCCGCGCGAGGTGGCGTTCGGCAAGATGAAGGCGATGGTCGAAGCGGCGCAGATCCTGCGCTCCGAATTCGGCTGATCCCGCGCGCAGCCTCCGGCCTCGCCCACCGGCTGCCGTTCTTCTACGGCTGGGTGATCCTCGGCTGCGCCTCGCTTTCCAACGTGGCGCGCCAGGCGGCCGCGGTCGCCACGCTCTCCATGTTCGTCGTGCCGATGTGCGCAGACTTCGGCTGGTCGCGCGCGGGCTTTTCCGGCGCGGTTTCGCTCGGGTCCCTGCTGGGAGCGCTGGCCGCGCCGCTCACCGGCGCGCTTTTCGACCGCCACGGCTCACGCTGGCTGCTCGCGGCCAGCGCGCTCGCGGTGGCGGCCTGCTCGCTTGCGCTGGCGGGAACGTGGTCGCTCGTCAGCTTCTACGTCGCCTTCGGAATCTCGCGCATGATGTTTTCCGCCCCGTTCGACGTCGGCACGACCGCCGCGGTCGCCAAGTGGTTCGTGCGCCGTCGCGCGCGGGCCATGGCGCTGCTTGCGATGGCTGCCGCGTTCGGCCTCGTGGTGCTGCCGCCGCTTGCTCAGTTCGTGATCTCGGCGCACGGCTGGCGCGCGGGCTGGGTGGCGCTCGCGACGGTCGCGCTCGCCATCGGCGTCCTGCCGCAGTGGTTCTTCCTCGTACGCCAGCCCGAGGATGTCGGCTTGGCGCCCGATGGCATGCCGGGCGCGCGCGAGGATTTCGGCGCCGGCGCGCCGGAAGCTGCCTACACCCCGAGGGAGGCCCTCGCCACGCCTGCGCTCTGGCTCCTCGTCGCCTATACGTTGCTCGTCTTTCCGGTGCAGGCGGGGTTGAGCCTGCACCAGGCGCCGCACCTGCTCGAGCGGGGGCTCTCGCCCGGCACGGCCGCCGCGGTCGTGAGCACCTTCTCGGTGATGGCCGCCGTGGCGAGCCTCGGATTTGGAGCCCTGCGCCTGCCGCCGCGCCTCTCCTTGTGCGCAGGCGCGCTCCTCATGTCGCTCGGCGCGGTGCTCATGCACGCCGTGCACGGCGCGGCGCTCGCGTTTGCGGCGGCGGCTGCGTTCGGCACTGGCATCGGCGCGCTGCTCACCATGCTGCCGGTCATCTGGGCAAACTACTTCGGGCGCGCGCACTTTGGCGCGATCCGCGGCATCACGCTCCCGGCGCAGGTCGGCGGGCAGGCGCTCGGGCCGCTGCTGGCGGGCGCGCTTCGCGACGCAACCGGCGACTACGGCGCCGGCATGGTGCTCTTCGCGGTGCTCTCGGCGCTCGCCGCCGTGACGGTGGCGTTCGCGCGGCCGCCTTCTCCTAGGTGATCACCTCGGAGGACAGGGGCGTCGCGTGCAGCTTCTCGACCAGCGCCGCGCGGCGCTCGAGCACGGCACGCTGGTTGATGTAGCCCTTGTCCGTGATCTCGCCCGCGTCGATCGAGGGCGGTTCCTCGAGAACGAGGACGCGCCTGGGGTGGGTGGAGCTGCCGCCCTCGGCCGAGAGCGCTTTCAGCGCGCCCTTGATCTTTTTCGCGATTTCTTCCTTCGAGACATCTTTGGCCGCCGGGCTCAGAAAGACGAGCGCTCCGACCTCATCCCGGTCGTGCCCGGTGATCACCGCGTCCTGGAGTAGCGGGTTGCAGGCGGCGATGAGCTTCACGCGGAGCGCGCCCACGTGCACCCAGGTGCCGGTGGTGAGCTTGAAGTCCTCGGCGACGCGGCCGTCGAAGACAAGGCCCTTTTCCGGCGCGGCTGGATCGGCGAGCTTGAGCGCATCGCCGATGCGGTAGAAGCCTTCTTCGTCGAACGCCGCTTGGGTGAGGTCGGGGCGCTGCCAGTAGCCCGGCGTGACGTTCGGGCCCTTCACGCGCGCTTCGAGCTTCCCGCCCGAGGGCACGAGCTTCACTTCGGCGCCCGGGGTGGGCAGGCCCACCACGCCGGCACGGTCGATGTGGAAGTGCACGCAGGTGGTCTTCGGCGCGGTCTCGGTCGAGCCCCAGGCCGAGACCATCGCGAGCGCGCCGCCCTTTTCGGCGATCGCGAGCTTCTCGATACGCTCCCAGAGGTTGGGCGGCAGCGCCGCGCCGGCGTAGAAGACCAAGTCGAGGTCGCGGAAGAAGTTCTTGCGCAGCTGCGCGTCGGATTCGAGGTAGGGGAGCAGGAGGTCGAAGCCGCGCGGCACGCTCAGGTACATCGTCGGCGAGACCTCCTTCAAATTCCTTGCGGTGGTCTCGATCAGGCCGGGGACGGGCTTGCCGCCGTCGATGTACATCGTGCCGCCGTTGCGGAGCACCATGTTGAAGGTCGCGTTGCCGCCGAAGGTGTGGTTCCAGGGCAGCCATTCGCAGAGCACGGGCGGCCGGTCTTCGAGGAACGGCCAGACCTGCGCCCAGCTCTGCTGGTTCGAGGTCAGCATGCGCTGCGTGTTGATGACGCCCTTCGGCACGCCGGTCGAGCCCGAGGTGAAGAGGATCTTCGCCACCGTGTCGGGCGTGACGCGCGAATGCGCGACTTCGCCGGTCGAGCCGGGGTTGGCCTTGAGCAGCTCGGCGACCGGCGTCGATTCGACGCCCAAAGCCGCGAGCGCCGGCCCGAATTTCTCCGGGCTATCCGCGAAGACCAGGCCGGGCTTGAGGAGCTCGAAGATGTGCTTCAGCTTCGCGAAGTCCTTCGACATGAGCGAATACGCGGGCGAGATCGGCGCGACGGGCACGCCGACCTGCATCGCGCCGAGCGCGAGCAGCGCGTGATCGATGCTGTTGTCCGACAGGATCGCCACCGGCCGCGCGGGTCCGAGACCGCGGTCGAGCAGCGCCTGGCCGATGCGGCGCGCGTCGGAAAGCGCGTCGCGATAGGAAAGCCTGCGCCAGCCCTCGCCCCTGCGCTCGGCGAGGAACGTTCGCTCGGGGGCCCTTTCGTACCATTGCTTGAGCCAGTCCCCTACGCAGCGCGGGTGAGGCTTGAGCGGGTGGGGCGAGCGCAGCACCATCGTGCCATCGGCGCGCTTTTCCACCGTCACTTCGGCCGGGGCGTAGCGCAGCGCGGAATGCAGCCGGGAACCCATCGGCCTGAATTATATTGGCGTCGCCATGGCAGAGATATCGAGGATGCCCGTTCGACCGCCTTTCCGCGCCGATCACATCGGCAGCCTGCTGCGTCCCCGGGCGCTGCGCGATGCCTTCCGCCAGCACGCCGAGGGTCGCATGCACGATGATGCATTGCGCGCCGCCCAGGATGCCGCGATTCGCGAGGTCGTTCGCCTGCAGGAGGACTGCGGTCTTGAGGTCGTGACCGACGGCGAGTTCCGGCGCATTTCCTACTGGGAAAAGTTCGTGCGGCTCACGCGGGGACTGGCGGTCAAGGACGCCGTCTTCAAGTTCCACGACGAGCACGGCCACGAGCGCGATTTCACGGCGCCCTTCGTCGAGGGCAAGGTCGCGCGCACTGAGCCAATCGCCCTGGACGAATACGCCTATGCCTCCAGGCTCACGAAGAAAACGCAGAAGATCACCCTGCCCGCGCCCTCCGCGACGCACTTCTATCGCTTCACGGACTGGGGCAGCGCCTACCAGGACCCGAAGGAATACTTCTTCGATCTCGGCAAGGTGTATCAGGGCGAGATCGCCGATCTCTACGAGGCCGGCTGCCGCTACATCCAGCTCGACGAGGTGGCGCTTGCGATGCTCTGCGACCCGGCGCTGCAGGCGAGGGTGCGCGCCGCGGGCGGCAATCCAGAAGCGCTCGTCGATCTTTACGTGGACGCGATCAACGAGGCGGTCAAGGGCCGGCCCGCCGACCTCGCGGTCGGCGTGCACCTGTGCCGCGGCAACTACAAGGGAATGTATCTCTCCGAGGGCGGCTATACGTCCATCGCCGAGCGGCTTTTCAATCGGGCGGAGGTCACGCACTTCCTGCTCGAGTTCGACACGCCGCGCGCGGGCGATTTTGCGCCGCTCGCGACGATGCCGACGACGAAGGGCGTGGTGCTCGGCCTGGTCAGCTCGAAAATGCCGCAGCTCGAGCCGATGGATGTTCTGAAGCGGCGGGTCGAGGAGGCGTCGCGCCATATCGATCCTGCGCGCCTCGCCGTAAGCCCGCAGTGCGGCTTCGCGAGCACGATGGGCGGAAACCCGGTGACCGAGGCCGACGAGCGCGCGAAGCTGCGCCTATGCGTCGACGCGGCTCGCTCTATCTGGAATTAGCTGGCGGTTCATCCACTGCACCGCCGGCGCGACGCCGCCGAAGGTGAACACGTGGATGCCGACGACGTTGCAGTCGGGGCGCAAGCCGCAGTAGCGCGCGATGGCCGAGAGCTGGTCGCCCGGGTCGGTGTGCGTCACGAGCTTCACCGCATCGATTCCCTGGGCGCGCAAGGCGCGCAGCGACGCGCTCACGCCGCAGGCCTGCGCGAAGCGCAGGAGCGACACCGGATTCGTGGGGCCGGCGAGCCCGACATAGACCGAAACGTTCGGCGCCGAGCGCGCAAGCGCCGTGCAGAATTCGACCACGCGCGCCGGCGCGAACGAGAACTGCGTGACCACATAGCCGCCAAGGCCCTGCGTCGCGAGTAGCGAGAGCTTTTCGGCGAAGGCACGCTCGAGGATCGCGCTCGGGATGCGCGGATGGCCTTCCGGGTAGCCGGGAATGCCGATCTCGCGCAGGCCCGAGGCGGAAAGAAGCCCCGAGCCGATCACCGCCGCGCCGTCGGCAAACGGGCCTGCGGCCTGCGGCACGTCGCCGCCGATGACGAGCGCTTTCTGCACGCCGGCATCGCGCACGGCGCGCTTGAGGAACGACTCCAGCTGCGCGCTCGACTCGATCCTGCGCGCGGCGATGTGCGGCACGGGCTCCAAACCCGCTTCGCGCACGGCGATGAGCGTGGGCAGCGTGTCGGGCAAACGGTGGCGCGGCAGGTGGTTGACATAGACCGGGGTGCCCGCGGGCAGGAGCGCTGCGATCGTCTGCGCATCCTGCGGTCGGTGCGCGCCGATCTCCAGGGACCCCGAGACGACGAGGGCCTTAGCCGCGTTTTCGCTAAGCGGCTTAGCCGCGCTTTCTTGATACGACATAGGATTCATCCAGGAACCAGAGTCCGCCATGCGCCTGCAGGACCTCGCGCGTGGCGTCCAGGTAGCGCCGTTCCCCGACCACGCGCGCGAGCCGCTCGTCGTCGATCTGCGCGACGTACACGGCGGCATTCCAGGCGGCGAAGAGCGTGGAGGTGCCGATGCTCTCGGCGATCTCGGTGGGCAGCGTGTGCATGTCGTAGCGGAAAACAGCGCGCGCGTCCGAGTACGCGTTGAAGTTGTAGTGGCGCGCCTCCTTGCCGAGCTCGGCGCGCACCGCGCGCAGCAGGTCGTGCCGGCCGGTGGCGAAGGGATTCTCCTCGGGCCAGATCCTGCGCACGATGTCGAGCCCCGGGTCGCGCCCGCAGGAATGGATGCCGAGGAGCCGACCGCCGGGGCCGAGCGCGCGCGCGAGGGGCCCGAGCACGCGGCTCGCCTTGAACTCGACCGGCACGCGCGCGCGGTAGGGCTGCGAGGCGATGACCAGATCGTAGTCGGCCCGCGCCTTGCCCTGCGCGGGGATCACCTCGTCCAGCATGAAGCGGAAGTCCTCGCGGTAGATCACGAGCGCCACCGGCCGCTCGTAGACCGGGTTGCCGCTCTTCGCGCTGTGGCGCGCCTGCCAGTTCTTCGCGAGGAAGGGCTCGAGCGCGGAGATCTGCTCGCTGAACTCGTGCGCGGTCGAGCCGCTGAGCGCGACCTCGTGCCAGACGAGCGAGGTCGCCGCGCTCACCGATTTGGGCGCGAGCCAGGGCGCCTCGGTGTAGTACATGTTGGTGACGATGAGCACGGTCGCCGGATGCTCGTAGAGCCGGTCTGGCATCTTGTCCAGCGACAGGCGCACGTCCTCGAGGCTGATTTCCTTGCCGACGAAGTAGAACGGCCGGGTCGGGAAGCGCCGGTGCATCTCGCGCATGACGCGCGTGAGCACCGAGCCGTCCCCCATGCCGGCATCGAAGACACGGATGGCGGGCGGCCGCGGATGGATGTGGGCGAGCTCCATGCCGACGCGCCGGGCGATCGTTTCCTTCTCGCCGCAGGTATTGACGAAGAGCAGGTACTTCTGGCGGTTGTCGAAGAAGCGGAAGTTGCGCGAAGGCGCGCCTTCGGTGCTGGGCGCGCCGCCCGGCCCCGGTCTGCGCTCGGTGACGCGGATGAGGGGCCGCAGCTCGGGAGGCGAGGCGGGCGCCGAGGCGCCGTGGCGCTCGAGGAAGGCGTTCACGCGCTCGAGCGTCTCCGGCGTGATGCGCGCGCCATCCCGCAGGCGCGCGACGAACTTGCCGTCGTTGACCGCGCGCCGGCCGAAGGTCGATTCGGCAATGCCGGCGCGGCGGCAAAAATCGGCGATGCTGTCGAGCAGCGGTGCGTCGTGCTCGGTCACCGCGTCCATGTCCATCCTCCTGCCTTGCACAGTACGGCCGGCCACGGTGGGAAATCAACCACATTCCGAACGGAATCGAAGATGGGAGATTGCCCACTGTGATAAAACAATGACTTATGGATGAAAAAGCCAAGGGTTTAAAGCGCGGCCTGACCAATTACGGCGATGCCGGGTTTTCGCTCTACCTGCGCCGGTCGTTTGCCAAGAGCATGGGGTACTCGGGCGAGATGCTCGACCGGCCCGTGGTCGGCATCGCCGACTCGAGGAGCGGCTTCAACAACTGCCATCGCCATTTCCCGGAGCTCATCGAGGCCGTGAAGCGCGGCGTGCTCGCGGCGGGCGGCCTGCCGGTTGATTTCCCTACCACGTCGCTCGGTGAAGTATTCCTGAGCCCGACCTCCATGATGTTCCGCAACCTGATGTCGATCGACGTCGAGGAAATGGTCCGCGCGCAACCCATGGACGCCGTCGTGCTGATCGGCGGCTGCGACAAAACGGTGCCCGCGCAGCTGATGGGCGCGGCGAGCGCGGACATTCCGGCGGTGCAGCTCCTTGCCGGCCCGATGATGCCGACCTCGTTTCGCGGCGAGCGCCTGGGCGCCTGCACCGATTGCCGGCGCTTCTGGGCCCTGCACCGGGCCGACAAGGTGAACAGCGCCGAGATCGCCGTGATCGAAGGCAACCTCGCGACGACGGCCGGAACCTGTGCAGTGATGGGCACGGCCTCGACCATGGCTTCGATCGCCGAGACGCTCGGCATGGCGCTGCCGGGCAGTGCGGCGATTCCGGCCGTGCACGCCGACCGGCTGCGCGCCGCGGAGGCGAGCGGCAAGCGCGCGGTCGAGCTGGCGTCCAAGCCGATCCGGCCCTCCCGGATCATCACGGCGAAGTCGGTCGAGAACGCGCTGCGGGTGCTGCTCGCGATCGGCGGCTCGACCAACGCGATCGTGCACCTCACCGCGATCGCCGGGCGGGCCGGCGTGGAGGTATCGCTCAAAAAGCTGAACGAGCTCTCGGACTCGACTCCGGTGCTGGTAGACCTCAAGCCGACCGGCCAGCATTACATGTCCGACCTCTATGCCGCGGGCGGCATCGGGGCGGTGCTGCACGAGCTGAAGCCGCTGCTGCACCTCGATTGCATGACGGTGTCGGGCGAGACGCTCGGCCAGATCCTCGACAAAAACCCGCCCTGGGTGGATCGCGCCGTGGTGCGCGAATTCAGGAACCCGATCTCGCCGGTCGGCGGTCTGGTCGCGCTCTTCGGCTCGCTTGCGCCCAACGGCGCGATCCTGAAGCGCTCGGCGGCCGATCCGTCGCTCTTCGAGAAGGAAGGGCGCGCCGTGGTGTTCGCCTCGCTCGACGATCTCGCCGCGCGCATCGACGACCCGGCGCTCGACGTGAAGCCGGAGGATTTCCTCGTGCTGCAGAACGCGGGACCCAAGTCCGGCTATGCGATGCCGGAGGCGGGCTACCTGCCGATTCCGGCGAAGCTCGCGCGCGCCGGCGTCAAGGACATGGTGAGGATCTCGGATGCGCGCATGAGCGGCACGGCCTTCGGCACGATCGTGCTGCACGTGTCGCCCGAGGCCGCCGTCGGCGGGCCGCTCGCGCTCGTCAGGAACGGAGACCGGATAAAAATTTCGGTCAGGCAGCGCGCGATCGAGCTGCTCGTGCCGGAAGAAGAAATCTCAAGGCGCAAGAAGGCGTGGCAGCCGCCCGTGACGGCGCCCGCGCGCGGCTATGCCAAGCTCTATATGGATCACGTGCTCCAGGCCGAGCACGGCTGCGACTTTGATTTCCTGAGGAAGGCCTAGCTACTTAGGGTATTCGTAGCTCATCTCGTACTCGCCGTCGCTCTCGATCACGAGCAGGGCGCGATTCCAGCCGCGACGGTCGGGCGGCAGCTTGTCGTTCAGGCCGACGATCCGGCGCGTCAGCTCCTGCGCGTTGCAGGGCACGAGCGCCTCGCCTTCGTCGTCATTGCGCAGGTTCGTATAGCGGAATTTGGAGACCTTCTCCTTGCCGCCGCCCTGGTCGGTGATCTCTACCCACGCCCGCTTCCAGTCCTGCGGCAGCCCGGGCGCGAGGCAGGTGAAGATGCTCTCGATCACCTTGAGGTCGATCGGCACCGGCGCCTCCGGCGTGGCGGCGGAGGAGGGCGCCGCCATCGCGACGTCCTGGCGCGGCGCCGGCGGGCGGGCCGCTGCGGCCGGCGCGGGCGCGATTGCCTCAGGGCGGACGATCGGTTCGCGCCTGGGTTCGGCGGCATCCCGAGCGACCGGCGCGGCCGGCACCGCGGGTTGAGGGGCTGGCGTCGGTGCGGCGACCGGGGCGGGTTTCGGCTCAGGCGCAGGGGTCGGTGCAGCAACCGGCGCAGGCTTGGGCTCCGGTGCCGGCGCAGCCACCGGTGGCGGAGGCGCGGGCGCGGGGAGCGGGGTGGCGACGGGGGCTTCTGCAGGCTGGGTCGGCGTGACGACCGGGGCAGGCGCCGGAGCGGCGATGATTGGCGCAGGCGCCGCAGGCGCAGGCGAAGCAACCGGTGCCGGGGCGGCCGGTTTCTCCTCGGCTTGTGCGGGCGCCGGAGCGACGTGCGCCGCAGGTGGGGTGACGGGGAGCGAGGGCGGTCCGTAGATGAGCAGGCGCCCCTTGAACGTGGGACGCTCGGCGCTCGCGGCCGGGCGACCGGATTCGGTATCCGGGACCTCCTGCGTGCGCACCGGCATGTGCTTGCGCTGCGCCTGCGCGGCGCCGCCGAGGCAAAGCGCAAGAACGCCAAGGAGGATGCGGGCGGTCAGCCGCTGAAGGCTTGCGCGCTCGATCACCGGTCGCCGGGCGCTGCGCTCACTTGGCCGGCGGCTTGCCGTAGTTCTGCGCGAGGTAGCTCGCGATCGCATCGACGTCTTCCTTGGCGATCGGCGCGCCGAACACGTTGATCATCTTGTTGATCGAAGCGGTCCAGCCAGCCTTGTCGAGGAAGCGAGAGTTCATCGGGATGTAGTCGACGCTGTGGCAAGCGAGGCATTGCATGGCCTTGTCCTTGCCGGGGCCGTCCTTCAGGACGACCTTGGCTTCCTGCGCGCCGGCGAGGCTGCTCGCGGCGGCGGCCGCGACGAAGAAGATGAGGCTTCGCATGGCGAGCTCCCTAGACGACTTCGACATAGACCCGCTGGATCACGTTGTGATGATAGCCGGCGGGGTTGTGAATGAGCTGCTCCACCTGATGCTCGCCGGCGCGGCTGGTCGCGCGCGCCATGACGACGTACGACCCGCCCTCGCGCACCGGCAAATCGAGCGAAAACTCGCGGAAGGAGTACTTGCCCAGGTCCTTGCCGAGCCGCGCGCGCTGCCAGGTCGATCCCGAGTCGCTCGACACCTCGACCCGCTCGATGCCCGAGCCGCCATCCCACGCGACGCCCTTCACCGCGATGGGCTTGCCGCGCGCAATCTGCTGGCCGTTGCGAAGCGACGTGATGAGCGAATTGACCACCATGGTCGTGATGGGCTCGTTCGGCGAATAAAGCTGCGACTGGAAAGTCGGCGTCTTGAAGCGCCCGCGCGGGATGCGGTAGGCCGCGCTCATCCAGAAATTCTTGTCCGGCTGCGAGACGACCTTCACGCTGGTGAGCTGCTTGACCCAGTAGGTGCCCGTCCAGCCCGGCACGATGAGGCGCGCGGGGAATCCGTTCCAATGCGGCAGCGGCTTGCCGTTCATGTCGAAGGCGATCAGGGTGTCGTCGCGCATGGCGACTTCGAGCGGGATCGACTTCACGAAATCGGGGGTCTTCTCCATCGGGCCATGGTCGGCGCCGTCGAGGACGACCTCGAGCGCGCCGCTCTTGACGCCCGCTTTCGCGAGCACATCCTTCAGGCGCACGCCGCGCCACACGGCGTTGCCCATCGCGCCTACCCCCCATTCGACGCCCATGACGTGCGGCTCGAAGAGCCCGCGCCGGTTGCCCGAGCACTGGCACACGGCCGTGACCTGTGCAGGCTTGAATTCCTTGCGCAGCTCGGCGAGCCCGAGGCTGAACGAGCGCTCGGCACTGTCGCCGCCCACGGAAAGTTTCCACTCTTTGGCGTTGACCTGGGGGATCGCCGCGAGATGCCAGCGCACGAAGAACGCATTGTTCGGCGTGATGGCGGTGCGAAAGTATTCCACCGGCGTTTCGAAATTCGGCGGCCGGTAGGTTTTCTTGATGAGCGGCACTTTGCCGGGAAGCGCATAGAGCAGCTGCTCGGCGAGTGCGCCATCCGGGATTTCGGCATAGCCGAGCGCGCCGCTGCTGCCCACTTCGGCGGCGAGGGCTCGGGGCAGATACCCGAGCGAGGCGAGCGCGCCCGCGCCTGAGAGGCCCGCGAGCAGCGCGCGCCGGGATGTGAATTTGCGTTCTTGGCTCATGCGGTGTGCTCCTCAGCGCCGCCGGGGACCCGCAAAGCTTACTCCAATCGCGGCGCGACTTACTGCGGCTTGATCTTGAAGTGCTCCGCGAGCGCGCGGAAGTTCTTCATCTCCGTCTCGATGAGGCGCCCGAACTCCTCGGGCGTGTCGCCCCCCGGCTCGAGGCTGCGGGCCGCGAATTCCTTGCGCCCCTCGGGACTCTGCACGTACTTCGCCACTTCGTTCTGGATCCGCTCGACGATGGCCTTGGGCGTGCCCGCCGGCGCCACCAGCCCGTACCAGAACGACGCGTCGTAGCCCGCCAGGCCCGCCTGCGAGAAAAGCGGGACCCCCGGCATGGAGGGGGTCGGCGTGGTCACGCCGAAGGCCTTGAGCTTGCCCGAGGTGACGAGCGGGGTGGAGGCGCCCGGATTGTCGAGGAAGAGCTGGATCTGGCCGCTCATCAGGTCCGGGTACACCTGCGAGGAGCCCTTGTAGTAGATGTCCTGCATCTGCGTGCCGGTGAGCGCGCGGAACTGCAGCGTCATGAGGAAGCCGAGCGTCGAGGGGCCGACGTTGGCGACGTTGAGCTTGCCGGGGTTCGCCTTGGCGTAGGCGATGAGCTCCTGAAGGTTGTTCGCCGGCAGCCCGGGCGTGCCGAGCAGTACGAAGGAGGTGCTGCCGATGCGCGTGATCGGCGCGAAGCTCTTTACCGGGTCGTAGGGCACGTTTTTCTGCAGCGCGACCGAGGCAGGGTGCGTGCTCGAAGTGGCGGTGCCGATCGTGTAGCCGTCGGGCGCGCTTTTCGCGACGGCGTCGGCGCCGATCGTGCCGCCTGCGCCGGGGCGGTTCTCGACCACCACCGGCTGCCCGAGCGCCTCGCCGAGCTTTGCCGCGACCGAGCGCGACGCGAGGTCGGTGCCGCCGCCCGGCGGGAACGGAACGATCAGCTTGAGGGGCTTGGAGGGCCAGGATTGCGCAAGCGCCGGGCCGGAAAAAACAAGGCAGAGGAGAAAGAGAAAAAAGCGTCGTTTCATTGCTTCACCTTGGGATACATCACGGCGTCGCCGTGCATGAACATTTTTTCGCACTCGGCCCTGGTCAGGTATTCGGGCTGGCGGCCCTGCTGGGCGGCGAGCTGCTCGGCGAGGATGTTGCGCTTGATCTCGCCGGCGAGCACGTTGGTGCGGCCGTAGCACTCCGAGACGTTGCGGCCGAGCACCGTGAAGCCGTGGCGCTTCATGATGATGCAGTTCGTGTCCTTGATGAACGTCTTGATCGGGCCGACGTCCTCCTCGACGTTGATGTGCGCGGGCAGGTAGTGCGGCCAGCTCTGCATCAGGTACGGAAAAGTGAGGCCGGTGATGCGGATTTCCTCGAATCCGGCGGCGAAGAAGGCGATCGTCTCGTCGTGGTGGAGGTGGATGACCGCGTTCACGTCGGGCCGCAGGCGCAGGATCTCGCGGTTCATCTGATGGCCGACGGTGGTGCCGCGGTCGCCATACAGGATCCGCCCGTAGACCACGTCCGTGAGGATGAGGTCGTCCATGGTCATTTCCTCGAGCGACACCCCCATGCATTTCACGTAGCAGATGCCTTGCGGGTAATCCGGGTGCGGCACGCGCATGACGAGGTTGCCGGTCGAGCTCGCGACATAACCGCGCGCCGAGAGCATGCGCGCATAGCGCAGGTACTGCTCGCCGATCTTGCGGTCGAATTTCACCGCCGGATCGGGCGCGAGCGCATTGACGGGATAGGTTTTTGCGGCCGTCGACATACGGAGCCCCGGTGCCCTGAGTTGCCCTTAGTGTACGCTTGCGCGAGTGAGAAAAGCCCCTCTGAAAAGCGCGGTTTCGAAGCGGCTGGTGGTCGCGATCACCGGCGCGAGCGGCGCCGCGTATGGCGTGCGGCTGCTCAGGGAGCTTCGCTCGGCGCGCGGCTGGGAGAGCCATGTCGTGCTTTCGGACGCCGGGGCGCTCAACTGCTTCCACGAGCTCGCGATGCGGCGCAAGGACGTCGAGCGCCTCGCGCACGTCGCCTACCACCCTCGCGACATCGCCGCCGGGATCGCGAGCGGGTCCTTCCTCGCCGAGGGGATGGTCATCGCGCCCTGCTCGATGAAGACGCTCGCCGCCGTCGCGCACGCGCACGCGGACGACCTCGTCTCGCGCGCGGCGGATGTGACGCTGAAGGAGCGGCGGCGCCTCGTGCTCCTCGTGCGCGAGACGCCGCTCAATCTCGCCCACCTGCGCAACATGACGGCGGTCACCGAAATGGGCGGCATCATCTTCCCGCCCGTGCCGGCGCTCTACGCGCGGCCGAAGACCATCGACGAGCTCGTCGCGCACTCAGTCGCGCGCGTGCTCGATCTCTTCGGCATCCATTCGGCGAAGCTCAAGCGCTGGCAAGGCCTCGATGGCTGAGGAAATAGCGGTCTACGCCGACTCCTACCGCGAGGCGCGCGACCACTTCCTGCGCGCGGCGCGCCGCGCCGGCGCGAAGCACCAGGCATACCACCACCCGAGCGAGCGCGGCCCCGAGGGCGAGCCGCTTTTCCTCGACGTCTCGGTGCTCGGCCCGGGCAACGCATCCAGGATCTTCGTCGTCGGCAGCGGCACGCACGGCATCGAGGGCTACCCGGGCTCGGCGGCGCAATGCGCCTGGCTGCGCAGCCGGCCGCGCCTGCCGAAGGACACCGCGGTCGTGTTCTTTCATGCGCAGAATCCCTGGGGCTTCGCTCACAAGACGCGCGTCACCGAGGAAAACGTCGATCTCAATCGCAATTTCGTCGATTTCTCGAAGCCGGTTCCCGCCAATCCCGGCTACGCGGACGTCCACTCGCTCATCCAGCTGCAGACTTGGGATGAGCCGTCCATCGAGGCCGTCTTCACCAGGCTCGACGCTTTTCGCGAGCGGGTCGGCGAGAAGGCATTCTCGGACGCCTTCAACGGCGGGCAGTACTCGCATCCCGACGGGATCTTCTATGGCGGCGCGCAGCCGCAATGGGCGAACAATGCGTTTCGCGAGGCGGTCGAGACCCACCTCGGCCATGCGCGTCACGTGGCCTATCTCGACCTGCACACGGGGATCGGGCCGTGGTGCGAGCACATCTATCTGTGCTTTCACCCCGAAGGCTCGCCCGCGCGCGAGCGGGCGCGCGCCTGGTGGGGCGAGCGCGCGGTCAACCTGCAGGGCGTCACGCACAAGGCGCTCGCCACCTACCACGGGACGATCATCGATGCCTTCACCGGACTCCTGCCGGAGGCGGAGGTGACGACGATCGTGGTCGAGTTCGGCACGCTGCCGCGCCGCGACATGCAGCGCGCCGGCATGGCGCAGCGGTGGCTGCGCTTCGAGGGCCATCGCGATCCCGTGCTCGCGGCCAAGGTGCGCCGCGACTACGAGTCGGCGTTCTACCCGCGCGATGCCGAATGGCGCCGCGCCGCGCTCGAGCAGTCGCGCGAGTTCATCGACCGCGGCGTGAAGGGGGTCGGCGCTAGCGGCTGAAATCCGCCAGGGCTTGCGTGAAGCCCTCGGGCTGCTCGAGGTTCGCAAGGTGCGCCGCCTGCGGCAGCACGACCAGCTTCGAGCCCGGCGCGTTCTCGTGGATCTCCTTCGCCATGGCGGGCGGCGTGCCGGGGTCGTCCGCGCCGACGATGACGAGAATCGGGCAGGGGATCTCCTTCAGCCGCGCCGTGAGATTGATCTTCGGAATCGCATGGCAGCAGCCGACGTAGCCTGCCACCGGCGTGGAGACGATGAGCTTGCGGATCGCTTCCACCGCCGCCGGGTTCTTCTTGCGGAAGGGCTCGGTGAACCAGCGCTCGAGCGTCGGCTGGGCGAGCGGCTCCATGCCCTTCGCCTCCGCGGTCCGGATCCGGTCCTGCCAGGCAGGCCAGGCATCGGCGGGGTAGCGGCTCGTCGTATCGGCGAGCGCGAGCGTCTTGAAGACGCCCGGGTACTTGAGCGCGAAGGTCTGCCCGATCATGCCGCCCATGGAAAGGCCGCAGTAATTGGCGCTTTTCACTCCGAGTGCTTTCATCAGGGCATTCAAATCATCCGCCAGCATCTCAAGGGTGTATTCCCCCTTGGGCGCCTCGCTGCCGCCGTGGCCACGCGTGTCGTAGGCGAGGATGCGATAGCGGTCCTTCAGTGCTGCGATCTGCGGATCCCACATGCGCACGCTGCACGCGAGCGAGTGGCTGAGCACGAGCCAGGGCGCGCCCTCCTTGCCGTGCAGCTCGTAGTGGATGTCGATGCCGTTCGCCTTGGTTTTCATGTTTTCGCCACCACCAGTGGAATGCGCATTTCGTCCTCGGAGGTGCCGCCGTGATCGCCGACGAGCACGTGCCGCTTCTCGCCCGGCACCCAGTCTTTTATCGCGCCGCGGCCGTTCATGACAATGGCGACGTCGCCGATCCGCTCCGCGAAACGCGGGTGCGGCCGGCCGGGCCCGAACCAGCCTTCCTCGACGAGGTCCTGGCTTGGCCGGACCTCGGCCCGCCCGCCGAGGAGCCCTTTGGCTTTTTCGATGAATGATTTTGTTTCATGAACATGACAGAAGGCGATGCGGCGCTCGCCGCACAGCGGGAATCGCAGCTGCGCGGCGAGCGAGGGCGGCAGCTCGACCGTTTCTGACGCCGGCACGTCGACGAAGCCGTGATCGGCGGTGACGAGGAGCATGGTATCGGTGCCCGCCAGGTGCTCGATCAGGCGGCCGATGGCATCGTCGAGCGCGCCGAAATGCGCGCGCACCTCGGGGCTGCCGACGCCGTGCTGATGAGAGAGGACGTCGAACTGCGGCCAGTAGGCGTAGACGAATTTGCGCTCGGGTCCCGAGCGGACCGCCGCCGCGGTCTGCTCGACGAAGCCCTCGAGGCTTTCGTAGCTGCGACGCTCGGCGCCGCCGCAATGAAAAGCGTTGTAGGTGGCATCGACGATGGCGTTCCAGGTCACGACGATGACGCGGTCGGCGAGCGTATCGAAATAGCTCGGCTCGGCGAAAAGGCGCGCCGGAGGGATGCCGAGCGGTCGCTTCTCGCCCCGGCGCACATACGGCAGCGGCGCGGCGACGCACGCCACCTCGGAAAAATAGGTGTACCAGCCCGTGAGGCCGTGCTCGATCGGCGTCGAGCCGGTGAAGCCGGCGGTGATCGCGGTCGCGGTCGTCGACGGAAAGACGGCGCTAAGCGAGGCGCGGCGGTGGCGGGCGAGCGGACCCCCGCCGCCGTGCGCGAGAAGATAGTTATCGCCCAGCCCATCGACGATGAGGAGCACCACATTCGCGGCCTCGCGCAGCTCGGCCGCAGGCAGCGCGGCGAGCGGCGCATGGCGCGGCGCCCCGCCGCGCGCCTCGACAAGCGAGGCGATCAGATTGACGAAGCCGCCGCCCGAATAGTCGGGATGAAATGAGGGGGAAAAGCGCTCGGGCCGGGGCACGGCCCGAATGTAGCCGATCGTCTACGGCGCGAGTAGCTAGTGAAGGACCATGGGGTTGGTGAGGAGCGCGTCGTATTCGGCGAGGAATTCATCCACCGAGTCCGTCGTCGGCTCGCCCAACGCCAGGTCGGCCATCGAGGCGCGGAATTTCACCTCCACGGCGCCTTCCAGAAATCCGCCGCGGCCGGTGGTCTTGTCCACCAGCTCTATTCCGCCACGTCCGGGAAACTCGACGACGTAGTAGTTCTCGCTGTTGTACATGACGTTCATCGCTACCTCCATGGGCAGCCTCGCATGGAAAATTAGACCGCCCACAACGGACTTCGGCTGTGAATATTTGTATCTTGCGTAGTCCACTCGGGCCCTTCCATCCTCTCCAAGTCGTTCTCGAGCAACGCAAATCGCCATCGGTCGGTTGACCCTCGCCGCCGGTCGGGGCCCGAAAGGCGCGTGATAAAATGCACGTCCATCTCCCCCGGGAAAACGCCATGCGCATGGAAGTGCATGTCCACGCCGATATCCCGATTCTCGAAGGCGTGTCGAAAAAGCAGATCGAGCAGGCGCTCGCGCCCTGGCTCGAGTATCTCGACGCCGAGGGGCTCGCCGACGTGAAGAGCCTCGAGCCCGAGGAGCCGGGCCTGCGCTTCGACGAGAAAGACCTCATGCTCCTCGTGTGCTGGACGGGCGAGACCGGGCGCAGCTTCCACGGCGCGCTCGAGCAGGCGCTCGAGAGCCTGGGGCCGCTCTGCTACGAGGCGGTCGAAGTCGAGCTCACGCTGTACCACGACAACGGCGAGCAGGAGTCGCGCCTGCTTTTCGTCGGACCCACGCCGCACGCCATCCACGAGGCGCAGCGGCGCTGCATGATCGAGGACGTGTCGGCGCTGCTCGCGCGCCAGTTCGGCAAAGCCGAGGTGGCCGAAGTCGCGGTGCTGGTCAACCGGCTCTTCGAGGACGACTGGAAGGCGCGCGCGGCCGAGGCGAAGAAGCCCGAGCGCGCGTTCGAGACGGCCACGCGGCCCGCCCGCAAGCATTTGCACTAAGCAGTTTTGGCGGGTCCGCTCTAGGCAGGACGAATGTCCGGTCCCAAATATCCGGGGTTTGACACGCTGGCGTTGCACGCCGGCCAGTCGCCCGATCCGGCGACGGGGGCGCGCGCGGTACCGGTCTACCAGACCACCTCCTACGTCTTTCGCGACAGCGCGCACGCGGCCTCGCTCTTCAACATGGAGCGCGCGGGCCACGTCTACTCGCGCATCTCCAATCCGACCGTGGCCGTGCTGGAGGAGCGAGTGGCCGCGCTCGAGGGCGGCGTCGGCGCGATCGCGACCGCGAGCGGCCAGGCGGCGCTGCACCTCGCGATCGCGACCCTCATGGACGCGGGCAGCCATATCGTCGCCTCCACCGCGCTCTACGGCGGATCCCACAATCTCCTCGGCTACACGTTGAAAAGGTTTGGAATTGAAACGACCTTCGTTTCACCGAGAGATCCGGAGAATTTCCGCAGGGAAATAAAGGCCAGCACACGGCTGCTCTTCGGGGAAACGCTCGGCAATCCGGGGCTGGATGTGCTCGACATCCCGGCCGTTTCAAGGGTCGCGCACGAGGCCGGGTTGCCGCTGCTGGTCGATTCCACGTTCACGACGCCGTACCTGATGAAGCCGTTCGAGCACGGCGCCGATCTGCTCTATCACTCGGCCACCAAGTTCCTCGGCGGGCACGGCATCGCGATCGGCGGCGTGCTGGTCGATTCGGGGCGGTTCGATTGGGAGAAGAGCGGCAAGTTTCCGCAGCTCACCGCGCCCTACGCCGGCTTCCACGGCATGGATTTCGAGGAGGAATCGGGCACGCGCGCCTTTCTCCTGCGCGCGAGGCGCGAGGGGTTGAGGGATTTTGGCGCCTGCATGGCGCCGATGACCGCCTTCCAGATCCTGCAGGGCATCGAGACGCTGCACCTGCGCATGCCGCGGCATGTGGAGAGCACGAGAAAGATTGTCGCGTTTCTTTCAAGGCATTCTTCCGTTCAATCGGTCGTTTTTCCCGAGCTCGAAGGACACCCGGACAACAAAATCGCGAAGCGCCTGCTCCCGCTCGGCTGCGGCGCGGTGTTCACGTTCGACATCAAGGGCGGCCGGGACGCCGGGCGCAGGTTCATCGAGTCGCTGCGCGTGTTCTCGCACCTCGCCAACGTGGGCGATGCAAAATCGCTCGTCATCCACCCGGCGAGCACGACGCACTACCGCATGACGGACGAAGACCTGAAGAAAGCCGGCATCGGCCCGGGCACGATCCGGCTCTCGATCGGCCTGGAAGATCCGCAGGACCTGATCGACGACCTCGATCGCTCGCTAAAGGCGTCGCAGAGATGAACCTGCAGGTGGACGGAAAAAAGGCGTTCGCCTACGCGGCGGCGCACGAGTTCGAGCCGGCGAAGCCCACGGTCGTCTTTCTCCACGGCGCAGGGCTGGACCATTCCTGGTGGGGGCTGCAGAGCCGCTATTTCGGCTATCACGGCCGCAACGTGCTCGCGCTCGACCTGCCGGGGCACGGTCGCTCCGAGGGGCCGCCGATCGGGACGATCGAGGCGATGGCGGCGTGGGTGAAGAAGATCCTGGACGAGAAGAGAATCGCCGCCGCCGCACTGGTAGGCCATTCGATGGGCGCGCTCGTTGCGCTGGAATTCGCGGCGCGCTATCCGGAGCAGGCCGAGCGCATCGCGCTCATCGGCGTGGGCTATCCGATGAAGGTGACCGACGCCTTCCTGGAGGCGGCGAAGCGAAACGATCCCACTGCCTACGACATGTCGACGATCTGGGGCCACGCGCCGCAGGTTCCGCTCGGCGCCAATCCGAACCCGGGCATGTGGATGTACGGCGACACGCTGGCGCGCCTAGGGCGCCTTGCGCCCGGCGTCCTGCACTCGGCGCTGGCCGCCTGCAACGCCTACGACGGCGGCATCGAGGCCGCCGGCAAGCTGCGCTGCCCGGTGCTTTTCATCCTGGGCGGGCGCGACGTGATGACCCCGGCGCGCAATGCCGAGGCGCTCATCAAGGCGATCAAGGCGCCCGCGCGCGTGCAGGTGAGGACTTCCGGGCACTCGCTCATGGCCGAGGCGCCCGACGCCACGCTCGACGCACTGGTCGAATTCATTCAGTGACGCGACCAGTCGGTCGTCCTTACCGCGTACAGCGTGGCACTCCCCCAGACAGTCATCCCCAAGGCGACCACCGCATAGAGCGCCGGTAGCGACCCGGCGTACGAGACGACGGCGAAGCCGCCGCAGATCACGATGATGAGCCGCGCCGTCCCCGCGAGCACCGGCCAGCCCACTCGCGCCGCGCCCTGCGAGGCGAAGTAGAGCGCGATTCCCATCCCCATGAACGGGTAGAAGGGTCCCACGGTACGCAGATAGGCGGAGCCGGCCTCGAGGACCGCCGGGTCGGCCGAGAAGATCGACACCCAGAGCCGCGGCAGGAGCGCCACCGTCGAGCCGATGACGAGGCAGAACGCCGCCGCCATCGCCGCGCCGAGATAGGCGATGCGCTTCGCGCGCGCGGCGCTGCCCGCGCCCACGTTCGTGCCGACCATGACGACGAGCGCCTGGCCGATCGCAAAGGCGATCGGCACCTGAAGGAGCTCCAGGCGCATTCCGACGCCGTAGCCCGCGAGCGCGGCGGTGCCGAAGCGCCCGACCAGGCCCGTCAGCACCACCGCGGTGATCACCGTCTGCAGCGCCGAGAGCGAGGAGATCGCGCCCACCTTCAGGATGTCGCCGAAGCGGCGCGGATCGAGCTTCAGGTCCGCGCGCGTCGGACACAGGCGTCCGCGTAGCACGACCGTTCCGCTCACCAAGGTCGCCACGCCGGCGCCAAAGACATAGGCGCTCGCCGCGCCGGCGATGCCGAGGGCGGGGAAGGGACCCCAGCCGAGCGTAAGCGCGCCCGAGAGCGGGATCTGCAGGATCGCCGCGGCCACGAGCGCGAGCGCCGGCACGAGCGTGTTGCCGCTGCCGCGCATGATGCTCGCGAAGGTGTTGGCGAGCCAGACGCCGATCGCGCCCGCGAAGACGACGTTCGAGTAGGTGAGCGCGTGCGCGAGCGCCTCCCCGCCGCCGCCGAGCAGGCGGTAAATCGAGGGGCCGAGGGTGAGGAGCACGAGCGTGAAGCCCGCGGCCATGCCGAGCGCGATCACGAGCGCGTGCACGACGAGCGAGCGCGCGCGCGCAAGGTCGCCCGCGCCTAGCGCTCGCGCGATCGCGGATGAAACGCCGCCGCCCATGGCGCCGGCGGAGGTCATCTGCAGGAGCATGAGGAGGGGGAAAACGAGCGCGAGGCCGGCGAGCGGCGCGGTGCCGAGGCGGCCGACGTAATGCGTATCAGCGATCGAGACCGCGGACTGGAAAACCACGAGGAGGAGGCCGGGCGCCGAAAGGCGCGCCAGGGTCGGCATAATCGGCGCCTCGACCAGGCGATGGGCGGCGGCAGCGGTGCTCACGCTGCCAGAGTAAGTCAGAAGAGGCCGAGCTGGCCGGAGTTTCGCGGCGGGCGGAAGCGGCTGCAGTCGAGGCCCCCGCGCGGCGCCATGTGGGTGTCCTCGCGGTTCAGGCCCAGGCGCTTGCAGGCGAGCTCGAAGCGCTGGCCGATCAGCTCGACGAAGTTGCCCGAGCCGCTCATGCGCGTATGGAAGTTCGGGTCGTTCTCGCGGCCGCCGCGCGACTGCTTGACGAGGCTGATCACGTGATCGGCGCGCTGCGGATAGTGCGTCGCCAACCACTCCTTGAAGAGCGGCCGCACTTCGTTCGGAAGGCGCAGCAGGATCCAGCCCGCCATCGTCGCCCCGGCTTCAGCTGCCTGCTCGAGCACGTGCTCGAGCGTCTTGTCGGTGAGCGCGGGAATCTGCGGGGCGGCGAGCACGCCGGTGGGGATGCCCGCGCCCGCGAGCGCGCGGATCGCATCGATCCGGCGCGACGGGCTCGCCGCGCGCGGCTCGAGCTTCCTCGCCAGCGCCGCATCCATCGTCGTGACCGAGATGAAGGCCTTCACGAGATTCTTTTTCGCCATGGGCGCAAGCAGGTCGATGTCGCGCTCGATCAACGCCGATTTCGTGACGATCGTGAGCGGATGATCGCAGTCCGCCAGGACCTCGATGAGGCCGCGCATGATCCCGTAGCGCCGCTCGACGGGCTGGTAGCAGTCGGTATTGGTGCCGAAGGCGAGCGGCTTGACGACGTAGCCCCTCCCGGAAAGCTCGTCCTTCAGCAGCTCGACCGCGTTCGTCTTGGCGAAGAGCCGCGTCTCGAAGTCGAGGCCGGGCGAAAGCTCGAGGTACGCGTGGCTCGGCCGCGCGTAGCAGTAGATGCAGCCATGCTCGCAGCCGCGGTAGGGGTTGATGGACTGCTCGAAGGGCACATCGGGCGAGTCGTTGCGCGCGATGATCGTCCGGGCGCGCTCCTCGACGACGATCGTCTTCACGGCGCTCTCGGCCTGCTCCTCGGGCGTCCAGCCGTCGTCGAAGGGCGAGCGCTGTGCCGTTTCGAAACGTCCTTGGATCTGCGAAAGCGCGCCGCGAAGCTTCTGCATTGGCTCTAGAATGGGCTGACTCCCTGCTACTGTATACATGTCCAGTATCTGATGTCCAGCCCCGCCCGCACTACCCGGCGTAACGTCGGTCTGCTCGCCGCCTGCCAGGCGATGCTGCTCTCCAACAATTCGACGCTGATCGCGATCAACGGCCTCGCCGGCCTCGCGCTCGCGCCGACGCCGGCGCTCGCCACCTTGCCGGTCACCTGCTGGGTGGCGGGCGGGGCGCTCTCGACCATGCCCGCCTCGCACTACATGAAGCGCGTCGGGCGGCGCTCGGGGCTCATGCACGGCATGCTCTTCGCGGTCGCCGGGGCGCTGCTTTGCTCGAGCGCCATGTGGCTCGGCAGCTTCTGGACGCTTTGCCTCGGCGCGCTCGTTTTCGGTGTCTATAACGCCTTCGGCCAGTACTACCGGTTCGTGGCCGCGGACGCCTCGCCCCCGGAATGGCGCTCGACCGCGATCTCGCTCGTCCTCGCGGGCGGACTCGTCGGCGGCCTGCTCGGGCCGGCGGTCAGCCGGCAGACCGTGCAGTTGCCCGGCCCCCGGTTCGCGGGCGCCTATCTTGAGCTGATCCTGTACGCCGCGGCGATGATTGCGCTGGTCGCGCTGCTGCGGCTGCCGGAGGCGGGCAGCCAGGATTCGGCCAGGCGCGGACGGCCGCTCGCCGAGATCGCGCGGCAGCCGAAATTCATCGTCGCCGTGCTGTCGGGCGCGATCGGCTATGGCGTCATGAACTTCCTCATGACCTCGACGCCCATCGCCATGCAGGCGTGCGGGCATCCCTTCGGCGACGCCGCGTTCGTCATCTCCTCGCACGTGATCGCCATGTTCGCGCCGTCGTTCTTCACCGGCCCGCTCATCAAGCGGGTCGGGGTGCTGCCGGTGCTGTTCGCCGGCGCGGCGCTCAATCTCGTCACGGTCGCGGTCGCGATCTCGGGGGTCGCGGTGGCGAATTTCTGGTGGGCGCTCGTCCTGCTCGGCGTCGGCTGGAACTTCCTCTATATCGGCGGCACCGCGCTCCTCACCGAGACCTACCGGCCCGAGGAGCGTGCGACCGCGCAAGGCGCGAACGAGACGGCGGTCTTCGTGATGATGGTGGTCTCCTCGCTCGCCTCGGGAATGATCGTCACGGGCTCCGGATGGGAGAAAGTGAACCTGGCCGCGCTGCCCCTCATCGTCATCGCCATCGCCGCGATCACCTGGTTCGGCTACCTGCAGCGGAGCGCTCGCGCATGAGCCAGCCGGCGCCGGCGCAAAAAGGCATGCGCCTCGAGGACGTGGACACGCCCGCGCTCATCGTGGACCTGGAGGCGTTCGAGACCAATCTCGCGCGGCTCACCAACGCGGTCGCCGGCAAGGTGCGCGTGCGGGCGCACGCGAAGACGCACAAGTGCGCCGAGATCGCGAAGCGCCAGATCGCCGCGGGGGCGGTGGGCGTGTGCTGCCAGAAGGTGGCGGAAGCCGAGGCGCTCGTCGCCGGAGGCGTCCAGGACGTCCTCGTCTCGAACGAAGTGGTGGGCGCGCGCAAGCTCGAGCGCCTGGCTGCGCTCGCGAAGAAGGCGAAGATCGGCGTTTGCGTCGACGACACGGGCAATGCGCGCGACCTGCAGGCCGCCGCGGCGCGCGCCGGCGCCACGATCGACACCTACATCGAGCTCGAGGTCGGCATGCGCCGCTGCGGCATCGCGCCAGGGGCGCCGGCGCTCGCGCTCGCCCGGGCGATTGCCGCCTCGCCCAACCTGCGCTTCGCGGGACTGCAGGCCTATCACGGCCGCGCGCAGCACTTTCGCTCGATCGAGGAGCGCCGCACGGCGGTCATGAACGCGGCTTTGCAGGTGAAGAACATGAAAAGCCTGCTGGCCGAGAACGGCATCGCGTGCCCGCGCGTGACCGGCGCGGGCAGCGGCACGTTCATGCTCGAAGTCGAGGCGGGCGTCTGGGACGAGATCCAGCCCGGCTCGTACGTGTTCATGGACTGGGATTACGCGAAGAACGAGTGGGCACCGCCGCTGCCGCGCTTCGAGCATTCGCTTTTCGTGCTCGCAACCGTGATGAGCCGGCCCGCGCCGGATGTCGCCATCGTGGACGCGGGGTTGAAGGCCTCGAGCGTCGATTCGGGCATGCCCGCCGTCTGGGAGCGCCCGGGGCTCGCCTATGTGCGCGCCTCGGACGAGCATGGCTGGGTCGAGATCGGCGCGGGGGCCGCGGCGCCCAAGCTCGGCGAGAAGCTCCTGCTCGTGCCCGGGCACTGCGATCCGACGGTGAACCTCTACGACTGGTACGTGTGCGTTCGCAACGGGGTGGTCGAGGACTTCTGGCCCGTCAGCGCCCGCGGCGCGCTGACATAGCGAGGATGGGCCGGCGTCCGGATCTCGTCGTGAGCGAGGAGCGCGGCGTTCGCCACCTGCACATCGGGGGCGAGGCGATCCAGAGCGCCATGCGCATGGACGACCCGTTCGCCCTCGAGCTCGACTACACGCGCTGCATGATGGCCTTCCTCCTCTTCCATCCGGCGCCGCGGCGCGCGCTCATGATCGGCCTCGGGGGCGGCTCGCTCGCCAAGTACTTCCACCGGCACCTGAACGGGCTGCGCACGCACGTGGTCGAGTCCGACGAGCGCGTGATCACGACGGCGCGCTCGCTTTTTCACGTCCCGGGCGACGATGCGCGCCTGCGCATCGAGCATGGCGACGGCGTGCGGGCGCTCGCGCCCGAGTGCTGCGATCTGCTCGTCGTGGACGGCTTCGAGGACGAGTCGACGCCCGCGGCGCTCGTCTCTCAGGCGTTCTTCGACGCGGCCTGGGGCTCGCTCGAGGATCCGGGCGCGATGGTAGTGAACTTCATGGACGACGATCAGAACCTGGATCGCAACCTGCGGCGCATCGAGCGCGCATTCGCGGGCGCCGTCATCGCTTTCCCGGCGCTGAACGATCCGAACATCGTCGTCATCGCCCTGAAAGGCGCGCCGCCCGAGTTCCGCTGGGACGAGCTGCGCGCGCGCGCGGCGGTCCTCGAAAAGCGCCACGCGATGCCCTTTGGCCGCTACGTCGACCGGCTGCGGCGCATGAACCGCTGCACTCGCGCCGCGCTGCATCTGGGCCCCTAGGCGTGGAGTTCTCGTTCGCCGAAATCGCCTGGCTCGCCGGCGCCGGCTTCGCCGGCGCGATCGTGTACGGCATCACGGGCTTCGGCACGGCGCTCGTCACCATCCCGATCGCCACTCACATGGTGTCGCTGCCCTTCGCCCTCGCGCTCTATGTGCTCATGGATTTCTCGACCGCGCTGCGCGTCGGCTTCGAGAATCCGCGTAACGCGGTGCGGGCCGAATGGACGCGCATGGTGCCCGCCATCCTCGTCGGCACCGCGACGGGCGTGACGCTGCTCGTCAATCTTCCGCGCCAGGCCGCAACGATGGCGCTCGGAATCTTCGTCATCGCGTTTGCGGTCTACAGCCTCGCGCGCCGCGGCGAATCGCACCGCAGGCTGCCTTCGGGCTGGGCCTATCCGGCGGGATTCGCGGGCGGCTTGACGAGCACGCTCTTCGGCGCGGGCGGGCCGCCCTACGCGATGTACCTTTCTCATCGAGGGCTTACCAAGGAGCAGTACCGCGCGACGATGGGCCTTGCGACGCTCACCAGCATCTCGATGCGCGCAGTCGCCTTCTTCATCACGGGATTCCTGCTCGAGCCCAAGGTCTGGCTCTACGCGCTCGCCGTCATTCCGTCGGGGCTCGCCGGCCTGTGGGCGGCCGGCCATCTGTTCCGCCGCATCTCGCGCGAAGCGCTGATGCGGGTCGTCGCGGTGATGCTGCTCGCGAGCGGGATCTCGCTCGTGGTGCGCGCCCTTTAGGACGCCACTAGCGGTACATGTACTCGCGGGTCCAGGGCAGCGGATTGCGCCCCGGGTTCGAGGACTTGACCGCGAGCACTTGGTGGATCGAGATCCAGTTGCGCGCGAAGGCGTGCGCGCAGCCGGCGAGGTACAGCCGCCAGATGCGCACGCGCTTCTTGCCGGCATGCGCATGCGCCGCCTCCAGGTTCGCCTCCAGCCGCCTCGACCAGTGCGCGAGCGTGCGCGCGTAGTGCAGGCGCAGCGTCTCCACGTCCATCGCTTCCAGGCCCGCGCCCGCGACCTCCCGCAGCACGAGCGAGAGATGCGGCAGCTCGCCGTCGGGAAAGACGTACTTGCCGATAAACTCGCCCGCGCCCAGCCCGACCTCGCGGCTCTCGATGTCGACCGAGGTGATGCCGTGGTTCATCACGATGCCGCCGTCGGCGAGCAGCTTATGGATGATGCCGAAGTAGGCGGGCAGGTTCTTCAGTCCGACATGTTCGAACATGCCCACCGAGGCGATCTTGTCGTATTCGCCCGCGATGTCGCGGTAGTCGCGCAGCAGCACCTGGCAGCGGTCCTGCAGGCCCGCGGCGCCGATCTGGGCGTTCGCGTAAGCGTGCTGGTTTTCCGAGAGCGTCACGCCGGTGGCGTGCACGCCGTACTTTTGCGCCGCGTGCATGACGAGCGCGCCCCAGCCGCAGCCCACGTCGAGGAAGCGGTCGCCGGGCGCGAGGCGCAGCTTGCGGCAGATGTGGTCGAGCTTCTGCTCCTGCGCTGCGTGGATGTCCTCGGCGCCGGTCTTGAAGTAGGCGCAGGAGTAGACCATGCGCTCGTCGAGGAAGAGGCGATAGAAGTCGTTGGAAACGTCGTAGTGGTAGCGGATCGCCTCGCTGTCGCTCTTGCGGTTGTGCGCGCCGAGATGCGGCATGCGGCGCCCGGCGGTGCGGCCCCAGGCTTTGGCGAGCGACTCGACGGCCCTGAGGGCCTCGTCGATGGGGCCTTCGAGCTCCAGGTCGCCCTCGACATACGCTTCGCCGAGCGAGGCGAAATCGGGCCGGGAGATGCGCTTGAGCGCCTGCGCGTCGTTGACCCGGAAGGTGACGTGGGGCTCGTCGCCCAGCTCATAGCGCCGGCCGTTCCAGAGCTCGATGGCGAGCGGCACTTCGGCCTGCGCCCGGAGCGCCGCGATGGTTTTCTCGATCCGGGATTCGAGAAGCATGCTGGCCTCTATGCCGACTTTTCCCTCAGGGTCACAAACTCCTCAGCCGCGGTCGGATGAATGCCGATCGTCGCGTCGAACTGCGCCTTGGTGGCGCCCAGCTTCACCGCGATGGCGACGCCCTGGATGATCTCGCCCGCATCCGGGCCGATCATGTGCGCCCCCACCACTCGCTGGCTCCTTGCTTCTACCACAAGCTTCATGAAGATCTTCTCGGTGCCTTGCGAGAGCGTGTGCCTGAGGGAAGTGAACGACGTCTTGTACACATCAACAGCCCCGAGGCGCTCGCGCGCCCTCTCCTCCGACAGCCCCACGGTGGCAAGGTTCGGGTGCGAAAACACGGCGGTAGGCACGTTGTCGTGATCCGGCGACGTCGGTTGCCCGCCAAAGAGCGTCTTTGCCAGCGCCATGCCTTCTGCGGTTGCGACCGGGGTGAGGTTGAGGCGGTTGGTTACGTCGCCGATCGCGTAAATCGAGTCGACCGAGCTCTTGGAATAGGCGTCGACCTGCACGGCCCCATCGGCGCCGAGCTTCACCCCGACCGTCTCGAGACCGAGGCCGGCAGTGTTGGGAAGTCGGCCCGTGGCAAAAAGCACCAGGTCGAACGATTCCTGCGCGCCATTCTGGAATTCAACCGCGAGGCCGGGTCGGATCGAAACGGGATTCGTCTCGAGCAGGATTGCGATGCCCTTTTTGCCCATCTCGTCGGCGAGCCGGGTTCCCAGCTCGGCGTCGAAGCCGCGCAGCAGCCGCGCGCCGCGATAGGCGAGGGTCGTCTCCACGCCGAGTCCGTGGAAGATCGAGGCGAACTCGACGGCGATGTAGCCCCCGCCGACGACGAGCGCGCGCCTTGGCAGCCTCTCGAGATGGAAGGCCTCGTTCGAGGTGATCGCGAGCTCGCGGCCGGGGATGGTCGGCTTGCTCGGCCACGAGCCCGTGGCGACGAGAATATGTTTTGCAGTTAGATGTTTGTCTCCGACTTTTACGGTGTGAGGATCGAGAATGGAAGCCCGATCCCTGAAAATCTTCACTCCGTTGTTGAGGAGGATCCGCTCGTAGACGCCGTTCAGGCGCGCGATCTCGCGATCCTTGTTGGCGAGCAGCGTCTTCCAGTCGAAGCTCGGCTCGGCGATCGTCCAGCCGAAGGCCGCCGCGTCGCGGATTTCGTCGCGCACGTGCGCGGCGTAGGAAAAAAGCTTCTTGGGAATGCAGCCGACGTTGACGCAGGTGCCGCCGAATGCGCCGGACTCCGCGACCGCGACCCGGGCGCCGAGCGCGGCGGAGACCCGGCTCGCCCTTACGCCGCCCGAGCCGCCGCCGATGGTGAAAAGGTCGAAATCGAACGCCAGAACGCTACTTCAGGTTCTTGAGATTCATCTCCACGAGGTCGAGCAGGGACGCGATGTCCCCGTGCTCCTTGCCCGCGAGCCACTTCTGCGCGTTGTGCACGCGCTGCTCGATCTGCGCTTTCGGCATGCCTTCGACGCCGGTGAACATGCCGGCGAGATCGTTGAGTCCCTTGCCCTGCGCCATGCCGCGCACCTGCCCCAGCTTCGCCTCGATTTCCGGGCGCTGCAGGTTGGTGACCAGCTTCATCGTCTTGTCGTCGCCCATGGCGCTTTCTCCTCGTTCTTTTATGAGGCAAGTATATAGCGTCCGGATGACTCCCGGGCGCTGCCTTCGGCCACCAGTTTCTCGAGGTGCGCGAGCAGCGAGCGCGCCGCCACGGGGTGCAGTCGCGCGGGCACGTCGTCGTAGACCAGGGGCACCAGGTCCTCGAGCGCCGACTCGCCGCGCCGCGCGAGCGCGGCGGTCACCTTCGCTTCGCGCGCGAGCCGGTGCGCGATGAGGCGCTTGACCTCCTTGTGCGGCGCGCCGACGAGGTAGCCGTGTCCCGGCGCGATGATCGCGATGTCCTCGCCGAGAAGCGCTTCGAGCGCCGCGAGATAGGCGAGCATGTTTCCATCGGGCGGATTGATGACGACGGTCGAGCCCTGCATGACCTGATCGCCGGTGAAGAGCATCTTCGTCTGCTCGAGCAGGTAGCAGAGATGGTTGGACGCGTGCCCGGGCGTATGAATCACGCGCAGCGTCACGCCGCCAAGGCGCAGCCGCTCGCCGTGCGCGAGCACCCGATCGGGCGCGAAGGTCCGGTCCTGGTTGCCGTGTGGCGGCGCGGGCATGCCGAGCACCTGCGCTCCAGTCGCCGCTTTCAGCTGCGCCGCCGCCGGCGAGTGATCGACGTGGGTGTGGGTGCACAGGATCCAGCGGATGCGGCCCGCGCCCGCCGCGACGATCGCAGCGAGGTGCGTGTCGATCGCGGGACCGGGATCGATCACGGCGATTTCGTTTTCGCCGACCAGATAGGCGTTGGTGCCGGGTCCGGTCATCGCACCGGGGTTGGGCGCGGTGATGCGCGTGACGTAGCGATCGATGCGTTTCGGGATGCCCGGCTGGATGACGAAGCAGGTGTTGCCCTTTTCCCCGGGGTCGGTCCAGTGGATCTCGTAGTAGGGCGGATCGGCGCGGCGAAAAAGGCGTTGCGAGCCCTCGTGGTCGAGCGCCCAGCAGGCGGCGTTCACCTCGATATCGCCGAGGCCGCGCGCGTGCTCGAGGATCGCCCTGGGCGAGGCGAAGGACGCGAGGTCGGCGAGGGTGCTGCGCGTCGGGAAAATGAGCTCGAGCTCCTTGCGCTTTTCCTTCTCCAGGGCCTCGCGCGCGCTCACCCAGACGCTGTGCACCGTTTCCGACCGGTCGTGCGCGCCGGTCTGGCCCGCCGGCGCGCAGGCGACGAAAAAGCGCGTGCTGAAGCGCCGCGGCCGCCCGGGCGCGGTGATCCAGTGGCTGTAGTAGGCGAGCTCGTCGGCCGGGATGAAGAGCTTTTCTTTCGCAAGGAACTCGCTGAAGCGCAGCGACCCCGCGTTAAGGGGCGCGCGCCAGTGCTCGAGGCTCGCGGCGCGCCCGGCCGCAATGGGCCGGCCGTCCTCGTCGCGCGCCAGCAGGATTCCCGACTCCTCGAAGCACTCGCGCGCGGCGGCGACCCAGTAGGCGAGCCCGCCGGATTCGAGGCCGAGCCGCGCGCTGGCGCGCGCGTCATCGAGCCCTGCCACGCGCGCGGCTGCCTCGCGGCTCGAATCGTCTTCGTCGAGCGCGCCACCCGGAAAAACGTAGGCGCCCGGCAAAAACACGGCTTTGCTGGTGCGCTGGAGCATCAGGACCTCGGGTGCTCCTGTCGACTCGCGCAGGAGCAGCACCGTCGCGGCGGGACGCGGCTCGGGCTTCACGCAGTGCGCCCCGCGCGGTCCTTGTCGTTCTGTGCCTTGACCTTCGCGCGCATGCCTTCCCAGTCCGCCGCCGAGAGGCGGTCAAGCTCCGTGAAGGACGAGCCGTTGGCGAGGTAGCCCGCGCCGTCGAGCGCGATCGTCTCGCCGGAAAGATATTCGCAGCCGTCCGCCATGAGAAAGACGGCGAGGTTCTGCAGCTCCGGCATCTGTCCGACACGCCGCATGGGAATTTTTGCCGTGCCGTCCTCGAAATTGCCGTCGGGCCGCAGCCGCTTGGAGGCACCCTCGGTCGGGAAGGGGCCCGGTGCGATCGCGTTCAGGCGGATGCCGTGCCGGCCCCATTCCACCGCCAGCGATTTCGTCATGATGTGGATGCCGGCCTTCGACATCGCGGAGGGCACAACGTACGGCGATCCCGTCCACACCCAGGTGACGAGAATCGAGACGACCGAGCCCTTGTGGCCGCCCGCGATCCAGCGCTTGCCGACCGCGTGCGTGACGTAGAACGTGCCGTGGAAAACCGTGTTGGCGATCGCGTTGAACCCGTTCGCGCTCAGGTCCTGGGTCGGGCTGATGAAGTTGCCGGCGGCATTGTTGACGAGGCCGGTGAGCGGCCCCGACTCGTCCCAGATGCGCTGGACCATCGCATCGACCGCCTGCGAATCGCGGATATCCACCGCGCAGGTTTTGACTTGCCCGCCATGGGTCTTCATGAGGGACGCTGCGGTATCTGCGAGCACGGCGCCTCTGCGGCCCGCAATCCAGATTTCCGCGCCGAGCTGCAGGTAGCGGGCCGCGATCTCCTTGCCCAGGCCGGTGCCGCCGCCGGTGACGAGAATCCGCTTGCCCTTGAGCAGGCCGTCCTTGAACATGGCGCTCCTCTTCAAAGAGCGCCTATTCTAAGGTCTTGCTCTACGCAGTCACTGCTTCCTCGGGCGCGTACGAGGCGAGACCATTCCCGAAGGACCAGTTTTCCTTCGCCGTTTCGACGAGATTGATCCAGACATCCTCGGGCCTGAGCTGGACGGCGGCGCCGAGGCGTGCCGCGATCGCCCGGTAGAGCGAGCGCTTCAGGTACAAAGATCGTCCGGCCGAGAGCGTGATCTGGACGATGACGAGATCGCGGCTGCGCGCGATGCCGAGATACTCGCGATCGAAGACGAAGTCCTCCGGATCGTGCTCGGTGATGAGCTGGAAGCGGTCCTTGGCGGGGACGCTGATCGTCTCGACCATGGCCTGGTGCACGGCATCGCCGATCTTGCGGCGATAAGAAGCGGGCTTTCCCTTAAGCAGCGAAATACGAACTAACGGCATACAGGTTCCTTTCGAGAGTCAATTGGCGCGGATCGGCGTTCTGCGCGCGCAAGCGATCCAGCTCCGCATACAAGTGCTCGTCGCGCAGGTAGCGCTCGACCTCGCCGGCGGCGTCGTGATGCCTAGACGGTTTCTGCAAGCGCATGGGCGACCTTCACAAGGGGAGAGCAGCCCTGCTCCGCCACGCGGAGGAGGGGGAGGGAGACATGGAGGAACAGGGCGCTCTCAGGAACACGGCGCACGTCGTAGCCCAGGACGTGCGCAAGACCGAGCATGGTGGAGTTGTGCGCGAGCACTTCGCCTTCGATACGCTCGAAGCCGGCTTCGCGCGCGAGGCACTCGAGGTTGCGCAGCAGCCGCCGGCCGAGGCCGCGGCCCTGCCATTCGTCGGAAACGAGCAGCGCGAAGTCGCAGCGCTCGGGCCAGGGGTCGGCGGCGTACTGGCCCATGCCGACCAGCGTTTCCTTTCCGTCGCGCAAGACGGTCGCGAGCAGAGACACTTCGCCGCGCGGCTCGGCGCGGCTGAAGCGGGCCAGCCACTCGGGCGACACTTCCTGCACCCCGCTGAAGAACCGCGAATAGCGGCTCGTCGGCGAGAGCGAGCGAACCATCGCCTGGATGGCGGGTGCGTCGCCCGGCGTGGCGGGACGGATCACCGCAAGCGTGCCCTCACGCAGGCGCCAGGCGTCGGCGAAGCGATTGACGGTGCCCACGGCCGCCTCGATCAGGCGAAGGAGACCGAGGCGTCGTCGAACGCCTGCAGGACTGCGGTGCCCTGCTTCTGCAGGCGGAAGCACTGGCCCGGGGCGAGGAGCACATCGTTGCCGCTGTTCTCCTCGGTAATCCAGACCGTGCCTTCGCGCGCGCAGATCGTGCTGCCGGCGCCGTCGTGCACTTTCATCGTCTGCCCGCGGGCGAGCCGCAGGGCGGTGGAAGCGAGCTCGAGGTTCATATCACCCCCAGTGCTCGCCCAGGCGCCGCAGGGACAGGCGGGGGGTGAGCTTGTGGATGAGCTGGCCGATGAGGTTATGCATCGCCTGCGAGCGCGCCCTGCGGGCACGGGCTTGCAGGACGGCCACGACCTCGGGATCGATCCTGATGGGTTGGCTAGTGTTCGCTTTCATTGTTCACTCCTTGCGTTAGACATGCAGATGGTGCATTCTTGTGTGCAACGCATCAAACGGTAAAAACTCAAGGATTGGATGCAAAATGGGAATGCAAGAAAACTTCACCCGCAGCCACCCCCGCCTGCCGTCCCTTGATTTGCTTAAGGGTTTTGAGGCAGCCGCACGCCTGCTCTCCTTCACCAAGGCGGGGGCAGAGCTCTTCCTTTCGCAATCCGCAGTGAGCCGCCAGATCCAGGAACTGGAGGAGCAGCTCGGTGTGAGGCTTTTTCAGCGCCGCCACCGCGCTCTTGCGCTGACGGACGCGGGACAGGTTCTCTATCCGGCTGCCGCGCAGGTGCTCGCCACCATGCGCAGCGTGACCGACAGGCTGCGCGCCGACTCAGGGCGCCGCACCCTCGCCGTCACCACGACGCAATCGCTCGCTTCGCTCTGGCTCATCCCGCGCCTCGCCGGGTTCACGCGCACGCACCCCGACGTCGATGTGCGCATCAGCGCCGACGCGCGGGTCATGGACCTGGAGCGCGACGGCCTCGACCTCGCGATCCGGCACGGCCCCGCGACGCTTTCCGGGCCGGACGCCGTGCGCCTTTTCGGCGAGCGCGTGTTTCCGGTGTGCAGCCCGAGGCTGCTCCAGGATCCGAAGCGCCCGCTGCGCGAGCCCGCCGACCTGCGCCACCACGTGCTGCTCCAGTACGACGATCCCGAGGGGCGTCATCCGTGGCTGCACTGGCGCACCTGGCTCGAGATCGTGCGCCTGACCGATCTGCGGCCCGCGGGAAACCTGCTTTTCTCCGGCTACGACCAGATCATCCCCGCCGCGATCGCCGGCCACGGCGTCGCGCTCGGCAGGAGCCCGCTCGTGCGCGAGGCGATCGCCTCGGGCGAGCTGGTCGCGCCTTTCACCGGCAGCGCCGATCCGGCGCGCGCCTATTTCGCGGTGGTGGCGAAGAATGCCGGCCGGCGCAAGGAAGTCGCCGACTTCATCGCCTGGCTGAAGGAAGAGGCGGTGAGGGACGAGGCCACCGCCTCGTAGGACTTCCGGCTAGATCGTCAGGACGAGCTTGCCGATGTGCTGCGAGCTCTCCATGAGGTGGTGCGCCTCGCGCGCCTCGGCAAGAGGAAAGGTCTTGAAGATCTCGGGCTTGATCCGGCCCGCTTCGAGGAGCGGCCAAACCACTTCTTTCAGGCGCTTCGCGATCGCCGCCTTGAACTCGACCGGGCGAGGGCGCAGCGTGGAGCCGGTGACGACCAATCGGCGGCGCATCAGCTCGTTGATGTCGAGCTCGGTCTTGGCGCCGCGCAGGAACGCGATGAAGACCAGGCGCCCGTCGTCGGCGAGGCACTTCAATTCCTTCGGCACGTAGTCGCCGCCGACCATGTCGAGGATCACGTTGACGCCCTTGCCGTTCGTGGCAGCGCGCAGGGCAGTGCTCCAATCCTCGGTCTTGTAGTTGAAAGCCTTCGTGGCTCCCAGCCGAACGCACGCCGCGCACTTTTCATCGGACCCCGCCGTTGCGAACACGGGATTGCCCAGGGCGGCGGCGATCTGGATTGCCGTGACGCCGATGCCCGAGGAGCCGCCCTGCACGAGCAAGGTTTCGCCCGCCTGCAGCCTGCCGCGGTCGTAGACGTTCGACCACACGGTAAAGAACGTTTCCGGCAGCGAGGCGGCCTCGGTGGCGGAGAAGCCCTTGGGAATCGGCAGCGCCTGGCCTTCAGGCGCGGTGCAGTACTCCGCGTAGCCGCCGCCCGCGACGAGCGCGCAGACTTTGTCGCCCGGCTTCCAGAGCTTCACGCCGCTTCCGCATTCGACGACCTCACCCGCGATTTCGAGGCCGGGGATGTCGGACGCGCCCGGCGGCACGGGGTAATTGCCTTTTCTCTGCAGGACGTCGGGCCGGTTCACGCCGGCGGCGGCGACCTTGACGAGGATTTCCCCGGGACCGGGCTTCGGTTGGGGGCGCTCGCCCGGCACCAGCACTTCCGGCTCGCCCGGCTTCGTGATCTCGACGGCTTTCATGGCGCTATTTTGCCAGCAGGCGCTTGGCGGCCCAGGCGAGATCGACGTTGCCGCCCGAGAGCACGACGCCGACGTGCTTGCCCTTCGCATCGACCTTCTTGTGGAGCAGCGCGCACGCGGCGAGCGCGCCCGTCGGCTCGACCACGAGCTTCATGCGCTCCCAGAGAAAGAACATGGTCCCGAGCAGCTCGTCGTCGGTCACGGTGATCATGTCGTCGACGTACTTCATCACGAGCGGAAAGGTGAGCTTGCCGAGCGAGGGCGTGCGCGCGCCGTCGGCGATGGTCTCGGGGTTGTGCACCGTATGCAGCGTCTTCGTGTGGAAGGTGCGCGTCGCGTCGTCTCCTGCGGCGGGCTCCACGCCGACGACGCGGCACTTCGAGTTCAGGTGCTTGGCGGCGATCGCGCAGCCCGAAAGGAGGCCGCCGCCGCCGCAGGGCACGAGGAGCAGGTCGAGCAGCCCCGCGTCCTCGATCAGCTCCTTCGCCGCGGTGCCCTGGCCCGCGACGATGTGCGGGTGGTCGTAGGGCGGGATGACGGTGAGGCCGCGCTCGTGCGCGAGCTTGTGCGCGAGCTCGTCGCGCGCGGCGGACTTCGGGTCGTAGGTGACGATCTGCGCGCCGTAGCCGCGCGTTGCTTCGAGCTTCACCCGGGGCGCGTCCTCGGGCATCACGATCGTCGCCTTCACATTGAGCAGCTGGCCCGCGAGCGCGACGGCCTGCGCGTGGTTGCCCGAGGAGTAGGCGACCACGCCATGGCTCTTCTGCTCGTTTTGCAGCTGCGAGAGCGCGTTGTAGGCGCCGCGAAACTTGAAGGCACCCATGCGCTGGAAGTTCTCGCACTTGAAGAACACTCTTGCGCCGGTGAGCGCGTCGACGGTGCCCGAGGTGAGCGCCGGCGTGCGCCGCGCCGTCTCGCGGATGCGCTCGTGCGCGCGCGCAATATCATCGAAGCTCACGTCCATCGCTGAATCATCTCCACCTGGCAATCGCCTCTTTCGCCACGTCGTCGCCCCATTCTTGCAAAAAGTGGCCGCCCTCGGCATGCAACCACGGCTCCGGGCAGCCGCGGATGATTTTTCGCAGCGCGTTCATCACCGGCGGTCCGAGTACCGGATCCTTCGCGCCCACCGCCATGAAGGTGTCGCCTTTCCAGGATGTCTGCAGCCAGTCGCGCGCGCGGCGCGAGACCGCGGCGCCGGGCGCCTCCGGATTGTCAGGAACGAGCGCGGGAAAGCGACGCACGCCGGCTTTCGAGGCGGCATCGGGGTAGGGTGCCTCATAGGCCGCGGCTTCGGCCGCCGAGAGATGCGGGCAGGCGCGCGCGAGCAGCTTGCCGCAATCGAGGCTCGGCGTCTTCGCGACATACGCCCGCCATGCGACGAAGCCCTCGGAGAGCGGCACATCGCCCGTGCCGAGCGCCGTGTTCATGACGAGAAGGCGCTCAATGCGCTCGGGCATTTCCATCGGCAGCGTGAGTCCCAGCAAGCCTCCCCAATCCTGAACCGCAAGGGTCACCCTTTTCAGGTCGAGTTTTTCGAGTAAGTCGAGAAGAAATTCACGATGCATTTCAAAAGTATAAAAACCCTCGTCCTCCGGCTTGTCAGAGCGCCCAAAGCCGACGAAATCGGGCGCAACCACCCGGTAGCCCGCCGCGACGAAGGGCGGAATCATCTTGCGATACAGGTAGCTCCAGGTCGGTTCGCCGTGCAGGGCGAGGAGAACGCGATCCCCTTTCCCGACATCGAGATAGTGGATGCGCAATCCCTTCCACTCGAGGTAATTGGGCGCCCAGGAAAAGCCGGGCAGATTCGCGAAGCGCTCGTCGGGGGTGCGCATCCTCCGGATTGTAGAATGGGGCGATGGACTACTCTAAGTACAGGGATCTCAAAATCCGGCGCCTCGAGCCCGGCATCCTCGAGCTCGCGATGGGCGAGGAGGGCAAGCTTTCCACGGCCACCGAACGGCTGCACAAGGAGCTCGCCGACGTCTGGCTCGACATCGACCGCGATCCCGAGACGCGCGTCGCCATCCTGCGCGGCGTGGGCAAGGGATTCTCGGCGGGCGGCGATTTCAGCATGATCGAGAAGATCCAGAGCGACTTTGCGATGCGCGCGCGCGCCTGGCGCGAGGCGCACGACCTGGTCTACAACATCATCAACTGCTCGAAGATGGTCGTTTCGGCGATGCACGGGCCGGCGGTCGGCGCGGGCCTTGTCGCGGGCCTGCTCGCCGACGTCTCGATCGCCGCCAAGAACGCGCGCATCATCGACGGCCACACGCGCCTCGGCGTCGCCGCGGGCGACCACGCGGCGATCATCTGGCCGCTCCTGTGCGGCATGGCGAAGGCGAAGTACTACCTGCTGCTCTGCGACCAGATTTCGGGCGAGGAAGCCGAGCGGATCGGATTGATTTCGCTCACCTGCGACGAAAGCGAGCTGAACGAGAAGGCGCTCGAGGTCGCGCGCCGGCTTGCTGCGGGCGCGCAGACGGCGCTGCGCTGGACCAAGCAGAGCCTCAACAACTGGCTGCGCATGGCGGGTCCTGCCTTCGACAACTCGCTCGCGCTCGAGATGCTCGGCTTCACCGGCCCCGAGGCGAAAGAGGGCCTCGCCTCGCTGCGCGAAAAACGCAAGCCCTCCTTTCCACCGGAACCCAAGGAGTTCTAGCCATGATCCGCAGAATCCTTGCCGTCGCATTGCTCATCGCCGCCGCCGCCGCCGCTCATGCGCAGCCTTATCCCAGCAAGCCGATCAAGTTCGTGATCCCGTATTCGGCCGGCACCAGCACGGACGTGCTCGGGCGCCTCTTCTCGCAGAAGCTCTCCGACGCCCTCGGGCAGACCGTCATTCCCGAGAACAAGGCGGGCGCGGGCGGCAACATCGCCGGCGAAGCGGTGGCGCGCTCGGCGCCGGACGGCTATACCCTCACCTTCTCGACGAGCGCGGTGCATGCCACCAACCAGGCGCTCTACGGCAATCTGCCCTTCGACCCGATCAAGGACTTCACGCACATCACCTTCCTCGTGTCGGCGCCGAACATGCTCGCGGTCAATGCCACGGTGCCGGCGAAGAACATGGCCGAGCTTATCGCCTACGCGAAGGCGAATCCCGGCAAGCTCACCTTCATCTCCGCCGGCTCGGGCACCTCGCCGCACATGTCGGGCGAGCTGCTCAAGTCGCTCGCCGGCATCCAGATGACGCACGTGCCCTACAAGAGCATCACGCAGGGATTCGCCGACCTGATGGCCGGCCAGGTGTCGATGACCTTCTATCACGTGCCGGTGATCTACCCCTACGTGAAGGACGGCCGCCTGCGCGCGCTCGGCGTCGCGACGCGCACGCGCAGCGCTCTCGCGCCCGAAGTGCCGCCCATCGCCGATACGGTTCCTGGCTTCGATCTCAAACCGTGGTGGGGCTTGAGCGGGCCTGCCGGCATGCCCGCGGAAGTGGTCGACCGGATCTACAACGCGACGACCGGGATCCTGAAGGACCCGGACATGCGCCAGCGCCTGGCGGGCCTCGGCTTCGACCTCACGCCGATGACGGTAAAGGAATTCAACGAGTTCGTCGGCACCGAGCTCGTCAAGTGGACCAAGCTCGTCAAGGACTCCGGCGCCAAAGTCAACTGAGGCGGACGGGGGCTTATTTCTTCGGCGACCAGCCGTAGGCCCTGGCGCAGGCGCCGCCCATCAGCATCGCGCGCTCTTCGTTACTCAAGCGCCGGGACTCGACGAACGGCCTGACCGCATTCTCGTAGTTCACGACCGCGAAGGCGCGCGTCCAGTCGGTGCCCCAGAGGCAGCGCGCGAAGCCCCAGGCATCGAAAACGCGCTGCAGCGGCTCCCAGATGTCCGGAAAGGGATAGGGCTCGCGCGAGAGCGTGCAGGCGCCGCTCACCTTGATCACGCAGTTCTTGCGCTTCGCGAGCGCAAGGACTTTAGGCAGGTCCTTCCAAGGCTCGGGCGGCGCGGGCGGCGTGCGCGGCTGCAGGATGCCAAGGTGATCGACGATGAAACGCGTGTCGGGGTACCGGTCGATGAGGGCGGTGCCGTTGTCCAGGTTGTCCCAGCAAAGGATGTTCACCGGAAAGCCGTGTCGCGCCGCTTCGCGGCAGATGCGGGCATAGCCCGCGTCGTCGGGCCGGCGGCCTTCCTCCTTGCGCAGCATGATGCGAACGCCGACCGCGCCGGGGGTTTTCTTCCATTCGGCGATCACTTCGCCGGCGGCGGGATCGTCGGGGTCGATCGGCTTGACGAGCGCGAAGCGCCCGGGGTGCTTGCGCTGCACTTCCACGGCGTAGCTCGCGTCGTAGCGATACATGGAAAAGGACGAGATGAAGATCGCGCCGTCGACGCCGACCTTGTCCATCGCCTCGACCATTTCGTCGCCCGTGACGTGCGGCGGCCAGTTGGGCACCGTCGCCCACGGGCGTTTCGGCGTATTGGCCTCGTAGGCGTGGACCTGCGAATCGATGATCGGCATCTAGCCCGGCTTGCTGAAATCGAGCCCGTTGGTCGCGTCTGGCGCGGGCGTGGATTCGGCCGATGCCGGTGCAGCGGCAGCAGGGGGCGGCGTCGCGGAAGCCCCGGAAAAAAGCCTCTCCAGATCCCGCGCGATCGCCGCGGCATCCGGGCCGGTGCGGCCGAAGCTCGCGAGCAGCACGCGTACCGGCAGGTCGACGAGCGTCGGATCGGGATGATCGCGCAGGTGCGCGGCGTTCTGCAGCGACGGCATGACGCGGCCGCTGCGAATGCCCGCGAACTCGCTCTCCAGTCCGTTGACGACGGCGGCTTGCGCGCGCGCGATGCCGATCAGCAGCTCGGCGAGTTGTTGCGCAGTCGGTTGCGCCATGGCGATTCTCCTCTTGCGGCGATGGTAACATCGGCCGCGACGTGTTCAAGCGCATTCTGCTCGCCGTCGCATTTCTCATCGCGGGCGCAGTCGCGGGACTTGCGTTGCACGTCGCGAGCGCAACGGGGGACACGGTGTTTTCCTGGAAACGTCCGGATTATCTCGGCGTGAAAGACGGCAAGCTGCCGCGCTGCAAGCGCACGCCCAATTGCGTCTCGAGCCAGGCCGATGCTGCCGATGCCGAGCACTACATCGCGCCGATTGCGTTCAAGGGCGGCGCGCTCGATGCGATCGCGGCCGCGCGCAAGGCGATCGAGGGCATGCAAGGCTCGACCGTCATCCGGCACGAGGGAAATTACCTCTACGCCGAATTCCGCACGAAGCTCATGCGCTTCGTCGACGATTTGGAGATGACGTACGACGAGAACGCCGGGCTGCTCCACGTGCGCTCGGCTTCGCGCCTCGGCCGGCGCGATTTCGGCGTCAACCGCGCGCGCGTCGAGGCGCTGCGCGCGCGCATCGAAGGGCGCATCAAGGCCTAGCTAGCGCAGCTCCACGATCACCGGCTGGTGGTCGGAGGCCTGATTTTTCAGGTCCGCTTTCGCAGCCGAAATCCTCGGCGCGAGATCCTCGGAGATAAAAACGAAGTCGCAGCAATAGGGCGTCTTCGAGAACGTATCGTCGTGGACGCAAAACGTCGGGGCATGCGGCTTGCCAGGGTTCGCGACCGTCCAGGCGTCCCGCCACGCGCCCGCGAGGCGCGCCACCAGCGGATCCTCGGGCCGCATATTGAGGTCGCCCGTGAGAATGGAGGCGGCCGCGCGCGGAAACGGGGTGAAGGGTCCGGAATCCTGCTTCTTGGGCGCCGAGGGCCGGTGCGAATGCGCGAGCGCCTCGGCCTTTAGCTCGATCAGGCGCTCCACCTGCGCCGCGCGCTGCGTGTCGGAGAAGTACTCCAGATGCGTCGTCGTCACGCCGACCAGGCCGAACGGCGCCTCGACCACGGCTTCCACCGCGACGCGCGGCATGTTCGGCACGCGCTCGTCGGGCGGCCAGGGCAGGGCATGGCGGAAGACCTGGCGCACCGGCAGGCGCGAAAGGATCATGTTGCCGAAGCGCTTGCGGCCGCTCCCGCCGTCGTGCGTATCGACCGCCGCCGCGAAGTGGGCGCTGTAGCCGGGAAACGCTGCCGCGAGGAGCGCCGGCTGGTCGTGCGGTGCGCCGAGGTCGGGATAGTTGACCGCCACTTCCTGGAAGCAGACGACGTCGGGGTCGTAGAGCTCGCGCGCGAGCCGCGCGATGCGCGCGGGATCGACGCGGCCGTCCATGCCGCGGCACCACTGGATGTTCCATTGCAGCAGTTTCATCAGCGAATCCCCGCGCGCATGAACGACTGCACGAACTGGCGCTGGAAAAGGAGGAACGCGAGGAGAAGCGGCGCGCTCGTCATGAGCGTGGCCGCGCAGATGATCGACCAGTCGATGCCCTGGTCGACCGAGGAGAACACCTGCAGCCCGACCGTCAGCGGCCGCGAGTTCACCGTATTGGTGACGATGATCGGCCACAGAAAATTGTTCCAGTGGTAGCTCACCGAGACGAGACCGAAGGCGATGTAGACCGGCCGGGCGAGCGGCACGTAGACCTTCCAGAGCACCTGCAGCGCGCCCGCGCCCTCGACCCGCGCCGCCTCGTCGAGCTCCTTCGGGATCGTCTTGAACGTCTGGCGCAGGAGGAAGATGCCGAAGGCCGAGGCCATGTAGGGCAGGCCGATCGCAAGCGTCGAATCGAGGATGCCCAGTTGGGCCATCGTGCGGTAGTTCTCGACGATGAGCACGTCGGGCATCACCATGAGCTGCACGAGCACCAGCGCGAAGGCGAGGTCGCGCCCCGGAAATTCGTAGCGCGCGAACGCGTAGGCGGCGAGCGTGCACAGCACCAGCTGCGCGCCGAGGATGAGCGTGACGAGGAGCACCGTGTTCACGAAGTAACGCGCGAAGGGCGCGGCATTCCAGGCGGCCTCGAAGTTGGCGAGCGTGAGCGGCGCCGTCGGGACGAAGCGGACCGAGAACTCGGAGGGATGGACCGCGGCCCACAGCGCATAGGCGAGCGGCAGCACCCACAGGATCGCGAGCAGCCAGCCGCCGGCAGTCTCGAGGGCGCGCGTCACCGGTAATGAATCCGCTTCTCGAGAAAGACGAATTGAATGAGCGCGCTGGCGCCGAGTATCACTAACAACACCAGGGTGAGCGCGGCGGCGTAGGCCGAGTCCCAGAATTTGAAGCCGACGTCGTAGATGTAATAAAGCAGGAGCGAGGTCGCATTGTCCGGGCCACCCTTGGTCATGACGACGATGTGGTCGACGAGGCGAAACGAGTTGATCACGGCGTTGACGAGCACGAAGAGCGTGGTCGGCATGAGGAGCGGAAACGTGATGCGGCGGAAGACCGTCCACGCGCCCGCCCCTTCGATGCGCGCAGCCTCATAGAGGTTGGGCGGCACCGCCTGCAGGGCGGCGAGGTAGAAGATCATGAAAAAACCCGCTTCCTTCCAGATCGTCACCACGACGAGGCAGCCGAGCGCGGTATTGCGGCTGCCGAGCCAGTTGTGGTTGGGCAGGCCGAGGCTCCCGGTGAGCTGCTCGAGCAGCCCGTACTGCGGCGTGAAAAAGAAGAGCCAGATGTTGGCCACCGCGATCATCGGCAGCACGGTCGGGGTGAAATAGGCGAGGCGCAGGAAGCCGCGTCCCGCGAGGCGCCCGTTGACCCAGATCGCCATGAGGAGCGCGAGCCCGATCGACACTGGAATCGTGCCGAGCGCGAACCACAGGTTGTTGGCGAGCGACTCCCAGAAGACCGGGTCCTCGAGCATCGCGGCGTAGTTGTCGAGCCCGACGAAGACCGCCGGCCGGCTCGGCTTGGGCGTGGAAAAAAGGCTGTGCCAGAGCGTCGCGCCGGCAGGGTAGTGCGTGAAGACGGCGAGCAGGACCGCGGCGGGCAGCAGAAGCAGCCAGCCGTGGACCTGTGCCGTAACGCGATTCAATTACTTCCTGTAGGGCTTGAGGATGCGCTCCGCCTCCCGCTGCGCGTCCTTCATCGCGGCCTCGGGCGTCTTCGTGCCGGTGAGCGCGGCCTGCAGCCCGTCGTTCAGCGCCTTGGTGACGCGCTGGTTGTCGTGGGTGGAAAGCTCCGCCACCGCATACTGCAGCTGATCGCGCGCCACCGCGGCCTGCGGGAAGCCCTGCACGTACTTTTTCATCTCGGGCGTGTCCCAGGCGTCGCCGCGCACCGCGACGTAGCCCGTCTCGATGCCCCACTGCGCGGCGCGCTCGGGCGAGGTGGTCCAGCGCACGAACTTGAACGCCGCTTCGCGCTGCGCCGGGGTCGACTTCTTGAACAGATAGAAGTTGCCGCCGCCGGTCGGCGTGCCGCGGCGCTTGCCTTGGGGCAGCATCGCGACGCCGAAGTCGAACTTGGCGTTCGTGCGCACGTTGGTGAGGTTGCCGGTCGTGGTCCACATCATCGCGACCTTCTTCTCGAAGAAATCGCGCGGCGTCGTGCCCCACTCGATGATGCCCGGTTTCATCACGCCGTGCTTCCTGGAGAGATCGACCCAGAACTGCAGCGCCTCGATCACCGCCGGGTTGTCGTAGAAGGTACGCGCGCCATCCTTGCTCATGAGGATGACGTTGTTCTGCGTAGTGAAGCCCTGGAAGAGCCAATACGGAAAGCCCGAGGAGGGCACCTGCACGCCCCACTGCGAGACGTTGCCCGAGCCGTCCTTTTTGGTCAGCTTTTTGGCGAAGTCGACCATCTCGTTCCAGCTCGCGGGGGCCTTGTTGGGATCGAGCCCCGCGTCCTTGAAGAGCTCCTTGTTCCAGTAGAGCACGATGGTGGAGCGCTGGAACGGCACGCCCCAGGTCTTCCCGCCGGTCTGGCTGTTCTCCATGAAGCCCGGGAAGAAGCTCTTCAGCCATGCCCGGTCGGCGTCGGCCTTGATCAGCTCGTCCCACGGCATGATCGCGTCCTCGTCGATGAGGCTGTACATGTCGGTCGAGAGGAGCACCGAGAGCACCGGCGGGTCGCCCGCCTTGTTGGCGGTAAGCGCCTTGACGATCGACTCCTGGTAGGTGCCCGAGTAAATGGGCTTCACCTTGATTCCCGGGTTCTCCTTCTCGAACCCGGCGGCAAGGCCGTCGATGATCTTGGTAATCGGCCCGCCCACCGCCACCGGGTAGTAGAACGAAATCTCGGTCTGCGCCTGCGCGGCGAAGGACAGAGCGGCGAGCACTGCGAACAGTAGTTTTTTCATGTCTTTCTCCCTAGTTGTCGCGCAATCCCGTCGCGGCATCGAACTGGTGAGCCGCCGACGAGTCCCACGAAAGCTTTACTGCCGTTCCTGGCGCGTAATGCGCTGCGCCGCCCACGCGCGCGACCATCGTTTCCGAGCCGACCCGGCAGGCAACGACTGAATCGGCGCCGAGGTATTCGATGCTCTCGATGACGGCGTCGCGCCCTTCGCTGCCGATGCGCACGTCTTCGGGCCGCACGCCGGTGAGGCGCCCGTTGCCCGAGAGGTTGACCACGTTCATCGGCGGCGTGCCGATGAAGCGCGCGGTGAAGGCGGTCGCGGGCCGGTTGTAGAGCGCTTCGGGGGTGCCGTCCTGCTCGATCCTGCCCTCGCGCAGCAGGATCACCTGGTCGGCCATCGTCATCGCCTCGGTCTGGTCGTGCGTGACGTACACCATCGTGAAGCCGAGCTTTCTCTGCAGCGCGCGGATCTCGCGCCGCATCTCATGGCGCAACTGCGCGTCGAGGTTGGAAAGCGGCTCGTCCATCAGGCAGACCGGCGTTTCGGCGATGATCGCGCGACCGAGCGCGACGCGCTGCTGCTGGCCGCCCGAGAGCTGCGAAGGCTTGCGCTCGAGGAGCTGCGCGAGGCCGAGCAGCTCGGCGACGCGCGCGAGGCGCTTCGAGCGCGCATCGGCGTCCACGCCGCGCACCTTTAGGCCGAACTGGATGTTCTCGGCGACCGAGAGGTGCGGAAAGAGCGCATAGGACTGGAACACCATCGAGATGCCCCGGCGAGCGGGCGGAAGCTCCGTCACGTCCTTGTCGCCGATGAAGATCCTGCCGCTCGTGACCTCTTCAAGGCCGGCGATGAGGCGAAGCGTGGTGGATTTGCCGCAGCCCGAGGGACCGAGCAGCACGACGAAGCGGCCTGCGGGCGCCTCGAAGCTCACCTCGTCCACGGCACGCGTCGCGCCCCAGGCCTTGCTGACGCCGCGCAGGCTGATTGCCGACAACCGAAGTTCCTCCCCGCTGCTTTCCGATGCAATGCTACTGCAAGACTGCTAGCGGATGACGAGGTCTTTCGGGTAGGGCTCGACGCCTTTCTTCAGCGTGGAGGGCGGCGCGCGGCGCAGCATCCCGGTGTTGGGCGCATCGGCGATCGCCTGGGCGTAGCGCACGTTCTTCTGCATCTCTTCCAGGTACAGGTTCTGGCCCTTGAAGTGCCGCTCGGCGTATTCGTAGGCGCGCGCGAGCTGCAGGTCGAGGCGCTTGGCGGCGTTCATGTAGAAGCCGGGCGTCTTGTGCACGAGGTCGTCGCCCGAGGTGAAAAGGATCTGCGTCTTGCCGTTCGGAAGCTTGCGCTTGGCAAGGCCGCCAAGGACGAACTCGGGGTAGAGGCGGTCCCGGCACTTCTCCAGGTAACAGCGATCCGCCATCTGGGCGATGATGTCCGCGGTGCCGAGCATGTGGCCGACGCGGCGCAGCAGCGTGTCGTTGAGCGGGATCGTTTCGGCCGGCCGCTCATAGCCGGTGTAGTGCACGAGCGTCGCGCCCGTCTTCGCGTACTTCTTCAGCCCGATCTTCGGAAGATAGGCATGCAAATGCTTCGAGCCGCGGGTGACGTGGGTGAGCGTGTACTCCGCGCCGTAGCGGTGGCGACGGTCGTTTTTCTTGCGCAGATAGCCGAAGTCGTGGAAAAGCGCCGTGATGACGCCGAGCGCGAAGCACGCCGCGGGCAGCGGCGGCGAGCCACTATCGCGCGAGCGCGATCCATTCCGGCTGCGCTCGTAGCCGTCCATGAGGCGCGCCATGGCGAGCGTCACGTCGAGCACGTGCTGGACGTCGTGGTATTCCGTGTCGCAGGGCATGTACTCCGGGTGCTCGCCGACGTAGAGCTTCTGCAGGTCGGCAAAGGCGCTCTCGATCGAGTCGGCCGGCGTTCCGCCATCGCCGGAAGGCGATCCGCCATACAGGCCGCGATAGAGGCGCAAGACCTCCGCGGCGACCTGCTTCAGGTCGGTCGTTCGAATCCTGTCGGTGACGTCGTGATCGTTGCGACGCATGCGTCTTGTGGCGCCGTTTCATTCCCCTGAGCAGTATTATAGGATGCACGATTGAGCGTCCCGGGGCAGTGAACTAAGTCTCGACCCGGACGCCCGGCCAAGTGAAAATCTTGGTCAGGAAACGGCAGTAGTCCCGCGCTCGGGCGCGGGATCCCGGAAAGGAAGGCGTTTGGGAAACCAGTCGCTGACCGAAGAAGAGCGGGTCGGCATCGAGGCGCGCATCACGGCCCTCGAGGTGGAGCACCATGACCTCGATGATGTCATTGCGCGGCTCGGCGAGAGCCCGAGCCAGGACAACCTGCAGCTGCGCCGCCTGAAGAAACGCAAGCTCTTCCTCAAAGATTCGATCGCGCGCCTGCGCGATCGCCTCATTCCCGACATCATCGCTTGATCGCGCTGATCCAAAGAGTCGCCGAGGCGCGCGTCGCCGTCGGCGGCGAGACCGTGGGCGCCATCGGCCGCGGCATTCTCGCGCTCGTCGGCGTCGAGCGCGGCGATAGCGAGACCGAGGCTGCGCGACTCGCCGAAAAAGTGCTGACTTACCGGATCTTTCCCGACGCCGAAGGCAAGATGAATCTCTCGCTCCTCGACACCAAAGGCGAATTGCTGGCCGTTCCGCAGTTCACGCTTGCCGCGGACACGAAGAAAGGTACGCGAGCAGGTTTTTCCTCGGCGGCCTCGCCTGACGAAGGTGAGCGGCTGTTTCTTCTATGGGTAAAACACACGGCAGAAAAAGCGAAAACTCAAGCCGGGCGCTTTGGCGCCGACATGAAAGTCAGCCTCGTCAACGACGGGCCGGTGACTTTCTGGCTGCAGGTTCCTCCAAAGCCACGGTCCTGAACTTCGCCGGCGCGACGATCTCGATCAGCTCGAGGTCTTTCGAGTGGCTGATCTCGCGGTGGCGGATGCCGGGCGGCTGATAGAAGCAGGTTCCCGCCTTCATCGTCACCCTGCCGACGCCTTCGTACTCGAAGACCGCCGAGCCTTTCAGCACGTAGACGAACTGCACATCGCAATGGTGCCGGTGCCACTGGCCGTGCGGCGATTTTCCGGGCCGCGCGCGGATCACATGCGCGATGACCTTGCCGCGCGTGGCTTTTTCTATCCCCAGGTCCCGGTATTCGAAGTAGTCCCGCAGGCCCCGCTTCTTGAATTGCGAGGCCTTGGAATGCTGTACCGCGAACTTTGATTTCATTCCCAAATTCTACAGTTACGCGCATTTTCATATTAAGCTTCCGTCTCCCATGTCAGACCAATTCGTCGGCGTCAAGCCGGTCGCCGAGAAGCATCGCTTCGACGAGGCGCGCCTCGAGGCCTTCCTCGAGGACCGCATCGAGGGCTGGCGCGGGCCGATGAAGGTCGAGCAGTTCAAGGGCGGGCAGTCGAATCCGACCTACCGCATCAGCGCCGGCGGCAAGCGCTACGCGTTGCGGCGCAAGCCCCCGGGCAAGCTCCTGCCCTCGGCGCACGCGGTCGACCGCGAGTTCAAGGTCATCAGCGCCCTGCACAGGACCGGCTTCCCGGTGGCGAAGCCGTACGTGCTTTGCGAGGACGAGTCGGTGATCGGCACCGCGTTCTACGTGATGGATTGCGTCGAGGGCCGCGTGATCTGGGACCAGTCGCTCCCGGGGATGACGAAGGACCAGCGCGCGGCGATCTGGGACGAGCTAAACCGCGTGATCGCGCTCCTGCATACGATCGACTACAAGGCGATCGGCCTGGAGGATTTCGGCAAGCCGGGCAACTACATCGAGCGGCAGATCGGGCGCTGGACCAAGCAGTACCTCGCCTCCGAGACGGTGAAGATCGAGGCGATGAACCGGCTCATCGAGTGGCTGCCGAAGAACATTCCCGCCGGCGACGAGACGACGATCGTGCACGGCGACTATCGCCTGGACAACACGATCTTCCATCCGACCGAGCCGAGAATTCTCGCCGTGCTCGACTGGGAGCTCTCGACGCTCGGGCACCCGATGGCGGATTTCGCCTACCACTGCATGAGCTGGCACATCCCGCCGGGCCAGTTCCGCGGGATCAGCGGGCTTGATCACGCTCAACTCGGCATTCCGACCGAAGCGCAGTATGTGGAGGCCTATTGCCGGCGCCTCGGCCGCAAGCCGGTGCCGCCGTCGGTCTGGGACTACTACATGGCCTACAACCTGTTTCGCATCGCCGCCATCCTGCAGGGCATCGCCAAGCGCGTCGTCGACGGCACCGCCGCCTCGGCGCATGCCGCGGAAGCGGGCGGCCGCGCGCGCCTCATGGCCGAGCTCGCGTGGAAGCAGGTCGAACAAATTCTGAAACGGGCAGCCTAGGAGAGAAGCGATGGACTTCGAATATTCGCAGCGCACGAAGGATCTGCAGAAGAAGCTCACCGCCTTCATGGCCGAGCACGTCTATCCCAATGAGGACAAGTACTACGCGCACGTGAGGAGCGACAAGCGCTGGGAGCCGGTGCCGATCATCGAGGAGCTGAAGCCGAAGGCGAAGGCCGCCGGTCTCTGGAATCTCTTCCTGCCGAAATCCAACCGGGTCGCGGGCGGCGGGCTCTCCAACCTCGAGTACGCGCCGCTCTGCGAGATCATGGGCCGCGTTTCCTGGTCGCCCGAGGTGTTCAACTGCTCGGCGCCCGATACCGGCAACATGGAGACGATCGAGCGCTACGGGACCGAGGAGCAGAAAAAGCAGTGGCTCGATCCGCTGCTCGAGGGCAAGATCCGCTCGGCGTTTCTCATGACCGAGCCCGCGGTCGCGTCCTCGGATGCCACCAACATCCAGATGCACATGAAGCGCGAAGGGAACGAGTACGTCATCAACGGGCGCAAGTGGTGGTCCTCGGGCGCCGGCGACCCGCGCTGCAAGATCTACATCGTCATGGGCAAGACCAATCCGGACCACAGCTCGCGGCACAGCCAGCAGTCGATGATCCTCGTGCCTGCGGGCACGAAGGGCGTCACGATCCTGCGGCACCTGAACGTCTTCGGCTACGACGATGCGCCGCACGGCCACATGGAGATCGAATTCAAGGACGTGAGGGTGCCGGCCTCGAACATTCTCCTCGGCGAGGGGCGCGGCTTCGAGATCGCGCAAGGTCGCCTCGGACCCGGCCGCATCCACCACTGCATGCGCTCGATCGGGCAGGCCGAGCGGGCGCTGGAGAAAATGTGCAAGCGCGCGACGAGCCGCGTCGCCTTCGGCCGCACGGTCGCCGAGCAGGGCGTGACGCGGGAGCGCATCGCCGAGGCGAGGATCGCCATCAACAGCACGCGTCTCATGGTGCTGCACGCCGCCTGGCGCATGGATACGGTGGGCAACAAGGTCGCCAAGCAGGAGATCGCCATGATCAAGGTGCTCGCACCCAACATGGCGCTCAAGGTGATCGACTGGGCGATGCAGGTGCACGGCGGCGGCGGCGTATCGGACGACTTCGGCCTCGCCAATGCCTACGCGCACCAGAGGACGCTGCGCTTCGCCGACGGCCCGGACGAGGTGCATCGCAACGCGATCGCCAAGCAGGAGATCGCCGAGCAGACCTCGCTCGCCGAGGCCCTCGCCACCAAGAAGCACGGCTAGAACAAAGAGGACGAAGCGACATGCTCAAGCTCTGCGGCTTCCAGCTCAGCAACTACCACAACAAGGTGCGCCTCGCGCTCATGGAGAAGGGCGTGCCCTTCGAGGAAGATGCGGGCGTGCATCCGTCGCAGAAGCCCGAGTACCTTGCGCTGAGCCCAATGGGCAAGGTGCCTTACCTGCAGGTCGACGGCGCTCGCCTGTGCGAGTCCGAGGTGATCCTGGAATACCTCGAGGACGCCTATCCGCAGAAGCCACTCCTGCCGAAGGATCCGCTCGAGCGCGCCAAGGTGCGCGAGCTCGTCACCGTGATGGAGCTGCACATGGAGCTCGTCGTGCGCCGCATGTATGGCGGGCTCTTCTTCGGCGGCAAGTTCTCGGACGACACCAAGGCCTCGGTCGAGCGCGACATCGCCAAGGGCGTGCGCGCGTTCAAGTCGCTCGCCAGGTTCGATCCGTTCATCGCCGGCAAGGAGCTTACGGTGGCCGACTGCGCCGCGGCCGTTCACCTGCCGCTGATATCGCTCGTCGGCAAGCTCGGCTTCGGCCGCGACTTCCTCGACGGGGTGCCTCAGGTGAAGCCGTACCTGAAGATGCTCGGAGAGCGCCCGGCGTTCGCGAAAGTGAACGCCGACCGCAAGGCGGCGCAGGAAGCGCTCGCGGCGGCGCGGAAGTGACGCGATGGACGGGCTCGCCCCGCTCGGCGAGTACCTCCGCTTCCTCGTCACGCTGACCGCTGTCCTCGATCCGTTCCTCGCGGTCCCGATTTTTCTCGCGCTGACCGCCTCGCACGGGCCGCGCGGGCGCGCCCGGCTTGCGCGGGTCGCCACCATCACCGTGTTCGCCGTGCTCGCCGGCTCGGCGCTCTTCGGCGAGCGGCTGCTCGTCGCCTTCGGCGCGAGCCTCGATGCGTTTCGCGTGGGCGGGGGCCTCGTGCTGCTGCTCATGTCGCTCGCGATGCTTAACGCGGAGGCGGGCGGCGTGCGCCAGTCGGAAGAAGAGGCGAAGGAGGTCGAATCCGGCGAAGTCACGGGCGTCGTTCCGCTCGCGGTGCCGCTTCTTGCCGGCCCCGGGGCGATCAGCACGACCATCATCGCCGCGCAATCGGGCGGCGCCGTGCACTATTTCGGTGTCATCGCCTGCGTGGCGCTCGTCTGCGCGCTCACCTGGGTCACGCTCTCGCTCGCCGAATGGATCGGCGCTGCCATGAGCACGACCGGCCTGAACGTCGCGACGCGGATTCTCGGCCTGCTGCTCGCCGCGCTCGCCATCCAGACGATGGCCGAGGGCCTGAAGCAGCTCTTTCCGGGCCTCGCCTAGCGGCTTTTCGGAACCGACCTTGGCCGGCCTTCGGCGTCGATCGCGACGTAGGTGAGCGTCGCCTCCGTCACCTTGACGACCTTCGTGTCCTCGCGCCCGCGCTCGGCGTAGACCTGCACGTCGACCGTGATCGAGGTGTTGCCGATGCGAACGACGTCGGCGTAGAGCGAGAGCACGTCGCCGATCTGCACCGGCGTCTTGAACGTGAAGGAGTTGACGGCGACCGTGGCGACGCGCCCGCGCGCGAGGCGGCTCGCGACCGTGCCGCCCGCGACGTCGACCTGCGCCATGATCCAGCCGCCGAAGATGTCGCCGTTCTGGTTCGAGTCGGCCGGCATCGGCACCACGCGCAGCGCGGGCAGCTTGCCCGCGGGCAGCGCGAGCCCGGGCGGCTGGGCGGACGCCTTGCCCGCCATATCAGCGCTTGCGCTCGGAAAGGTAGTGGAGCGGCCCGCCGCGGAAGGGCGCGAAGCCGGTGCCGAAGATGAGGCCGGCGTCGATCAGCTCCGCGTCAGGAACGATGCCTTCGGCGAGCACCGCTTTTGCTTCCGTGAGGTACGGCTCGATCAGCGAGTCGATGAGCGCCTTGTCGTAGGTGCCGGGCTGGCCCTTCACGGGCTTGTCCTTCTCCCACCGGTAGATCCCCTGGCCGGTCTTGCGGCCGAGCTGTCCCAAGGCGACCTTGTTCAGCAGGATCTGCGGGGCCTCGGGATCGCTGTCGTGCGCACGCTTCTTCGCGAGCTGCTTGCCCGCGTGGAGGCAGATGTCGAGGCCGACCGTGTCGGCGAGCTCGATCGGGCCCATCGGCATGCCGAAGGCCTCCATCGCCGCGTCGATCGTCTCGGGCTTCTGGCCTTCATCGAGCATGCGGAACGCGTTTTGCATGTAGGGTCCGAGCACGCGGTTGACGAGGAAGCCCGGCGAGTCCTTCACCGGCAGCGGCAGCTTGTCGATCTGGCGGACGAATGCCGTGGCCCACTGGGCGAATTCCTTTTTTGTCTTTTCTGAAGAAACAACTTCCACCAGCATCATTTGGGGAACCGGGTTGAAGAAATGAATCCCCACGAGGCGCGACGGATCCCTGAAGCCCTCGGCGATGTCGGCGAGCTTTAGGCTCGAAGTGTTCGAGGCGATGACGGCATCGGGCCTGGCCATGGCTTCCAGCTTCGCGAAGAGCTCGCGCTTGGCTTTCAGGTCCTCGAAGATCGCCTCGATGATGACATCGGCGCGGCCCGCGCCGGCGCCGGAGACGTCGGGGATCAGCCGGTCCATGGCGTCGCGCTCGCGCTTCGCGTCGCGCAGGCGTCGCGAGAAGAGCTTCGCCGCGCGCTTCACCGCGGGCGCGATGCGCTCGGGCGAGGTGTCCTGCAACGTCACGGTGATCCCGCGCATCGCGCAGATCGCGGCGATGTCGCCGCCCATCACCCCGGCGCCGACCACGTGCACGTGCTCGGCCTTGAAGTCGACGCCCTTCGCCAGGCCCTTCATCTTCTCCTGCAGGAAGAAGATCCGGATCAGGTTGCGGGTCGTCGGATGCGCGAAGAGCGCCTTGATCGAGCAGGACGGATCCTCGGGGTTGACGAAGGGGTCGCCGTCGTACTTCTGCCAAAGATCCAGGATCGCGTAGGGCGCCGGGTAGTGCTCTCGGCGCGCCTTTTTCGCCACCTGCTTGCGGGCCTGGGAAACGACAATGCCCTTGAAGGAAAGCAGGAGCTTCTGCAGGAGCGGCAGCTCACGCTTCGCCGGCGCCTCGAGCGTCACCATGCGAGCGGTGTTCTCGAGGATCCGGAGCGGCACTGCCTGGTCGACCAGGCCCATGCGCTTAGCGCGCTTGGCATCCACGGCCTTTCCGGTCAGCAGCAGGTCCATCGCCGCAACGGGTCCCACTACCTTGGGCAGCCATTGCACGCCGTGCCAGGCAGGCAGGATGCCGAGCATGACTTCGGGGAAAGCAAAGCGCGTTTTGGGATCGTCGAGCGCGACGCGGTACTTGCAGGCGAGCGAGAGCTCGAAGCCGCCGCCCATGCAGTAGCCGTTCACCATCGCCGTGGTGGGGAAGGGCAGGTCGTGCAGTTTCTGGAACACGTCCCAGCCCAGGCGCACGAAGGCGAGCGCCTCCTCGGGCGATTGGAAGCGCGTGAACTCCTCGACGTCCGCGCCGGCGATGAAGCTGTCCTTCGCCGAGCGGATGACGAGACCCCGGGGCTTCGCGCCGGCGATCTCGTCGAGCGCGAGGGAAAGCTCGTGCAGCGCGTCCTTGGAGAACGTGTTGGCCGATTCGCCCTGTTTGTCGAAGGTCAGCCAGACGAGACCGTCGGCGTCTCTTTCGGGGCGCCAGTGCTTGAGGATGGCTTTTGCCCGGTCCATGTCACGCCGCCTCGAGAAGCATCGCGCCGCCGAGGCCGCCGCCGATGCAGATCGACGCCATGCCCTTTTTCGCGTTCTTTTTTTTCAGCAGCTTCAGCATGTGCAGCACGATGCGTGCGCCCGAGGCGCCCACGGGATGGCCAAGCGCGACGGCGCCGCCGTCGACGTTCAATTTGTCCTGATCCAGTTCTCCGAGGGCGGACGGCAGATCCAGTTGCTCTTTGCAGTACCTGTCGTCCTTCCATGCGGCGAGGCAGCCCAGCACCTGCGCGGCGAAGGCCTCGTTGATCTCCCAGTAATCGAGGCTGTCGAGCTTGAGGCCGTTTCGCTTCAGGATCGGCGTTGCGGCGTGCACCGGCCCGAGCCCCATCTGCGCCGGGTCGAGACCCGCCCATTGCGAATCGAGGATCATGCCCATCGGGTTGAGGTTGTGTTTCTTCACGGCCTCTTCGGAGGCGAGAATCAACCAGGCCGCGCCGTCGGTGATCTGGGAGCTGTTGCCTGGCGTGACGTTCCCGTACTTCCGGTCGAAAAACGGCTTCAGCTTGGCGAGGTTGGGCAGGGAGGCGTCCTTGCGCACGCCGTCGTCTAGTCCGTAGGTGTTGCCCTTCGCGTCGTAGAGCGCCTCGACTTCGCCCCCGCCGGGGGCGAGCGTGCCGTCTTCCTGTGCGCGCACGACGCGCTGGTGCGAGCGAACGGAGTACTCGTCCATCTGCCGGCGCGAGATGCCGAACCGATGCGCGAGATTCTCCGCGGTCTGTCCCATGAGGAGGCCGACCATCGGGTCGGTGAGGCCCTTCATGATGCCGATGACGGGATTGAGCAGGGCGCCAAAGGGAAGTTTGAGGAATTGATTTGCTTTTTCTCCCGTACTTCTTTTTGTAGCGAAATCCGAAAACCAGTTCACCATCCTGTCGTTATAAAGGAGCGGCGCGCGCGAAAGCGCATCCACGCCGCCCGCGAGCACGAGATTCGAGCGCCCGGCGAGGATGTTGTTGACGCCCGAATCGAGCGCCTGCATGCCCGAGGCGCAGTTGCGCATCACGGTCCAGCCCGGGACCTTCTCGCCACAGCCCATGCGCAGCGCCGCGACTCTGCCGATGTTCACTTCGTCGACCGAGGGCGCTGCGCAGCCGAGAATCACTTCGTCGAGGTCGGTCGGCGCGAACTTCTGGCGCGCGAGCAGCGTCTTTCCCGCCTGCGTCGCGAGGTCGCCGGCGGAAAACGGCCCGGGACGGTTCTTCGATTTGAGAAAGGGCGAGCGCGCCCCGTCGATCACGTAGACGGGAGCACTGAGGGGCTTCGCGCTCATGTCAGGCCACCTTGACCGCGTGAGGGAGCTTCTCGTCGCCGAGCTTCTGCAGGATCTCGGCGCGGCCGAAATCCTGCGGGAAGTCGTCGACCTTGATGACGCTCTTGCGCAGCGCTTCCTTCTTCTGCCACTGCGCGAGCTCGTCGGCGGAAATGATCTGGTGCTTCAAGCCCAGCGAGCCCAGATCGACGCCGGGCTGCGGGACCATTTTTCCTTTCTTCACGGCCTTGCGCAGCTTCTCGTCGATCGGCTCGCACGCGATCGTGGCGACAAAGGCGGCCTCGACCGCCGCCGTCGGATCGGTCTCGCCCTTCGGAAGGTACATGCCGGCGGTGAGCCGGTCGCGCGTTGCGCCGGGCTCGAGCAGGACCTTCGCGCTCTCGCGGTTGCGCGCATCGAGCGGCGGCCGGAACGACATGCCGAGCGGGAAGATCGTCCAGCGCAGAAGCGTCGCCACGCTCTTCACCGGGAAGTTGGAAAGGATGCCGTCGATCGCCTCCTGCGCGTGATAGAGCAGGTCGCGCACGACCCAGCGGATCATCGGCAGGTCCTCCTTTTGCCGGCCCTGGTCCTCGTAGTGCTTGAGCGTCGCCGAGACGAGATAGAGCATCGAGAGCACGTCGCCCAGGCGCCCCGAGATCTTTTCCTTCCTCTTCAGCGCCCCGCCCATCGCCAGCATCGACACATCCGCGAGGAACGCGAAGGCGGCCGCGAGGCGCGAGGTGAAGCGATAGTAGTGCCGCGTCTCGGGCGCCCCGTTCCGGGGCGTCTGTCCCAAGCGCGAGCTCGTGATGCCGTGGATGAAGGCGCGCACGCCGTTCGAAAGCGTATGGCCGATGTGCGAGGTGAACGCGTCGTCGAACTCGATCTCGGCGGCCGCGCCCTGCATCTCCTTCGCCGCGCGCATCTCGCGCAGCACGTACGGATGACAGCGGATCGCGCCCTGGCCGAAGATGATGAGGGTCCGCGTGAGGATGTTCGCGCCCTCCACGGTGATCCCGACCGGGAGCACCTGATAGCCGCGGCCAACCCAGTTGTTGGGGCCGAGGCAGATGCCCTTGCCGCCGTGGATATCCATCGCGTCGTTGACGATGTGCCGCGCTCTTTCGGTCATGTGGTACTTGGCGATCGCCGAGATCACCGCCGGCTTTTCGCCCAGGTCCACCGCGCCCGCGGTCATGATGCGGCAGGCGTCCATCATGTAGGTGTTGGCGGCGATGCGGCCGAGCGCTTCTTCGACGCCCTCCAGCTTGCCGATCGGCGTCTTGAACTGAACGCGCACGCGCGAGTAGGCCCCGGTGAGGCGCGCGAGCGCCTTGGCGCCGCCGACTGACGAGGTCGGCAGCGAGATCGAGCGGCCCGCGGCGAGGCAGCCCATCAGCATCATCCAGCCCTTGCCCGCGTACTCCCTGCCGCCGATGATCCAGTCGAGCGGCATGAAGACCTCCTTGCCCGAGTTCGGCCCGTTCTGGAACACGGCGTTGAGCGGCAGGTGCCGGCGGCCGATGTTCACGCCCGGATGGTTCGTGGGGACGAGGGCGCAGGTGATGCCGAGGTCTTCCTTGTCGCCGAGCAGGTGCTCGGGGTCGTAGAGCCGGAAGGCGAGGCCGAGCAGCGTCGCGACCGGCCCGAGCGTGATGTAGCGCTTGTCCCAGGTGACGCGCATGCCGAGCACTTCCTTGCCCTGGAAGGTGCCCTTGCAGACGACGCCGAAGTCCGGGATGGAGGCCGCGTCCGAGCCCGCCTCGGGGCTCGTCAGCGCAAAGCAGGGCACTTCCTGGCCCTTGGCGAGACGGGGCAGGTAGTGGTTTTTCTGCTCCTCCGTTCCGTAGTGAAGCAGCAGCTCGCCCGGCCCGAGCGAATTGGGCACCATCACGGTCACGGCAAGCGCATTCGACCGCGTCGAGAGCTTCATCACCACGGCGGAATGCGCGAGCGCCGAGAAGCCGAGCCCGCCGTACTTCTTCGGGATGATCATGCCGAGGAAGCCCTTGTCCTTGACGTATTGCCAGAGCTTCGGCGGCAGGTCGTAGCGCTCGTGGGTGATCTCCCAGTCGTTCGCCATCGCGCAGACCTCCTCGCAGGGGCCGTCGAGGAACGCCTGCTCCTCGGCGCTGAGCCTGGGCGCCGGAATGGCGAGCAGCTTGGTCCAGTCGGGCTTGCCGGAGAAGAGGTCCGCGTCCCACCAAACGGTGCCGGCGTCGATCGCGTCCTTCTCGGTCTGCGTCATGTCGGGGAGGATCCGCCGGAAGATGGCGAGCACGCGGTTCGAGATCACCGCTCTCCTCAGCACGCCGACATTCAGGATCGCGGCGAGAACGGCGAAGATGCCGAACACGACCGCGTTCGTCGTCGCCGACCACTGATAGGCGATCGAGAGCGTGACGAGGTACGCGCCCGCGCCGACCGACCAGAGCTGGAGCGGCGACTGGAAGAACGCGAGCAGCAGGAAGATCGCGATCGCGGCGACGATGAACGAAGCAATGGCAAGCATGACTTCTCCCCCGGGTTGGCCGAACTTTGCCTAGGCGGCTTTCTTGACGTCGATGTTGTGGAGCGGCGCCCTCAGACCTGCGAGCAGGAACGCGGCGAGGCGCGATTCCAGCAAACGAGCGTCGTAGCGGTCCTCCGGCTTGCAGCCGGCGATCAACTGCACGGTGTCGGTCGCGGCGAGCGTGTAGGCGAGCGTGCCGAACATGAAGTGCATGCGCCAGACCAGTTCTTCCGCGGGCATCTGCGGCAGGGCGCGCACGAAAGCGGCCTTGAAGCGCTCCATCGCCGGCGCGTAGAGCTGCCCGATCAGCGCGCGGATCGGCTTTTGCGGGTCGGTGTACGTGCGGCCGAGCAGGCGAATGAAGTTGCGCCCTCCGCTCTTCGTGTCCTCGATCATGCGCAGGCTCGCGCCGATGAAGGCGCGGATGATGGCCTCGGCCGTGAGCGGCCGCCCGCCGGCGTCTTTCTCCAGGCGCTCGAGCTCGGCGATGCGCGCTGCATTCATCGGATCGAGCCGCCGGCGGAAGACCGCCTCGATGAGCGCGTTCTTCGAGCCGAAGTGGTAGTTGACCGCGGCGAGGTTCGCGCCCGCCTTGGCCGTGAGCAGCCGCATGGAGGTGCCTTCAAAGCCGTGCTGCATGAAAAGCTCCTCGGCGGCATCGAGGATGCGGGTACGGGTTTCGTGCGGTGGCTTGAGCGCGCGCAGGGTCATGGCGGGGATCCAAGGATTCAAACGAACGTAAGGATTCAAACGAACGTTTGAATGTTAAACGTCGAGACGCTACGAGTCAAGCGGACGGGCGCGAGCGATTTCCAGCCTGTCGCTTTTTGCACCCGCGCCATCCGGCACCTCTACGGCGACAGGACGCTACGCCAAACTTGCGCTCCCCGGCCCAGGACGAGATGAATTCGACCGCCCCGGTTGAAGCGGCCGCGCCTGCGACGTTGGAGTCGCTGCAAGCGCTGCGCGCGCTTGCCGCGCTGTCCGTGGTCCTCTATCACATCGATTTCATTGGGCGCGGTGCGTTCGGGGTCGACCTGTTTTTCGTGCTGAGCGGTTTCATCATCTGTCACGTCACCGCTGCCGATAGGCGGCAGTTCTTCCGCAAGCGGCTGATCCGCATCGTGCCGCTCTACTGGCTGGGCACGATTTTCGTCTTCCTGCTGGCGCTTGCGGCACCGAGCCTCTTGCACACCACCTCCGACTCGCTGACGGGACTTCTCAAGTCGCTCTTCTTCATTCCCTACGAGAAGGAAAGTGGCCGGGTGTATCCCGTGCTTTTCCTGGGCTGGACGCTGAACTATGAAATGTTCTTTTACGTCGTCTTCTCCATCGCGCTGGCGGTCCGTGCGGCGCCCGCTCCCGTCGTGTGCGCCGGATTGCTGTGCGTGGCCGTCGTCGCCGGCAAGGCGGCCGACATCGATTCCGTCGCGTGGCGGTTCTACACCGATCCGATGCTGCTCGAGTTCGTGCTGGGGATCCTCCTTTACTCGGCATGGCGCAAATGGCGGCGGGCGTGGACCCGCGGCCCGCTGATCGTCCCGCTCGCCGCGGCGCTCGGCGCCGCCAGCGCTCTCGTCGGATTTTCCGTGGATGGCTCGCCGAACCGCTTTTTGCTGTGGGGCGCGCCGGCCGGGCTGATGCTCGGCGCGATTCTCTGCCTTGAGACGAGAGTCGCGTTCCCGGTCTTCGTCATCGCGCTCGGTGATGCGAGCTATTCGCTTTATCTCTTGCATCCCTATCTTCTTAAGGCGATCGAAAAGCTGACGGGTCCCTTCGATGTGCTGACGGTGGAATCGTCGCTCGCTGCGACCGCTTGCCTGGTTGGATCGATGGCCATGGCTTTGGTCTCCTACCGGCTGTTCGAGCGTCCCGTCATGAAGTACCTGCGCTCGCGCTTGACGCTGCGCGCTGCGCCCGCCGCGGCTGGCTGAACGCCCGAAAACCCCTCGGAGCGCGCGGCTTGCGGCGGCGAGCGACGGTTAGAATCCGTCCCTCCCATGGCCGCGCACGGACATCACAGCTCGGCACCCACCCAGAAGCTGCGGGGCAACGAGTGGCGCGCCGTCGGCGTGCTGCTGCCTTACCTTTGGGAATACCGCGGGCGGGTCGTGATCGCACTCGTGCTGCTTACCGCGGCCAAGGTGGCGAACGTGCTCGTGCCGCTCGTGCTCAAGCACATCGTCGACGACCTGGATCCCAAGCTGCAGATCGTCGCGGTGCCCGTGGCGCTGCTGGTCGCCTACGGGTTCCTGCGTTTCTCGACCACGTTCTTCGCCGAGCTGCGCGACGTCGTCTTCGTGCGCGTCACGCAGCGCGCGATCCGGCGCGTCGCGCTCGGCGTGTTCCGCCACCTGCACGGCCTGTCGATGCGCTTTCACCTCGAGCGCCAGACGGGCGGGGTGACGCGCGACATCGAGCGGGGCACGCGCGGCATCTCGACGCTCCTTTCCTACCTTCTTTTCTCGATCATTCCGGTCATCCTCGAATTCGGGCTGGTCGCCGCCGTCCTTCTCGCCAAATTCGACTGGCGCTTCGCCGCGACCACCTTCGGCGCGGTCGTCGTCTACATCGGCTTCACCGTCGCGGTCACCGAATGGCGCATGGAGATCCGCCGGCGCGCGAACGAGCTCGATTCGAAAGCGAACACGCGCGCGATCGACAGCCTGCTCAACTACGAGACGGTGAAGTATTTCGGCAATGAGGAGTTCGAGGCGCGCCGCTACGACGAGAACCTGCAGAAGTACGAGTCGGCCGCCGTGCAGCAGGAAGCCTCGCTCGGGCTGCTCAACATCGGACAGAGCCTCATCATCGCGGCCGCGGTGACCGGCCTCATGTATCTCGCCGCGGAGGGGGTGGCCGCGGGCAGGTTCACGCTCGGCGACCTGGTCCTCGTCAACTCGCTCCTCATCCAGCTCTACATCCCGCTCAATTTCCTGGGCATGGTCTACCGCGAGATCAAGCAGTCGCTCCTCGACATGGACCGGATGTTTCGCCTGCTCACCGAGCACCGCGAGATCCAGGACTCGCCGGGCGCAACCGAGCTGCCCGAGGGGCCGGCGGAGGTCGAGTTCGCGCACGTCGACTTCTCCTACGAGAAGGAAAGAAAAATCCTTTCCGACGTCAGCTTCGCGATTCCGGCCGGCAAGCGCGTCGCCGTCGTCGGCCACTCGGGCTCCGGAAAATCCACGCTGGCGCGGCTCCTTTACCGCTTCTATGACGTTTCTTCCGGGAGCATCTGCATCAACGGAAAAGACATCAAAGGGCTGAAGCAAACGAGTCTCCGCGGCGCCATCGGCATCGTTCCGCAGGACACCGTCCTCTTCAACGACACCATCCTCTACAACATCCAGTACGGTCGCCCGCAGGCGACAGTCGCCGATGTAGAGGAAGCAGCCCGGGCGGCTCATATTCACGACTTCATCGTGTCGCTGCCTGCTCGATACGATTCCATGGTGGGCGAGCGAGGACTCAAGCTTTCCGGTGGCGAGAAGCAGCGCGTGGCGATCGCCCGCGCCGTGCTCAAGAACCCTCGCATTCTCATCTTCGACGAGGCGACGTCGGCCCTTGATTCCAAATCGGAAAAAGCCATCCAGACCGAGCTCGAGCGCATCTCCGTGGGCCGCACCACGCTCGTCATTGCGCACCGGCTCTCCACGGTCATGGATGCCGATCAGATTCTCGTCATGAACCAGGGCCGGATCGTCGAGCGCGGCACCCACCAGGAGCTGCTGGCGGCGGGGGGGGAATACGCCCGGATGTGGGCACTACAGAAGCAGGAAGCCCAGGCCGAAGCGGTCCTGGAGCAGGTCAAGGCGGCTTGAATGGACGTGAAGTAATACCACTAGGCCCCTAATTTTGCTTGATTTTTGGAAATTGACTGGGCTACACTCGCGCACTCTTGTTGTCGCGGAAACGGTGACATGAAGGAGAGGGAAGAACGCAGTCTGCATAGCCTTGAGAAGATCGTCGCGGGCCTCGCGCTCGCCGCGGTTCTCGGGCTCTCGATCGGCTTCGCGCGCGCGGCCGATCCGCATCTGCGCTCGGCGAGCGTGCTGGTGCAGGACGCCGCGAGCGGCGAGACGCTCTACGCGAAGAATCCGAGCGCGGTCGTGCCGATCGCTTCGATCACGAAGCTGATGACCGCGATCGTGGTGCTCGACGCGAAACTCGATATGCAACAGCGCGTCGTCGTCAGCGGCGACGACTACGACCAGCTGAAGGGCACGCGCTCGCGCCTGCGCGCGGGCACCGCGCTGACCAGAAACGAAATGATGCTGCTCGCGCTCATGTCATCGGAAAATCGCGCCGCGGCGGCGCTCGCGCGCACTTATCCGGGCGGCACCGAGGTGTTCGTGCAGGCGATGAACGCCAAAGCGCGCGAGCTCGGCATGCAGGACACGCGCTTCGTCGATCCGACCGGGCTCGATGCGGCCAACGTCTCGAGCGCGCGCGACCTGGCGCGGCTGGTCGAGAAGGCGCACGAGTATCCGCTCATCCGCGAATACTCGACCACCTCGAGCGCGACGGTGCACTCGTTTGGCGGCCGCGCGATCGGCTTTCACAACACCAATGGCCTGGTGCGCGCCGGACAATGGGACATCGGCCTGTCGAAAACCGGCTATATCTCGGAGGCGGGAAGGTGCCTGGTCATGCGGGTGCGCATGGCCTCGCGCGAGCTGAACGTCATCCTGCTCGACTCCTGGGGTAGGCTATCGCGGATCGGAGACGCCAACCGCATCCGCAAGTGGCTCGAAACGACCGCCATCGGCAGCAAGCACCTCTAAGGAAGATCCTTCAGTCGGTCGTTCCCGCGGACAGCTTTCGCGAGGACGTCATCGCCGGCCTCTCGCAGCGCCAGAAGGCGCTGCCGCCGAAATACTTCTACGACGCAAAAGGCAGCCGCCTCTTCGAGGCGATCTGCCGCCTGCCGGAGTATTACCCGACGCGGAGCGAGCTTGCGCTCACGCGCGCGCACATCGCCGCCATCGGCCGCTTCGCGGGGCGCGGCAGCATCCTGATCGAGTATGGCAGCGGCGAGAGCCTGAAGTCGCGGCTCCTCATCCGCGCGGTGCGGCCGGCGGTGTACGTTCCGGTCGACATTTCCCAGGATGCGCTGCGCGGCGCGGCCGCGCGCCTGGAGCGCGAGTTCCCCTGGCTCGACATTCGCGCGGTGCATGGCGACTTCTCGCAGCCGCTCAAGATTCCGGTGCCGGGGCGCGCCGGCCGGCGCGTGGTCTACTTTCCCGGCTCGACGATCGGCAACCTCACGCCGGGCGAGGCGCACGCGTTTTTGCGCATGACGCGCGCGCAGGTCGGCGCGGGCGGCGCCATGCTCGTCGGCGTCGACCTGAAGAAGGACGCCAACGTGCTCCACGCCGCCTACAACGACGCGCGCGGCGTGACCGCCCAGTTCAACCTGAACTTGCTCGCGCGAATCAACCGCGAGCTCGGCGCTGACTTCGACCTGCGCGCCTTTCGGCACTACGCGTTCTACAACGCGCCGCTCGGCCGCATCGAGATGCACCTCGTGTCGCTGAAAGCCCAGCGCGTCAAGCTTGGCCGCCACCGATTCGCGTTCGACGCGGGCGAATCCATTCACAGCGAGAATTCCTGCAAGTATTCGGCGCCGGAGTTTCAGGCGCTTGCCGGGCGCGCCGGATTTCGAGGCGCGAAGGTGTGGCTCGACCGCCGCGGGCTGTTTTCGCTGCACGGGCTCCTCGCCGCCTAGGGATTTGCTAAGCCCCGAGCCGGACGCCTTCCTTGCGATAGCCGATGGCGTGCGAGATTCGCTCGGCCGATTCCTTGACGAGCGGTCCCCAGGTCGCCTTCATGCGGTCGGCGGGCGAGGAGATCGAGAGCGCGGCGACGAGGTGGCCTGCGTCATCCCTTACCGGGGCGGCGACGCAGCGCACGCCGAGCTCCGCTTCCTCGGCGTCGGTCGCGAAGCCTTGGGTCTGGATGCGGCCAAGCTCGCGCTCAAGGAGCGGCAGGCTCGTGAGCGTGTTCTTGGTGTGCCCGGTGAGGCCGGTGCGCTTGGCGTACTCGCGCAGGCGCGGGAAGCCTTCCTCGAGCAGGAAAAGCTTGCCCGCCGCGGTGATGTGAAGCGCCGCGCGCGTGCCGATCACGTGCACCACGCGCATCGCCGAGCGACCCGAGGAGGTGCGCTCCACGTAGACGATCTCGTCGTCGTGGCGCACCGAGAGGTTGACCGTCTCGCCGATCTGCGCATGCAGCTCGCGCATCACCGGCAGCGCCATCTCGCGCACGTTGATGCGCGACTTGACGAGGTTGCCGAGCTCGAGGAGCCGCATGCCCAGCCGGTAGCTGCCCGGTTCGATGCGATCGACGAGGCGATCGCCCGCCATCGCCGAGAGAATCCGGTGCGCGGTGGAGGGATGCAGCCCCGTGTACTGGGCAACCTGCTTGAGTCCCAGCGGCTCGGGATGCTCCGCGAGGACGTCGAGCAGCTTCATCATCCGGGCAATGACCTGGATGGGATTCTTGCGCTCGTTCTTCTGATCGCTGCGCGCCGCCATGGGGGAGTGGCATTGTATCTCACGATGTGAAACACTCGGGCCCGCCATGCCCGTCATCACCTGCATTGAAGACCTGCGCCGGATCGCCGAGCGGCGGGTCGCCAAGGCCATCTTCGATTACGTGTCGCGCGGCTCCTACAGCGAGGAGACGCTGCGAGCGAACCGCGCGGACCTGGAAGGCGTGCACCTGCGCCAGCGCGTTGCGATCAACGTGGACAAGCGCTCGACCAGGACGACGCTCGTCGGCCAGGAAGTCGCCATGCCGGTCGCGATCGCGCCCGTCGGGCTGACGGGCCTCAACTGGGCCGACGGCGAGATCCTCGGCGCGCGCGCGGCCGCGAAGTTCGGCGTGCCCTTCACGCTCTCGACCATGTCGATCTGCTCGATCGAGGACGTCGCCGCCGAAGTGCAGAAGCCTTTCTGGTTCCAGCTCTACGTGTTCCGCGACCGCGGCTTCGCGGCCTCGTTGATCGAGCGCGCCAAGGCGGCGAAATGCTCCGCGCTCGTGCTGACGCTCGACTTGCAGATCCAGGGCCAGCGGCACATGGACTTGAAGAACGGCCTGACCGTGCCGCCACGGCTTACGCCGGCCACTTTTCTGGATATCCTGAGGAAGCCGGGCTGGGCGTTGAACGTGATGACGAGCCGTCGCCGCTCGTTTGGAAACCTCGAAGGACAGATCAAGGGCGCCGACAACCTGCTCACGCTCTCGCAATGGATCGCGGGACAGTTCGATCCGACGCTCTCCTGGCGCGACGTCGAGTGGGTCAAGAAGCTCTGGGGCGGCAAGCTCATCCTGAAAGGCATCCTCGACGCCGAGGACGCGAGGATCGCCGTCTCGACCGGCGCCGACGCGGTCGTCGTCTCCAACCATGGCGGGCGCCAGCTCGACGGCACGGTGTCCTCCATCCGCGCCCTGCCCGAGGTGGTCGACGCGGTGGCCGGCCGCTGCGAGGTGCTCTTCGATGGCGGCGTGCGCTCGGGGCAGGACGTGCTGCGCGCGCTGGCGTTCGGCGCGCGCGGCACCCTGATCGGGCGGGCGTTCGCCTGGGCGCTCGGCGCGCTGGGCGAGGAGGGCGTCTCTCTCGCCCTCGAGATCCTCCGCAAGGAGCTCGACGTCTCGATGGCGCTCTGCGGCGTGAAGGACGTGCGCCAGGCCAACCTGGAAATTCTCCGCTCCGGCTAGCCATGGCAAAGGGCGGGCTAGAGCGCTACGCCTGGCTGTCGGTCGCGGTGGCGCTCGTCACCATCTCGCTGAAGACGCTCGCCTGGTATTACACCGGCTCGGTCGGACTTTTGTCGGATGCGCTCGAGTCGCTTATCAACCTCGCCGCGGCGCTCCTCGCGGTTTCGATGCTGCGCGTCGCCGCCGCGCCGCCGGACGACGAGCATCCGCACGGGCATTTCAAGGCCGAGTATTTCTCGAGCGGCATCGAGGGCGCGCTGATCGTCCTTGCCGCGGCGGGCATCGTGTGGACGGCCTTGCCGCGCCTCGCCGCGCCGCAGCCGATCGAGGCGCCGCTCCTCGGGCTCGCGCTCTCGGCGATCGCCTCTGCGTTCAACCTGGCCGCGGGCTGGCATCTCATTCGCGTCGGGCGCCGCGAGGAGAGCATCGCGCTCGAAGCCGACGGCCACCACCTTCTCGCCGATGTCTGGACTTCGGCCGGCGTGATCGTCGGCGTCGCGCTCGCGGCGGCCACCGGCTGGAACCTGCTCGACCCGCTCGTCGCGCTGGCGGTGGCCGCGCACATCGTGTGGACGGGCTTCATGCTGGTGCGCCGCTCGTTCGCCGGGCTCATGGACGCCGCGATCCCCGAAGCCGAGCGCGAGGAGATCGAAAAGATCTTCGCCGAGTACCGGCCGCGCTACGCGGTGGACTTCCATGCGCTGCGCACCCGGCAGTCGGGCAGCCGGCGCTTCGTCAGCTTTCACCTGCTCGTGCCCGACGACTGGACGGTCGAGCGCGCGCATGCGCTCTCGGAGGAGATCGAGGCGCGCGTGCGCTCGCTCGTGCCGAACGCAATCCTGCTCGTGCACATCGAGCCGATCGGCCAGCGCGCCTCCTACGACGACATCAAGCTCGAGCGGCCGTAGCTTTTCTCGCCGCCCTCGCGGCGAAGCGTCCGGGAGCGAGCGCGGCGACGAGCTTTTTTTCAAGCGGCAAGGGCTCGCCGCAAATGAGGCTCGCGAGCAATTCCCCGCCCAGGCCCGCCCAGATGAGCCCGCGCGAGCCGTAGGCATAGGCGCCGTACAGGTCCGGGCCGAGCGGTCCGATCACCGGCAAGCGGTCGGGGACGACGGAGCGGAAGGCGACGCGCCCTTGCATTGCTGTGCAATCAAGACCTTTCGAAGTCCCGGGCAACAGCTGCTCGAGCCGCTCGAGGTTGCCGGCATGGCTGTCGGCTCGCACCTCGGGATCCTCGTCGTCGATGTCGAAGCTCGCGCCGATCGCGGAGACGCCGTCCACGCCCGGGATCGCGAAGCCGCCCCGGATGAGCACCTTGTCCAGTCCTGGAATCGCCGGAATGAGGCTGATCTGCCCGCGTACCCGGCGCAGCCGAATCGCCTTCTGCGGCGCAAGGCGCGCGGCCTCGGATGAATTGGCGAGGATCATGACCGGCGCGGAGGCGATGGCTTTTCCGTCACCGTCTTTTGCGGTCCAGTTTCCCTCGGTTTGTTCGATCGAAACGACTTCGCGGCCTAAAACAAGGTCTGCGCCCTTCAAGAGGCAATCCACCAGGCTCGTTGGCGATACCCATCCTGCCTTGGGAAACAGCAGCCCCTGGTCGTAGGAAACGTAATCCTGAGGAAAGGCGAGCACGTCGATCGCCTTCCACTGCGAGCGGCGCTCGTCCTCATCGCGCGGCAGTTGCACGACACCGCATTGGGACCAGCGCAGCGAGCTCAGCTTTGTCGCTCTTTGAAGGAGATAAAGAAATGAGGCGCGGGTAATCCGGGCAAAAACGCTGTCGTCTGGCGAGACGACCGGATGAAATATGCCCACTGGATTGCCCGAAGCCTCCATGGCGGGCTTCGGGTGGCGCTCGATCACGGTCACGCGCCAGCCGCGCGAGGTCAGCCGCTCGCTCGCCGCGGCGCCGGCAATGCCGGCGCCTACGACGATGGCGGACTTTTCTTCGGGTCCTTTCGTTGAGGGGCTTTCTTTTCCGCCCTGCGTCGCAAGGAGCATCTCCTTCTTGTTGCCGAAACCCTTTCTCTTCTCCACGACGAACCCGGTTCGCTCCAGCGCGGCGCGCACGCTGGCCGCCACGCTCCAGGTGGCCGCGGTCGCACCGGGCGTGGCGAGGCGCGAAAGCGCGCGCATGAGCGCGGGCGACCACATGTCCGGATTGCGGTCGGGCGCGAAGCCGTCGAGGTAGAACGCGTCAACCGAAAGCCCGAGCTCGCGAATCGCCGTGATGTCCTCGAAGAGGAGCGTGAGCACGACACGGCCTTGTTCAAGTTCCAGGCGATGCATTCCCGGCGTGAGCATCGGCCATGCGTCGAGAAGTGGCTGGGGTTCTAGTTCAGGATGTTTTGCCAGAACGGAGGAAAGATCGGCAACGGAAAAGGGATGCTTTTCGACGGAAACGAAATGCAACCGGTCGCAGCGCGCGGTGTCCTCGCGCCAGGCCTGCAAGGTCGTGAGGAAGTTGAGGCCGAGGCCGAATCCGGTCTCGAGGATCGTGAATGTGCGCCTGCCGCGCCAGCGTCCGGGCAGGGCGTTGCCGCCGAGGAATACGTGGCGCGCCTGGGCGACGCCACCTGCCGCGCTGTGATAGACGTCGCCGAACGCGGCCGAATACGGGGTTCCGTCCGCTGCGAATTCGAGCCGTGCGGGAACGAGCGGAGCGCTCATCCGGCCAGTATATCGGCGTAGAATTTCCGCTCTCTCGCGCCGGACCCGCTCATGAACAAGCCCGCTGAATTGAAGCTCGACACCGTTCCCGTCTGGATCAACGGCAAGCCGCTCGCGCTCGCCGGACGGATGGGAGACGTCTTCAACCCTGCGACCGGCCAGGTCGTCAGGCGAGTGCCTCTTTGCAACGAGGACACAATCGATAAAGCCGTCAAGGCCGCCGCGGCGGCGCTTCCCGAATGGCGCGACTGGCCGCCCGTGAGGCGGGCGCGCGTTCTGCAGAAGTTCCTGGCTCTATTGCAGGAGAACCAAAAGCAGTTGGCGTCCATCGTCACGGCCGAGCACGGCAAGACGCTGCCCGACGCGATGGGCTCAGTCCAGCGCGGCATGGAGGTCGTCGAATTCGCCTGCGGCATTCCGCATCTGCTCAAGGGCGAGCACTCGGAGAACGTCGGCACCGGCGTCGATTGCCACACCGTGCGCCAGCCGGTCGGCGTGTGCGCCGGCATCACGCCGTTCAATTTTCCGGTCATGGTGCCGCTCTGGATGTTTCCGGTCGCCCTGGCGTGCGGCAACACCTTCGTGCTCAAGCCCTCGGAGAAGGACCCGTCGGCTTCCATTTTCATGGCCGAGCTGCTCAAGCAGGCGGGGCTGCCCGACGGCGTCTTTAACGTCGTGCACGGCGACAAGGCTGCCGTGGATGCCTTGCTTTCTCACGAAAAAGTTTCTGCCATCTCGTTTGTGGGCTCCACTCCCATTGCCAAATACATCTACGAAACCGCGGCAAGAAATGGCAAGCGCGTGCAGGCGCTCGGCGGCGCGAAAAACCATGCCGTCGTGCTCCCCGATGCGGACATGGAGTTCGCCGCGGACGCATTGATCGGCGCCGGTTACGGCTCGGCGGGCGAGCGCTGCATGGCCGTTTCCGCGGTGGTGGCAGTGGGGTCCGCCGGCGACCGGATCGTGAAACTGCTCGAAGAAAAGGCCAAAAAGATCAAGGTCGGGGCTGGCGACAGGGACGGCATGGACATGGGCCCGCTCATCACTGGCGAGCATCGCGACAAGGTCAAGGGTTTCGTCGACAAGGGCGTCGCCGAGGGCGCGAAGCTCGTGGTCGACGGACGCAATCACGGCATCAAGGAGGGTTTCTTCCTTGGCACCACGCTCTTCGACCAGGTGAAGCCCGGCATGGAGATCTACAAGCACGAGATTTTCGGTCCCGTGCTCTCGGTTCTGCGCGCAAGCTCGCTGGAAGAAGCCATTGCGATCGTCAATGCCAACCCCTACGCGAACGGCGCGGCGATCTTCACCGAGTCGGGTGGCGCGGCGCGGCGCTTCGCCAACGAGGTCTCGATCGGCATGGTCGGCGTGAACGTGCCGATCCCGGTGCCGGTCGCGTTCTATTCGTTCGGCGGCTGGAAGAGCTCGCTCTTCGGCGACCTGCACGTGCACGGGATGGAAGGCGTCAAGTTTTACACGCGGACGAAAGCGATCACCACGCGCTGGCCGCACCAGGACACGCCCGCCGCCGGCTTCAACATGCCGACGCTCGGCTGACGTGCTTACCCGGAGGGGTTTCTTAGGGTCTTCGGCGGCGTTGTTCCTGCCCGGAACGGCAAAAGCACTCGAAGAAGGACGGCCCAGCAGGACGGCCCGCGGCGCCGCGCTCCAACGGGCGGCGCACCAATTGCTCGAGTCGCCGCGCGTGTTCGAGGATCCCCTCGCCCTGCGCATCTTCGGCGCGGAGGGGGTGCGTCGGCTCGGCTTCAACCTCGAGCGCTACGGCACCCCGGCTTCTCGCGGCATGCGCGCCTTCCTCGTCATGCGCAGCCGCTACGCCGAGGACCAGCTCGCCGAGGCCCACGCGCGTGGAACGCGCCAGTACGTGGTGCTCGGTGCCGGGCTCGACACCTTTGCTTACCGAAATCCGCACAAGCACCTGCGCGTTTTCGAGGTGGACTTCGCGGCGACGCAGAATTGGAAGCGCGAGATGCTCTCGCGCCAGGGCATCGCCGTGCCGCGCACGCTCACCTTCGCGCCGGTCGATTTCGAGCGCCAGACACTGGCGCAGGGACTCAAAGCGGCCGGATTTCGCGCCGACCGGCCTGCATTTTTTTCCTGGCTGGGCGTGACGATCTACCTGAGCGAGAAAGCGATTCGCGAAACGCTCGCTACGGTCGCGCGCGGCGCGCCCGGAAGCGAGATCGTGTTCGACTTCTCCTCGCCGCCGGAGGCCATGGGCCCGGCCGAGCGGCGGCTGCACTGGCGCCGCGCCGCGCTCGTAGCGCGCTCGGGCGAGCCGTGGGTGAGCTACTTCGAGCCCGAAACGCTCGCCTCGGACCTGCGCGCGGCAGGCTACGGCTCGGCGCTCGCGCTCGGCGCGGCGGCGTTGAACGAGCGCTATTTCAGCGGCCGCGCGGACGGCTTCCGGCTTTCGGGCTCGGGCTGGATGATGGCCGCGCGAGTCCAGTAGATGGCCGAGGCGCTCTTCGTGCTGGTGCTGGGAACGGCGACGCCGGGCGGCGGATTCCCTGTTTACGGCGCGGCCTTCGCCGAGACGGTGAATGCGCAGGAGCCGAAGCTTCGCGTCGAGACCCGCAACACCAAGGGCAGCTCGGAAAACGTGCCGCTTCTCGAAGAGGGGAAGCTCGACATCGCTCTCGTCGCGGGCGACTACGCGAGCGGGGCGCTGGCAAAGCCCGGCACGCGACTTCGCATCATCACGGCGATGTACGGCTCGCCGGGAATGTTCGTCGTGCGCGGCGAGAGCCCGGTGCGGTCGATCGCCGATCTGAAGGGAAAGCCGGTCGTGCTGGGGACCCAGGGTTCCGGGCTCACCGTCCTCGGCCGAATGGTTTTGAAGTCATTGAATGTCGATGTGCAGGAAATAACCCTGGAAAAGGCAGCCGACGGCCCAGTCTTCATCCGCGACGGCAAAGCGGTTGCGCTCTGGGGCGCGGGGGTTGGCTGGCCGGGGTTCGAGACGATGGCGAAGCAGGGCGGGCGCTTCATCGTGCCCGACGCGAAGGAGATCAAGACGATCCTCGCGAAGGAGCCGCAGCTCAAAGCCATGACGGTGCCTGCGGGCAGCTACCCGGGGCAGGCTGCGGCGCTCAACACCGTCGGGCACTGGAGCTTTGTTCTTTCTTCCGAGGCGCTGGCGGACGAAAAAGCATATGTGCTTGCGCAAGCGATTCATCGCGCCGAGGGCGCGCTCGGCGCGCGCCTCGCGCAGGCAAGGGAGACGACCGCGTCGAACACCGTCGCCGCCGCGCCGAAAATCGAGTTGATTCATCCCGGGGTCAGGAAATACCTTCGGGAAATCGGATTGATGAAATGACCAAGGCAAGCGCTCCGCTCGCCGGCATCGTCGTGGTCGAGCTCGGCCACAGTGTCGCGGCGCCCGCGGCGGGGCAGATCCTCGGCGACCTGGGCGCCGACGTGGTGAAGATCGAAAAGCCGCAGGGCGACGATGCGCGCACCTGGGGGCCCCCCTTCGCCGACGGGTCGTCGGCCACCTTCAATTCGGTCAACCGCAACAAGCGCTCGGTCGTCTGCGAGCTGCGGGACGAGAAGCAGAAGGCGAAGCTGGTCGAATTCATCGTCGCCAAGGCCGACGTCGTCCTGCAGAACCTGCGCCCGGGTCAGGCCGATGCGCTGGATCTCGGCGCCAAGGCGCTCCTCGGGAAAAAGCCGGGGCTCGTTTATTGCAACGTGGGGGCGTTCGGCGCGAAGGGCCCGCTCGCCGGGCGGCCCGGCTACGACGCGCTCATGCAGGCCTTCGGCGGCGTGATGAGCGTCGTGGGCGAGGAAGGCCGGCCGCCGGTGCGTGTCGGACCCTCGATCATCGATGTCGGCACCGCGATGTGGGCGGCGATCGGCATCGTTTCCGCGCTCTACCGCCGGCGCGAGACGGGCAAGGGGGGGCTCGTGGACGTGTCTCTCTTCGAGACGGCGGCGGGCTGGATGAACATGTTCTCGGCGCACTACCTCTCGTCGGGCAATCTGCCGAAGCGGCACGGCTCGGGCCAAGTGGGAATCGCGCCGTATCGAGCGATCCGGACGGCCGACGGCTACGTCGTCGTCTCCGGCGCGAACGACAATCTTTTCAAGAGGCTTTGCGGGGCGCTCTCGCATCCGGAATGGGCCGAAAGCGACAAGTTCAAGACCAACCCGGAGCGCGTGAAGAACGCCGACAAGCTCTACGCGCTGATCGAAGGCGAGATGTCGAAGAAGGCCAACGCGCACTGGGTCGAGGTGCTCGAGGCTGCAGGGGTGCCGTGCGCGCCGGTGCAGGACGTGGCGCAGATGCTCGCGCACGAACAGACCAGGGCGCTCGGGCTGCTCCAGCCGGTGCCCGGATCGAGCATTCCCATGATCGGCCTGCCGATCAGCTTCGACGGGGACAGGGCTCTTTCGCGCTCGGCCGCGCCGGCGCTCGGGGCGGATACGAAAACGGTGCTGGGCTCGTGAATTTCGAATACAAAACCTTGAAGGTGGAAAAACGAGGAGAGCAAGTCCTTCTCGTCACGCTTAATCGCCCGGAAGTTTTGAACGCGATCAACACGCAGATGGGCCACGACCAGCTCGACCTGTGGTCCCGTATTACCGCCGGGCCTGACAACGTGCGCGCCATCGTGCTGACCGGCTCGGGCGAGCGCGCGTTCTGCGCGGGCGGCGACCTGAAGGAGCGCGATGGCATGACGCAAGCCGCCTGGCAGGCGCAGCACGAGCTCTTCGAGCGCGCCTTCGTCGCGCTGGTCGAGTGCACGGTGCCGGTGATCGCCGCGGTGAGCGGGCACGCGTTCGGCGGCGGTCTTGAGATGGCGCTCTGCTGCGACTTCGCCTATGCCGTGGCGAACGCGCGCTTCGCGCTCTCCGAAGTAAGCCTCGGCATCATGCCGGGCGGCATGGGCACGCAGAATCTGCCGCGCGCGGTGGGCGAGCGGCGCGCGAAGGAGCTCATTCTCACCGCACGGCCCTTCAGCGCCGCCGAGGCGCTCGAATGGGGCGTGCTCAACCGCGTCTGCGAGCCCGGCAAGCTCCTAGATGAAGCGCTCGGGACTGCCCAGGCGATCGCCGCCAACGCGCCGCTTTCCGTGCGGCAGGCGAAAAAATCGATCCACTACGGCCTGCAGATGGATCTGCTGACCGGATACAGGTTCGAAATCGAGGCGTATAACCGGCTGGTGGATACGGAAGACCGCCGGGAAGGCGTGAAAGCCTTCAATGAAAAGAGAAAACCCAACTTCAAAGGCAAGTGACGTCAGCGTCGCGCTCGGAGAGGACTGGCCCGAAATCCGGGCGAGCGTCCAGCGCATCTGCGCCGATTTTCCGGGCGACTACTGGCGCAAGCTCGACGAGCAGTCCGCCTATCCGACCGAGTTCGTGCAGGCGCTGACCAAGGCCGGCTACCTGGGCGCGCTCATCCCCGAGGAGTACGGCGGCGCCGGTTTGCCGCTGCGTGCGGCGGGCGTCGTGCTCGAGGAGTGCCATGCCGCAGGCTGCTACGCGGCTGCCGCCCACGCGCAGATGTACACCATGGGCTCGGTGCTGCGCCACGGCAGTCCCGAGCAGAAAAGAAAATACCTGCCCGGCGTCGCCTCGGGCGAGCTGCGCCTGCAGGCGTTCGGCGTCACCGAGCCGACCTCGGGCACCGACACGACGAGCTTGAAGACGAAAGCCGTGCGCGACGGCGATCACTACGTGATCAGCGGGCAAAAGGTATGGACCTCGCGCGCGCTGCACTCGGACCTGATGCTGCTGCTCGCGCGCACGACGCCGCTCGACCAGGTGCAAAAGAAGACCGAGGGCCTTTCGGTGTTCCTGGTGGACCTGCGCGAATGCCTCGGCAAAGGCCTCGAGATACGGCCGCTCGCGGCGATGATCAATCACAACACCACCGAAGTGTTCATGGACGGCATGAGAGTGCCGGCCGCGAACCTGATCGGCGGCGAAGGCAGGGGCTTTCGCTGCATCCTCGACGGCATGAACGCCGAGCGCATTCTCGTCTCGCACGAGGCGATCGGCGACGCGCGCTGGTTCGTGAAAACCGCGTCCAGCTACGCAAGCGAGCGCGTGGTCTTCGGCCGCCCGATCGGCCAGAACCAGGCGATCCAGTTCCCGATCGCGCGCGCCTACGCGCAGGCGCAGGCGGCGGACATGATGCTCAGGAAAGCGGCGGCGCTCTTCGAGGCGGGCCTGCCCTGCGGCGAGGACGCGAACGTCGCGAAGCTGCTCGCCTCCGAAGCGGCCTGGGAAGCGGCGGAAGCCTGCATGCAAACCTACGGCGGCTTCGGCTTCGCGCGCGAGTACCATGTGGAGCGGCGCTGGCGCGAGGCCCGCATCCATCGCACCGCGCCCATTTCGACCAACCTCGTCCTCGCCTATATCGGCGAGCACGTCCTCGGCATGCCAAGGAGCTACTGACATGAACGGACTCACCCAGCAACTGGCGGAATTTGTTTCGTCTCTCCAGTCCGTTCCAGAGGAAGCGGTGGAAACGGCCAAAAGGGGCTTTATCGACTGCGTCGGCGTCATGTTCGCCGGCCGCAATGAGCCCGTCGCCCAGATCCTTTTCGAGGAGGGTCTTTTCAGCGAGAAGAAGGAAGCGCGTATCCACTTCGACCGCGGCATGACCTCATCGACCGATGCGGCGCTCCTCAACGGCGCGGCGGCGCACGCGCTCGACTTCGACGACGTCGGTATCGACGGTCACCCGAGCGTGGTGCTCGTGCCGGCGATCCTCGCCGAAGGCGAGCGCCTCGGCGTCACGGGCGCAGACCTCGCGACCGCGTATGTCGCGGGCTACGAGTGCTGGGCCGAGCTCTCTTCGCGCGACGCCGACCCGCACCACGGCAAGGGCTGGCATCCGACCGCGGTGTTCGGCGCGGTCGGTGCGGCTGCCGCGGCGGCGCGGCTTGCGCGGCTGGATGCGAAGCGCACCCAGAATGCACTCGGCATCGCGGCGTCGATGTCCGCGGGGCTCGGGGCCAACTTCGGCTCGATGACCAAGCCCTTCCAGGCGGGGCGGGCGGCGCAAAGCGGCATCACGGCGGCGCGACTTGCGGCGGCTGGCATGACGTCCTCGCCCGATGCGCTTGAGCACAAATCCGGAGGCATGCTCGCGGCGTATTCGCCGAAAGGCAACGCGCGGCTCGACGGCGAGATCAAGGCCGGGCGCGAGTGGCACATCCTCAAGCTCGGCTTGAACGTGAAACGCTATCCGGTCTGCTATGCGCTTCACCGCTCAATCGACGGGTTGCTGGCTTTGAAATCCAAAAATGATTTTTCTGTGGAAAAAATAAAAGAAATAGAACTCAAAATCGGCCGGCTGCAGGCCCAGGTGCTGCGCAACAGCCGGCCGCAGAGCGGGCTGGACGCCAAGTTCAGCGCCGAATTCGCCGCGGCCGCCTCCGTCGTCGCCGGCAAGGTCGGATTGAACGAGCTGACCGACGAATTCGTCCGGCGGAAGGAGATTCAGGCCCTCTTTCCGAAGGTCCGGATCACGACAACCGACGCAGCCGATCCCCTCGAGCCGCTCTTTGCGCCCGAGGACAGCGTGACCATCCACCTTGCCGACGGGCGCTCGCTCGCAAGCGGCCCGGTGCGCTACGCCCGGGGCCATGCGAGGAACCCGATCGGCCTGGAGGAGCTGCGCGCCAAGTTCGACGATTGCCTGGCCGGCTCGCTGCCGTCGGGCCGCCGCGACGGCCTTTTCGAGCGGCTGCGCGGCCTCGAGACCCTGCCGCAGGCGGGAGCCCTGTACAATATCTAGTACTTCGCCAAACGGCGGATACTAGATACATGGCCAAGCAGGTCTACGACGCCTCCGCGATCGAGGCGCTTAAAGGGCTCGAGCCCGTCCGGCGCATGCCGGGCATGTACACCCACACGATCCACCCGCTGCACATCGTGCAGGAGGCGATCGACAATGCGGTGGACGAGGCGCTCGCCGGTTACGGCAAGAAAATCACCATCACCGTCTTCAAGGACGGCTCGGTCGAGGTCGAGGACGAGGGCCGCGGCATCCCGGTCGATCTCCACAAGGGGGAAGGACGGCCCGCGGTCGAGGTCGCCTTCACGATGCTGCACGCCGGCGGCAAGTTCTCGAAATCGGGCGAGGGCGTCTATCACATCTCCGGCGGCCTGCATGGCGTCGGCGTCGCCGTCTCCAATGCGCTCTCCAGGCGCTGCGAGGTGACCGTTTATCGGGACGGGAAGAAGAACTTCATCGCGTTCGAGGGTGGCGAGGTCAAGACGAAGCTCAAGAGCGAAAAGTCGAAGGAAAAGGGCAGCGGCACCGTCGTGCGCCTTTGGCCCGATCCGAAGTACTTCGACTCGCCCAATATTCCGATGGCGGAGCTCGAGCACCTGATCCGCTCCAAGGCCTACCTGCTGCCGGGTTTGACGACGGTTCTCAAGGTCGAGGGCAAGGGCGACAAGACCTGGAAGTACGAGAAAGGCATGGCGCAGTATTTCGACTTCATGCTGCAGGGCCGGGAGCTGGTCGCCCCTCTTTTCACGGGTGAGAAGTTCTTCGACGAGAAATCCGCGCAAGGCAGTTCCGAGATCGAGCCCGGCGAAGGCGCCAACTGGGCGATCGGCTGGGTGACCGAGGGCGAGGTCTTCGCCGATAGCCACGTCAACCTCATCCCCACGCGCTCAGGCGGCACGCACGAGGCGGGCTTTCGCAACGGCGTGTTCGAGGCGCTCGCCGCCTTCATGGATACGCGCTCGCTTCAGCCCAAGGGCGTCAAGGTGATCGCCGAGGATTTGTGGGGGCGCGCGTGCTTCACCCTGTCGGCGCGCATCGTGCGCACGCAGTTTCACGGGCAGACCAAGGAAAAGCTCACCACGCGGCACGCCTCGAAGCTCCTCGAGCTCTGCACCAAGGATGCCTTCGAGCTGTGGCTGAACCAGCACCCGGACGAAGGCAAGAAGATCGCCGAGCTCGCGATCGAGCAGGCGCTCGCGCGGCTCTCCAAGGGCAAGAAGTTCGAGCGCAAGAAATCCTCGGGCGTCGCCACGCTGCCGGGCAAGCTCGTCGATTGCGCCTCCGACGACACGTCGCGCAACGAGCTCTTCATGGTCGAGGGCGATTCGGCCGGCGGCTCGGCGAAAGAGGCGCGCAACAAGGAGAACCAGGCGATCCTGCCCCTGCGCGGCAAGGTGCTCAACACGATGTCCAAGGACTCGCGCACCGTGCTCGCGAACAAGGAGCTGCAGGCGATCGCCACCGCCATCGGCGTCGATCCGCACGGGCCGGAGGAGACGCCGGACCTCTCGGGGCTGCGCTACGGCAAGATCGTCATCATGACCGACGCCGACGTCGACGGCGGCCACATCCAGGCGCTGCTCCTCACGTTTTTCTTCATGCACGCCCCCAAGCTCGTGGCGAGCGGCCACGTCTACGTCGCTCAGCCACCGCTCTTCAAGCTCGAAGTTCCCTCGCAGGGCAAAGGCAAGCCCGCGCGGCGCATCTACTGCCTCGACGACGAGGAGCTCGACGAGGAAATCGGCAAGCTGAAGAAGGAAAAGGTGAAGGAGGGCAGCTGGGAAGTGTCGCGTTTCAAGGGCCTGGGCGAAATGAGCCCCGAGCAGCTCTGGGAGACGACCATGAACCCGGACACGCGGCGACTGGTGCGCATGGAGTTCGACCAGAAGAACCTGAAGAAGGCGCGCGCGACTTTCGAGCTCCTCATGGATTCCGGCGAAGCGGAAGGGCGGCGCAACTGGATGCGCGAGCATTGGAAGTCCGTCGAGGCGGATGTCTAAGAGCAAGAAACCCGTCTGGGAACGCGCTTACAAGGGACACGTGTATTGGCAGGGGAAAACGAAGCTCGGCAAGGTGACGCTCGCCGAGCGGGGACGCTATAGCTGGGAAGCCGCGGGCCGCGGCGGCAGCGCCGAAGGCCTCGAGAAAGCCAAGAGAGCCGTCGAGGCAGCCGTCGCGATGGCCGACAAGCAACTCGACCTTTTCAGGTAGACCACCATGGACGACAGAACCGGCGATCTTTTCCTAAAGGACGAAGGCGACGACACCGCGCCGATCGAGCGGCACGCCTCGCAGGCGTACCTCGGCTACGCGGTCTCGACCGTCAAGTCGCGGGCGCTGCCCGAGATCGCCGACGGGTTGAAGCCCGTGCAGCGGCGAATCCTCTACGCGATGGGCGACGCCAACACGCAGGGCTTCGTCAAATGCGCGCGCTACGTCGGCGAAGTGCTCGGCAAATACCACCCGCACGGCGACAGCTCGACCTACGAGGCGATGGTGCACCTCGCCCAGCCCTTCTCGATGCGCTATCCGCTGATCGAGGGGCAGGGCAATTTCGGCTCGCGCGACGGCGACGCCGCGGCGGCGTATCGCTATACCGAGGCGCGGCTTTCCCGCTATGCCGAGCTGCTCCTCGCCGAAATCAACGAAGGGACCGTCGATTTCGCCAAGAACTACGACGGCAAGTTCGACGAGCCGGTGCTCCTGCCCGCGCGCCTGCCCTTCGGGCTTTTGAACGGCTCCTTCGGCATTCCGGTCGGCTTCTCGACCCGCATTCCCTCGCACAACCTGCGCGAAGTGGCCGAGGCCGCGGCGCACGTGCTCAAGCATGCCCGCGCCAAATCCGGGGGAGGGGCCCCGGATCGTAAGTTGCTGGAGGAGATCCTCAAGATCATGCCGGGGCCGGACTTTCCGGGCGGCGGCCAGATCATCTCGCCGCCCGCGGAGATCCGCGAGGCCTATGAGACGGGGCGCGGCTCGCTCGTGGTGCGCGCCAAGTGGGAAAAGGAGACGCTCGCCCGCGGGCAGTGGCGGATCGTCGTCAACGAGCTGCCGCACGGCGTGTCGGTGAAGCAGGTGCTGGAGGAGATCGAGGCGCTCGCCAACCCGAAGCCCTCGGGGAACAAGAAGGAAGTCTCCCAGGAGCAGAAGCGCTTCAAGCAGTTCATCCTCGACCAGATCGAGGCGGTGCGCGACGAGTCGGATCGCAAATCGAAACTGCGCCTCGTGATCGAGCCCCGCTCCTCGCGCCAGAGCCCGGATGAGCTGATGGCGATGCTCATGGTCCACACGGCGCTGGAGACCCGCTTCCCGGTCAACCTGACCTGGCTCGGCCTGGACGGGCTGCCCGAGACGAAGGACCTCGTCACGGTCCTGCGCGAGTGGACCGAGTTCCGCCTTGCCACGGTCAAGCGCCGCACGCAGTTCCGGCTGGAGAAATGCCAGGACCGCCTGCACATCGTGATGGGGCGGCTCCTCGCCTTCGTCAAGATCGACGAGATCATCAAGCTGATCCGGTCCTGCGACGACCAGGCGGAAGCAAAAGAGAAGCTGAAGTCGAAGTACAAGTTCACCGAGCGGCAGGCGGAGGACATCGTCAACCTGCGCCTGGGCCAGCTCACCAAGCTCGACGGCGTGAAGCTGAACGACGAGCGCAAGACCCTGGAAACCGAGAGGAAGGGCTTGAAAGAGATCCTCGACGACGAGAAAGTGCTGAAGAAGCTCGTCACGAAGGAGCTGGACGAGGACGCGAAGAAGTACGGCGACGACCGCAGGACGCTCATCAAGACGGCCGAGCGCGCCCAGATCGAGCGCACGGTGCTGGAGGAGCCGATCACGGTGATCCTCTCGAGGAAGGGCTGGGTGCGCGCCCGCAGCGGCCACGGCGTGGACATGGAGTCGGTCAGCTTCAAGGACGGCGATGCGCGCTACATGGAGCTCGAGTGCAAGACCACCGACACGCTCACCGTGCTCGCCTCGAGCGGCAAGGCCTTCAGCGTGGACGCGGCGGCGCTGCCTTCGGGCCGCGGCGATGGCGCCCCCATGAACACCCTGGTCAATTCGAGCTCCGACGAGATCGTCTGGATCGGGATGGGCAGCCCCGAGACGCCGCTCCTGATCGCCAACTCCGCCGGCTATGGCTTCCGCTGCCAGCTCGGCGACCTCGCCTCCAAGACCCGGCAGGGCAAGGACTTCATGAGCGTGCCCGAGGGCGCCAAGGCGCTTCCGCCCGTCGTCGCCGGCAGCGGCCCGGCCGTGGCGGCGCTTTCCAGCGATGCGAGGCTGCTGCTCTTCCCGCTGGAAGAACTGCCGCTGCGGCCGAACGGCGGCGTAGGCGTGCAGGTCATGGGTTTGCCGGAAAAGATTTTCCTTTCGGGGATTCTTGTGTTCGACGGTCGATCGCTCAAAGTCTCCGGAGTGAAGAGAAAGAACAGGGCCGAGGAAGTCATCGAGGGGAAGGATCTCGAGGCCTTCGAGGGCAAGCGGGCGCAGCGCGGGCGCGTCTGCGACGTCGGCTTCCGGCCCGACCAGCTGGGCTAAAAAACAGGGTACGAAGGGATAGGCAGGTCGTTCTCATACATGCTACATTAGTAGCAATACTGAGAACGAATGCTCACCCCCGACCACGCCGCCGCAGAGGAGCCGAGCCCCGACCTCGCGGACCTGCTGTTCGGCGCGTACCGGTACCGCGTCCTCTCGCTCCTGCTGCTGCGGCCCGGAGACAGCTTTCACGTGCGCATGATTGCCCGGCTCACCGGCGTCCCGGCCGGTTCGCTGCACCGGGAGTTGCGGCTCCTCGCCGATGCGGGACTGCTCAACGCCGAGCGCCTGGGCAACCAGGTCCGCTACAGCGCGAACGAGGCTTCGCCGGTCTTCGAGCCGCTCGCCGCCGTGCTGGAGAAGACCGCGGGCGCGCCGCCGCTGCTGGAGGACCATTCGGAGGAGCACAGCATCGAGCTGGCGGCCGTGCCCGCGAAGACGCGGAGGGCGCGTGCGCGCCGCGGGCGCGACTGAATTGAAGCCGCTCGTTGCGCCGGTGGCGATCATCGCCGCCGCGGCGCTCGCGCTTTGGGCGGGGCCGGCCTTGCCCCCTTCGCTCTCGGGACTGAAGGAGTACGGCCCCTACTTCGCTCTCCTCGTCTCGGCGGGGGTGGGCTTGTGGTTCAACCGCGGCCGGGCGCTGGTGGCCGCGCTTTCCCTCTTTCTCGCCTACGCGGGCTACCGCTACGCCCTCGGCTTTGGCGAAGCGAGCTTCACCGCCCGAGCCGTGTTCGCGGCGGCCACGGTGCTGGTTCCGGCGAATGTCCTTGCGGCGCTGCTGCTCCCCGAAAGAGGCGTGAAGTACCACGGCGATTACCGATGGCTTTTCATCGCCGCTGCCGAGGTGCTGCTGGTCGCCTGGATCGCGGCTTCCGGACGCAGCGCGCTCTCGGGGACGGTCTGGCAGGACATGCTCGATCACTGGCTTCTGCGGTCGCCGCCCGTGCCGCTCCTCGGGCGCCTTCTCTTCGTCGCCGCGGTGGCCGGCGCGATCTGGCGCGCTTGGCCGAGAAAATCCGATCGTTTCGCGCCGCTCGACATCGGCCTCGCCGGGGCGCTCATCGCCTTCTACCTCGCCTCGGAGTGGGCGCGCGACCCGGCGATCTTCGGCGTTTTCACTTCCGCCGCGGGCGCGGTGCTCGTCGTGGCGATGCTGCAGGAGTCCTACCGGCTCGCTTTCCACGACGAGCTGACCGGGCTTCCGGGCCGGCGCGCGCTGCTCGAAGCGATGGCGGGCCTCGGCCCGCGCTACGTGATCGCCATGGCGGACGTCGACCATTTCAAGTCCTTCAACGATACCCACGGCCATGACATCGGCGATCAGGTGCTCAAGCTCGTCGCCGCGCGGCTGGCCGAGGTCGAAGGCGGCGGACGTGCCTTTCGCTACGGCGGGGAGGAGTTCACCGTGCTCTTTCCCGAGGCGGCGCTGGGCGAAGCGCAGCCGCACCTGGAAGCGATCCGCGCGGCGGTCGAAGCCTACCGCATGGCGGTGCGCGGCGAGAACCGCCCCAAGGACAAGGAGGAGGGCGAGAAGCGCCGCACCAGGGAAGACTCGGGAGACGATTCGCTCCCGCCCGAAAAGCTGCTCTCGGTCACGATCTCGATCGGCTGCGCCGAGCCCTCGGAGCGCGCTAGGACGCCCGCGCAGGTAATGAAGGCGGCTGATGAAGCCCTTTATCGGGCGAAGCGGGGCGGCCGAAACCGGGTAAGCCGCTAGGCGCGTCGGCCGAGGGCCCGAGCAGCTCCTTCAACCGGCGCAGCTCCGGCGCCGGCGAAGCCTCCTCGGGCACGACGAAGAGCCCCGCGGCGCGCGCGCGGCGCCCGAGGAATACCCGGCTCGAGAGCACCGAGACGGGAATCGAGAGCACGAGCGCGCCGGCAACGGGCGCAAGCCAGAGGAGCGCGCCGGGCGCGAGGCGCGCGACCAGCGCGATCCAGGCGACGCCCAAAAGCGTGTGCGCGCCGTGGCGGCGCAGCGCCTCGCGCCAGCCCGTCTGCGCGTCGGCGCGCGGCGGAGAGCGCCATGCCACGGTGGCGCCGACGAGCGCGGCGGCGACGAATTTGCTGTGGAACATCATGCGCACGGGCGCAAGCAGCATGGAGAGCGCCGATTCGGCGAGCACGCCGAGCGCGAGGCGCGCGCGGCCGGCAAAGCCCTCCGCGTCCCGTGCGCACTGCAGGAAAAGCGCAAGCAGCTTGGGCAGGAAGAGGAGCACCGCGGTTGCCGCGAGCAGCCCCGCCGCCCAGGCCGGGTGCCACTCGGGCCAGATCGGGAAGAGCTGCTCCGGGTGCACGAAATAGCGCGGCGCGACCAGCGCATTCGCGGCGAGCGTCGCGGTGGCGAGCACGAGCGAGGCGAACCAGAGGGGCGCGGAGAGGTAGGCCATGACGCCGGTCGCGAAAAGCGCCCGGTGCGCCCCGGGCATGCCGGGGGCGAGGAAGAGCCGGGCGTTGAGCAGGTTGCCCTTGCACCAGCGCCGGTCGCGCTTGAGCTCTTCGAGGAGGCTCGGGGGCGTTTCCTCGTAGCTTCCCTCGAGCCGGTAGGCGAGCCAGACGCCCCAGCCGGCGCGGCGCATGAGCGCCGCCTCGACGAAGTCGTGCGACAGGATCTCGCCGGAGAAGGGCCCGCGGCCCGAGAGCCGCCCGAGCGCGCAGTGGCGCATGAAGGGCGCGACCCTGAGGATCGCGTTGTGGCCCCAGTAGTGCGCCTCGCCGAGCTGCCAGAAATGAAGGCCCGCGGCGAAGACGGGGCCGTACACGCGGCTCGCGAACTGCTGCACGCGCGCGAAGAGCGTCTCGCGTCCCGCGGCGCGCGGCAGCGTCTGCAGGATGCCGGCGCGGGGATTCGCCTCCATGAGGCGCACCAGGCGCACCAGGCACTCCCCGCTCATCACGCTGTCGGCGTCGAGCACCACCATGTAGCGGTAGTGCCGGCCCCAGCGCCGGCAGAAATCGGCGACGTTGCCCGCTTTTTTCTTGCGCCGCACGCGGCGCCAGCGGTAGAAGATGCGTCCGAAGCCGCCCGTGGCCTGGCAAAGATTGAGCCACGCCCAGGGCTCATCGGCGCGCGCCCGGGCGTCGCTCGAATCCGAGAGCACGAAGAAGTCGAACGCCGCGCCCTCGCCCGTCGCGGCGAGCGAGTCCCACGTGGCGCGCAGCCCGGCGAAAACGCGCGCGACATCCTCGTTGCAGATCGGCATGAGCACTGCGATGCGGGCCTCCGCGGGGAGCGGGGCCTCGGCCAGCACGCCCGCGCCGATGGCGTAGCGGTCGCGCCCGAACGCGAGGAGCCAGAAGCCCATCACCGCAGTCCAGAAACCGGCCGAAATCCAGGCGAAGAGCACGACGAAGAGCGCGAGCGTGGCGGCCTCTAGCGGGTTGCCGCCGTGGTAGGGCAGCACTGCGATCATTCCCCATGCGCCCGCGGCGGCCTGCAGCACGACGAGCGCGATGAGGAGCCCGCGGCGTCGCGCCGCGGCGCGCATCCACGGCTCGTCATCGCGGTGGCCGGGCGGGCCGTGCCAGTGCTCCGGCGCCATCGGCGTACGCGCGATGGGCGGGGTGAACGGCGGCCTCGCCCTGGTTTCGTCTAGTCGGGCGGCAGAACGTAGCTCCATGTCTCGGAGAGGGCGCGCGAGCCGCTGCGCACGAAGGCGCGCATCTCGACCGGCTTCGCCTTGTCGTTGCGCCGGATATGCGGCACGAGGCGCGCGCCGTTGGTGAGGTCGTGGTGGTGGGCGAGGTTGCTCACCACGGAGGCGTTCGAGTCCACCGTGACCGTGCCTTCGACCGCCGAGTCCGAGCCGGCTTCCTCGATCGCGGCGCCTTTGAAATCGACGACGAAGCCGATCGTGTCGTCGGGCTTGGCCTGGTAGCCCTTGCCGCGGCGAGTCTGCGTTACCCACGCGAGCGGCGGGCGGGTGAACTCATCGCCCTGCCAGCGGATGCGGTAGTCAAGCTCGAGCGGCTCCAGGGGCCTGGGCAGCTGCGCGGGTACCCAGTAGGCGACGACGTTGTCGTTGGTCTCATCGGGCGAGGGCAGGAGGACGAGCTCGATCCGACCCTTGCCCCAGTCGCCCTTGGGCTCGATCCAGGCGCTCGGGCGGCGCTCATAGCGGGCTTCCAGGTCCTCGTAATGCCCGAACTCGCGGTCGCGCTGCATCAGGCCGAAGCCGCGGGGGTTCTCGGTGGCAAAGGACGTGACGAGCAGGCGCTTGGGATTGGTGAGCGGCCGCCACAGCCACTCGCCGTTGCCGGCATGGATCGAAAGGCCGTCGGAATCGTGCACCTCGGGCCGATAATCGATGGCGGACCCGGCGCGAGCGGCCGGCTGGTTTTCGCCGAAGAAGAACATGCTCGTGAGTGGCGCAAGGCCGAGCTTGCCCACCGCCTCGCGCAGGTAGAGGCGCGATTTCACGTCGAGCTCCGTCTCCTCGCCCGGCGTGATCGTGATGCGGTAGGCGCCGGTCGCGCGCCGGGAGTCGAGCAGCGCATAGACGACGAGTGATTTCGCCTTGCGAGAGGGTCGCTCGACCCAGAACTCGGTGAAGCGCGGAAACTCCTCCCCACCCGGGGCCGCCGTGTCGATGGCGAGGCCGCGCGCCGAGAGGCCGTAGCGCTGTCCGCGCCCGAGCGCGCGGAAATAGCTCGCGCCGAGGAACACCGCGACCTCGTCCTTGTAGCCGTTCTTAAGCAGCGGATAGTGGATGCGGAAACCCGCGAAACCCAGACCTTCCAGCTTCGAGAGGTCGGGCGGGTTCTTGCCATAGTCAAAGTCGGCGGGATCGAAGGCGATCTCGCGCGCCTCGCCCCCCGCGACCTCGTTGATGCGCACCGGCCGCTCGAAGTGCCAGCCGAGATGGAAAAAGGCGAGCTCGAACGGAAGGCCCCGGTCATGCCAGAGAAACCTGTCGGGCCGATAGCGGATGTCGCGATAGCGGTCGTACGTGAGTCCTTTCAGCGCCGCGGGCAGCTCGCGCCCCGCCTCGTAAGGTTTCTCCGCGAGCGCGCGCGCGCGCGCATCGACGTCCTCGAAGCCGAACGCTCGCGCGGCGAGGGCGCCGCCGGCGTGCGAAAGCACGAGCAGTAAGACCAGCCATAGCCGCATTGGAAAAAGCTTCCGAGACAAAGCTCCCAATTGGGCGCGCCGGCGACAATGAAGTTCCTCGCAGCCGAGGCGCCGCAGCCGGCAAAGGCGTTGACGCTCGTCCGCATTGACGGACTGTCGCGGCGGCGGGACACTGCGCCCGGACTATCGACGGCGGGGCCCGGGGATGCAAAGGCTCGTCCTGTTTCTTTCCTTGCTCGCATTTCTCGCGGCGGCGCGCGGTGAACTGACGCGCATCGAGGTCGGCTCCACCGTGCCCTTTGCCGCAGGCAAGGCCTTCGGCCCGACCGGCCCCTACGTGCGCGTGATGGGGCGCTTCTACGGCGAGCTCGATCCCTCGCACCCCGCCAACCGCGGCATCGTCGATCTGCGGCTCGCGCCGCGCAATGCGCAGGGGCGCGTCGAATATTCGGCCGACTTCGAGCTCCTGCGGCCGGCCGATCCGATGAAGGGCAACGGCACGCTGCTCTACGACGTCAACAACCGCGGCAACAAGCGCGTGATTCATCTGCTGAACGACGTTGCGCCGAGCAATGCGCTCGATTCTCCGGAGAGCGCCGGCGACGGCTTTCTCATGCGCCAGGGGTTTTCGATCGCCTGGAGCGGCTGGATCCCCGGCGCGGGCCGCGCGGCTCCGCGCGCGCGCTACGCGCTCGAGCTCGAGGTGCCGGCCGCGCGCGGCGTGCAGGCGCCGGTCTGGGACGAGTTTCTTTACAACAGCGAAGGCCAGACGCAGGCCCTGCTGAGCTTCGCCGCCGTTCCCGACGCGAAGATGAAGCCGCAGCTCAGCGTGAGGGAGAAAAACGACGAAGCCCCGACCGTCATCGCGCCGAATGCCTGGGAGCTGGTCGAGGGCCGCATGCTTCGGCTGCTGCCGCAGGGGCGCGCGTTTCGCGCCGGCGCGCTTTATCAGTTCTCGTACGTCGCCAAGGATCCGCCGATCGCCGGCATCGGTTACGCGGCGACGCGCGACTTCATCGCCTTTCTGCGCTACCAGGCGCGCGACAAGCTCGGCAACCCCAACCCGCTCGGCCCCGAGGGCCGCCACAAGGTCGCCTACACGCTCGCGCACGGCACCTCCCAGTCGGGACGGTTCCTGCGCGACATGATCCACCAGGGCTTCAACGAAACCGAAGACCTGCGCCAGGTGTTCGACGGGATCAACCCGCACATCGCCTCGGCGCGGCTCTTCCTCAACTTTCGCTTCGCGCAGCCGAACCGTGCCTACAGCCTCGGCTACGGCTTTCTCGGCTACCCGGACGCCACCTTCCCGTTCGCCTACGAAAAGATGCGCGATGACCTCAGTCGCCGCGAGGACGGCCTGCTCGAGCGCTGCCGCACGCGCACCAACTGTCCGAAGATCATGCAGACCGTCACCTCGACCGAGTACTGGCAGGGCGGGCATTCGCTCGGCACGACCGACGCCACCGGCGGGCGCGACCTGGTGCTGCCGGAAAACGTGCGCATCTACCACTTCGCGGGCACGCAGCACGTCATCTCGCAGATCATGCCGAAGGGCGTGTGCGCGGCGCCCGCCAACACCGTTATCGACCCGCGACCGGTGATGCGCGCCCTCATCCTGGCGCTCGACCGCTGGGTGAAGGAGGACGTGCCCCCGCCGCCGAGCGTCTATCCGCGCCTCTCCGACAAGACGCTCGTGGCGGCCGATTCGCTCAGGTGGCCGAAGCTGCCTGGCTTTGCAGCCCCGCGCGGCCCCAACCCGATGCTGCAGTTCGACTACGGCGCCAAATACGACGAGGGCATCCTCGAGAATGCGCCGCCCAAGGCGCTCGAGTACCGCTACAAGGTGTATGTGCCGGCGATCGACGCCGACGGAAACGAGCTCGCGGGCCTGCGCGTGCCCGAGCAGGCCGTGCCCGCTGCCACGACGACCGGCTGGGCCCTGCGAAGCGTCGCGGGCGGCGCCGCGGGCGAGCTTTGCTACCTCGATGGCTCCCTTTTTCCGTTTGCGCGCACCGCCGACGAGCGCGCAGAGAAGAAAGATCCGCGCCCCTCGATGGTGGAGCGTTACGGAACGAAGGAGAATTTTCTTGCCAGGCTCAGAGCCGCGGCGGCCGAGCTGCAGCGAAAGGGCTATCTGCGAGCCGAGGACGTGGAGACAACCATTGCCCGCGCGGAAAAGCGCCCCTGGTAGGGCTTAGCGGCAGCGCTCCATGTCCTCGTTCGTCATCACCGGCTTGTAGACGCACTCGGGCTTTGCCGCGCCGAGCTTGCGGGCGGGTGGCGAGGCCGCCGCCGGGGCGGCGGTTCGTGGCGCTTGCCTGGAGGCCGATACCGGCTTGGCCGCAGCGGCTGCCGGCGGTGCCGCGACAGCGGGCCCGACCTCGCCGGCGTTGGGCGGCTCGTTGCTCCAGGCGATCTCGTCCACTTTCCATTCGCCGGCTTCCTGCACCATCCTCACGCGGCCGTACATCGGCTCCTTGGCGCCGCCGGCGATCACGGTTTCCCCCGGGCCGGTGACGATGAGGCGTGCGTTCCTGCCGCCGGGCGCGAGGCGCTTGTCGACCAGCGTGAACGCCTTCGGCATGAGCATCGAGAGCATTTTCATCTGCGCGTCCTTCTGCGCCGCGGACATGGCCGCGACCTCGGCGCGCCGCGCTGCCGGTGCGTAGCGCATCATCTCCTCGAGGTTGCCCGCGGCGATCGCGCGATGGAATTTGCCGTACACGATTTCCGGCTCATCGGCCGCGAAGGCCTGGCAGGCAAGGACGAAAAGCGCGATTCCCCAAAATTTCATCGCGGAAAGCTTAACACCTAGCGGCAGCGCTCGATTTCCTCGTCCGACATCACGCCCTTGTAGGTGCAGGCCGGGCGCGCGAGGCGCAGGACCGGGGCTTTGGGCTGCGCCTGCGCTGCCGGCATGCGGGGGCGCTCGGCACCGCTCGCGTTGCTCGCCGGGCTGCGTGCGGGCAGCAGCTCGACGGGCTTCTCGCGCGCCCACGTTTCGCCGGTGATGCGCCATTCGCCCGCCTCGAGCGCGAGTCGGACGATCCCGTATTGGGCGCCGGCCCTGGCAGGTGAAAAGGCGTCGCCCGGCGCCGAGAGGTAGAGCTTGGCCGCCTGGCCGTCGCGGCTCACGGTCTTTTGCTCGAGCGCGAATGCGGCGGGCGTGGCCGCTTGCGCCTCGCGCAGCTCGGCGTCCTTGCGCGAGCTCATGTCGCCGCGCCGCGCACTCGTCGATAGCCGCACCATCTCCTCGGCGTTGCCGGATTTCACCGCCTCGTGGAATTTTGCGAAGGTTGCGTCCGGCTCTTCCCACGCCTGCGCGCCGCCCGCGGCGATGAGCGCGGCCATCCCCAGCCCTGCGATCCGATTTTTCATGTGCGCCTCCCTTGAAAAGGCTGCGTCACACTAGCGCAACATTTTTCAGCACGTAATGTCGCGCGCGGGCGACGGTTTTTTCGTGACGAAAGTCGCAAGCTGCGTCATCTGCGTGTGCCATCGTGCGGAGACTTTACGCAGGAGTGGATCCCATGAAGAAGACGCTCGTTGTTTTTGCAATGCTCGCGCTTGCGCTTCCCGCGTTCGCTCAGGTGAGCGCGGCCGACGACGCGAAGGCGAAAGCCGCCGCTGCGGCGCAGGCCAAAGCAGCCGCGGATGTAAAGGCAAAAGAGGCCGCGGCGGCGAAAGCGGCCGCGGATGCCAGGGCGAAAGAGGCGGCCGCGGCGCAGGCGAAAGTCACCGCCGATGCAAAGGCCAAGTCGGCAGCGGCGGCTCAGGCAAAAGCGGCCGCCGACGCAAAGGCGAAAGCGGCAGCGGCGGCCAAGGCGAACGCAACGGCGCAGGCAAAGGCCAGAGCGCAAGCGCGCGCCGCGGAGCAGGCCAAGCTTCGCGAGCAGCGCGCGATCGCGAGTTCGCGCAACGGCCCGCCGTCCGAGGGAAACGCCGCCGGAACCGGAAGAAACGGGCCCAAGTAAGCTAACGTCGCAGGCCGCGATAGGGCGGCCTTTCTATTTCCGGCTCAAGCCTTCTTCTGCCAGGCGGTGCACCAGCCTTTGGCGGCCACCTGCTTGTTGCCGAAGATAGTGCAGGGACCGAACGCGTCTTTCGGCTTGCCCTTGAACTGCACGCAACCGTCGCAAATCTCGCCGGGCTTCCAGTTCGCGAACTTCGCCTTGTCGGCCTTGGTCGCGTCGTGCACATAGCCGAGGGCTTTGGCCTGCGGATCGTTCTCCTCCAGCTTCGGCCCGGCCGCCGGCTTGGCCTGCGCGAGCACTTGGGAAGCCTGCGTCGAGGCGGCTACGACGAAAACGAGCGGGATCGTGCGAAGAAAGCTGCGGCGTTCGTCCTTCATGGGGCCTCCGGCGACGCGGTGAAAGGCGATTCGACCAAGCGCTCGGCCCATTCGTTCCGTCGGGAGCGAGCGACGATTGCGCGAGCCCGAACGAAGGAGTAAAAAGAGGGCGAATCTGCGAGGGCGGTCGCGAAAAACGCGACGGCAGCAGCGGAATTCCCGGCGACCGGTCGGGATACCGCCCCGAGCGGATTCGGACGAATCAGCGCCCACTTAAGGTGCTGCCCGAACGAAAAATTCGGGACCCAAGGGCCCGCTCCCATGCGGGCCCTTTCAATTTCGCCGGAGCATCGATGTATCGCTGGCAGTGGATTCCGCTTCTGTGCCTCGTGGCCGCTTTCGTCTCGACGCTCGCGGTGCTCATCGTCTATCGCCGCCGCGCGCTCCACGCCGATCGGCGTCAGGCAATCTCGCTCGACCTGCTGCGCGCTCCGGGCGAGTCGCTGCGCGACCCCATGCAGGACGCGGCGTGGGACGCCGCCGAGTATGCGGCGCTCGGCCTCTTCGGCATCCCGCTCCTCTTCTGCGTCTTTCCGCTGAAGGCGGTCTACGACGGCCTGCTCCCCGAGACCGAGACGATCGCGGTCTACGTGGGGGCCGCGCTGCTGCTGCAGCTCTGGATCCTCGCGCGCCTCGCGCGCGTACTGGGGCGCGCCCGCTCGCTCGCGCTCGGATATGAAGCCGAGCGCGCCGTGGGGCAGGAGCTCGACGAGCTGCGCCATCTCGGCTATCGCATCTTCCACGACGTTCCGGCCGACGGGCTCGAGGCGCACATCGATCACATCGTCATCGGGCCGGCGGGCGTCTTCGCGGTTGCCGCGCGCGGGCGCGACGCCGATCGACCGAACGACGGCCAGCGGCCCTGGGAAGTCACCTACGACGGCGAGAGTCTGCAGTTTCCGGGCTGGAAGGAAACCCTGCCGCTCGGACAGGCCATGCGCCAGGCCGAGTGGCTGTTCGAGTGGATCGAGGAGGCGATCGGCGAGCCGGTCGCGGTTCGCCCGATCCTCGTGCTGCCCGGCTGGTCGGTGAAGCGCACCGCGGTTTCCGGAATTCCGGTGCTCGCCGCGCGCCGCATCCAGGCTTACTTCCAGCGCATGCGCCCCCGGCCCGAGATGACCGAGACGCTGATCGAGCGCATCGCCGAGCAGATCGACCGCTCCTGCCGCGTCGTCGCGCTCGTGCCCCCGGCGAGCGCTGCTGCACCGCAACCCGAAAAAACGCTCCACTAGGAAATTCTGCGTCGCTTCCGAATGCTTTAATCGGGGGCCCAGGTTTTGCTTTGCCTTTTAAGAACGCAATGATTCCCGAGCCTCTGATCGTCGCGTACAAGGCCGCCCATTACGTCGTTTTCGGCGAGCCGGACATCGTGCTCAAGGTGAGCGAGCCGAACGCGCATCTGGACGCGCTGCTGGAGGCGAAGCGCGCCAGTTGCGCCGCCTTCATCTCGGCTGCCAACCCGCACGGCGAGCCGCGCGGCCTGGTGCGTAACGTGATCGCGTTTCAAGCGCTCAAGATCCTCGTGCGCAAGAGCCGCTATCTGTGCTTCGAGGGCGAAGGCCGCGATCCGGAGGGCGTCTGGCGGCCGGAGGGCAGCGTTCTCGTCCTCGACATCCCGCGCGTGGAGGCCGAGGCGCTCGGCAACCGCTTCGAGCAGAACGCGATCGTCTATGTGCAGAAGGGCGGGGCGCCCGAGCTCGTGATCCTGCGCTAGGCGGCGGCGCGATACTTCAACGTCACGCCGTTCAGGCGCTGGAGCTGGTCGAATGTCAGCTCCCCCGCGAGGATTTCCACCAGGTGCAGGCCGTCCGCCTTGACGTCGATGACGGCGAGATCGGTGTAGATGCGCGTCACGCAGCGCGCGCCGGTGAGCGGATAGCTGCAGCGCTCGACGATCTTGCTTTTGCCGTCCTTGGTGAGGTGCTCCATCATCACGAGCACGTTTTTCGCCCCGACGGCGAGATCCATCGCGCCGCCGACGGCGGGAATCGCATCGGCCGCGCCGGTGTGCCAGTTGGCGAGGTCGCCCTGGGCGGAAACCTGGAAGGCGCCGAGCACGCAGTAGTCGAGGTGGCGGCCGCGCACCATCGCGAACGAGTCGGCGTGGTGAAAGAACGAGCCGCCCGCCAGCAGCGTCACCGGTTCCTTGCCGGCGTGGATGAGGTCTTCGTCCTCCTCGCCCTTGGGCGGGCGCGGGCCGAAGCCGAGCACGCCGTTCTCGCTGTGCAGGATGATCTCGCGGCCCTTCGGCAGGAAGTCGGCGACGAGCGTCGGCAATCCGATGCCCAGATTGATGTAGGCGCCTTCCGGGATGTCGCGCGCGACGCGCGCGGCGAGCTGCTTGCGATCGAGTTTCTTCACGCGACTTTCCTCATCGGGGCGATGCGAACGACACGGTGCACGAAAATTCCGGGAGTCACCACGACCTCCGGATCGATCTCGCCGAGCTCGACGGTCTCGCGCACCTGGACGACGGTGCATTTGGCGGCGGCTGCCATGATCGGGCCGAACTGGCGCGCGGTCTTGCGGTACGTGAGATTGCCCCAGCGGTCGGCGCGCTCGGCCTTGATGAGCGCGTAGTCGGCATGGATCGGATATTCGAGCACGTAGTCGCGCTCGCCGATGCGCCGTGTTTCCTTTCCCTTCGCGAGGTCGGTGCCGAACGCGGTCGGCGTGTAGAACGCGCCGATACCCGCGCCGGCGGCACGGATGCGCTCGGCGAGCGTGCCCTGCGGCACGAGCTCGAGCTCGAGCGCGCCCGAGCGATACGCCTTGTCGAAGTGCCAGGAATCGGCTTGGCGCGGAAAAGAGCAGATGATCTTTTTCACGCGGCCCGCGCCGATCAGCGCGGCGAGTCCGTGATCGGCGTTGCCAGCATTGTTGTTGACGATGGTGAGCCCCTTCGCGCCCTGCGCCATGAGCGCATCGATCAGCTCCACCGGCATTCCGGCATTGCCGAAGCCGCCAAGCATCACGGTCGCCCCATCAGGGACGTCGGCCAGAGCGGCTTCGGCCGAGGCCACAAACTTGTTGATCACCTTCGCATTATCGCCTCGGAGGAGGCGACTGACTCCTCAGAAGTCACTTTTAGTGCAGTTATTAAGTTATTGATATTTAATGTGTTTCAAAATCGAGAAACCATCTCGAAATGTTAAGCTAAGTATTTGTCGCACCTGAACTTTTTCCTCTCGGAAGCTTGACCTTTAGCGGACTTTCGCATTAAAGTGGAGAAACGTAGAAAAAAGTGGGGAACATGTCTGCTTTCGGGCGGGCGGTGTCAGGGCGAGGAGAAAAAAAGGGATGGGAGGAGCGTTTCACGGCGCGGCGGTCATCACGCTCGATGCAAAGGGCCGCATTGCCATTCCCACGCGTCATCGCGAATCGCTGGTCGCGGCGAGCCGGACGCTCGTGCTGACCGCCCACCCCGACGGCTGCGCGCTGCTTTATCCGGAGAGCGAGTGGGAGCGCGTGCGCGCCCAGGTCGAGAAATTTCCGAGCTTTCATCCGCAGGCGAGCTGGTGGAAGCGGCTGCTGCTCGGCTTCGAGGAGCACATCGCGCCGGATGCCTCGGGGCGCGTGCTTCTCTCGAGCGGGCTGCGCCTGCACGCGAAGCTCGAGCGTGAAGCGATGCTCGTCGGGCAGGGCCATTACTTCGAGCTGTGGGACCCGGGCGTCTGGAACGCGAAGCTTTCCGCGGCGCTCGCCGGCACGGGCACGGCGCCGCCCGGGATGGAAGGCTTCTCGCTTTGAGCGAGGCCCATGAGCGCGCACCGCGCGGTGCTGCTCGAAGAGGCGCTCACGGCGCTTGCGCTCAAGCCCGGGGGCGCCTACGTCGATGCCACCTTCGGACGCGGCGGGCACAGCCGCGCGCTGCTCGAGCGGCTTGCGCCCTCGGCGAGGCTCGTGGCGCTCGACCGCGATCCGCAGGCGATCGCCGCCGCGCAGGAAATCCGCGATCCGCGTTTCAGCGCGGTGCACGCGCCCTTCAGCGAGCTCGGGCGGGCGCTGGCGCGCCTGGGCATCGAAAAAGTGGACGGCGTGCTGGCGGACCTCGGCGTGTCCTCGCCGCAGCTGGAGGATCCGGCGCGCGGCTTTTCCTTCCGCCACCCGGGGCCGCTCGACATGCGCATGGACCCGACGCGCGGGATGACGGCGGCCGAGTGGCTCGCGAAAACCACAGAAAAAGAACTCCGGGAGGCGATCGCTAGCTATGGCGAAGAACGGTTTGCTAAACAGGTTGCAAAGGCGATTGCTGCTGCTCGCGCACGCGAGCCGCTTGTCCGCACCGAGCAGCTTGCCGCTGTCGTGGCTGAGGCGATCCCCACACGGGAGAGGGGCCAGGATCCGGCGACGCGCACCTTTCAGGCTCTACGGATTCTCGTCAATCGGGAGCTTGAGGAGGTCGCGCTGATGCTTCCCCAGGCGCTCTCGGCGCTCGCCCCCGGCGGCCGGATCGCCGTGATCAGCTTCCATTCGCTGGAGGACCGGCTGGTGAAGCGGTTCTTCGCGGCGGCAAGCCGCCCCGACGTGCCCGAGAATTTGCCCATTCGTGCCAGCGAAATGCCACAAGCGCCGCTCACCATCGTCGGGCGCGTCACGCGCCCCACTGACACGGAAGTGAGCGCTAACCCCAGAGCCCGCAGCGCGAAGCTGCGCGCGGCCGAGCGTACCGGCGCTCGCCTTGACCCCGCTTTTCTCAAGCGAATCTCCGAACACGAGCCCGACGCGTGGCGAAGCTGAACCTCCTCCTCCTCCTGGTTCTCGTCGTCTGCGCGCTCGGGCTCGTCACCTCCCAGCACCAGTCGCGCAAGAAGTTCTCCGAGCTCGAACGCGAGCAGGAGCACAGCCGCGCCCTCGAAGTCGAGTACGGGCAGCTGCAGCTTGAATCGAGCACCTGGGGACTGCACTCGCGCGTCGAGCGCGTCGCGACCGGCGCCCTCGGCATGCGCGCGCCCGATCCGCGCCGCGTCAAGATCGTCGGGGACGGGCGGTGAGCTCCGCGAGCGTGCCGGTGCTGGTCCGGCTGCCGCAGTGGCGCGCCCGCTTCGCGCTGGCGCTGCTGCTCGCCGCCTTTCTCGTCCTCGCCGGGCGCTCGGCGTACCTGCAGTCCCTGAAGACGGGCTTTCTCCAGGAAAAAGGCGAGGCGCGCTACGCGCGCGTGCTCGAGATCCCCGGCACGCGCGGCCGCATCCTGGATCGCAACGGCGAGGCGCTCGCCATTTCGACGCCGGTGAAGTCGGTGTGGGCGATCCCGGAGGATTTCAGCGCCAAGTCCGCGCAGCTCGCCGCGCTCGGGCGGCTGCTCGGCCAGGAGCCGAGGGAGATCGAGCGCCGCATCTCGGGCGCCGAGCGCGACTTCGTGTACCTCAAGCGCCAGATTCCGCCCGAGACGGCGGCAAAAGTCGCCGCGCTCGGCATCCCGGGCCTCTACGAGCAAAGCGAGTTCCGGCGCTACTACCCGGGCGGCGAGACCACGGCCCACGTGGTCGGCTTCACCGGCGTGGACGACGCCGGCCAGGAAGGCATCGAGCTCGCGCACCAGAGCCAGCTCGCCGGCACCGCCGGCAGCCGCCGGGTGATCAAGGACCGGCTCGGGCGCATCGTCGAGGACGTCGAGTCGATCCGCGCCGCGCAGGACGGTCACGACCTGACGCTCGCCCTGGACAGCAAGGTCCAGAACATCGCCTTCGGCGCGCTCAAGGCCGCAGTCGAAGCGCACAAGGCGAAAGCCGGTGCGATCGTCGTGCTGGACGTGCGCACGGGCGAAGTGCTCGCGCTCGCCAACCTGCCGAGCTACAACCCCAACAATCGCGCCAAGGTGTCGCCGGCGCAGGTGCGCAACCGCGTCATGACCGACACCTTCGAGCCCGGCTCGACGCTGAAGCCTTTCACCATCGGGCTCGCCCTCGAGCTCGGCCGCGTCACGCCGCAGACGCTCATTCCGACCGCGCCCGGGGCGCTGACGATCGGCAACTACACCATCCACGACGCCCACCCGGGCGGCCAGATGACCGTCTCGCAGGTGCTGCAGAAGTCCTCCAACGTGGGCTCGGCGAAGATCGCGCTCTCGCTGCCGCGCGAGGAGATGCACGAGCTCTTTCGCCGCGTCGGGTTCGGGGCGGCGCCGCACCTCGGCTTCCCGGGCGAGGCGAGCGGGAAGCTGCGCCCGGCGAAAACCTGGCGCCCGGTCGAGCAGGCGACGATGGCCTACGGGCACGGCATCTCGGTGAGCCTGATCCAGCTCGCGCACGCCTACACGATCTTCGCGCGCGACGGCGAGCTCGTGCCGCTGTCCCTGGTGCGCACCGCGACCACGGCCGGCGGAACGCGCGTGCTCTCGCCCGAAGTCGCGCGCGAGATGCGCGCGATGCTCGAGTCGGCCGTGCAGCCGGGCGGCACCGCGCCGCGCGCGCGCATCGCCGGCTGGCGCGTCGCCGGCAAGACCGGTACCGCGCACAAGCAGGAGAACGGCGGCTACGCGGCCAGCAAGTACGTGTCGTCGTTCGTGGGATTCGCGCCCGTGTCCGAACCCCGGCTCGTGATCGCGGTCATGCTGGATGAGCCTTCGGACGGCCAATATTACGGCGGCCAGGTCGCCGCGCCCGTGTTCGCGCAGGTCATGCAGGGCGCGCTGCGCCTGATGGGCGCGCCTTACGACGCCCCGCTCGCGCCGCTCGAGCTGCCCGGCGAGGGCGAGGAAGCGAAGGAGAGCACCTGATTGACGACGTTTTCGCGCAGCTCGAGCCGCAGCTTCGATCCCGGGGAGCCGTGATCGAGCGGCTGACATCCGACAGCCGGCGCGCGGCGCCGGGCGCCGCGTTCTTCGCCTGGCCGGGCGAGTCGGCCGACGGTCGCCGCTTCATCGGCGATGCGGTGAAGCGCGGCGCCTCCGCCGTCGTGTGGGAGCGCGAGGGCTTTTCATTCGATCCGGCATGGAGCGTGCCGAACGCCGCCGTCAAGAACCTGAGAGAAAAGGCAGGCCTGCTCGCCCACCAGTTCTACGGCCGCCCGAGCGATTCGCTCTGGACGTGCGGCGTCACCGGCACGAACGGCAAGACGACCTGCTCGCAGTGGATCGCAGCGGCGCTTTCCATGGAGAACGTCAAGTCCGCCGTGATCGGGACTCTGGGTTCGGGCTTTCCTCCCCGGCTGGAGGCGGTGCAAAACACCACGCCCGATGCCCTCGAAACCCATCGCCTGCTTCGTGAATTCAAAGACGCCGGTGCCGGCGCGGTCGCGATGGAAGTGTCCTCGCACGGCCTGGACCAGGGCCGCGCGAACGGCATCGCCTTCAAGTGCGCGCTCTTCACCAACCTGACGCACGATCACCTCGACTACCACGGCACGATGGCCGAGTACGGCGAGGCAAAAGCGAAGCTGTTCGGCACGCCGCAGCTCGAAACCGCAGTGCTGAATCTCGACGATTCGTTCGGCCGCGAACTGGCGAAACGTACGCGCGCCAAGACTGTGGGCTACAGCATCTCGGGCGTGAGCGAGGGCGTGTCCGAATTTCTCGTCGCCGAACAAAAGAATCCAGGCCAAATAAAAATCACGACCAATTCCGGAAGCATCGAGGTCCCGATCGCGCAGGTCGGGGCGTTCAATCTTTCCAACGCCCTCGGCGTGCTCGGCTGCCTGCGGGCGAAGGGCATGCCTTTCGCCGAGGCCGCGCGGCTGCTCGGCAAGCTGCCGGCGGTGCCCGGGCGCATGCAGGTGGTGGGCGAGCGGCCGATGGTGGTGGTCGACTACGCGCACACGCCCGATGCACTCGAGAAGGTGCTCGGCGCGCTCAGGCCGGTGGCCGCCGCGCGCGGCGGCCGGCTCGCGGTCGTGTTCGGCGCGGGCGGCGACCGGGACGGGGCGAAGCGCCCGCTGATGGGCGGAGTCGCTTCGCGGCTCGCCGATCGGGTGATCCTCACCTCGGACAACCCGCGCAGCGAGGATCCCGCGCAAATCATCGAGGCGATCCGGCGCGGCACGAGTGGCGAGGTCGCTACCGATCCGGACCGCGAAAGCGCGATCCGCGCGGCGATCGCTGGCGCGGACGAAAGGGATGTCGTCCTTCTCGCGGGCAAGGGCCACGAGGCCACGCAGGAGATCGCGGGCCGCAGGCTGCCGTTTTCCGATGCGGCCGTCGCCGCCGCGGCGCTCGGGGCGCGGACGGAGCGATGATGAGCCTCGCCGAGGCCGCCAGCGCGATCCAGGGGCGCGTGTCCGGACCCGGCGCGGACGCGATCTTCGGCGGCGTCTCTACCGACAGCCGCAGCCTGGCGCGGGGCGAGCTCTTTGTCGCCATCCGCGGCGAACGCTTCGACGGGCACCGGTTTCTCGGCGTGGCAAAGGAGCGCGGCGCAGCGGGCGCCCTCGTCGACGAGAAATACGCCGCCGGGGAGCCGCTGCCGCGGCCGGGCCTCCCTCTTCTCGTCGTCGGCGATGACACGCGCAAGGGCCTCGGGCGGCTCGGGCGCCACTGGCGGCTGCGCTTCGCGCCGGCGCTCATCGCGATCACGGGCTCCAACGGCAAGACCACGACCAAGGAGATGCTCGCCTCGATCCTGCGCGCCCACGCGGGCGAAGCCGGCGCGCTGCACACGCAAGGCAATCTCAACACCGACATCGGCGTGCCGCTGACGCTGCTGCGCATGCGCGCGACGCACCGCTATTGCGCGATCGAGCTCGGCATGAACCATCCGGGCGAGATCGCCGAGCTCGCCGCGATCGCGCTGCCCACGATCGCGCTCGTCAACAACGCGCAGCGCGAGCACCAGGAATTCATGCACTCGATCGAGGCGGTCGCCGCCGAGAACGCGAGCGTGTTCGAGGCGCTGCCGGAGGGCGGCATCGCCGTGCTGAACGCAGAGGATGCGATGGCGCCGGTCTTCCGCGCGAAGGCAGGCGCCCGCAAGAGAATCGAATTCGGCCTCGCGGTGGGCGATGTCACCGGCCGCTACGCGCAAAAAGGGCTCGAAAGCGAGATCGTCGTGAGAACGCCGGCGGGCGAGGCGCACGCGAAGCTCGCGATCCCCGGGTTGCACAACGTGAGGAACGCGCTCGCCGCGGCGGCCTGCGCCCACGCGGCGGGCGTCGCGCCGGCGGCGATCGGCGCCGGCCTCTCGGATTTCCGTCCCTACAGCGGGCGCCTGCAGGTGAAGAAGACCGCCGGCGGCGCCACCCTGATCGACGACACCTACAACGCCAACCCGGACTCGGTGCGCGCCGCGATCGACGTGCTTGCCGCCTGCCCGGGGCCGACCGCGCTCGTCCTCGGCGACATGGGCGAAGTGGGCGAGCAGGGGCCGGAATTCCACGCCGAAGTCGGCAGGTATGCGCAGGAGAAGGGCATCCGGTTTCTTCTTTCTTTTGGCGCGGCAGCCAAAGAAAGCGCGAAAGCGTTCGGCGGAACCCACGTCGAGGATCTGAGCGAAATCAAGGCGAACCTGCAGGACGCCAGAACGATCCTGGTAAAGGGCTCGCGGTTCATGAGGATGGAGCGCGTCGTCGAGCTGCTGACCGGCGAAAAAGGGGGCGCGCACTAATGCTGCTCGAGCTCGCCCAATGGCTCGCCAAGGATGTGCGGCTCTTCAACGTCTTCCAGTACATCACGCTGCGAGCGGTGCTCGCGTGCCTCACGGCGCTCGCCATCTCGCTCATCCTGGGGCCCTACGTGATCCGCAAGCTCACGGCCTACAAGATCGGCCAGGCGGTGCGAGACGACGGTCCCAAGTCGCATCTCACGAAGGCCGGCACGCCGACCATGGGCGGCGCGCTCATCCTCGTCTCGATCGCGATCACGACGCTGCTGTGGGGCGACCTGCGCAACCGCTTCGTCTGGGTGGTGCTGCTGGTCACGCTCGCCTTCGGCGCGATCGGCTGGATCGACGACTACCGCAAGGTGGTGCGGCGCAACCCGAAGGGACTCTCGGCCAAGGCGAAATTCTTCTGGCAGTCGCTCTTCGGCCTGGGCGCCGCCGGCTTTCTCGCCTGGATGGCGCAGGGCACGCCCGGCATTCCGGCATTGAACGAGCTGATCGTGCCCTTCTTCAAGTTCGTCGCCTATCCGCTCGGCACGATCGGCTTCGTCATCCTCACCTATTTCGTCATCGTCGGCAGCTCGAACGCGGTCAACCTCACCGACGGCCTGGACGGCCTGGCGATCATGCCCACGGTCATGGTCGGCGGCGCGCTCGGCATCTTCGCCTACGTCGCGGGCAACGCCGTGTTTTCCAAGTACCTCGGGCTGCCCTACATCGCGGGCGCGGGCGAGCTTGCCGTCATCTGCGGTGCGATCGTCGGCGCGGGGCTGGGCTTTCTCTGGTTCAACGCCTACCCGGCGGAAGTGTTCATGGGCGACGTGGGTGCGCTCGCCCTCGGCGCCGCGCTTGGCACGATCGCGGTGATCGTGCGCCAGGAGATCGTGCTCTTCATCATGGGCGGCGTCTTTGTCGCCGAGACGCTTTCGGTGATGATCCAGGTGCTCTACTTCAAGTGGTCAGGCGGCAAGCGCATCTTCCGCATGGCGCCGCTCCACCACCACTATGAGCTCGAAGGCTGGAAAGAGTCGCAGGTGGTGGTGCGCTTCTGGATCATCACCATGATGCTCGTCCTCTTCGGGCTCTCGACGCTGAAGCTAAGATGATGCGCGAGCCGGCCTTCTCGCTGCTTGCTCCTCCCGGGGCGTTTGCGCTCAAGGGAAAAAGAGTTCTGGTGCTCGGGCTCGGCGACACCGGCCTTTCGGTCGCGCAATGGGTGCAGCGCCACGGCGGCATCGTGCGCGCGGCCGACACGCGCAAGGCGCCGCCCAGGAAAAGCGATTACGCCGGCGAGCTGGTCACCGGGAATTTCAAGACCTCTCTTCTCAAAGGGGTTGATCTTGTCTGTGTCAGTCCCGGCCTTGCCCTGACCGACTCTATTTTTCTTGAAGCTGCAGAAAAACAAATCCCGGTGGTGGGAGACATAGAACTCTTTGCGTGGGACGCGCGCAAGACAAAGGCGAAGGTGCTTGCGATCACCGGGACGAACGGGAAAAGCACCGTCACCGCGCTCACCGGCCATCTGCTGCGCTCGGCGCGCATCGACGCGGAAGTCGCGGGCAATATCTCGCCGCCCGCGCTCGAGGCGCTCGCCAAGAGGAAGAAAGCGCCGGCCGCCTGGGTGCTCGAGCTCTCGAGCTACCAGCTCGAGACCACCTGGTCGCTTGCCCCCGAGGCGGCGGCGGTGCTCAACCTCTCCGAAGACCATCTGGACCGCTACGCGGGGCTGGCCGAATACGCCGCGGCGAAGGCGCGCATTTTCCAGGGGCGCGGCGTGCAGGTGCTCAATCGCTGCGATTCCGGATCGATGGCGATGGCGCTGGCCGGCCGCGCGCAGGTGACGTTCGGCATGGACGTGCCGCCGATGCCGGAGGATTTCGGGATCAGGAACGAATGGCTGGTGCAAGGTGAAGAACGAATCCTGAAAGCTGGCGAACTTCCCATCACGGGAGCCCACAACGTCTCCAACGCGCTCGCCGCGTGCGCGCTAGCGACGCTCGCCGGCGCGCCGCTCGCTTCGCTCGGCGCCGGCCTGCGCAGCTTCCGCGGCCTGCCGCACCGAATGGAACTCGTGGCCGAGCGCGGCGGCATCGCCTGGCTCGACGATTCCAAGGGCACGAACGTCGGGGCGACGGTCGCCGCGCTGAACGGCCTCGGGCGCCCGGCGATCCTCATCCTCGGCGGCGAAGGCAAGGGCCAGGACTTCTCGCCGCTTGCGCCGGCCGTGAAAGCCCACGCGCGGCATGTGGTTCTGATCGGCCGGGACGCGGGCTTGATCAAGCGCGCACTCTCAGGCGTGGACGTTCCGAAGGAAAAAGCCTCCACGCTCGAAGCCGCCGTCAGGCGTGCCGCCGAAGTGGCGCAGAGAGGGGACGCCGTGCTGCTCTCGCCCGCGTGCGCGAGCTTCGACATGTTCCGCGACTACAAGCATCGCGGCGAAGCCTTCGCCGCCGCGGTCAAGGAACTCAAGCATGGCTAGCGTCGTCGCAGGCGGCAACCTGGGCGGCAGCCTGCGCGGCAACCAGCCCGCGCCGGAGTACGACCGCTCGCTCGCCTGGGCGGCGCTGATCCTCGTCATGCTCGGGCTGGTGATGGTTTACTCGGCTTCCATCGCCACCGCGGAGTCAAGCCGCTTCTCCGGGCACAACCCGGCGTACTTCCTCCTGCGGCACGGCGCGTTCCTCGCCGTCGCGCTCGCCGCGGCGACCGCGGTGTTCATGATTCCGGCGCGCCTGTGGCAGAAGGCCGCGCCCTGGCTCTTCGCGGCGGGCGCGGTGCTCCTCGTGCTCGTCCTCGTCCCCGGCGTCGGGCGCGAGGTGAACGGCGCGCGCCGCTGGCTCAACCTCGGCGCCGTCAACGTCCAGCCCTCCGAGATCATGAAGCTCGCGGTTGTACTCTATGCTGCCGACTACACCGTGCGAAAGCACGCCGTGCTGAAGAACTTCAAGCGCGGCCTGCTGCCGATGCTCGGGGTCATGCTGGTGATCGCCTGGCTGCTCCTGCGCGAGCCCGACTTCGGCGCCTTCGTCGTGATCGCGGTCACCACCTTCGGCATCCTCTTTCTCGGCGGCATGAGCGCCCGGCACTTTTCGGCGCTCCTCGGCATGCTCGCGGTCGGCTTCATCGCGCTCGTGCTCTCCTCGCCTTACCGCATGCAGCGCATCTTCGGCTTCATGGATCCCTGGTCGGATCCTTTCGGCAAGGGGTATCAGCTGTCGCATGCGCTTATCGCCTTCGGCCGCGGCGAATGGCTTGGGGTGGGCCTGGGCGCGAGCGTGGAGAAGCTGCACTACCTGCCGGAGGCGCACACCGATTTCCTCCTCGCCGTGATCGCCGAGGAGCTCGGCCTCGCCGGCGTCGCGCTGGTGATCGCGCTCTTCGGCTGGATCGTGCTGCGCGCCTTCGCGATCGGCCGCCAGGCAGCCCTGCGCGAGCGCCACTTCACCGCGCTCGTCGCACAGGGGATCGGCATCTGGATCGGCTTTCAGGCGCTCATCAACATGGGCGTAAACATGGGCCTGCTGCCCACCAAGGGGCTCACCCTCCCGCTCATGAGCTTCGGCGGCTCGGGGCTGCTCATGAACTGCGTCGCGATCGCCGTGCTCATTCGCATCGACTGGGAGAACCGGCAACTGGCACGGGGTCTGAACGCATGAGCGGGACGATCCTCATCATGGCGGGCGGCACGGGCGGGCACGTGTTTCCGGGGCTCGCGGTCGCCGACGAACTGCGCGAGCGCGGCTGGAAGGTCGTCTGGATGGGCGCGCGAGGCGGCCTGGAAGCGCGCCTCGTTCCCGCGCGGGGCTATCCGGTCGAGTGGATCCGGGCCGTGGCGCTGCGCGGCAAGGGGCTGGCCGCGAAGCTCTTCCTGCCGCTGCATCTCTTCGTCGGCTTCTGGCAGGCGGCGCGCGCGATCTTTCGCGTCCGGCCCGACGTGGTGCTCGGCATGGGCGGCTACGTCGCGTTTCCCGGCGGCATGATGGCCTCCCTCCTCGCGCGGCCGCTCGCCGTGCACGAGCAGAACGCGATCGCAGGCCTCGTCAACCGCGTCCTTGCCGGCCTCGCCGATCGCAAGCTCGAGGCGTTTCCCGGCGCGCTCAAGGGCGCCGAGTGGACGGGCAATCCCGTGCGCGCCGCCATTTCCTTGCTGGAGGTTCCTGAAAAAAGATTCCAAAACCGGGCCGGACCGCTGCGAATCCTGGTCGTCGGCGGCAGCCTTGGCGCGCAGGCGCTGAACGAGTGCCTTCCGCGGGCCCTTGCCTTGATGGATGCCTCGGAGCGTCCCGCGGTCACGCATCAGGCCGGCGAGAAGCATCTCGAATCCTTGCAAAAGAATTATCGGAATGAAGGGGTCGAAGCGGAGGCCGTCGCGTTCATCGACGACATGGCGCGGCGCTACGCCGAGGCCGACCTCGTCATCTGCCGGGCAGGCGCAACGACGATCGCCGAGCTCGCGGCCGCCGGCACGGCAAGCGTGCTCGTGCCCTATCCGCATGCGGTCGACGATCATCAGACGGCGAACGCGAAATTTCTTGCTGATCGCGGGGCCGCCATTCTTCTCCCGCAGGACCGGCTGACGCCGGAGAGCCTGGCGACGCTCCTCCGGTCCCTCGACCGTGACGCGCTCCTCGCGATGGCGAAGAAAGCAAGGGGGATGGGGAAACCCGAGGCCGCGCGCACCGTTGCGGATCGCTGCGCCGAGCTGGTCGAAGGGAGGCGGGCGTGAAGCACAAGCTGCGCCGCATCCACTTCGTCGGCATCGGCGGCTCCGGAATGAGCGGCATCGCCGAGGTGCTGGTCAACCTCGGCTTCAAGGTGAGTGGATCCGATCTGGCGCGCAATGCCTCCACGCAGCGGCTCGCGGCAATGGGCGCCGAGATCTTCGCGGGCCACAAGCCCGACCATGTCGCGGGCGCCGACGCGGTGGTGGTGTCGACCGCGGTGCAAAACGACAACCCCGAGGTCCGCGCGGCGCGCGAATACAAGATTCCCGTGGTGCCGCGCGCGCTCATGCTCGCCGAGCTCATGCGCCTGAAGCAGGGCATCGCGATCGCGGGCACGCACGGCAAGACCACCACGACGAGCCTCGTCGCGAGCGTCCTTGCCGAGGGCGGCCTCGACCCGACCTTCGTGATCGGCGGGCGGCTGAACGCGGCCGGCTCGCACGCGCGCCTCGGCGCGGGCGACTTCATCGTGGTCGAGGCCGACGAGTCCGACGCGAGCTTTCTGCACCTGCAGCCGGTGATGGCGGTGGTCACGAACATCGACGCCGATCACATGGAGACCTACCGGCACGATCTCGGGCGGCTGCGCCAGGCGTTCGTCGACTTCCTCGACAACCTGCCGTTCTACGGCTCGGCCGTGCTCTGCATCGACGACCCGCAGGTGCGCGAGATCCTGCCCAAGGTCGCCAAGCCCACGGTGACCTACGGTGTGGCGGGCGACGCGGCCTTGCGCGCCGAGAATATCGAGCACCGCGCCGGCCGCATGCGCTATCGGCTGCGCCGCGGCGAGGCGAAGCCGGTCGAGGTGACGCTCAACCTGCCGGGCCATCACAACGTGCTCAACTCGCTTGCCGCCATTGCCGTGGGGCTGGAGATCGGCGTGCCGCAGCCCGCGATCCTCAAGGCGCTGGCCGAGTTCCGGGGCGTCGCGCGCCGCTTCCAGCACGTGGGCGACATCGCGCTCGGCGGCGGCCATTACACGCTCATCGACGACTACGGCCATCACCCGGCCGAGATGGCGGCGACGATCGCGGCCGCGCGAGGCGCCTTTCCGGGCCGGCGCCTCGTGCTCGCGTTCCAGCCGCACAGGTACACCCGTACGCGCGACCTGTTCGAGGACTTCGTGCGCGTGATCGCCTCGGCCGACGCGGTCGTGCTCGCCGACGTCTACGCGGCGGGCGAGCCGCCGATCGCGGGCGTGGACGGCCGCACGCTGATGGGCGCGGTCCGCGGGGCGGGCAAGGCGGACACGGTGTTCGTCGAGGACATCGGCGGCATGCCCGAGGCGATCCGCCGCCTGGCGCGCGCGGGCGACGTCGTGCTCACCATGGGGGCGGGCTCGATCGGCAACGTCGCGGCCCAGCTGACATGAACATGGCAGACACGGTGCGATTCCAGGGACTGCGCGGCGAGATGAGGGAAAACGAGCCGATGGCGCGGCACGTGAGCTGGCGCGCGGGCGGCCCCGCGCGCCGCTTCTACGTCCCGGCCGACTTGGACGACCTCTCGAATTTCCTGAACCAGCTGCCGCGCGAGGAGCCGATCCTCTTCGTCGGCCTGGGCTCGAACCTCCTCGTGCGCGAGGGCGGCTGGCCGGGCACGGTCGTGCTTACGCACCGCGCCGCCAAGCATCCGGAGCTCAAGGACGGGCTCGTCTACGCCGAGGCGGGCGTCGCCTGTCCCAAGGTGGCGCGCTTCGCGGCGATGCAAAGCCTCGGCTCCGCCGAATTCCTGTCCGGCATTCCGGGCACGGTCGGCGGCGCACTCGCGATGAACGCGGGCTGCTACGGCGGGGAGACCTGGGACCTGGTCGAGCGCGTGACCACCATCGACCGGCTGGGCGAGCTGCGCAGCCATCCCAAGTCGGACTTCGAGATCGCCTACCGGCACTGCGAGCTGAAGTCCGACGCAAACGCGAGCGGCGAGGAGATGTGGTTCGCGGCCGCGCATTTCAAGCTGCCCGAGGGTGACACCGAGGAGTCGCGCGAGATCATCAAGTCGCTGCTCAAGAAGCGCATCGAGGCCCAGCCGCTGCAGCTCCCGAACGCGGGCAGCGTGTTCCGCAACCCGCCCGAGGGCCGGCCGGCGGCGCGCCTCATCCAGTTCTGCGGCCTGAAGGGCCTCGAGCGCGGCGGGGCGAAGGTGTCGGACAAGCACGCCAACTTCATCGTCAACCCCAAGGGCGCCGGCAGCGCGGCCGACATCGAGTGGCTGATCCTGCACATCCAGGAGAAAGTGAAGGAAGAGACGCGCGTCGAGCTCGTGCTCGAAGTGAAGATCGTGGGAGAGGCCGCATGAGCCGCGCCGCCGGCTTCGGCAAGGTGGCGGTGCTCTTTGGCGGCAAATCGGCCGAGCGCGAGATTTCGATCATGAGCGGCACGGGCGTGCTGAAGGCGCTTCGCTCCAAGGGCGTCGATGCGCACGCCTTCGATCCGGCCGAGCGCGACCTGGCGGAGCTCAAGCGCGACCGCTTCGCGCGCTGCTTCATCGCCTTGCACGGCCGCGGCGGCGAGGACGGCAGCCTGCAGGGGGCGCTCGAGTTTCTCGGCATTCCCTACACGGGCAGCGGCGTGCTCGGCTCGGCGCTCGCGATGGACAAGGAGCGGGCCAAGCTCGTCTGGAAGGCGCGCGGCTTGCCAACGCCCGATTACGAAATGCTCGAGAGCGGCAGCGACATGCAGGCGGTCGCGAAAAGACTTGGGCTGCCGATCGTGGTGAAGCCCGTGCTCGAGGGCTCCTCGATCGGAGTGAGCAAAGTGCAGGCGGCCGGCGACCTCGACGAGGCCTATGCGCTCGCGGTGAACTGCAACAGTGCGGTCATCGCCGAAAAGTGCATCGAGGGGCCCGAATACACCGCGAGCGTGGTGGCCGACCGGCCGCTGCCCCTCATCCGCATCGATGCGCCCAAAGGCAACTACGACTACCAGAACAAGTACTTCACCGACGACACGAAGTACGTCTGTCCCTGCGGGCTGCCCGAGCCGAGGGAGGAAACGCTAAAGCGCCTTGCGCTCGATTCCTTCAAGGCGCTCGGCTGCACCGGCTGGGGCCGGGTCGATTTGATGCTCGATGCGGCCGGCGCGCCGTGGCTCCTGGAAGTGAACACCGCCCCCGGAATGACGGGGCACAGCCTCGTGCCGATGGCGGCGCGCGCGGTTGGAATTTCCTACGAGGACCTCTGCGTGAAGATCCTGGAGGGAGCCCATGTGGGATAACCCGCGCCTGTTGAATCTTGCGGCGAACGTCCTGTTCGCGGTCGCGCTGGCGATTCTCGGGGCGGCCGCGCTGCAAACGCTCGTGCGCTCGCCGCTTTTTCCCGTCCGCGAAGTCGAAGTGCAGGGCGCGCTGAAGCATGCGTTGCGCGCGGACCTGGAGCACGCGGCGGCGGGCCTGGGCGGCAACTTCTTCGCCCTCGACCTGCGCGCGGTGCGCGGGCGCTTCGAGCAGGTGCCCTGGGTGAGGCATGTCGACGTGCGCCGCGTCTGGCCCGACCGGGTCGAGGCGAAAATCGAGGAGCACGTCGCGCTCGCGCGCTGGGGCGACGATGCGCTCGTCAACACGCACGGGGAGCGCTTCGTCGGCCGAAACGAGGAAGCGCTGCCCTTCCTTGCCGGTCCGGCCGGAAGCGAGGCGCTCGTCGCCGGGCGCTACCGGCGCTTCGTCGAGATCCTCGCGCCGCTTGGCGAGTCGGTCGAGCGCGTGGTCCTGACGCCGCGCCACGCCTGGCAGTTGCGCCTCGCGAGCGGGCTCACGCTCGAGCTGGGCCGGGACGGCACCGAGTCGGTCGAGCAGCGCCTTGCGCGCTTCGTCGCCGTTTTCCCCGAGACGCTGGGGCGGCTCGCCAGGCGCGATGCCGCCTCGTTCCCGCATGTCGACCTGCGCTACCCGAACGGCTTCGCGCTGCGCGTCGCCGGCTGGAAGGGCTGATCCGGATGCCAAAAGAAAATCGCAACCTGGTCGTCGGCCTGGACATCGGCACCTCCAAGGTGGCAGCGCTGGTGGCCGAGCTCGGCCCCGACGGCACCCTGGAAGTGCTCGGCATGGGCAACCACGACTCGCGCGGCCTGAAGAAAGGCGTGGTGGTCAACATCGAGGCCACGGTCGCGGCGATCCAGCGCGCGCTCGAGGAAGCCGAGCTCATGGCCGACTGCAAGATCGCCTCGGCCTTCACCGGCATCGCCGGCAGCCACATCCGCAGCTTCAATTCAACCGGCATGGTGGCGGTGAAGGACAAGGAGGTGAGCGCGATCGACGTCGAGCGCGCGATGGAGACCGCGCGCGCGGTGAACATCCCCACCGACCAGCAGATCCTGCACGTGCTGCGCCAGGAATTCATCATCGACGGGCAGGAGGACGTGCGCGAGCCGGTCGGCATGTCGGGCGTGCGCCTGGAGGTGAAGGTGCACATCGTCACCGGCGCCGTCTCGGCGGCGCAGAACATCGTGAAGTGCGTGCGCCGCTGCGGGCTGGATGTGAACGACCTCATCCTGCAGCCGCTCGCCTCCTCGCGCGCGGTGCTCTCGGAGGACGAGAAGGACCTCGGCGTGTGCCTCGTCGACATCGGCGGCGGCACCACCGACCTCGCGATCTTCACGCACGGCGCGATCCGCCACACCGCGGTGATTCCGATCGCCGGCGACCAGATCACGAACGACATCGCCATGGCGCTGCGCACGCCCACGCCCGAGGCCGAGACGATCAAGATCCGCCACGGCGTGGCGCTGCGCCAGCTCGCCGATCCGAACGAGATGATCGAGGTCCCCGGCATCGGCGACCGGCCGCCGCGCGCGCTCTCGCGCCAGACGCTCGCCGAGGTGATCGAGCCCCGCGCCGAGGAGCTCTTCTCGCTCGTGCAGCAGGTGCTGCGCGAGTCGGGCCACGAGGAGCTGCTTTCCTCGGGCGTCGTGCTCACCGGCGGCTCCGCCGTCATGCAGGGCATGGTCGAGCTGGGCGAAGAGATCTTCCACATGCCCGTGCGCATTGGCGTGCCGCGCTATGCGGGCGGTCTCGCGGACGTGGTGAAAAGCCCGCGCTACGCCACCGCGATGGGGCTTCTTTTCGAGGGGGTGGCGCAGCTGCAGCAGGGGCGCGTTTCCCAGCAGAACGGGTCGGTGCGCGCGGTGTTCGGCCGCATGCGCGACTGGTTCCAGAGGAATTTCTGATTTCGGAGGAGTTTTTGGTTCCAACACTGGCAAGGAGAAAAAACCTATGTTCGAGATCGTGAACGAAAGCACGGCGGGGCCGGTCATCAAGGTGATCGGCGTGGGTGGGGCGGGCGGCAACGCGATCGATCACATGATCGAGCGCGGCGTCGAGAAGGTGGAGTTCTTCGCGGTCAACACCGACGCGCAGGTGCTCTCGCGCAACAAGGCGAAGAACCAGATCCAGCTCGGCACGAGCGGGCTGGGCGCGGGCGCCAAGCCGGAGGAGGCGAGAACCGCCGCCCTGGCCGAGCGCGAGCGCCTGGAGGAGGCCATCGCGGGCGCGCACATGGTGTTCATCACCGCCGGCATGGGCGGCGGAACGGGGACGGGCGCCGGGCCGGTGATCGCGGAAGTCGCCCGCTCGCTCGGGGTGCTTACGGTGGCGGTGGTGACCAAGCCCTTCACCTGGGAAGGCTCCAAGCGCATGAAGAACGCCGAGGCGGGCATCGAGGAGCTTGCGCCGCACGTCGATTCGCTCATCGTGATCCTCAACGACAAGCTCGAGGAAGTGCTCGGCGACGACGTCACGCAGCAGGATGCGTTCGTCGCGGCCGACGACGTGCTGTGCAATGCGGTCGGCGGCATCGTCGACATCATCCATCGCGATGGCGTGGTCAACGTCGACTTCCAGGACGTGCGCACCGTCATGAGCGAGCAGGGCATGGCGATGATGGGCTCCGCAGCCGCGAGCGGCATCGACCGCGCGCGGGTCGCCGCCGAGCAGGCGATCGCCTGCCCGCTGCTCGAGGGCGTCAACCTCTCGGGCGCCCGCGGCGTGCTCGTCAACATCACGGCCTCGCGCCAGAGCCTCAAGCTGCGCGAGACGAAGGAAGTGATGAACACGATCCGGGCGTTCGCCGCGGAGGACGCCACCATCATCCATGGCGGGGTGTTCGACGACACGCTGGGCGACGAGCTGCGCGTGACGGTGATCGCGACCGGCCTCGGCCAGCCGATGATGGTGCGCCAGCCGAAGCCGCAGCTCGTGGTGTCGCAGAAGACGGGCACGGACAATCAGCCGGCGTTTTCTTCCGCAGCGATGCCGGGGGCGGCGCCCGATTACGGCGCGATGGCGGAAACGCCGGCGGTGTTCCGTCGCCGCGACCGCGCCGCGCAGGTGGAAGCGCTGGCCAACAGCGGCGTCGACAAGTACGACATTCCGGCGTTTCTGCGCAAACAGGCGGACTGACGCCGACAGAAAAGCGGGACCCCGTCCTTGCCAGGGGTCCCGCCTTTCCATTCTGTTGTGTAGTGCGTGCTGGATCGGCGGGTGTAGTGCAAAAGATGACGTACCCCTCGCAGATTTGCAGTTCTTCACAAAAGCCTTCATATCGTCGAGACAGACCGCGCAGAACGCAGTTAGCGTTTTTGCGTGACGCAAAAACTCAGGCTGTTGCTGGTCGAAGATTCCGAAGCCGACGCGGGTCTTGCGTTGCGCATGCTCGAGCACGCCGGCGTTAGCTGCGAGTGCGAGCGGGTGCAAACCGAGGCGGCGTTCCGGGCCGAGCTCGCGCGCTTCGCACCTCAGGTCATTCTTTCGGATTTCTCGATGCCGGCCTTCGATGGGCTGAGGGCCCTCGGTATTGCGCGCGAGCTCGCGCCCGAGGTGCCGTTCATCTTCGTGTCCGGAACGATCGGCGAGGAAAACGCGATCCGCGCCCTGCACGACGGCGCGACCGATTACGTCCTCAAGAACAATCTGCTGCGCCTGCCTGGCGCGCTCGATCGCGCGCTGCGCCGGGCCGAGTCGCGCCGCGCGCAGCGCCGCGACGAAGAGCGCCTGCGCCGGCTCGCGCACTACGACGCGCTGACCGGGTTGCCGAACCGGCACCTGTTCGAGGACCGGCTGCGGGTCGCGCTCGCCACGGCACGGCGCTGCGACTGGCGCGTGGGCGTCATGTACGTCGACCTGGACGATTTCAAGGCCGTCAACGACCGCCATGGCCACGCCACCGGCGACGGGCTGCTCGCCCGCATCGGCAAATGCCTCACCGCGGCGGTGCGCTCGGGCGATACGGTGGCCCGAATTGGCGGCGACGAATTCGGCGCGATCCTGCCGATGCTGAAGCGCGTCGAGGATGCGCAGCTCGTGGCGCGCAAGCTGGCTGCGGCGCTCGAGCGGCCGACCGAGATCGAGGGCCACCGACTGGCCGCCTCGGCGAGCGTCGGCATCGCGATTTACCCCTGGGACGCCGAGGACGCCGAAAGCCTGCTCAAGCTCGCCGATCTCGCGATGTACCTCGCGAAACAGCAGGGGGGCGGCACGCACCGCTTCTACGACCCGGAGATGACGCTGCCGCCGCGCCGCGCGGCATAGTCTGGCCGGAACATCTCGTTACAGCTCGCGCAAGGCGGATCGCGGGTTCTCCTCTAAAATCACGTTCTCCATGCTGCGCCAGAGAACGCTCAAGTCGCTCGTGCACGCCACCGGCGTGGGCCTGCACACCGGCCAGAAAGTGCGCATCACGCTGCGGCCGGCGCAGCCCGATACCGGGATCATGTTCCGCCGCACCGATCTCGCTCCGCCCGTCGACCTGCCCGCGCGCGCCGACCTGGTCGGTGAGACGCGCTTGTGCTCGTGCCTTGTGAAAGGCGAGGTGAAGATCCACACCGTCGAGCACCTGATGTCGGCGCTCGCCGGCCTGGGCATCGACAACGCCTATGTGGACCTGGACGGACCCGAGGTGCCGATCATGGACGGCAGCGCCGCGCCCTTCGTGCTCCTGCTGCAGCAGGCCGGCATCGAGGAGCAGGGCGCGCCCAAGCGCTTTCTGCGCCTGAAAAAGAGGATCGAGGCGCGCGACGGCGACAAGTGGGCGGTGCTCGAGCCCTATGAGGGCTTCAAGCTTTCGTTCTCGATCGTCTACGACCACCCCGTGATCGAGAAATCGAACACCGCGCTCACCGTCGACTTCGCCGAGACGTCCTATCTGAAGGAAGTCGCGCGCGCGCGCACCTACGGCTTCATGCACGACGTCGAGGATTTGCGCAACGTCGGCCTCGCGCTCGGCGGCGGCCTCGAGAACGCGGTCGTGCTCGACGAATACCGGGTGCTGAACAGCGAGGGCCTGCGCTTCGCCGACGAATTCATCCGCCACAAGGCGCTCGATGCGATCGGCGACCTGTACATGATCGGCAAGCCGCTGCTCGCCGCTTTCAGCGCGCACAAGTCCGGCCATACGCTCAACAACCGTCTTTTGCGCGAGCTGCTCGCCGATGCCGCCGCCTGCGAAGTGGTAACGTTCGAGCGCGCGGAGGAGGCGCCCGCAGGCGTCGCCGGCCTGCTCCGCCAGGCTAGCGCTTAAGGTGATGATCGAGCAGGGTTTTCAACGCCGCGCGCGCCGGCGAGTCCGGTAGCTTCTCGTAGAGCTCGCGCAAGGCCTTTTGCGCCTCGGCGGAAAGGTTCTTGCGGGGCCTGGATGTGACTTCTTGCACGCCCGGATTTCCGGGTTGCACCCTCACCAGAACTGAATTAACCTTTGCGCCCTGCTCTGACAGATATTTACCAAGGCTTTCAGACAGGAGCTTCAGCTTCGCCGCCGCGGCAGGGGTCGCGGCAAGCAACACCAGCCGGCCGTCCTTGAGATTCACCGCCCGGATCCTGCGGGCGAGCTCAGCCGGCAGAAAGTCCAAACAAAGCCTGGAAAGCGCAGACAGTTCGCGCGCTTTCGCGACAACAGGCTGCAAGCCGGGGTCGGACTCCAGGAGGCGGCCGACTTTGGTGGGGTGCACGGGTACCGTGTAGAGGAGACGGCGTGCAGGTTATCGTGATCTCGGACCGGCTGGCAAAGGCGCGCTCGCTGACGCTGTCGCTGCGCCATGTCGTTGCCTCGCTCGGGCTCGCGAGCCTCGTCCTCGTCGCCCTGACGGCGGGCCTGTATTGGCTCAGCCTGCGCTATGCCGCCGAAATCCGCATTCCGCTCGTGCACCAGCTGGTGCTCGCCGTGCAGAAGACCGAATCGGAGCGCTCGCGCGAGTTCATGCAGCAGAACCTGAACGCGATGGCGGTGAAGATCGGCGAGATGCAGGCGCAGCTCACGCGCCTCGACGCGCTGGGCGAGCGGCTTTCCGCGCTCGCCGGGATCCGCCCCCAGGAATTCCGCTTTTCCGAGACGCCCGGGATGGGCGGCGCGCAATCGACCCTGCTGCCGCCGCAGAACCTGACGCTCTCGCAGTTCAACGAAAAAGTGACCACGCTCTCGCGGCAGATGGAAAGCCGCAGCGACATGCTGGGCCTGCTCGAGGCGCAGCTCTTCGAGATGGCGGTCAGGAAGAAGGCGATGCCGACGATGATGCCGGTGAACAGCCCCTACAACGCCTCGAGCTTCGGCTACCGCATCGATCCCTTCACGGGCCAGCAGGCGATGCACGAGGGCATCGACTTCATGGCCGACGCCGGCACGTCCGTGGTCGCCGCCGCCGGGGGCGTCGTCCAGTTCGCGGGCTTTCATCCGCAGTACGGCAACATGATCGACATCGACCACGGCAACGATCTCGTGACGCGCTATGCGCACCTCTCCAAGGTTCTGGTGAGGGAGGGCGACCTGATTCAGCGCGGGCGGCGCATCGCCGAGAGCGGCACGACCGGCCGCTCCACCGGGCCGCACCTGCATTTCGAAGTGCGCTTCCGGGGCGCGGCGCAGAACCCGATGAAGTTCCTGCTCGCGAACAACCCGCAGGCCCCGCTCGCGAAGGCCGGCATCCTCAAGGCCAAGGCCGTTCCCTAGTCCGCCCAGCGCGGCGGGGCGCTCGCCGCGGCATGATAAAATCGCCGTTTTTTCGCGGGCTTAGAGCGTCTTCCCGCGGAATTCAAAGAATCCTTCCGCTCAATCTTGGAATTCTTCCGAAAGATCTTTGAGTTTCTTTTCGGTTTGCCGAGAAGAATCTTTGGCAGCCGCAACGAGCGGCTGCTGAAGCACTATTCCCAGGTCGTCAAGAAAATAAATGCCCTCGAGCCGGATCTGGCGAAGCTCTCGGACGGCGCGCTCAAGGGCAAGACGGGCGAGCTGAAAAAGCGCCTGGCCGAAGGCGCGACCCTCGAGGAGCTCCTCCCCGAGGCCTTTGCGGTGGTGCGCGAGGCTTCCAAGCGCACTTTGCGCATGCGCCACTTCGACGTGCAGATGATCGGCGGCATGGTGCTGAACGACGGCAAGATCGCCGAGATGAAGACGGGCGAGGGCAAGACGCTCGTCGCAACGCTGCCCGCCTACCTGAACGCGCTCGCCGGCAAGGGCGTGCACATCGTCACGGTGAACGACTACCTCGCGCGCCGCGACGCCGAGTGGATGGGCAAGATCTACGGCTTTCTCGGGCTGACGGTGGGCGTCAACATCCCGCAGATGGATCCGGAGGCCAAGCGCGCCGCCTATCGCGCCGACATCACCTACGGAACCAACAACGAGTTCGGCTTCGATTACCTGCGCGACAACATGGCGATGCACGTGGAGGAGCGCTTCCAGCGCGGCCTCGCCTTCGGCATCGTCGACGAGGTGGACTCGATCCTGATCGACGAGGCAAGGACGCCGCTCATCATCTCGGGTCAGGCGGAGGACCGCACCGAGATCTACCAGCGCATGAACGAAGTGGCGCCGCTGCTGACCCCGCAGAAGGAGGAGAAGAAGCCCGACCAGCCCGAGCCGCCGGGCGACTTCTTCGTCGACGAGAAGAACCACCAGATCGTCATCTCGGACGCCGGACACCAGAAAGCCGAGGAGCTTCTTGCGCGCGCGGGCATGCTGCCCGCGGGGGCGAGCCTGTACGAGCCGGCCTACATCAACCTCGTGCATCACCTGACCGCCGCGCTGCGCGCGCACCACCTCTATCACCGCGACCAGCAGTACGTGGTGCAGGACGGTGAGGTCATCATCGTCGACGAGTTCACCGGCCGCCTCATGCACGGCCGGCGCTGGTCCGACGGCCTGCACCAGGCGGTCGAAGCGAAGGAGAAGGTCGCGATCCAGAACGAGAACCAGACGCTCGCCTCGATCACGTTCCAGAACTACTTCCGCATGTACTCCAAGCTCTCCGGCATGACTGGCACGGCCGACACCGAGGCCTACGAGTTCCAGGAGATCTACGGGCTGGAGACCGTCGTCATCCCCACGAACCTGCCGATGATCCGCGAAGACCGGCTCGATCTCGTCTATCGCACCGCCAAGGAGAAGCACAAGGCGATCATCGACGAAATCCGCGCCTGCCACGCGAAGGGCCAGCCGGTGCTCGTCGGCACGACCTCCATCGAGAACTCCGAGCTTCTCTCGGGACTGCTCGGCAAGGAGAAGCTGCCGCACCAGGTGCTGAACGCCAAGCAGCACGCGCGCGAGGCCGAAATCGTGGCGCAGGCCGGCCGGCCAAAGATGGTCACCATCGCGACCAACATGGCCGGCCGCGGCACCGACATCGTGCTCGGCGGCAACGTCGAGAAGCAGTGCGACCTCGTCGAGGCCGATCCCAGCCTGGATCCGGCCGAAAAACAGAAGAGAACCGAGAAATTGCGCGGTGAATGGCAGGCGCTGCACGATCAGGTCGTGAAGGCGGGCGGACTGCACATTATCGGCACCGAGCGCCACGAGTCGCGGCGCGTCGACAACCAGCTGCGCGGCCGCTCCGGGCGCCAGGGCGACCCGGGCAGCTCGCGCTTCTTCATGGCGCTCGAAGATCCGCTCCTCAGGATCTTCGCCGGCGACCGCATCAACCGCATCATGGTGATGCTCAAGATGCCCGAGGGCGAGGCGATCGAGCACCGCATGGTGACGCGCTCGATTGAAAGCGCGCAAAGGAAGGTCGAGGCGCGCAACTTCGATATCCGCAAGCAGCTGCTCGAATACGACGACGTCGCCAACGACCAGAGGAAGGAGATCTACGCGCTTCGTAACGAAATCCTCGACTCGGCCGACGTCTCGGCGACCATCACGCGGTTGCGCGTGGGCGTGGTCGAGGATCTTTTCCGCCAGTTCGTGCCCGAGGAAAGCGTCGAGGAGCAGTGGGACATCGCCGGACTGGAGAACGCGCTGAAGAGCGAGTTCAACCTGACCCTGCCGGTGAAGGCCTGGCTCGAGTCCGAGCCCGAGCTGCAGGACTCGGCGCTCCTCGAGCGCATCGTTTCCCAGGCGCAGGCGGCCTACGACGCGAAGGTTCCCGAGTCGGCGAAGGGCCAGTTCCGCCAGTACGAGCGCTACGTCACCTTGCAGATCCTGGACGGGCATTATCGCGAGCACCTCGCGGCGCTCGATCATCTTCGCCAGGGCATCCACCTGCGCGGCTACGCGCAGAAGAACCCCAAGCAGGAGTACAAGCGCGAGGCCTTCGAGCTCTTCGGCGCGATGGTGCAGGCCGTCAAGCTCGAGGTGATCAAGGTCCTGAACGCGGTCGAGATCCGCGCCGCCGAGGAGGCGCCCAAGGTGGACGACACGGCGCACGTCGAGAACGTGCGCATGCAGCACGCCGACTACGAGGCGGCGCTCGCCGCGGCCGAGGAGGAGAAGAAGCCCCCGCAGCCCGTGCGCGCGACGCAGAAGGTCGGCCGCAACGATCCGTGCCCCTGCGGCTCGGGCAAGAAATACAAGCACTGCCACGGCAAATTGGCCTGAGGAAGCAGGGGGATATGGCCGTCAATCTGGCTCCGCCGGATCCATTGCAGCTTTTCGCCGTCGCCGGCGTCGAGCTCGCCGTCGCGATGGCGGGCATCAAGAAGCCCAACCGCAAGGACCTGCTGGTCATCAGGCTTGCGCCGGGCGCCGCGGTGGCGGGCGTTTTCACGCAGAACCGCTTTTGCGCTGCGCCCGTCACGCTCGCGAAGAAGCACCTGAAGAATGCCGTGCGCGGGCTGATCGTGAATACGGGAAACGCAAACGCCGGAACGGGCAAGGAAGGGATCGATCGTGCTTTTGCCGTGTGCCGTTCGATCTCGAAAGATCTGAACTGCAAACCCGACCAGATTCTCCCTTTCTCCACGGGCGTCATCATGGAGCAGCTGCCCGTCGACAAGATAGCCGCCGCCCAATTCAAGCAGGCGACGTGGCTCGATGCGGCGGAGGCGATCATGACGACCGATACGGTGCCGAAGGCGGTGTCGCGCAAGGTCAAGCTCTCGCGCGGCGAGGCAACGGTTACCGGCATCGCCAAGGGCTCGGGGATGATCCGGCCGGGGATGGCGACGATGCTCGGGTTCGTGGCGACCGATGCGAAGCTCGCGCGCTCGGACCTGAATCGAATCGTGAAGACGGCAGCGAACGAGTCGTTCAACTGCGTGACCGTCGATGGCGATACCTCCACCAATGACTCTTATGTCTTGATGGCGACCGGAAAGGGTCCGGCGGTTTCCACCAAAAAGGATCTTCTGGAACTTCACAAAACAATTTCAGAAGTCTCGAAAGTTCTGGCGCAGGCTCTCGTCCGTGACGGCGAGGGCGCGACAAAATTCGTGACGATCCGGGTCGAGCGCGGGCGTACTCCCGCGGAGTGCCGGCAAGTCGGCTACGCGATCGCCCATTCGCCGCTCGTCAAGACGGCGTTCTTCGCTTCCGATCCCAACCTCGGGCGAATCCTCGCGGCGATCGGCTATGCCGGCGTACCACTCGATGTTTCCAGGGTGGATGTGTTCCTGGATGAAGTGGGGTTTGCCAAGGCCGGCGCCCGGCATCCAGCGTATCGAGAAGAGCTGGGAATGAAAGCCATGCAAAAGCCGGAATTCACCGTCCGCGTCGTGCTCAATCGCGGCAAAGCCGGGGCGACACTCTGGACTTGCGACTTTTCGTACGACTACGTGAAAATCAACGCCGAATACCGGACATGAGCCAATCGAAGGACTTGGAGAAGCTCCTGGCGAAGCTCGAGCAGCTGCTGCCCGCGCCGCCGGCCCCGACCGACTGGAGCGCGAGCATCGCCTACCGCTGGCGCAAGGGCGGCGGGGGCCGCAGCGGCTCCGCCGGCGGCTGGCTGCAGCCGGTGCGCCACGTGCATCGCATGAGGCTTTCCGACCTGCAGGGCATCGGTCCGCAAATCGCGAAGGTGGAGCAGAACACCCGCCAGTTCCTCGACGGCAAGCCCGCGAACAACGTGCTCCTCACAGGCGCACGCGGCACGGGCAAGAGCTCGATCGTGAAGGGCCTGCTCAACAAGTACCACAAGCAGGGCCTGCGGCTGATCGAGGTGGAAAAGAGCGATCTCGCCGACCTGCCGAACATCGTCGACGCGGTGGCCTCCCGGGCTGAGCGGTTTCTCGTCTTCTGCGACGATCTTTCCTTCCACGGCGCGGAGGAGGGCTATATCGCGCTGAAAGTCGCGCTCGACGGCTCGATCTCCACCACTTCCGAAAACCTGCTCATCTATGCCACTTCGAACCGGCGCCATTTGATGCCCGAATACATGGCCGAGAACCTGGAGGCCAAGTACGTCGGCGACGAGATCCATCCCGGCGAGACGGTCGAGGAGAAGATCTCGCTCTCGGAGCGCTTCGGGCTCTGGGTCTCGTTCTACCCGTTCGACCAGGACGAGTACTTGAAGATCGTGGAGCACTGGCTGGGCTGCTTTGGCGTTTCCGAAAGGAGAAAAATTTCCGAAGCGAGAGAAGAGGCCCTTCAGTGGTCGCTCCAGCGCGGCTCGCGCAGCGGCAGGGTCGCCTACCAATTCGCCCGGGACTGGGCGGGCAGGCACGCAAAGAAGTCTTAGCGGTGGTTGAAGTCGTCGCGGCGGTGATCGAGCGGCCCGACGGCAGCTTTCTCCTCGCACAGCGCCCCGCCGGCAAGGTCTACGCCGGCTGGTGGGAATTCCCCGGCGGCAAGGTGGACGCGGGCGAAAGCCTGCAGACCGCGCTCGCGCGCGAGCTGCACGAGGAGCTCGGCATCGACGTGGCGCGCGCCTACCCCTGGATCACGCGCGTGCACGTCTACGAGCACGCCACCGTGATGCTGCATTTCTTCCGCGTGATCGAATGGTCCGGCGCGCCGCGCGCGCGCGAAGGCCAGGCGCTCCTTTGGCAGCGCCTGGATGCGCCGATCGCCGAGCCGGTGCTGCCCGCGAACGGGCCCGTGCTTGCTTCGCTGGCGTTGCCGCTCGAGTACGCGATCACCGACGCGCATTCGCTGGGCGCCGCGGAGCAGCTGGCGCGAGTCGAGGCGCGCATGAAGGAAGGGCTGCGCCTCGTGCAGGTGCGCGACAAGGACAACTGGGAGCGCGCTCGGTTGATCTACGTCATCCGCAGCATGGCGAAGCAATACGGCGCCAAGGTGCTCGTCAACGGCGGGCCGGCGGCCGACGGGATTCACTTCACCGCCGAGCAGCTGATGACGCTGCGCGCGCGTCCCGAGGCGAAGCTTCTCTACGCGGCGTCCTGCCATACCGGGCAGGAGCTCGGCCACGCCATGGCGATCGGCCTGGATTTCGTCGTGCTCGGGCCGGTGAAGGCGACCGCATCGCATCCGCAGGCCGAGCCGATCGGCTGGGACGGCTTCCGGCGCATCGCCGAGCACGCGTCGATCCCGGTCTACGCCATCGGCGGCCTGCGTCCCGCCGACCTGCACGAAGCGAGGCGCGCGGGCGCCCACGGCCTCGCCATGATCTCAGGCAGCTGGGCGTGAGTTCTGGATCAGCTCGACCGGGTGCGGCTGGCGGATGCCGAAGCCCTGCGCATACGCGACTCCGAGCGCCTTGAGCCGGGTCAGGATGTCCTGCTCTTCCACCATTTCGGCGACCACCGCGTAGCCCATCACCTCGCCCACGCGCAGGATTGCCTTCAGCTTGTCCTCGACCGCGGGCGCGCTCAGCAGCTTCCTCACGATGACGCCGTCGACCTTGACGAAATCGGGCTTGAGTGCCTTCAGCGGCGCAAAGGTGGCGGTGCGCCGGCCGAAGCCGCCGACCATGATGCCGCAGCCGACCGCGCGCAAGCCGTTGGCGAGCCGGATCGCCGCTTCCAGGCGCTGCAGCGTGTCGGATTCGCCGATCTCGAAGAGGAGCGACTTGCCCGGCACCCCTGCCTCGATGAGGGCAAGCGCGACCGCCTTGGCGAACTCCGGGTCGTCGACCGTCTGGCTGGAGAGGTTGATCGTGAAGCGCGGAATTCGCAGGCCCTGCTTCAACTGGCGCAGCACCTCGCGCACGACCCAGCGGTCGAGATCGGGCATCAGCCGGTAGTGCTCGAAGACGGGGATGAACTCGCCCGGCGGCAGCAGCGCCTTTTCCTCTTCGCGCAGCCGCACCAGCACCTCCGCCATGGGAAAGCGCACTGGCCCGGAGAGCGCGGCGATCGGCTGGCAGAAGAGCGTGAGCTCGTTTTTCGCCAGCGCGAGCCGCAGCCGCTCGGCGGGCTCGGTCCAGCCCATGAGCGCCGCGTCTTCCTTCTGCAGCAGCGGATCGACGTCTTTGGCGCTCACTCGGTCGGCTCTTTTTCCGGGTCGCCCTGCCCGGGGCCGGCGACGCGATACGACTCCGAGGCCCACGCGCCGAGGTCGATCGTCTTGCAACGCTCGCTGCAGAACGGCCGCCACGGATTCGCAGGCGCGAACAAAGACAGCGTCCCGCAGCGCGGGCACGGAACCGTCTTCGTGGTCACAAATTACAGAAAGTCAGCTCGAAGCCGACGTCCCAGTCGGCGGTCTTGGCGCGCGCCTCCTCGCCGTTCTGGGCGAGGAAGCGGATGTTGAGCACGTACTTGTTGGCGCTGATCTCCGGCACGCAGGGCAGTCCCGGCTCGAGGCGCACCCGCAGCATCTGCGCCGTCTTGCCGCCGAGCATCTGCTGGAAGGTCCCGAGCGGCGCCGAGAGGGTCTGCGGCTTGCCCGACTCGCGCAGGATCCTGAGGATGATCGCCGAGCCGTCGCGCAGCGGGTAGAGCGGGCTCGTCCAGGCGGCGAGCTGGCCGATCCTTTCCTCGGCCGGCCGGTGCAGCCAGTAGTGATAGGAGGGCAGGTCGAACTCGCAGGCGCCCCCGGGGATGCCGGTGCGCTGCTTGATCGACATCAGCCACTCGTTCTCGCGCAGGTACTGGCCGATGCGGCCTTGCATGGAAAAGAGCGCGGCGGCCGCCTGCTCGATGTCGCGCAGAACGCCCGAGAGCGCTTCCTCGGAGATCTCGGGGTTGTTGCGGAACGACAGCAGCACCTGCTTCTGGCGCTCCAATTCCTGCAGGAGATCGGATTTCAGGTCGGCCCGGCCGGCCACCTCGAGGATCTCGAAGAGCGTCAGCAGCGCGACGTGGTGATCGAGCGGGTCGGTGCGCGCGATGAAGTGGCGCGAGCGCTCGAACAGGTCCTCCAAGCGCAGCAGCGTCCGGATGCGCTCGTTGAGCGGGTACTCGTACGTGATCACAGCCAGGCGCGCCTCGCCGAAGGGCGAAAATGCCCGGATTCTGAGTGATTTACGCTATCTAGACAAATTCACGTCGCCGGGGACGCCAGCGAAAGGTATTTTTCATGCAGCGTTTCGACCTGTTGCTGCAGTGCGTCAAACGACCCCGAATTGTCGATCACATCGTCCGCCGCAGCGAGCCTTTTCTCCCGCGAAACCTGCGACTTGATGATGGCCTCGACCTGTCCGGGCGCGAGGCCGCTGCGCGCGCGCACCCGCTCGATCTGGAGCGACTCGGGACAGTCGACGACGAGCACGCGCTGCACGCGCTTGCGATAGTCCGGCGATTCGACAAGGAGCGGCACGACGTGCACGACATACGGGGAGGTCGAGTCGCGGATTTGACGCTCGGACTCGGCGCGAATCATCGGGTGCAGGAGCGCCTCGAGGCGCTTTTTTTGCGCGGGGTCGCGGAAAACAAGCTCGCGCATCCTGTCGCGGTCCATCGCGTTCGATTCAGAGATGAACCGAGGCCCGAAAATCCGCCGGATCTCGGCGATCGCAGGCCCGCCGGGGCCGCTGAGCGCGTGCGCGATCGCGTCGGTATCCACCACGCCCGCGCCGAGCCGGCCGAATGCTTCGGCGGCCGCCGACTTGCCGCTGCCGATGCCGCCGGTGAGGCCGACGACGAACGCCATCAGGGCATGCGGATCGCGGGAACGAGATCCATGATTCTGCGCCCCCAGAAGAGCGTGATCACGCCCGCGATCGCGATGTAGGGACCGAAGTGGAAGCGAAAGCCGCCGTCCCAGCGCCCGCGCGCCGCGAGCATTTGCGCGGCCCCGAAGACGAGCCCCACCACCGAAGAGAGCAGGATCACCAGGGGCAGCGCCTTCCAGCCGAGGAAGGCGCCCACGGCGGCATTCATCTTGAAATCGCCATAGCCCATGCCTTCCTTGCCGGTGACGAGCTTGTAGCCCCAGTACACGGCCCACAGGCTGCCATAGCCGGCCACCGCGCCCGTCACCGCTTCGGCGAGGGGCACGAAGGTTCCCGCCACGTTGAAGAGCAGTCCCGCCCATACCAGAGGGAGCGTGAGGTCATCGGGCAGGTAGCCGGTTGCCTGGTCGATGAAGGCGAGCGCGATCGTGACCCAGAGGAAAAGCGTCGCGCCGATCGCGGCAGCGCTCGCGCCAAAATGCCAGGCCGCTGCACCCGCGCCCAGGCCCGCGAGGAGCTCGACCAGGGGGTAACGGAGGCTGATCGGCGTCTTGCAGCTCGCGCAGCGTCCCTTGAGAAGGATCCACGAGAGGACCGGAACGTTCTGCCATGCCTTGATCGCGCCGCCACAGCCGGGGCAAGCCGAGCGCGGGACGACGAGGTTGTAGCGCTCCTGCTTCGGGGCTTCCTGTCCCGCGAGCTCCGCGCAGTCGGCGCGCCAGGCGCGCTCCATCATCACCGGCAGTCGATGGATGACGACGTTCAGGAACGAGCCGACGCATAGCCCGAAGGCGAGCGCGACCCAGGGAAAGACAGCGGGCTGGGTAAGCCAGCCCAGGTCTGTAATCGACAACCCGGTCGACAGCCCGGGTTAGACCGCGCCGCCGAGCTTGAAGATCGGCAGGTACATCGCGACCACCATGCCGCCGATCAACGTGCCGAGCACGACCATGATGATTGGCTCCATGAGGGAGGAAAGGGCCTCCACCGCCTCGTCCACCTCGGCCTCGAAGAAGTCGGCAACCTTGCCGAGCATGGCGTCGATCGCGCCTGTCTCCTCGCCGATCAAGCACATCTGCAGCACCATCGGCGGGAACACGTTTGCGTTGGTCATCGCGACGGTGAGGCCGGTGCCGGTCGACACCTCCGCCTTGATCCGCAGGGTGGCCTGCAGGTACACGTCGTTGCCGGCGGCGCCGCCGACGGAGTCGAGCGCTTCCACCAGCGGCACGCCTGCCGCGAACATCGTGGAGAGCGTGCGCGTCCATTTTGCGATGGCGGCCTTGCGCAGGAGCGGGCCGAAGATCGGCAGCTTGAGGCTCAGCCTGTCCATGAAGATCTGCACCGCGAGCGAGCGCTTCCACGCTTCCAGGAATCCGTAGATCGCGGCGCCCATCGCCGGGAAGAGGATGTACCAGTTCGCAACCGTCCAGTCCGAGATCGCCATGACGACGAGCGTGGGCGTGGGCAGGTCCGCGCCGAAGCTCGAGAACACGCTCTTGAAGGCCGGAATCACGAAGATCATGATCACCGCGGTGATCACGATGGCCACCACGATGATCGACACGGGATAGAAGAGCGCCGACTTGATCTTGGATTTGATCGCGAGCGTTTTTTCCTTGTAGATCGCCAGACGATCGAGCAGGCTCTCGAGAATGCCGGCCGCCTCGCCGGCGGCGACAAGGTTGCAGTACAGCGCGTCGAAGTGCAGCGGGTACTTGCGGAACGCCTGCCCGAGCGAGGAGCCCGTCTCGACCTCGGTCTTGATGTCGTTCAGGAGCCGCGACACCGCGGGATTGGTCGCGCCCTTGCCGACGATGTCGAAGGCCTGCAGGAGCGGCACGCCCGCTTTCATCATCGTCGCCATCTGGCGCGTGAAGAGGGCCACGTCTTTCTCCGAGACCGAGCCCCCCATTTTCCGGGCCTGCTTCTTGACCTTGGCCCCGGTGATGCCCTGGCGACGGAGCGATGCTTCGACCATGTTCTGGCCGGTGGCGCGCATCTCCCCGCGGACGGTCTTGCCGCCCTTGTCCTTGCCCTCCCAGACGAAGGTGATTTCCTTGCCCTTTGCCGCAGCCGCCGCAGTCGCCATGCCCTTCTCCCTGCCCGGAATCCCCTGTGAGAAGGGATTCTATTGCAAAACTTCTAGCGCCGGGTCAAAGCTCTGGCCGCAACAGGAGAAAAGTCACCTTAAGTTGCCTCGGCGGCCTGCCGCGGGGCGACCGGGCGGAAAACCCTCACCGATTTCACCGCTCGGCCGTGCGTGTGGACAATCTCCATCGGCACGCCCGCGATCTTGACGGCGACGTCGGCCTCGGGAATGTCCTGCAGATGCTCGAGGATGAGGCCGTTCAGCGTCTTCGGCCCGTCGGTCGGCAGCTCGAGCCCGAGCGCCCGGTTGACCTCCCGCACCGGCATGGCCCCGTCGGCGAGCGCGCTCCCGTCTGCATCCCACGACAGGAGCGGGGCGATCGAGGGGAGCGAGGTGGTGAACTTGCCGATGATCTCCTCGATGATGTCCTCGACGGTCACCAGACCCATCAGCTCGCCGTACTCGTCGACCACGAGCGCGATGTGCTCCTTGCGCTCCTGCAGGTACTGGAGTTGCGCGAGCGCGGGGGTGCTCGCCGGCACGAAGTAAGGCTCGGCGACGAGTTCCTCGAGGGAGCGCTTGTCGAGGCCGCCGGCGGCGAGCAGCCCGAGCGCCCTGCGCAGATGGAGCACGCCGATCAGCTCGCCCTCGTGATCGCGAAAGACGGGCAGGCGCATGTGATACGCCGTCGAGATCTTGCGCACGAGGTCCTCGAGCGGCTCCTCGAGCACGAGCGACTCGATGCGCGGGCGCGGCACCATCACGTCCTGAACGGTGAGATCGCCGAGGTCGAAGAGGTTGAGCAGGATCGAGACGTGCTTCTTCGGCATGAAGCTCGAGGACTCGAGCACGAGCGTGCGGATTTCCTCGGGCGAGAGCTTTTGCGCCTCCGCGTCCGGATCGGGGGTCATGCGCAGCGCCCACAGGAGCGGGCGCACGAACAGGTTCACGAACCAGGCCGGCAGGTCGAGCGTGCGCAGCGTGAACTTGAGCGGCAGCGAGAGCAGCAACGCGGCGCGCTCCGCGTGCGTGGCGCCGATCACCTTCGGCGTAATCTCCGAGAAAACGATGATCAGGAAACCGACCACGAGGGGACTGAGCAGGTAGGCCATCCTGTCGTTGCCGAACAGCCGCACCGTGATGAGTCCCGCGATCGTCGTCGCGATCGTGATCGCGAGCGTGTTGCCGATGAGAATGCCCCCCAGCAGCCGCTCGGTGCGCTTGAGCATCCCGGCGACGCGCGCCGCCGCCTTGTTGCCCTCCGAGACGAGGTGCTTCAGCCGGTACCGGTTGATCGCCATCATCGCGGTCTCGGCGATCGAGAAGAACGCGCCGAGAACGAGCATCGCGACCAGCCCGCCGACGAGCCAGCTGAGCGGGATCGCCTCCATCACTGGCGGCCGAGGATGACCTCGAGCACGAAGCGGCTGCCCGGGTAGGCGAGCATCAGCATGACGAAGCCGGCGAGCGTCCAGCGGAACGCCGTGCGCCCGCGCCAGCCGTAGCGCCACCGCCCCAGGAGCAGCAGCCCGAAGGTGAGCCAGGAGAGCACGACGAACACCGTCTTGTGGTCGAAGCGGAAGGCGCGTCCCACCATGCTCTCCGAGTAGGCGATGCCGACGACGAACGTGAGCGTGAGCACCACGAACGCCGCTCCCGTCAGCCTGAAGACGAGCGCCTCCAGCGAAAGCAGCGGCATGCCGCGGTCGACCACCGTCGCATGCGCATGCAGCTGGCGCTCCATCATCGAGATGAGCACGGCGTGGAACGTCGCGACCAGGAAGAGGCTGTAGGCGAGCATTCCGGCGACGAGGTGCAGCCTGAATTCGATCGGATAGGCCTCGGGCGCCGGCCGGCCGGGAAAGAATCCGGGCAGCGGCGCGCACACCGCGGCCGCGGCGAGCGCCATCGGATAGAGGAGCTCGATCCGATAGACGAGGCCTTCGAGCCACAAGATCGCCATTGCGAGCCAGAGCATGACCGAGAGCGCCTGCGCGAAGCCGAAGCGCAGCGTCTCGCCGGCAAACATCGCGTCATAGAGAAGCCAGCCGTGCAGCGCGATCGGCGCGAGGAGCGCGGCGCGCTCCCATGGGGCGAGGCCCGTGGCGCGCGTCGCCAGCCCGGATGTCGCCGCCTTGCGCCACCTGGTGTTCCACAGGTGCGCCGCCAGCGCGGCGTAGAGGGCGCACGCGACGACGTGAATTACAATGTCGGGCACCGATTCAGTGTATCACCCGGCCTGACTCCCTCATGCTCGACAACCTGACCGCGCGGCTCGCGAAAATCGTCAAGCACGTCCGCGGCGAGGCGCGCCTCACCGAATCGAACGTGCAGGAGGCGCTGCGCGAAGTGCGGGTCGCGCTGCTGGAGGCGGACGTCGCGCTGCCGGTGGCGAAGCAGTTCATCGACGAGGTGCGCGCCAAGGCCCTGGGCCAGGAGGTGATCGGCAGCCTCTCGCCGGGGCAGGCGCTGATCGGCGTCGTGCACCGCGAATTGACCCGTCTCATGGGCGAGGCGAACGCGGGCCTGGAGCTCGCCGTGACGCCGCCGGCCGTGATCCTGATGGCGGGATTGCAGGGCTCGGGCAAGACGACCACGGCGGGCAAGCTTGCGCTCGTGCTCAAGAATCAGAAGAAGAAAGTCCTGACGGTGTCCTGCGACGTGTACCGGCCGGCCGCCATCGAGCAGTTGAGGACGGTGGCGTCGCAGGCCGGGGTTGATTTTTATTCCAGCCCTTCGAATCAGCCCGTGGAAATCGCAAGACAATCGGTTGAATTCGCCAAGACCCACTATCACGACGTCGTCATCGTCGACACCGCGGGGCGTCTCGCCATCGACGAGCAGATGATGCAGGAGATCGCGGCGCTGCATGCGGCGCTCAAGCCCGCCGAGACGCTCTTCGTGGTCGACGCGATGCAGGGCCAGGATGCGGTGAACGTGGCGCGCGCGTTCGGCGAGCGCCTGCCGCTCACCGGGGTCGTGCTCACCAAGCTCGATGGCGATTCGCGCGGCGGCGCGGCACTCTCGGTGCGCGCGGTCACCGGCAAGCCGATCAAGTTCGCCGGCACGGGCGAGAAGCTCTCGGGCCTGGAGGCGTTCCATCCGGAGCGCATGGCCGCGCGCATCCTCGGCATGGGCGACATCGTTTCGCTCGTCGAGGAGGCGCACAAGCAGATCGACGTCGAGAAAGCGCAGAAGCTCGCCGAGAAGGTGAAGAAGGGCAAGGGCTTCGACCTCGAGGACTTCAAGGACCAGCTGCAGCAGATGAACAAGATGGGCGGCATCGCCTCCATGCTCGACAAGCTGCCGGCGCAGCTCGCCGCCCAGGTCAACCCCGCTCAGCTCCAGGACACGCGCCAGCTCGCGCGGATCGAGGGCATCATCAACTCGATGACGCGCGCCGAGCGCGCCAATCCGGACCTGATCAAGGCCTCGCGCAAGCGCCGCATCGCCGCGGGCGCCGGCGTGCCGGTGCAGGAAGTCAATCGCCTGCTCAAGCAGTTCGAGCAGATGCAGCAGATGATGAAAATGATGAAAGGCGGAAATCTGCAACGCATGATGCGCAACATGAAGGGTATGCTGCCGGGCATGCGGTAGAACCGCGGGGGAGTGGGGATGACGTGGGTTCGCATGTTTCTTCTGCTGCTGGTCTTCGCCACGCCTGCGCTCGCGCAGAGCCCGGGCTCGCGCGACGCGAACTACGTGCTGCAGGAGCTGCAGAAGCTCGCCTGGCAGAAAGGGCCGGGCGACGGCGCGATCGCCGGCAAGGCGACGATCAAAATCCCGCAGGGCTACGCGTTCCTGGATGAGCGCAACACGCGCCGCTTCATCGAGCTCATGGGCAACCCGCCGCGCGACGGCCACTACATGATCGCGCCGGCGTCGCTCGACTGGTTCGCGGTGTTCTCGTTCGACCCGATCGGCTACGTGAAGGACGACGAGAAAATCGACGCCGAGCAGCTGCTGAAAGACCTCAAATCGGGCGACGAGCGCGGCAACGAGGAGCGCCAGCGCCTCGGCATGTCGCCCATCTACACCGACGGGTGGCACGTGCCGCCGCACTACGACAGCGACAGCAAGCGGCTCGAGTGGGGCCTGCGGCTGCGCGACGAGAAGGGCCGCACCAACGTCAACTACACGAGCCGGATCCTCGGGCGCACCGGCGTGATGAGCGCGGTGCTCGTCACCTCGCCGCAGACGCTGAACGAGGACATGAAGGCGTTCAGCGGCGCGCTGAAAGGCTACGAGTTCGTCTCGGGCGAGCGCTACGCCGAGTTCAAGTCGGGCGACAAGATCGCCGAGTACGGACTGGCGGCGCTCGTGATCGGCGGCGCCGCGGCGGCGGCGGCAAAGTCGGGGCTGCTCAAGTCGCTCGGCAAGTTCCTCTGGGTCATCATCGGCGGCGCGATCGCCGGCGGCTGGTCGCTGCTCAAGCGCCTGCTCGGCCGGCGCGACGTTCCGCCGCCCGCCCCGCCCTCGCCCGGCCAGCAATGATCGGCGAGGCGGCGCTCGTCGCGCTCGCCGCCGCGATCTATCTCTTCGACTGCGTGGTGCTGCTTGAGCGCGGGCAGGCGCTGATCGAGGCGCGCGGGCGCAACATGGCTCTCTCCTTTGGCTCCCGGCACTACCAGATCTCCGGCAAGGTGGTCGCGCTGATGAATCCGTTGACGCCTTTCCTTCCCGCTTTTTGCTCCTTGCCCTTGTTTTCAGGGACGGCGGGAATAAAGCTCGGCAAAGCCGTGCGCGCTCACGCGCCGCTTGCCATCCCGGCCGCGATGCAGTTTGTGATCGTCTTTGTCGTGCTGCCGCTCTGCCTTTATCGGGCGCCGGGCTGGCCGCTCCTCGTGACGCTCGCGCTGGCCTATCTCAACGCGGTGGTCATGCTGGTCTTTCTTTTTCTGAACTTCAGGAAAAATTCCATTCCGGTGCGACCGCTTGCGGGACTCGGCTTCGGCTGGATCGTCTGCCTGCCGCTCTCGGTGAATTGCCTGCGCGCCTCAGGGGTCGGCATGGTGCTGGGCGTCGACGCCGCCAGCGCAATCCGGCTGGTTCCCGATTCGGAACGGCCCAGGGCTCGCGCCGATCTGGCGGGGCAGGTGGCCGAAGCGATGCAGGAAACCGACGAGGCCGACAGTCACCATGCCAAGCTCGCGGAGCTGGCGCAGCGGCTTGAGCCGGAGGCGGGCCATGGAAGGCTTTGAGCTCGTCGCGATCGTCGTCTTCTTCCTGATCGGCTACTGGATCGTCGATTTCTTCTGGCCGAAAAAGAAGGCCGAAGCTCCGGCCGCGCCAGCCTCAGTCGAGGCCTGGCACGACATCCTCGGCGTCGGCCCGCAGGCCTCCGTGGAGCAGATCCGCGAGGCTTACCTCGCGAAAAGCGCCGAGCATCACCCCGACCGTGTCTTTGACCGGGGCCCGGAGGCGCGCGAGGCGGCGCAGCGCATGACGCGCAAGCTGAACGACGCCTTCGAGCAGGCGATGCAAGCGAACCGGCGTTAGCCGAAGGTCTTCAGGAGCAGCGGGCCGACGCTGCGCGACTCGCAAAGGACGTATCCCGTCAGCTCTTCGAGCGCTTCCTGCGTGACGGCCTCGGGCGCGATCAGGTGCTCGCCATGGCCGAAGCGCTCGACATTGCGCGTTTTCAGGACGAGCTTGTGACGCTCGTAGTCGCCCTCGAAATGCAGCTGGCACAGCACCTCGAAGTTGATACCGAAGATCGTCTTGAGAATGGCGCCGCGCTCGTTCTTCTCGTCGCGGGAGGAAAAGCCGAGCTGGTAGTCCTTGAGAACCTGGCGCAGCCGGTCGTTGGCGGGCGAAGGGCGCTCGACCTTGAGGATCGGCTTACCTTTGGAGAGGCGGTAGTCGAGGGTTACGCGCGTGAAGAGCTTGCGGATCGGCGTGACCTCTCGCGTGCGCAGGTCGAGGTGACCCACGTCCCAGGCGAAGTCGGTGAATTCGGGCACGCCGTGGATCGCGTAATTCTTGGCGGGCATCTCCGGCTTGAGCACGTCGAGCTGGGCGACGAGATCCTTCAGATAGAAGTAGGTGCGCTTGAGCGCCTCGCTCACCTTGTCTTCCTTCTCCTCCTTGGATTCGGCCTTGGCCCGCGCCGCGTCGTCGGCGACTTTCTGGGCCGCCGCCTTGAGCGCCGCGAGCCGCCCCACCGGGGCGGCGGGCGCCGGCGCGGCCGAGCTCTTTGCCGCTGCGGCGAGCGCCGCGTCCGCGGGGTCCACGCCGGTGCCGCCCGAGGCGGCTGCCTTGAGCAACTCCTCCAGACCGGCAACGCTTTCGGCCGACGGATTGACGAAGCTCATGCCATGCCGGTATCCGGTGACCCCGGGCGCCTGCAACGAGGAGACGACCCGGGCGAGGAGCCGCATCACCCTTTGCGTCTCGTTCGTCTGGCGCGTCGGCAGGGCGAGCAGGATCGTCACGGTCGCCCCGGTCAGGTCGGCGTAGTCGGTCCGGATGGCGCCGCCGCCCGCCGAAAGGTCGAAGGTTTCCGTGTGCAGGATCGGCCGCGCGAGCGTCTTCTCGAACACCACCGCCGCCTTCCAGCGGATCGGATAGCGCTTGTGCCTGCGTTCCTTGTGCTCGGCCATCGGGGAAGAAAGCGACAGTACGGCCCGGGCGAAGCCTTCCCAAAGTGCTGATTTTTCCCGTATAATCCGCGCCTTTTCGCAAGGCACGGGATCCCTAAAATGGTGGTGATTCGACTGGCGCGCACGGGCGCCAACAAGCGGCCCTTCTATCACGTTGTGGTGGCCGATTCGCGCCGCGCGGCGACCGGCAGGTTTCTCGAGCGCCTCGGCTTCTACGATCCGAAGGCGCCCGAAGGCCGGGAGGCGCTGCGCGTGGACGTCGAGCGCGTGAAGCACTGGGAAGGCAGGGGCGCGCGCCTTTCGCCGACGGTGGTGCGGCTCGTGAAGAAGTTTGGCAAGTCCAAAAAAGCCGCCTGAGCAATTGATCGAGTTCGGGCGCGTCGCCGGCTCCTACGGCGTGCGCGGCTGGATGAAGGTGGCGGTGGACGATCCGGAACTGCTCGCGCGGCAGCGCCGCTGGTGGCTGGAAGGCGCCGAGTTCGCGGTCGAGGAAGCCCGCGTGCACTCGGGACGGCTTCTCGCCAAGCTTGCCGGCATCGAGACGCCGGAGCGGGCGCAGGAGTTCAAGGGCAAGCCGGTCGTCATCGAGCGGCCGAAGCTCGGCGAAGGACAGCATTACTGGACCGACCTGGTCGGGCTGGAGGTGGTGAACGAAGCGGGCGTGGTGCTCGGCGTGGTGAAGGCGATGTCGAACAACGGCGCGCACGACGTGATGGAGGTTTCCGGCGACAGAACGAGGTTGCTGCCCTGGGTGCCGGCGTATGTGAAGCGTGTGGACCTGGCGGCGCGAAGGATTGAAGTGGAATGGGGAGCCGACTGGTGAGCAGTCGGCTTGAAAAGTGGGGAGTGGACGGGTGATCCGCTTCCATGCAGTGACGATTTTCCCGGAGATGTTCGCCGCGGTGACGAAGAGCGGCATCACCTCCCGGGCGCTGCAGGCGGGCTTGTGGTCGCTCGAGCTGTGGAATCCGCGCGACTTCACCAGGGACAATCACCGCACGGTCGATGATCGGCCGTACGGGGGCGGGCCGGGGATGGTGATGCTGGCCGGGCCGCTGGAAAAGGCGCTGGACGCGGCGAAGCAGGCGGGCGGCGGCAGAGTGGTCTATCTGTCGCCGCAAGGAAAGAGGCTCGATCACCGAACGGTGCTCGAGCTCTCGAGGGAGGAATCCCTGACTTTCCTGTGCGGCCGGTACGAAGGAATCGACGAGCGGCTGATTGCTCGTCGGGTCGACGAGGAGCTTTCGCTCGGCGACTACGTGCTCTCGGGCGGCGAGCTCGCGGCGATGGCGGTGATCGACGCCGTGGTGCGCCAGATCCCCGGGGCGCTCGGCGACGAGCAGTCGGCGGTGCAGGAATCCTTCACCGACGGATTGCTCGACTGCCCGCAGTACACGCGGCCGGAGCAGTACGGCGGCGAGAAGGTGCCGGAAGTCCTGTTGTCGGGACATGCAGCGAACATCCGGCGCTGGCGGTTGAAGCAGGCGCTCGGCCGCACGTGGTTGAGGAGGCCCGACCTCCTCGAGGCGCGCAGGCTGAGCACGGACGAACAGCATTTGCTGGCGGAGTTCCAGCAGGAGAGCGAGTCATGAACCTGATCCAGAAGCTCGAGCACGAAGAGATGCAGCGCATGAAGAAGTCGATTCCGGAGTTCTCGCCCGGCGACACCGTCATCGTGCGCGTGAACGTGGTGGAAGGCGACAAGAAGCGCGAGCAGGCCTTCGAGGGCCTCGTCATCGCGAAGCGCAACCGCGGGTTGCGCTCTTCCTTCATCGTGCGCAAGATCTCTTCGGGCGAGGGCGTCGAGCGCACCTTCCAGACCTATTCCCCGCTCATCGCCGGGATCGAGCTGAAGCGCAAGGGCGAGGTCCGCCGGGCCAAGCTCTACTACCTGCGCGCGCTCTCCGGCAAGGGCGCCCGGATCCGGGAAAAAATCGGCGAGAAGGCCGGCGCGGGCGAAGGCGACGCCAAGGAGTAAGGCGGCCCGGTGGGCGCGCTCGAGGGCAAGTTCGCGATCGTTACCGGCGCGACCAGCGGCATCGGGCGACGCACGGTCGAGCGCTTCGTCGAGGAGGGCGCGAGGGTCGTCTTCTGCGGCCGGCGCGAGAAGCTCGGCGCCGAAGTGGAAAAATCCATCGGGCGCGAGCGCGCCCGCTTCGTGCGCGCCGATGTGACCCAGGAAGCGGACATGCGGAGGGTGATCGATGCGTGCGCGACGGAGTTCGGCCGCATCGACGTCCTTTTCAACAACGCCGGCGGCCCGGCGCCGACAGGCGGCATCGAGACCGTGCCGGTGGAGGGCTTCGACGCGGCGATGGCCACGCTGGTGAGAAGCGTCATGCTCGGCATGAAGCACGTCGCGCCGATCATGGTGAAGCAGGGCGGCGGCAGCATCATCAACAACGGCAGCGTTGCCGCGCTGCGCGCGGGGCTCTCCAGCTCGATGGTCTACAGCGCCGCCAAGGCGGCGGTCGTGCACCTTTCGACCTGCGTCGCCATGCAGCTCGGCGAATCGCGCGTGCGCGTCAACTGCATCTCGCCGGGCGGCATCGCCACCGGCATCTTCGGCAAGGCGCTCGGCCTGCCGACCGAGGCGGCCGAGAAGAGCGCCGAGGCGGTCAAGGCGGGATTGGAGAAGCTGCAGCCGATTCCGCGCGCCGGGCTGACCGAAGACATCGCCAATGCCGCGGTCTTCCTCGCGTCGGACGCCGCCAGCTTCGTCAACGGCCACAACCTCGTGGTGGACGGCGGCCTGGTCGGCGGCCGGCAGTGGTCGCTCTCGCAGCAAGCCTACAAGGGCATGAAGCAGGCGTTCGGCCTCGAGTAACGCGGCGGCCTATAATCGGGCCATGCGCCGCGATCACAACGCCCTCAGCACCGTCGAGGAGATCGTCGCCGAGATTCGCGCGGGACGGATCGTCGTGCTGGTGGACGACGAGGACCGCGAGAACGAGGGCGACCTCGTCTTCGCCGCCGATTTCGTCACCCCCGAGAAGATCAACTTCCTCATCACGCACGGGCGCGGCCTGGTCTGCATGCCCATTACCGCCGCGCACGCCACGCGGCTGGGATTGAAGCCGATGGTGAGCGAGAACCGCTCGCGCCACGGCACCAACTTCACCGCCTCGATCGAGGCCGCCGAGGGCATCGCCACCGGCATCTCGGCGCACGACCGGGCGCTCACCGTCCGGGTCGCGAGCTCGCAGAATTCGAAGGCGACCGACATCGTGCAGCCGGGCCACGTGTTTCCGCTCATCGCCGAGGACGGCGGCGTGCTCGTGCGCGCCGGCCATACCGAAGCCTGCTGCGACCTCGCGCGGCTGGCGGGTCTCACGCCCGCGGCCGTGCTCTGCGAGATCATGCGCGCCGACGGCACCATGGCGCGGCTGCCGGACCTGGTCGAGTTCGCGGCCGAGCACAAGCTGAAAATCGGCACCATCGCCGACCTGATCGAGTATCGCGCCCGCAACGAGTCGCTCGTGCAGCGGCTCGACGGGAAAAGCGGGGAGCGCGATCTCGAGACGCCCTGGGGGCGCTTTCGCCTGACCGCGTTCCGCGACCTGACGCTCGGCGCGACGCATCTCGCGCTCAGTCTCGGCCGGATCGAGGCCGACAAGCCGACGCTCGTGCGCGTGCACGAGCCGCTTTCCGTGCTCGACCTGCTGGATGCCGGCAAGGGCACGCACTCCTGGAGCGTCGGCGAGGCGCTCGGCGCGATCCGCAAGGCCGGCGCGGGCGTGATGGTGCTCATGAATTGCAGCCAACCCGGCGACGCACTCGCGGCGCAGCTCTCGCAGACGCCGCCGCCGCGCGCCGGGCGCAGCATGGACCTGCGCCTCTACGGCATCGGCGCGCAGATCCTGCGCGAGCTCGGCGTGGGCAAGATGCGGCTCATGGCCGCGCCGCGCAAGATGCCCAGCATGGCGGGCTTCGGGCTGGAGGTCACCGGCTACGTCGAGCGAGGCTCGACGTGACCCCGCAGGGCCGATGAAAGCCTTGCGCATCGGCATCGTTCATTCCCGCTTCAACGAGGAGATCTGCAAGGCGCTCCTCGATTCCGCGCGCGCCGAGGTTTCGCGCCAGGGGGCGCAGGCCGAGTTCGTCGAGGTCGCCGGCGCGCTCGAGATTCCGCTCGCGCTGCAATGGCTGGCGCAGTCGCAGCGCTTCGATGCGCTCGCGGCGATCGGCGCGGTCATCCGGGGCGATACCTACCACTTCGAGGTGGTCGCGAACGAGTCGGCGCGCGGCCTGATGGACGTGGCGCTCGAGTACGGCCTGCCGGTCGGCAACGGCATTCTCACCACCGACAACGAGAAGCAGGCGCTCGAGCGCAAGGACAAGGGGGCCGAAGCGGTGCGCGTCGCGATCGAGATGGCGCGCCTGCGCTCGCGCCTCGCCGAAAAATGGCGCTGAAAGACGCCGGGCGCGCCGTGGCGCGCCATCGCGCCCGCGAAGTCGCCCTGCAGGCGCTCTACGGCTGGAAGCTCGGCGGCGGCGACGCCCTGGACCATGCCCGCACGCTCGAGGGCTGGGACAAGTGCGACCAGCAGCTCGCCTCGGACCTGATTTCGCAGGTCATCCTCAAGAACCAAACCCTGGAAGAAAGAATCTCCCCTTACCTCGACCGCAGCCTCGCCTCGCTTTCGCCGGTCGAGCGCGTCATCCTGCTCATCGGCGCGCACGAGCTCGACGCGCATCCCGAGACGCCGTTCAAGGTCGTGCTGAACGAGGCGATCGAGCTGGGGAAAAGCTTCGGCGGCACGGGCGGACACAAGTTCGTGAACGGCGTGCTGCAGAAGCTCGCGCGCGAGCTGAGGCCGGGCGAAGCCGCGCCCGGCGGCTAGCCTTCCTGCGTGCCCTCCGAGTTCGAGCTCATCCGGCGATACTTTGCGCGCCCGGCGCCGGGGGCGCTCCTCGGCGTGGGCGACGATGCCGCGCTGGTGAAGCCCGCGGCAGGCCGCGAGCTCGCCGTCTCGACCGATCTGCTCGTCGAAGGGCGGCATTTCCGCGCCGGGGCGGACGCGCGCAAGCTCGGCCACAAGGCGCTCGCGGTCAACCTGTCCGACATGGCGGCGATGGGCGCGAGCCCGCGCTGGGCGACCCTCGCCCTCGCGCTGCCCGAGGCGAACGAGGCCTGGCTCGCGTCTTTTGCAGAAGGCTTCTATGCGCTTGCGGCGCGCTTCGGCGTGGACCTGGTCGGCGGCGACACGACGCGCGGGCCCGCCTCTTCTCCGCTTGCGATCGGCGTCACGATCCTCGGTGAAGTGGCGGCCGGACGGGCCCTGAGGCGAAGCGGCGCCGCGCCGGGGGACGATGTGTGGGTGTCGGGCGAGCTCGGCGGCGCGGCGCTCGGGCTCGCGCATCCCGAGATCGCGGCGGCGGCCCGGCGGCTGGATGAGCCCGAGCCGCGCGTGGCCCTCGGCGAGCGCCTTCTTGGCCTGGCGAGCGCGGCGATCGACGTGTCCGACGGCTTCGCGCAGGACCTCGGCCACATCCTCGAGGCCTCCGGAGTAGGAGCAGTCGTGGAAATGGAGCTGCTGCCTTCTTCGGCCGACGTGAGAAAGAAAAAAGCGCACCGCAGGCTCATCCTTTCGGGCGGCGACGACTATGAGCTCGTTTTCACCGCGGAAAAAAAGCGGCGCGAAGCCCTCGCAGCGGTCTCGAAGGAGCTTGGCCTGCCGCTCGCGCGGGTGGGCGTGATCGAGAAGGGCAATCCGATCCTCACCGTGATCGACCGCAACCGCAAGCCGGTTCCGATCGAGCGCGGGTTCGATCACTTCGCCGCATGATCCTCGCGCGCCCCACGCCGGCCTTTGCCTTCAATCATCCGGCCCACTTCATCGCGCTCGGCTTCGGCGCCGGGCTCTCGCCGGTCGCGCCCGGGACAGCGGGCACGCTCGTGGCGATCCCGATCTGGTGGCTCGTCGGCGGCGGCTATGAGCCGCTCGTCCTGCTCGCCATCCTCGCGGGTCTTTTCCTCGTCGGCGTGTGGGCCTGCGCTCGCACCGGGCGCGACCTCGGGGTCTCGGACCATGGCGCCATGTGCTGGGACGAGATCGTCGCCTTCCTCCTCGTGCTCGCGATCGTGCCGGAGGAACCGGCCTGGCAGGCCGCGGCCTTCTTTCTGTTTCGCGCCTTCGACGTGCTCAAGCCGCCGCCGATCCGGCAGCTCGAGATGCGCATGAAGGGCGGCTTCGGCGTCATGTTCGACGACATCCTCGCCGCGGGGTATACGCTTTTGGTTCTTGCCATCGCGAAACGGGTTTTTCTATGAGCGTGCTTTCGCTTGCCAGACGCGTCGGCAAAGCCCTGAAGAAAAGAAAGCAGCTCCTCGTGACCGCCGAATCGTGCACCGGAGGGTGGACGGCGCAGGCGGTCACGGCGATCGCCGGCTCGTCGGACTGGTTCGAGCGCGGCTATGTCACGTATTCGAATGTCGCCAAGCAGCAACTGCTGGGCGTCGGGGCGACGACGCTGCGGCGCTTCGGCGCGGTGAGCGAGGAGACGGCGCGCGCCATGGCTCGCGGAGCGCTGCGCCGCAGCCGGGGCACGCTTGCGCTTGCGATCACCGGCGTGGCGGGTCCCGGCGGCGGCACGCCGGAAAAGCCGGTCGGCACGGTCTGTTTTGCCTGGGCCCAGGGGCGTAAACTGCGCAGTGAAACGCGGCGTTTCGGCGGCGGCCGCACCGCCGTGCGGCGACGCTCCGTGATCCACGCATTGCAAGGACTGCTCAGGTGGCTTTGATGGCGCAGGCACCCCAAATCCGGCCGGCTGCGGTCGCGGGCGCCTTTTATCCCCGAAATCCGCAGCAACTCGCCGAGGAGCTCGGTGAGCTCTTCGACGGGGTCGGAAACCTCGAGCCGCGCCTCGGCTATCCCAAGGCGCTCATCGTCCCGCATGCCGGCTACATCTACTCGGGCCCGGTCGCGGCGCGTGCCTACGACGAGCTCGCCGCCGCGCGTGGCGTCGTGCGCCGGGTGGTGCTGCTCGGGCCCTCCCATTACGTCCCCGGTCGCGGCCTCGCGCTGCCGCAGGCCGACGCGTTCGACACGCCGCTCGGCCGCATCGCGCTCGACGGCGAGGGGGTCGGCGCGCTCGCGGGCCTCCAGCAGGTCGTGCGCAGCGCGCCCGCGCACGCGCAGGAGCACTCGCTCGAGGTGCAGCTGCCGTTCCTGCAGCGCATGCTCGGCAGCTTCACGCTCGTGCCGCTCGCCGTGAGCGCGGCGACGCAACGCGAGGTCGAGGAGGTGCTCGAGCGCGTGTGGGGCGGCCCCGAGACGCTGATCGTCATCAGCACCGACCTGTCGCACTACCACGAGTATCGCGAGGCGAAGCGCATCGACGGCGCGACGTTGCGCAAGATCGCGGATTTTGCGACCGACCTCAATCACGAAGAGGCCTGCGGCGCGACGCCGCTGAACGGCTTTCTCGGGCTCGCGCAGCGCAAGGGACTACGAATCCGGCTCCTCGGCGCCTGCAATTCGGGCGATACCGCGGGCGGCAAGGGACGCGTCGTCGGCTATTCCTCGTTTGCCCTCTACGGCGAGGAGGCCGTTTCGCCCGAAGAGGCGGGCCGCACGCTCGTGGCGATCGCGCGCGACGCCATCGAAAGCGCCCTGCAAGGCCGCGCGCGGGCGCCGCTCGGCGGCGAGGCCTGGCTGCGGCTGCGCGGCGCGAGCTTCGTCACGCTCACCAAAGCCGGCCGGCTGCGCGGCTGCATCGGCAGCCTCGAGATCGGCCGTCCGCTCGGCGAGGACGTGATCCACAACGCGCTCGCGGCGGCCTTCAAGGATCCGCGCTTTCCGGGGCTCTCGTTGCAGGAGTGGCCGGAGTGCGGGGTGGAGGTGTCGGTGCTCTCGCCGCCCAAGCCGATCCGCTTTGCCGACGAGGCCGACCTGCTCGCGCAACTGAAGCCGGGCGAGGACGGCATCATCCTCGAATGCGAGGGCCGGCGTGCGACCTATCTTCCGCAGGTGTGGGAATCGCTCCCGGACAAGCGGCGCTTCCTGGCCGAGCTGCTGACGAAGGCGGGCCTGCCCGCCGACACGCGGCTCGGCCGCTGCCGCCTGCAGCGCTATCGGGCGAGGAAATTCGCCTAGAGGGCCGCATGGACGGACGCTGGTGGCATCCGCTTGCCGACGGCCGCATCCAGTGCGATCTGTGCCCGCGCGACTGCCGGCTGCATGAGGGGCAGCGCGGCTTGTGCTTCGTGCGCAAGCGCGAGAACGACCGGATGGTGCTCACGACCTACGGACGCTCCTCGGGCTTTTGCGTCGATCCGGTCGAAAAAAAGCCGCTCAACCAGTTCTATCCCGGCACCAGCATCCTTTCCTTCGGCACCGCCGGCTGCAATCTCGCCTGCAAGTTCTGCCAGAACTGGGACATCTCCAAGTCGCGCGAGATGGATCGGCTGATGGACGCGGCCACGCCCGGGACAATCGCGGCCGCTGCCGCCCGTCTCGGCTGCGCCTCGGTCGCTTTCACCTACAACGACCCGGTCATCTTCGCCGAATACGCGATGGACATCGCCGATGCCTGCCATGAGAAAGGCATCAAGACCGTAGCCGTGACCGCGGGCTACATGCGCGAGGCGCCGCGACGCGAGTTCTACGCCAGGATGGACGCGGCCAACGTCGACTTGAAGGCGTTCACGGACGACTTTTACTGGCGGGTGTGCGGCGGGCGACTGCAGCCCGTGCTCGACACGCTCGAGTACCTGGTGAAGGAGACCGGGGTCTGGACCGAGATCACGACCCTGCTCATCCCGGGCAAGAACGATTCAGACGAGGAGCTGCGCGCCGAGTGCCGCTGGATACGCGATCATCTGGGAGTGGACGTGCCGCTGCACTTCACGGCCTTCCATCCGGACTGGAAGATGACCGATTTGCCGCGCACGCCCGCCGAGACGCTCGTGCGCGCACGCGAAATCGCGCGGCTCGCCGGGTTGCGCTACGTCTACACCGGCAACGTGCACGACGAGGAGGGCGGCACGACCTACTGCCCGTCCTGCGAGAACGCGGTGGTGGTCCGCGACTGGTACGAGATCCGCAGCTACCGGCTGACGGAGTCGGGCGCCTGCAGTTTCTGCGGCGCTTCGCTCGCCGGCCGCTACCGCAGGTTCGACAAGCCCTTCGGCGCGCGCCGCATCCCGGTGCGTCTCGAGGCGCGCGCCTGAGCCAGCCGCTCTCGCCGGCGGCCGCCTATCCGGTGCGCACCGCGCACTGGCTGCAGGCGGCCGCGCTCGCCGCGGTCTATTTCATCGCGGCCAAGCTCTCGCTGCAGTTCGCGATACCGCCGGGCTACGCGACCGCGGTCTGGCCGCCTTCGGGCATCGCGCTCGCGGCGCTCGCGCTCGCGGGCGTTCGCATGTGGCCGGGCGTGTGGGTCGGGGCGGCGCTCGCCAATGCAACGGTCGAGACGTCCTGGACGGTGGCGGGGGTGATCGCCACCGGCAATACGGTGGAGGCGCTCGTCGGTGCGGCCCTGATCCAGCGCATGCTCGGCGCCCCGTCGCGCTTCGAGCGCGGCGAGGACGTGCTGAAATTCTTCGCCGTCGCGGCGCTCGCGCCCGTCTTCGCGGCGAGCATCGCGCTCGTCCCCTTGAGCCTGCGGCACGACCTCGCGGGCGGGGAGCTGTTCTGGAACTGGTTCACCTGGTGGCAGGGCGATGCGACCGGCATTGTCATCGTCGCGCCGCTCATCCTCGCGTGGGCGCGCGGCGCGCCGACGCTCTGGACGCGCGACCGGGCGCTCGAGTGCGCGGCGCTCGTCATCCTGCTTTTCGTCACCGCGCGCCTCGCCTTCGGCGCGCCGCACGGGTCGATCTCCTTCAAGTTCGTGATCGTGCCCTACATCATCTGGGCCGCGTTCCGCTTCGGGCCGCGCGAGGTGACCACGATCGTCGCGCTCGCCTGCGGCATCGCGGTCTGGTACACGGCCGAGAACAGCGCGCGGCTGGGGCGCATCGGCACCAACGAATCGCTGCTCATCCTGCTCGCCTTCAACAGCGTCGTGGTGCTGACCGGGCTCGTCCTCTCGACGGTGCTCGCCGAGCGCGCGCGCGCGATGGCCGAACTGCGCGGGCGCCACGACGAGCTCGAAGCGCGCGTGCGCGAGCGCACGCGCGAGGTCGAGCGCGCGAACCGCGCCAAGTCCGATTTCCTCGCCACCATGTCGCACGAGCTGCGCACGCCGCTGAACAGCCTGCTCATCCTTGCCGGTATGCTGCGCGAGAACCCGGACCGGAACCTGAGCGCCAAGCAGCTGCAGTACGTCCACACGATCCACAGCTCGGGAAGCGACCTGCTCGCGCTCATCAACGAGATTCTCGACCTCGCGCGCATCGAGTCCGGCGCGCCGTTGCGGCTCGACTACCGCACTGTGCGCCTTACCGACGTGCAAGGCTATGTGGAGCAGACGTTCCGCCAGATGGCCGAGGAAAGGCGCGTCGCCTTCGTGGTGGCGATCGAAGGCGGTCTCGCCGAAATCCGCACCGATCCGCGGCGACTGCAGCAGATTCTCAAGAACCTGCTCGCCAACGCGTTCAAGTTCACGCGACAGGGCGAGGTCCGCCTTCGCATGGCTCCGGCCGCTGCGGGATGGCCGCCCGGCCAGCCCACGCTCGATCGTGCCGTGCAGGTGGTTGCCTTCGAGGTTGCGGATACCGGCATCGGGGTGGCAGCCGACAAGCAGGAGATCATCTTCCAGGCGTTCCAGCAGGCCGATGCGACGACCGGCGCCGAATACGGCGGCACGGGACTCGGCCTTTCCATCAGTCGCGAGCTTGCCCGGCTGCTGGGCGGGGAAATCGCGCTCGTGAGCGAGCCGGGCCGCGGCAGCCGCTTCACCCTGTATCTCCCGGCCGCCCCGGGGCCGGCTGTGGCGTCGGCGCCGAGCGACGCGGCATGAGGAAGGATGCTCGAAAAGGGCACTCTTTGCGTGATGTAGTTCTCGAAACGACGGCTCCGGTAGGGAGGCACGGGACTTGCTCGCCATGTATCGCATGACAAAGCGACTCCTGTGCCTGTTTTCCCTCCTGCTCGGCGCTTGTGCCGAGAAGCCCTCCGCCCCTATCGTGCCGCCCGTGCCTGCGGCAGTCGCGCCGCAAGTCGAGGCCGCGCCGCTCCTGCCGGGGTTCACGCTCGAGGGCTACAAGCGAGAGGTTGCGGGACGAATCGCGGCAAAGAGCCCGCACCTGTTCACCGACCCGCTGCCCGACATGTTCAAGTCGATCGTGGTTCTCGACATCACGATCGGACGCGACGGCGCTCTGCAGCGGGTGGCGGTGCGCCGCTCGAACGGCTTCAAGCAGCTTGAGGCGCGCGCCCTTGAAAGCGTGCGTCTGGCGGCGCCCTACGCCGCGCCGGGCGTGCTCGTGCGCCACGGCGGGTCGGTCAATTTCCTCGAGACCTTCCTCTTTCGCGCCGACGGCCGCTTCCAGATCCGCAGCCTGGTAGGGACCTGAGCGATACCTGAGCGGACCCCCGTTGCCGGGCGGCGACCCGGTCCGCGTGGACATGAACCAAGTCGGCTGCACGGATGTCCTCTGCTATTTCCGGAGGAGTCCAAGTCATGAAACGAGAGTTGCTCGCAGGAATCGCGCTTTTCGCAGGCGCGACGCTCGCGCTGGCCCAGGGTCCGGTCACCGTCAAGCTCGGACCCCAGAACAAGTCGGGCGAGAGCGGCACCGCCAAGCTCACGCCCGAGGGCGACAAGACGAAGGTCGAGATCAGCCTGAAGGGCGCGAAAGGCTCGCAGCCCGCGCACGTGCACATGGGAAGCTGCTCGAAGCTCGATCCGAATCCGAAGTACGGCCTCTCGAACATCGAGGACGGGAAGTCGACCACCGAAATTCCGGTCAAGCTCGAAGATCTGATGAAGGAGCAGACCGCGATCAACGTGCACAAGAGCGCGGCGGAGATCAAGACCTACGTCGCCTGCGGCGACATCAAGCAGGCGTCCTCGACGTCGTCGAAGAAATCCGGAAAGAAGGGCTAGCTCAGACGCCCAGGTAGCGCTGCAGCGTCTCGGGCCGCGCCTTGATCTCGGCGGCGGGGCCCTCGTGGGCAATGTGGCCGTTGTTGATGATGTAGACGCGCTGGGCGAGCGCGAGCGTCGCCGCGAGGTTCTGCTCGACCAGCACGATCGTCTGCCCCGCGTCGGCGAGCGCGCGGCAGACGCGCACCAGCTCCTTGACGATGAGCGGGGCGAGGCCCTCGAAGGGCTCGTCGAGCAGGATGATCTTGGGGTCGCGGATGAGCGCGCGCGCGATCGCGAGCATCTGCTGCTCGCCGCCCGACAGGTCGGTGCCGCGGCTCGAGCGCCGCTCCTTCAGGCGCGGGAAGGTCTCGTAGATGCGCGCGAGCGGCCATTTCCTGGGCGCGGTGAGCCCGGCGAGGACGAGGTTCTCCTCGACGTTCAGGCTGCCGAAGATGCGCCGCTCCTCGTGCACGAGCTGCATGCCCGCGGCCGCGATGGCGTGGCTCTTGCGGCCGGCGATCTCGGCGCCGTCCAGCGCGACCGAGCCCGTGCGCGGCGTCACCACGCCCATCAGGCTCTTCAAGGTCGTGCTCTTGCCCGCCCCGTTGCGGCCAAGCAGCGCCACCACCTCGTTCTTCTCGACGCGCAGCGAGACGTCGAACAGGATGTGCGAGTCGCCGTAGTAGCTGTTCAGGCCCTTCACTTCGAGCAGGCTCATGCCATCGCCTCCTCGTGGATGCCGCCGAGATAGGCGTCCTGCACGCGCCTGTCGGCCTTGATTTCCTCGGGCGTGCCCTCGGCGAGCACCTTGCCTTCCTGAAGGACCGTGACGCGCTCGACCAGCTCGAAGAGCGAGTCCATGTCGTGGTCGATGATCACCATGGTGCGGCCCTTGGCGATCGAGCGCAGCAGCTTCACCGTTTCGGCGCGCTCCTGCGGGCTCATGCCGGCGAGCGGCTCGTCGAGGAGCAGCAGCGAGGGCGAAGCCGCCAGGGCGAGCGCGACCTCGAGCCTGCGCTTTTCGCCGTAAGCGAGCTCGGAGACCGGCGTGTCCCTGCGGCCGGTCAGGCCGACCAGCCCGAGCGTGTGCTCGACCTGCTCGCGCAGGCCGGGAATGCGCTCGAGGCGCCGGAAGAGGTCGAGCCGGAACTTGCCGCGCAGCTCGGCGAGGGCGGCGATGGTCACGTTCTCGCGCACCGTCAGCCTGTTGAAGAGCTGATTGACCTGGTAGCTCTTGGTGAGGCCGAGCTGGCAGACGTCGGTGACGCTCATGCCGGTGATGTCGCGGCCCTCGAAGAGGATCTGTCCCGAGGTGGGCGGCACCTCGCAGGTGAGCATCTTGAAGAAGGTCGACTTGCCCGCGCCGTTCGGCCCGATGATGCCGCGCAGCTCGCCGGCGGCGACGCTGAAATTGATGTCCGAGTTCGCGATGATGCCGCCGTAGTGCCGGGTCAGGCCGCGCGCCTCGAGGATCGGTCCGCTGTAGGAGCGCGCTTCGCGCTTGGGCGGCGGCGGGGCGCCGAGACTCTCGCGCGCGGCCGCTTCCGCCGCCGGCGCCGCCGCGGCGCGCCGGCCTCGCGTGGCGAGCGCATACAGGTCGCGCAGGCCGCCGATGATGCCCTGGCGCAGGAAGCAGACGAGGAGCACGAACACCAGGCCGAGCGCGAGCTTCCATGTGGCGCCAAGCTTGAGCGTGCCTTGCAGGAAATCTTGCAGGAAGAGCCAGACCGACGCGCCAAGGAGGGGGCCAAAGAGCGTGCCGCGTCCCCCGATCGCCGTCTGCATGACCAGCTGGCCGGAGGTCTCGAAGGTGAAGGCGTCCGGCGGCATGAAGGCCTGCAGCACGCCGAGCAGCCCGCCGGCGAAGCCTGCATAGGTGGCCGCGATGACGAAGGCGGCAAGCTTGTAGCCGTGGATGTTGTGCCCGACGGCCGCGGCGCGCAGCGGATTCTCGCGGATGGCCCGGAACACGGCGCCCACCGGCGAGCGCACGATGCGCAGCGCGAGCACGATGCCGAGGAAGTACCAGAACGCGAGGTAGGGGTAGAGCGACCAGCCCGTGGAGAAGTGCAGGTGCAGCGGCCCGATGTCGAACTTCGGCGTCGGCACGCCCGGCAGGCCGTTCTCGCCGCCGGTCCATTCCGAGAGCGGGTTGAATTCGGCGAAATAGAAGACTTCCGCGATCGCGACGGTGATCATCGCGAAGTAGATGCCGGTGCGGCGCAGGGCGACGAGGCCGACCAGGTAGCCCACGACCGCCGCCGAAACCGTGCCGATGACGAGGGCGAGCGTCACGTGCGGGAAGCCGGCCCGCGTGAGCAGGTAGGCGGCGATCATGCCGCCCGTGCCGTAGAGCGCCGACTGGCCGAAGGAGAGCAGGCCGGTATAGCCGAAGAGGATGTCGAAGCCCACGCCGAACAGCCCCCAGACGAGGATCCGGTTGACGGTGTTCGGCGCCGCGTCGAAGACCTCGAGCACGAAAGGCGCGGCGATGAGCGCTGCCGCGAGGATTAGCTCGACCATCCATGGGCGGCGCGCCCCGTAGAGGCGGTCGGCGTTCATGCGGAGGCGACGAGAGGAAGACTCATTCGCGTCCCTTCGCGCCGAGCAGGCCATGCGGGCGCACCATGAGCACGAGCGTCATCGCGGCGAAGAGCATGACGTAGGCGTAGCCGGGGTTGACCATCGAGGTGAGGCTGATGATCTCGCCCGCGATGAGGCCGCCGAGGATCGCGCCGGGGAAGGAGCCCACCCCGCCGATCACGACGACGACGAAGGTCTGCACGAGGATCTGCTCGCCGACCTCCGGGGTGAGCGAGACGATCGGCGTGTTGATGATGCCGGCGAAGCCCGCGGCCATGGCGCCGATGCCGAACACCACCATGAAGACGCGGTCGACGTTGATGCCGAGCGAGCCGACCATCACCGCATCCTCGATGCCGGCGCGCACGATCATGCCCAGGCGCGTGCGGTAGAGCACGAGGAAGAGGACGAGGAGCGCCACGGCGCAGATGCCGACGACGGCGAGCCGGTAGGTCGGATAGAACATGAAGCCCAGGTTGGTGATGCCGGAAAAGATGGAGGGCGCCTGCAGCGTCTTCGAATCGCTCGCGAAGTACCAGCGCACTGCCTCCACGAACACGATCGACAGGCCGAAGGTGACGAGCAGCTGATCCTCGTGCGGCCGGGAGTAGAAAAAGCGGATGATGGCGCGCTCCATGACCAGGCCGAGGACGGCGAGTGCGAGCGTGCCGGCGATCACGGCCACGATGAACGAGCCGCTCGCCTGATAGGCGGCATAGCCGGCGTAGCCGCCGAGCATGAACATTGCGCCGTGGGCGAGGTTCAGCACGCCGAGCGTGCCGTAGATGATGGTCAGTCCTGACGCGATGAGCGCGAGCAGCGCCCCCAGCGCGAGCCCGTTGAAGAGCTGGGAAGCGAAGTTTGCCCAGGTGATCATGGGGTGGTCATACGCAAAAACGCTGCAGGCGGCGTACCGCCTGCAGCGCTTGGGTTCACTGCGGCCGCGATCCTAGCGGTCTACGTATAGTCGCCGAGCTTGCAGCCGAACTCGTCCGGCTTCTGCATGAGCGGCGCGCCGGGGACGACCTCGGTGACTTCCCAGAAGTCTTCCTTGTTGCGCATCGCCTTCGGCGCCTTGCCCTTCACGATCACCACGGGACGCACGAGCTGGTGGTCTTCCTTGCGGATGTACACCTCGCCGACCATCGACTGGAGCTTGCGGCCGGCCTCGTAGGACTTGATCACGTCGGGCGGATAGAACGAGCCGGCGTTCTCCACCGCGTCGGCCCACATCGCGAAGGACATGTAGGCGTTCTCGGCGCCCCATTCCGGGTAATAGCCGTACTTCTTGCGGAACTCGGTGACGAACATCTTGGCGAGCGGGTACTTGTCCTCGAGCGTCCACCAGAAGTCGGTCGCGGCGTAGACGCCCTCGGCGAGCTCGGCGCCGATGTTCTTGGCGAGGAACGGAATCTGGTACGGGATCACGAGCTTCATCTTCGGGATGACGCCGAACTGCTTCGCCTGCTGCGTCGAGAGCACCGCGTCGCGGCCCCAGTTCACGTTGAGGAGCACCTCGGCGCCGGAGTTGGCGATGTTGGTGAGGTACGAGCTGTAGTCCGTCGCGCCGAGCGGCGAGACCTGGTTGGTCACCATCTGCCAGCCGCCATGCTCCTTCAAATACTCGCTCGTCGACTTGGTGACGGTGTGGCCGTAGGTGTAGTCCGGCGTCATGAACGCCATCTTCTTGCCCTTGCCGTAGGCCTTCAGCAGCACCGGGCCGATCGCGTTGGCCGCGGTCTCGCCGTAGAAGTTCTGGCGAAAGCCGTAGCGCACGCAGTCCTTGCCCGTGGTGTCGTTCGACCCGGAGATGCCGGCGGTGTACAGAACCTTTTCCCGCTGCGCGAGCTTGTTCATCGCCACGGCGACCGCGCTCGAGGTCGAGCCGGTCATGAGCATGATCTTGTTCTCGGTGATGAAGCGCTGCTGCGCCTGGACCGCGTCGTTCGGCTTCGCCGCCGAGTCGGCCACGACCAGCTTCAGCTCCTTGCCTTGCACGCCCTTCTTCGTCTTGGGCGAGATCTTGCGGATGAGCTCATGGCCGGAGTTGATGTGCTCGACCGCGAGCTGCCAGCCTTTCAACTCGTCCTCGCCCTGCTCGGCGTAGGTGCCGGTGCGCGGCACGGCGACGCCGATGAAGACTTCCTTGCCCTGCACCCCCGCGGGCCAGGTGCCGAGCGGCGGGTGGTCGGCGGCGAAGGCGTACCGGGCAACGAGCGAGGGCACGAGCCCCGCGGCCGCGAATGAGGCGCCCGCCTTGAGCGCGCGGCGGCGGCTGTGTGAATAGTTATCGTATGTCATAGCGGATGTCCTCTCTCCTGAGTTTTCTGTCTAGGGTGAACGGGCCAGCGGAGCCGGGCGCCCCTCCGGACGCCAGGCGCCGCGGCCCGGTCGGTACAGCCCTCCAAAGCGGCGCCAAGGGAGTAGGCGCCGCCCGCAGTTGCCTGCGTAAATATCGCTGGGCGATATTTAAAGGGGAACATATATCGGGTTACGATATAAAGTCAACGCGGGCTGCATCCATGGCGGGATACATATAAAGTCACGCCGGCCCACTTGTGTATAAGGGTTTTCCCTAATGGCGAAGAGCGCTTCCCGGCCCCGGGCGGCCCTGACCGACGACGACTATGAGCGGCTGGCGGCCTTTCGCCATGCCGTGCGCCAGTTCCTGCACTTCAGCGAGTCGGTGGCGAGCGGGGTGGGGCTGACCGGCCAGCAGTATCAGGCGATGCTCGCCATCCGCAGCATGAACGGGCGCGGCCAGGTCACGATCAACGACCTCGCGCGCCAGCTCCTCATCCGGCACAACAGCGCCGTGGGCCTGGTCGACCGCCTGGTCGCCCAGGGGCTCATGATCCGCGAGCGCGTGCCGGAGGACCGGCGCAAGGCGCGCCTGAAGCTCTCCCCCAAGGGCGAGCAGCTGCTCGGGCGGCTCGCCTCGGTGCACCGCGTCAAGCTCAATCGGATCGGGCCCGACATCCACCGGATCCTCAGCGAGCTCGCCGGCGCCTGGCGCCGGGAGCGCTAAGTCAGCCCTTCAGCAGGTCCATCAGCGCCGTGTTGTCCCAGCGGCCGTGGCCGGCCGCGCTGATGCGGCCGTAGTACTGCTCGATCACCGCGGTGCCCGGCATGTGGGCGCCGTTCTTCTTCGCTTCCGCGAGCGCGATGTTCAGGTCCTTCCTCATCCAGTCGGAGGCGAAGCCGAAGCCTTCGAACTTTCCTTCGACCATCGTCTTCCAGCGGTTCTCCAGCTGCCAGGACTGGGCGGCGCCCTTGGAGATCACCGAGACCACCTTCTCCATGTCGAGGCCGGCCTTCTTGCCGAAGTTGAGCGCCTCGGAGAGTCCCTGCAGCAGGCCCACGATCGCCACCTGGTTCACCATCTTGGTGAGCTGGCCCGCGCCGGGCGCGCCGATGAGCGCGCACATCTTCGCGTAGACCTCGAGCACGGGCTTCGCCCGGTCGAAGTCCGCCGGCTCGCCGCCGCACATGATGCCCAGCTGCCCGTTGACCGCGCCCGCCTGGCCGCCGGAGACCGGGGCGTCGACGAAGCCCACGCCGATTTTTTTCGCTTCGGCAGACAATTCCCGGGCAAGAACCGCCGAAGCGGTCGTATGGTCGACCAGCATGGCGCCTTTTTTCAGCCCCGCCAGCACGCCCTTTTCGCCATAGACGATCGAGCGCACGTCGTCGTCGTTGCCCACGCACATGAGGACGAAATCGGCGCCCTGCGCAGCCTCTTTCGGCGTCGCCGCGGTCTTGCCGCCGTATTCCTTCGCCCATTGCGCGGCCTTGGCCGCGGTGCGGTTGTAGACGGTCACGTCGTGGCCGCCCTTCTTTTTCTGGTGGCCGGCCATGGGATAGCCCATGACGCCCAAGCCGAGGAATGAAATCTTTGCCATCGCTTTGTCTCCCAAGGGTTTTTCGAATTCTAGCGCGGCGCGTTTGACAGGGGTCGGTCAACCGACCACAATACATGTGCATTTATACAGTACCGGTGTTGGCCCAGGGATCGATCGGAACCACCTGCCGTAGATGCCAACCTAAAAAAAGAGGTACAGGAAAATGGACGACAACAAATCAAAGGCACTGCAGGCGGCGCTGGCGCAGATCGAGAAGCAGTACGGCAAGGGCTCGATCATGAAGATGGACGCCGAGGCGGTGAAGGACATCGAAGTGGTTTCGACCGGGTCGCTCGGCCTGGACCTCGCGCTCGGCGTGGGCGGCCTGCCGCGCGGCCGGGTGGTCGAGATCTACGGGCCGGAATCCTCGGGCAAGACCACGCTCACGCTGCAGGTCATCGCCGAGGTCCAGAAGACGGGCGGCACCGCCGCCTTCATCGACGCGGAGAACGCGCTCGACATCGGCTACGCCGCGAAGCTCGGCGTCAAGACCGAGGACCTCCTCATTTCCCAGCCCGACACCGGCGAGCAGGCGCTCGAGATCGCCGACATGCTGGTGCGCTCGAGCGCGGTCGACGTGATCGTCATCGACTCGGTCGCGGCGCTCACGCCCAAGGCCGAGATCGAGGGCGAGATGGGCGAGCCGCAGATGGGCCTGCAGGCGCGCCTGATGAGCCAGGCGCTGCGCAAGCTCACCGCCAACATCAAGCGCACCAACACGCTCGTCATCTTCATCAACCAGATCCGCATGAAGATCGGCGTCATGTTCGGCAATCCCGAGACCACCACCGGGGGCAACGCGCTCAAGTTCTACGCATCCGTGCGCATGGACATCCGCCGCATCGGCTCGATCAAGAAGGGCGAGGAAGTGATCGGCGCGGAGACGCGGGTGAAGGTCGTGAAGAACAAGGTCGCGCCGCCGTTCCGCAACGCCGAGTTCGACATCATGTACGGCGAGGGCATCTCCTGGGAAGGCGAGGTGCTCGAGCTCGGCGTGCTGCACGGCGTGCTGGAGAAATCCGGCGCCTGGTACGTCTACAACAGCGATCGCCTCGGCCAAGGCAAGGACAACGCGCGCGACTTCCTCAAGGAAAACCGGCCGCTCGCGAAGGAAATCGAGCAGAAGATCCGCGACAAGGCGAGCGGCAAGGCCGGCGCGCCCGAAGCCGAGGCGGAAGTCCAGGACAAGAAGGTCGAGCAGCTGCCGACCCGCAAGCGCGGCTAAGCGCGGGCAGTGAAGGATCGGCCGGACACGGCGGTCGAGCTCCGCGCGCGGGCGTTACGGCTGCTCGCGCGCCGGGAGCATTCGCCGCTCGAGCTCGAGCGCAAGCTGCGGCCTCATGCGGAATCGCCCGAGGCCCTGGCGGGCCTGATCTCGGGCCTCATAGCCAGGAACCAGCTTTCCGAAGCGCGCTACGCCGAGGAGCGCGTGCGCTGGCTCGCGCGCAAGTACGGCGCGGCGAAGATCCGGCACGACCTGAAGTCGAAGGGCGTCGATCCGTCGATCGTCGAGCGCATCTCGCCGGCCGACGATCTGCAGCGCGCCGCGGAGATTCTCAAGCGCAAGTTCCGCGCCCCCGCGGCCACACGCGAGGAGCGAGCGCGCCGCATGCGCTTCCTGCAGTCGCGCGGCTTTTCCTCGGAGATTATTTACCAGCTCGTGTCGGCGCGGGACCTCGCCTAGCGTTCATCCCTGTACCGCCGCATTTTTGAGCGGCGCTAGAGAGGAGGTGAACGAAATGAACCAGACCGAAGCATTGAGCGTGATTCGCTCGCTCGCGAACGGCGTCGACCCGGAAACGGGCGAGGTGTTCGCGGCCGACAGCGTCTATCAGCGCGCGCCCACGGTGCGCGCGTTGTATGCGGCGGCCGAGGCGCTCGAGAAAGCGGAGCGTTTCGAGCGCCGCAAGCAGCAGCTGCCGGCGAAGACGGGCGAGCCCTGGTCGGAGGACGAGGACCGCAAGCTCCTTGCCGGCTTCGACGCGGGACGCGGGCTTGCCGAGCTCGCGGGCGCGCACCAGCGCACGCAAACCGGCGTGCGCGCGCGGCTCGTGAAATACGGGCGGCTCGCGGCCTGAGCGGCCGACGGAGGCACGGCGCGCCCCCGGGGGCGCGCCGCGCTGCCGAAGCGGTCGTAGAACTACTTAGGATCAAGGTTTTACAATCCCGCCCGGCAAAGATCTATAACATTTGTTCTAGGGTGTTTTGGGTCCGGGGGGATCTGCAGTCCATGGGGGGCATATCTCGTTGTCCTGAGCGGGCGTTGTTTTGGCTTGCTTTGGCGTTGCTTGCGGGTTGTGCCACGGGGGATCTGCCTCCAGAGCCCAAGCGCGAGACGCCCGCGGCCTTTCGCAACGCGCCTGCCGGCGCCGAGCTGCCGCGGCCGCCCGCTGAATGGTGGCGCGAGTTCGGCAGCGAGGAGCTGAACCGGCTCGAGGAAACGGCGCTCGCCAATAACCGCGACCACCGCATCGCGATCGCGCGCGTCGCACAGGCCCAGTCGCAGGCCGGCCTTGCCGCCGCCGGCCGCTGGCCGAACGTCGATGCCATCGTCCGGCGCGAAGGCTATGCGCCCGCCGGTGGACCGGGCTCGGTGGTCGAAGGCGGGGAGTACAAGCCCGCGAACCGCATCCGGGTCGGCTTTCGCGCGAGCTACGAGGCGGACCTCTGGGGCAAGCTCGGCTATGCCGCCGACAGCGCCCTCGCGCTCGCCGACGCGAGCGAGTTTCACCGCCAGACCGTCGCCCTCACGCTCACCTCGGATCTCGCCGGCGCGTATTTCGAATATCTCTCCTTCGCAGCGCGCGCCGCGGTCGCCGAGCAGGGCGCGCACAGCCGCCGGCGCTCGCTCGCGGCCCTCGAGCAGCGCATGGCCAAGGGCGACGCGACCTCGGTGGAGGTGGCCCAGCTGCGCGTCAATCTTCACGTGGCCGAGGCCGCCGCGGCGCAGTTCGAGCAGCGGCGCGAGCGCGCCTTCAACCGCGTCGCGCTTCTGGCGGGGATGGGCCCCGCGGACCTGAAGCTCGCGCCCGCGGTGCTCGCCCGCATCGAAGCGCCGCCCGTGAGCACGGGCTTGCCCTCCGAGCTCCTCTGCCGGCGGCCGGACGTGCGTCGCGCCGAAGCGCAACTGCGCGCGGCGGACTTCGACGTGCGCGCGCTGCGCGCCAACCTTCTGCCGTCGTTTTCGCTCATCACCGAGACGGGAATCGGCGCGCAGCAGCTCGCGCTGTTGACCGGGCCGAACGCGTTCTTCTACCTCCTGAGCGCGACCTTCGCGCAGACCGTATTCGACGGCGGCCGCAAGAAATACCAGCTGGAAAACGCGCGCGCCAAGCACCTGGAGATGCTCGAGCAGTACGCGGGCGCGCTGCTGACCGCGGTGCGTGAAGTCGAGGATGCTCTCGCCGCCCGTCGCCTTACCGCCGATCAGCATGCCGCCCGCCTTGCGCAGGTGTCCGCGGCGCGCGCGAACTTCGAGCTCAACCGGCGCATCTACGAGGCCGGCGCCGCCGACCGGCTCGCGCTGCTCGACGCCGAGCAGCGCCTTTTTGCCGCCGAGGAGCTCTCAGAGGAGGCGCTGCACGATCGCATGCAAGCCGCGATCGATCTGTACAAGGCGCTCGGCGGCGGCAGCCGCAGCGAAGGGAGGGACCCGTGCGCACCGTGAGCGCAGCCGCCTCGGGCTTGCCGCCCTCGGTGCGCCTGTCGGGCGCGGGGCGTCCGGGCGACCCGGATTTCCCCTGGATGGTGGCGGCGAGCACGGCGATCAACCTGTTCGCGCTCGCGCTCCCGCTGCTCATGCTGCAGGTGTTCGATCGCATCCTGCCGCACCGGTCGCTCGACACCCTGGTCCTGCTCATGCTCGGGACGACGGCGGCGGTCGTGGGCGAGGCGACCCTGCGGCTCATGCGCGCCTATGTGCTCGTCTGGGCCGCGGCGCGCTTCGAGCACCGCGCCATGCTCGAGGCGTTCTCGCGCCTGCTCGCCACGCCGCCGGAGAAAAGCGACGCCGGCGGCTACGTCGATCGCTTCAAGGCGATCGTCGCGCTCAAGGACCATGCGAGCGGCCAGACCGTGCTGCAGGTGCTCGACCTGCCCTTCACGCTGGTCTATCTGGCACTGGTCGCCGCGATCGGCGGCTGGCTCGTGCTCGTGCCGGTCGTGGGCGTGGCGGCGTTCGCCTATGTCAGCTGGCTTTTCGGCGCGCACCACGGCGCGCTTTTCCGCGAGCGCAGCAGCGCCGACCGGCGCCGCAGCAACTTCCTGGTCGAGACGCTCGGCGGCATGCACACGCTGAAGGCGCTCGCGATGGAAGCGTTCATGCTGCGCCGCTACGAGCGCCTGCAGGAAACCTGCGCCAACCTCACGCGCCGGCTTGCCGCGGCGCTCGACGTCGCCTCGGGCATCGGTGGCCTCTTCTCGCCGCTCATGACGATCCTCGTCGTCTCGATCGGCGGTCTCCTGGTAGTGCAGGGGCGCATGACCAACGGCGAGCTCGCGGCGTGCATCCTGCTCGTGCTGCGCTCGCTCGGGCCCCTGCAGCGCGCGGGCAGCCTCTGGATCGCGCATCAGCGCGTGCGGGCGCTGCAGGAGGAAATGGCGCCGCTCCTGCGGGGCAAGCCGCTGCAGACCGCCGAAAGACGCTACGAGAGCCCGGCTGCGCCCGGCCGCGTCGAGCTGCGCGAGGTCGGCTTTCGCCTCGCGGAAACGGGCGCAGCCATCCTGGAGAACGTTTCCCTCACCATCGCGTCGGGCGAATGCCTCGTCATCAAGGGCGCGAACGGCAGCGGGCGCTCGACGCTGCTGCGCCTGATCGCAGGGCTCGTCAATCCCACCTCGGGCGAGGTTCGCCTCGAGGGCGTGTCGATGTCCTCCCTGGAGGCGCCGGCGCTGCGCGCCGCGATCGCGTACGTGCCCGAGGATGCGCAGGTTTTCCAGGGCACGATCCTCGAGAACATCTCGGGCTTCGAGCCGGCGCGCGCCGAGCGTGCGCTCGAGATCGCGCGCGCGCTCGGCCTGGACAAGTTCGTCGCCCGCCTGCCGCGCGGCTGGGATTCGCCGGTCGGAGACGCGGCCGCGGACACCACCCCGGTCGGGCACCGCCAGCGGATTGCCATGGTGCGCGCCCTCGCGAGCGGCGCGCGCATCGTGCTCTTCGATGCGGCCAACATCTCGATGGACAGCGAGGGTGATGCCGCGCTGCGCCGCTACCTGCAGGCCGAGATGGGGCGCACGACTTTCGTCATCGTGACGCACCGGCCCTCGCTCGCGAAGCTCGCGCAGCGGGTTCTCGTGCTGGAAGGCGGCCGCCTCGCGCCCGAAGAGGCGGGCGCTGGCGCGGCGGCGCCGGCCGCTGCGCCCGCGCCCACGCTCGCGCCCGAGCTGCCGCCGCTTGCCGAGGCGCCCGCGGCGCCGGACCCGGCGCCCGCCGCGGAATCGGCCGAGGCCCTCTGGCTGCGCTTGCGCAAGGCGGTGGCGAACGCCTTCACGCGCCGCTGCGACCTCGCGCTCTGCCTGCCCGAGCTCCTGCGTGCGCTTGGCTGGCGCGGGGAGCCGCGCGACGTGGCCGAGGCGCTGCCGTATTTCGAGGACGAGCTCGACGTCTCGGGCCTGCAGAACTGCATGGCGCAGCTCGGGTTCGAGTCCGGCCACGCGGAGATGGCGCTGGGCGAGATCGACCGGCGCCTCCTTCCGTGCCTCTTCCTGCCCGAGGACGGCCTCGCGTACGTCGTGCTCGAGCGCAACGGCGATTCTCTGCGCGTTTACGACTCGGCCGAGGAGCGCGTCATCGAAACGGGAGGGCTCGGCCGGCGCGGGCGCGCGTACTTTTTCCGACGCGCCGACGAGGCGGTGCAAACGCAAACGAGCTGGGCGCTGCGCGTGCTCATGCGCATGCGCCCCCTGGTCGGCCACGCCATGCTCTCGGCCGTGATCTACGGCCTGGTGCTCCTGCCGGTGCCGCTCTTCGTGATGGCCGTCTACGGCTACGTCATGCCCTCGGGCTCGCTCGCCAACCTGGCCTACTTCACCGCGGGCGCCGCGGCCGCGGTGCTGGTGGGCGGCATCTTCATCGCCCATCGCGCGCGCATTCTGTCGTTCATCGCGGGACGGATCGACTTCGTCTTCGGCACGGTCGTGTTCCGGCAGATCCTGGCGCTGCCGCCGTCGATGAGCGAGAGCGCGCCGATCGGCGCGCAGATGGCGCGCCTGAACAGCTTCGAGTCGGTGCGCGACCTCTTCACCGGGCCGCTCGCTTCCACCTTGCTCGAGTTGCCGGCGCTGCTCGCTTTCGTCGTGGCGCTGGGCGTGCTCAACCCCGCGGCGCTGCTGGTGGTGGCAGTGACGGCGCTCGTCTATGCCGGGCTGTACTTCTTCTTTGCCGCCAATGTCGATCAGCGCGTTGCCGAAATGTCGACCCGCACCACGCGCCGCCACGAGTTCCTGGTCGAGACCACGGGCAAGCTGCGCGCGCTGCGCGAGTTCGGCGGCGAATACACCTGGCTCGAGCGCTTCCGCGAAATGTCCTCGGCCGCCACCATGGCCGGCTACCGCGTCGGGCGCACGTCGGCGCTGCTCGCCGCGGGCGGCTACCTCATCACGATGACCGGCTCCCTTGCCGTGATCGCGGTGAGCATCACCTCGGCGGCCGCGGGCGACTACGGCATCGGCGTCGTGATCGCCTCCATGATGCTCGCCTGGCGCATCGTCGGGCCGGTGCAGACCGCCTTCGTCAACCTGACTCGCATCGACCGCGTGCGCAATGCCGTGTCGCAGATGGACCGGCTGATGGCGCTGCGCGGCGAGCGCTCGGCCCGCGCCTCCGGGGTTGCCGTGCGCCGCCTGAGCGGGCGGGTCGAGCTCGAGCGCGTCTCGTTCCGCTATTCGCTCGAGACCGACGCGGCGCTCGTGGGCGTCTCCTTTGCGGTCGAGCCCGGCACGCTCGTCGCCGTGACCGGCCCGAACGGCGGTGGCAAGTCGACCACGCTCAAGCTGCTCGCGGGCCTCTATCAGGCGCAGGCGGGCAGCGTGCGACTCGATGGCACCGACCTGCGCCAGATGGATCCGGTGGAGCTGCGCCGCGCGATCGGCTACGTGCCGCAGGAGTGCAACCTCTTCCGCGGCACCATCGTGCAGAACCTGCGCCTGGTGCGACCGGCGGCGACGCAGGAGGAGATCAACCACGCGCTCGCGCTCGCGGGCGCGCTGAACGACATCGCACTCCTGCCCGAGGGCGTGCAGACGCGAACGGGGGACAGCCTTAACGAGCGGCTGCCCGCGAGTTTGCGCCAGAAGATCTCGCTTGCGCGCGCCTATCTCACCGACGCCCCGATCCTCCTTTTCGACGAGCCCGCGAACACGCTCGACCTGGACGGCGACCGCTGGTTCGTCGAGGCGCTCAGAAAGCTCAAGGGCCGGGCCACGGTGTTCCTGGTGACGCACCGGCCGAGCCATATCCGCATGGCCGACCAGGTCGTCCTGCTCCAGGGCGGCTATCTGCGTTACTCCGGCGCTCCCGCCGAGGCGCTCAAGCGCCTGGGAATCGGGTCATGACCGATACGCGCAAGGATCGCAACGCGCAGGCCGGCTCCGACGATCGCATCGTCCTTGGCAGCCGCTCGCATCGGCACCTGTCGCAATCGGTGCTGCTCGACGAAGCGATCGCGCCGCGCCATATCCGGCTCACGATCGCCCTGCTGTGCTCGGCGCTCGCTGCCTTCCTCGTCTGGGCCGCGCTCGCCGAGCTGGACGAAGTGGCGACCGCGCCCGGCCAGATCGTGCCGAGCGGCGCGGTGCAGGTCGTGCAGCACCAGGACGGCGGCACGGTGGCGAAGATCGCCGTGTCGGAAGGCGAGCGCGTCGCGGCCGGGCAGCTCCTGCTCTCGCTCGACCAGGTGGAGACGGAGGCCGAGCTCAAGGTCGCCGAAGCGCGCTACTGGGGGCTGACCGCGCGAGTGGCGAGGCTCGCCGCGCAGACCGAGGGACGCGCCGAGCTCGCCGGCCTCGACAAAGTGCCGTCGCAGTACGCCGACCTCGTGCGCGAGCAGCAGGCGGTTCTCGACTCGAGTCGCGCGGCGGTCGCGAACCAGGAGAAGGTGCTGCGCGCGCAGGCGGCGCAGCACGAGGCGGACCTTGCGCGGGTGCGCCGGCAGATCGACACGGGCCTGGACGAGGTGCGCATCCTGCGCGAGGTCGCGGGCATCCGCACCGACCTCGAGCGCGACAAGCTCGTGAGCAAGGTGCAGACGCTCGAGTCGCAGCGGGCGCTCGTGGTGCAGGAGGGGGACCTCGACAAGCTGCGCGCACAGCGCAGCGCCGCGCGCGCCGCCGTGAGCGAAGCACACGCGCGCCTTGACACCCTGCTCTCGGACCGCCGCCAGGCCGCGCACGAGGAGCTCGGCTCGGCGAGCGCCGAGCAGGCGCAGGTCGGCGAGCTGCTGGTGAAGCTGCGCAAGCGCCTCGAGCGCGTGCGCATCCAGGCGCCGGTGCGCGGCATCGTCCAGGATCTGAAGTTCCGAACCCTCGGCGGCGTGATTCCGCCAGGCGCCGTGGTGCTGAGCGTAGTGCCGGTCGAGGACGTGCTGCAGGCCGAAGTGCGCATCTCGACCACCGACATCGGCCACGTCAAGGTCGGGCAGCCGGTGCGGGTCAAGGTGCTGACCTATGACTTCCTGCGCTACGGCACGGTGAGCGGACGGCTCCACGGCGTGTCGGCCACGAGCTTCGTCGACGACAAGGGCACGCCTTATTTCAAGGGTATCGTGCGCCTCTCGCGCGATCACGTCGGCGCGGAGCCGGCGCACCTGCCGGTGCTGCCCGGGATGACCGTGGTCTGCGACATCATCACCGACCACAAGACGGTGCTGCAGTACCTGGCGCGGCCGGTGGTGGTGGCGTTCAGGCAAGGGCTGCGCGAGCGATGAGCCTCGGGCGCCCGCTTTCCGCGCGCCAGCAGGAGATCCTGCGGCTGCTTTCGCTTGGGCGCAGCAACAAGGAGATCGCCGCGCAGCTCGGGCTCACCGCGGGCACCGTGAAGCAGCACGTGTACGCGCTTTTCCGCAAGATGGGGGTGAGCAACCGCACGATGGCAGTGGTGCGCGGCGCGCTGCCGCATGCGGGGAGCGAGACCGGGTCTCCTGAGCCCGCGCAAGGCGGCGATGGGAAGCCCGAGGACGAGCTGCGCTATGCGCGCCGCCTCGTGACCGCCGTGGTGCTCGAGCCCAGAGCGGCGGCCGTGAGCTCGCTTCGTCAGGCGGCGCGCACCGATCGTGCGCTGAGGGAGTTGGGCGCGCGCGTCGAGCGCCTCGCCTTCGGCTTCGACGCTTCCTGCGAGCGCCTGCCGGGCGGCGCGGTCGCTGTCTGGTTTGGGCAGCCGGTCGCGCATGGCGACGACGCGGCGCGCGCGGTGGCGTTCGTGCGCGCGCTCCAGGTCGGCGCTCAAAGCGGTGAAGCCCTGCCCTGGGCCGCCGGCATCGGGACCTTGCCCGAGATCGTCGGCGACGGCGAGCGCTCTTCGCTCGCCTTTCGCGCCTTCCGGGTCGCGCTGCTGCTCGCCAACGTCGCCGAGCCGGGAGCGCCGCTGCTTTGTGAGACCTCGGCCGCGCTTGCCGGCCTCGGCGCGGATCCGGCCGGCGCGCGCGCCGATCTCCCGGTCGCGGCGCGCGTGCTGGCGCCGCCGCCCGCTCCATCGCAGGAATCGGCGCGCGCCTGGGGCGGGCTGCCGTTCCTCGATGCCATCCGCCAGGCGGTGAGCCGCGACCAGTGCCAGTGGGTCGCGATCGAGTCCTGGCCGCCCGAGGACGGCGCGCGCCTGATTCACGCGGTGGGCGAAAATCTCGCCGCGCTGCGCCTGCCGGTTTACCGGTTGTGGGTTCCTTCGCCGTCGTCGCGCGGGGCGCTCGGCGACCGCCTGGTGGGCCAGCTCGCGCAGGAATTCCGCCGCCGCGGCCGCCAGCTGGAGGCGCGGCGCATCGACGAGGCGCTCGCCGAGCTTGCCGGCGGCGGGCCGGCGGTGCTGCTGGCCTACGGCATCGACGCGCTGCCGACGCTGCGTGCCACGGTGGCCGGGGCGACGCTCGAGAGCCTGCGCACACGGCCGCTCGCCATCGTTGGCGGCGCCATGCGGCGCAGCGGCGAGCCGCAGACGGTCGTGCGCTTGCTGGGCGCGCATCCGACCAGCGCGCCTTTCGCGCGCGTGCTGCGCATGGTGGTACCGAGAGCGGAGCCGGTGACGCTCGAGGGCATGCGCTCGGACGTGCAGGCGATGCTCGATCGCGTGTCGCCTTTTGCGCGGGCGGTCGCGCGCGCAGGCGCGGGCGCCGCGCACGGCGACATCGCGGCGCTCGCCGCGGCGCTGTCGGTACCCGGTCCCGCGGTGCTGGAAGGCTGCCGCGAGCTCGAGCAGGCGGGTCTCGCACACCTGAGCGGCGGGGCGCTGCACTTCCGCGATGCCGAGACCGCGGGCGCGGTCCGCGCCTCGCTCGTGCCCGACCTGGGGACTTAGCGCCCTTTTTCCGGGTCCGGCGCTACAGGCCGGACTTGTCGGTCCACTCGATCTTGTCGACGCCGTCCACATGCGCGATGACGTCGTCGCCGTGATGGATCTCAACGGTCGCATCGTGCAGGTTGCCCGAGGGCAGGTGCGCCGGGTCGACCTGCTGGCCGTCGACGAACATCGTCCACGAGCCCGAGGCGATCTGCGCCTTCGCATCCGAGGTGAGCTCGAGCGTCTGCGTCCAGTTCTTGCCTTGCTCCTCGTTGAGCAGGTCGCCCCAATTGAGGTTGTCCGAGTGCTCGGTGCCGGGGGCGACATCGCCGGCGTGCGCGCCCTGGCCGTGGTCACTGCCCTGTCCGTGGTCGTCACCACTGCGCCCCTGGTCCTCGCCGCTCTGGCCATGGCCGGTCGTCGCCTCGGGCGTCGTCGTCGGCTCGGGCGTGGTGGTCGGCTCTGGCGTTGTCGTCGGCTCGGGCGTTGTCGTCGGTTCGGGCGTCGCGATCGGCTCGGGCGTCGTCGCCGCTTCGTGCGTGGTCGTGGGCTCGGGCGTGGTGGTCGGCTCCGGCGTCGTCGTCGGTTCCGGCGTCGCGGTCGGCTCGGGCGTGGTGGTATTGCCGGTGTTGCCCGGCTTGCCGTTCTGATCGGAGCCTGGCGTTGAGTCGCCCTGGTTGCCGCGCGCCGCTTCGTCCTCGTCGCCGCCGTCCTTGCCCGCGTTCGGGCCGCCCGAGCCTTGGCCCGGGTTGCCGTCGTCCTGGCCGTCGGCGTTATTGCCGTGGCCGTTGTTGTCGTGGGCGGTCGTCGCGTCCGGTGTCGTCGGCTCCGGCGTCGTCGTCGGCTCGGGCGTCGTCGTCGGTTCGGGCGTCGTCACCTCTGGCGTGATCGTCGGCTCGAGCGTCGTCGTTGGCTCCGGCGTGGTCGTCGGTTCCGGCGTCGGTGCAGGCTCGGGCGTCGGCGTGTTGCCGGTATTGCCCGGCTTGCCGTTCTGATCCGAGCCCGGCGTCGAGTCGCCGTGGTTGCCGCGGTCGCCCTCGTCCTCGTCGTCGCCGTCCTTGCCCGAATTCGGACCGCCCGAGCCCTGGCCCGGGTTGTCGTCGTCCTGACCGTCCTCGTTGTTGCCGTGGCCGCGATTGTCGTGATCGGAGCTCGTCGGCTCCGGAGTGGTGGTCGGTTCCGGAGTCGTCGTCGGCTCGGGCGTGGTCGTCGGTTCCGGAGTCGTCGTGGGCTCAGGAGTCGTGGTCGGTTCCGGAGTCGTCGTCGGCTCGGGCGTGGTCGTCGGTTCCGGAGTCGTAGTCGGTTCCGGAGTCGTCGTCGGCTCGGGAGTCGTCGTTGCTTCCGGAGTCGTGGTCGGTTCCGGAGTCGTAGTCGGCTCCGGAGTCGTCGTCGGCTCGGGAGTCGTCGTCGCTTCCGGCGTGGTCGTGGGCTCAGGAGTCGTCGTCGGCTCGGGAGTCGTCGTCGGCTCGGGCGTGGTCGT
>DATAID010000104.1:0-120205 GCA_036262835.1 Burkholderiales bacterium | reverse complement strand
CTGGATGAGGGCGTCGTCACAGCGCCGGTCGGCCGCGTCGGTGCGCCACTCGAGCTCCTTGCAGTGCACGCTCGGGAAGGCCTTCTTGACGTCGATCTCCTTGCCGCCGATCGCCACGCCGTTCACGTCGTAGGCGAGCGCGGGCAGAGCAAGGAAAGCCAGAGCGATCAGGATCAGGATTCTCAAGTTTTTTTCCTGTAGCAAAAGCAGTCCATCGAATGGTCGTTCACCATGCCCACCGCCTGCATGAAAGCGTACATGATCGTCGAGCCCACGAACTTGAAGCCCCGGCGCTTGAGATCCTTCGACAACGCGTCCGACACCGCGGTTCGCGCCGGGACCGGGCGACCAGGATTCTTCATGGGCTTCTCGTTCACAAAGCTCCAGAAATACCTTGCCGCCGACCCGAACTCCCGTTGTAACGCGAGAAAGCAGCGCGCGTTGACCACGGCGGCCTCGATCTTCAGGCGGTTGCGCACGATGCCGGGGTTCCGCAGGAGAGCCTTTTTCTTCCTCGCATCGAAACGAGAGATCTTTTTCGGATCAAACCCCGCAAAGGCTTTCCGGTAATTCTCCCGCTTCGCGAGGATCGTGTCCCAGGAAAGGCCGGCCTGCGCGCCTTCCAGGATCAGGAACTCGAAGAGCTTGCGATCGTTCCTGACCGGCACGCCCCACTCGCGGTCGTGATACCGGATTGCGAGCGGATTCCTCGCCCAGCCACACCGTTTCTTCAAACCAGGCCGACCTTCTGCTCCTGCATGAGCGAAACGAGCCGCCCGCCCAGCATCGAGAGGCGGTCGGCCATGACGGCGAGGAAGGCTTCGCTGAAGCGCGCCTTGCAGGCCTCCGAAAAGCCGTCGATGTCCTGGATGCGAAGCGGCACCACCCAGCTCATCTCGACCGCGGTCACGGTCGCCGAGCGCGGCAGGGAACTGCGCCGCGCGTACACCATCTCGCCCACGCAGTCGCCGGGGCTAACGGCGTTCAGGAGCTTGCCCGCCTTGGTCACCTTGAGCAGGCCCGCGGCAAGGATGTAGATGTGATCGTCGACTTCGCCTTCGCGGATCAGCTCCGCGTTGGCGGGAAAGCGCCGCAGGCGGCAGGCACGCACCACCTCCCAGAGCTCGGTGTCGGAGAAGCGCTTGAAGAATTCCAGGCGCCGCATGGCGTTGAATTCCTCCACGTCGGAGAGCCGGGAGACGGTCGCATCCTCGAGCGTGAGCATCGGCTCGAGCGCCTCGGCGAACGCCTCCCAGCTGTGGAAGCGGTCTTCGCGCGACTTGCCGAGCGCGCGCAGCACCACCTGGTCGAGCTCCGGCGGCACGCCATCGCGCAGGCTCGAAGGCCCCTCCGGCTCCTTGGCGAGGATCTCCTCCATGAGGTCGTAGGCCGTCGTGCCGTTGAAGGGCCGGTTGCCGGTGAGCATGTGGTACATCACGCCGCCGAGGGAGAACATGTCGGAGCGGAAGTCGATCTCCTCGCCGCCGCGGATCTGCTCGGGCGACATGTAGTAGGGCGAGCCCACGCCCGCGACCTGCGTGGTCTCGGAGCGCGCGAGCTGCGCGGCGCCGAAGTCCGACACCTTGATGTCGAAATTGGGGCGCAGCATGATGTTCGCCGGCTTGATGTCGCGGTGCACGACGCCGACCGTGTTGGCGTATTCGAGCGCGCGGCAGCACTTGTAGGCGATCTGCACCGTCTGCTGCACGGGCAGGAGCTGCGAGGCCTCGCAGCGCGGCTGCAGCGAGGTCCCCTCCACGAGCTCCATCACGAGGTAGCGCAGGTCCTTGCCCGCCTGCTTGTCGATGCCGGCGTCGAAGATGCTGACGATGTGCGGATGGCGGAGCTTGCCCGCGAGCGAAGCCTCGTTCTGGAAGAACTTGAGCGCGCGGCGCGCTTCCTCGGGATCGGCGGGCATCGCATCGAGCACCTTGATCGCGACCTCGCGCTGGCCGAAGGGATCCATCGCCAGGTAAACGGAGCCGGTCGCCCCCTTGCCGAGGAGCTTGAGCAGCTCGTATTTGCCGACGTGCTGGGTCTGCATCGTGGAGGGCATGCTAACGCCAATCGCGCCGCGCGAGAGGGCCGCCGCCGGCGGCTCGGGCGCCCTCGTAGTCAGGATTTGTCAGGCCGGACTAGAATAGGCCATGAAGACGCTCATTCCGATCCTTGCCGCCCTGCTCCTCGCCGGCTGCGGTGACGTGCGCTGGACCAAGCCGGGCGGGGATTCGAGCAACGTGGCGCAGGACGAATCGAGCTGCGCCGCCCTGGCGCGAGACCAGGTCCAGCGCCAGTACGGGCCGCCCGTGCCGAGCTCGAGCCGCTACGGCGACCCGAAGTACGGCGCCGACAATTCCATCCCCGGCTCGGCCGATCGCGCCGTGCTCGAGTCGCAGTCGGTCGACCGCTGCATGCGGGCGAAGGGCTACGCCCTCGTGCCGGTCGGCAAATAGCCCGGCTGGGCGGCTCCTCCATAAGCCCGAGCAGGCGCATCCTTCACTTCGTGGCTCGCGGGGCGCGCCCTCAGGCGCAGCTCGGTGAGCTCGGCGCGCTCGCGCTCGGCGTTACGGAACGCCTGATCGCGGCCCGTGAGGTACTGGCGCGGCCAGTGCTGCGCCTGGTGCTGGTACCACGCTGAGGCCTGCAGCGTGAAATAGGGATTGGCGAGATGCGGGCGGGCGAGCGCGACCAGGTCCGCCTTGCCGGCCGCGAGCAGCGTGTTCACCTGGTCGGCGCTCGTCACCGCGCCCACCGTCATCGTGGCGATGCCGACTTCGTTCCTCACCCAGTCGGCGAACGGCGCCTGGTACATGCGCCCATACACGGGCTTCTGCTGCGGCACCGTCTGCCCGGTCGAGCAGTCGATCAGGTCGCAGCCCGCGTCCTTCAGCATGCGCGTGAGCGCGACCAGGTCCTCGCCCGAGAGCCCGCCCGGCGCCCAGTCCGTGGCGGAGATGCGCACGGACATCGGCTTTTCCTTTGAGAAGATTTTTCTGCAGGAAGAAAAGACGGCGAGGGGAAAGCGCATTCGGTTCTCGATGGAACCGCCGTACTCGTCGCGGCGGCGATTCGTGAGCGGCGAGATGAAGCTCGCGAGCAGGTAGCCGTGCGCCATGTGGAGCTCCAGCATGTCGAACCCCGCCTCGTCGGCCAATTGTGTTGACCTCGCGAATTGCTGTTCTATCGCTTTCATTTCCTCCCGGGAAAGTTCGCGAGGCGTTTGCGAAACCCCCTCGTAGTACGGAATTCCCGAGGCCGAGACGACCGGCCAGTTGCCTTTCTCGAGCGGATGGTCCATGCGCTCCCAGCCGAGCTGCGTGGACCCTTTCCTCCCCGAATGGCCAATCTGCATGCAAAGCTTCGCCTTCGAGTTGGCGTGGCAGAAGTCGGCGATGCGCTTGAACGCGTCGCGCTGCTCCTCGTTCCACAGCCCCGTGCAGCCGGGCGTGATGCGCCCCTCGGGCGACACGCAGGTCATCTCGACGTAGACGAGCCCCGCCCCGCCGATCGCGCGCGAGCCGAGGTGCACGAGGTGCCAGTCGGTCGGCACGCCCTCCACCGCGCTGTACTGGTCCATGGGCGAGACCACCACCCGGTTCTCGAGCGTCATGCCGCGCAGCCGGAACGGCGTGAACATCGGCACCGGAGGATTCTCGAGATCGACCTCGAGGCCCTGTGCGTCCACTTTCCCTGCGAACCACCGGTTCACTTCCCGCACGAACCGCGGATCGCGCAGCTCCAGGTTCTCCCAGGTGATCTGCTTGGAGCGCGACATGACGCCGAAGGCGAACTGCTGCGGCTCCATCGACCAGTAGCGGCGCATGTGCTCGAACCAGGCGAGCGACACGTTGGCGGCGTGCTGGGTTTTCTCTACTTCTTCCCTTCGTTGCGTGTCATAAATGTTCAATGCTTTTTTTACGGAAGAATCTTTTTTAATTGCCTCAAAAAGCGCAATCGCGTCTTCCATCGCGAGCTTTGTGCCCGAGCCGATCGAGAAGTGCGCGGTCGCCTTGGCGTCGCCCACCAGCACGGCATTCCCTTTCACCCACGTCTTGTTGACGATGGTCGGAAAATTGCGCCACAGAGAGCGGTTCGGAAGGAGCGGATGGCCGTCGAGCTCCTCTGCGAAGACGCCCTGCAGCGTGTCGATCATCTCCTGCTCGCTTTTCCGGTCGAAGCCGAAATTGCGCCAGGTCGTTTCGTCGGTCTCGAAGATCCAGGTGCTGCGGCCCTCCTCGTACTGGTAGCAGTGCGCGAGGATGAGGCCCTCGGGCGCCTCGCGGAAAAAGTACTTGAAGGCATCGAGCGGCCGCGTCGAGCCGAGCCACACGAACTTGTTGGGGCGCAGGTCGACCCCCGGCTGGAAATGGGCCTTGTTCTGCTCCCTGATTTTCGAGTTGATGCCGTCGGCGACGACGACGAGATCCGAGGGCGGCACGTCTTCGAGCGACTCGATTTCCTTCTGGAACACCAGCTTCACGCCCAGCTCGCGGCAGCGGTCGTGCAGGATGTGCAGCAGCGCCACGCGCGAGCAGCCGCAAAAGCCGTTTCCCCCCGAGCGCAAGGTGCGGCCCTTGTAGACCACGTCGACGTCGCCCCAGTAGGCGAAGCGCCGGCGGATCATCTCGTAGGAAGGGACGTCGTAGGCTTTGAAGGTGTCGAGCGTCTGGTCGGAGAAGACCACGCCGAAGCCGAAGGTGTCGTCGGGGCGGTTGCGCTCATAGACAGTGATGTCCCAGCGCGGCCAGGCCTTTTGCGCAAGGAGCGCGAAGTAGAGCCCACCCGGTCCCCCGCCGACGATCGAGATCTTCATCGCGCCTCCGTCACTTGGCGTCCGGAATCACCGCGTTCGCCTCGATCTCGAGCCGCGCGCCAGGATCGACGAGCCCGGTCACCTGCACGACGGCCATCACCGGGTAGTGCTTGCCGATCAGCTCCCGGTAGGCGGCGCCGATTTCCTTGAGCGCGCCGAAATACTCCTCTTTGTCGATCACGTACCACGTGAGCCGCACGAGGTGCTCGGGACGCCCGCCCGCTTCGGCGAGGACCGCAAGGATGTTCTTGAGCGTCTGCCTGAACTGGCCGGCGAACGTCTTCTCGACGACCTTGCCTCCGGCATCGCAGCCGATCTGGCCCGCGATGTACACGGTGGTCCCGGCCGTGACCGCGATGCCGTGGGAAAAGCCCTTGGGGCGCGCCCAGCCGGGCGGTTGCAGCAGCGTCATCATGCGGGGTTCCTCAACTTGAAGCGCTGCAGCTTGCCGGTCTCGGTGCGCGGCAGCGATGCGACGAACTCGATTGCACGGGGATATTTATAGGGGGCGATGGAGTTTTTGACGTGTTCCTGGAGCTCTTTTGCCGTTACAGAAAAGTCTTTCTTCAATACAACAAAGGCCTTCACGATCATTCCGCGCTCCTCGTCGTGCGCCCCCACCACCGCGCACTCGGCGACCGCGGCGTGTGAAAGAAGCGCGCCCTCGACTTCGGGGCCGGCGATGTTGTAGCCCGCCGAGATGATCATGTCGTCGGTGCGCGCTTGATAATAGAAGTAGCCGTCCTCGTCCATCGCATAAGCGTCGCCGGTGAGGTTCCAGCCATCCTGGACGTAGTTTCTCTGCCGGTCGTCGGCGAGATAGCGGCAGCCGGTCGGCCCCTTGACCGCGAGACGCCCCACTTCGCCGGGTTTGCATGGTTCGCCGTTTCCATCCAGCACCGTCGCGCGATATCCCGGAATCGCATACCCTGTCGCCCCGCGACGGACTCGCTCCGGCGCATGCGAGATGAAGATATGGATCAGCTCGGTCGAGCCGATGCCGTCGATGATCTCGATGCCGCTCGCCTCTTTGAAAAGCCGGCGCGTGGCATCGGGCAGCGCCTCGCCCGCGGAGACGCATTTCCTGAGCGAGCGCACGTCGTGGTTCTTCCAGATTCCGGCGAGTGCGCGGTACATGGTCGGCGCGGTGAAGAGCACGGTCGCCTTGAACCTCCGGATCGACTCGAGCAGGGTCTCGGGCGAGAGCTTCTCCACGAGCGCCGTGCTCGCGCCGAAGCGCAACGGGAAGCAAAGGAGGCCGCCCAGTCCGAAGGTGAAGGCGAGCGGGGGCGAGCCGATGAAGACGTCGTCCTTCGAGGGCTTGAGGCAGGAGCGCGGGAAGCAGTCGCACATCGCGATCACGTCGCGATGAAAGTGCAGCGTGCCTTTCGGCTTGCCGGTCGTGCCGGAGGTGAAGGCGATGAGGGCGACGTCTTCAGCAAGGGTGTCGACGTTCTTGAATGTGTCCGGTTGCCGTTTTGCTCTTTCATCCAGGGATTCTTTTTCATCCGAATACCAGAAGCACACTTCCCGCAGCGTCGGGCAATTCGCCTGGGCCAGCTTCAATTCGGCTTCCAGCCGCTTGTCGCAGAGGGCGTGCGAGACCTCGGCCTTGGTGAGAATGTCGGTGAGCTCCTTGGCGCGCAGGAGCGGCATCGTCCCCACGCAGATCCCGCCCGCCTTGAAGACGGCGAGCCAGCAGGCGGCCATCATCGGGTTGTTGGGTCCGCGCAGCAGTACCCGGTTGCCGGGGACGAGGCCCATGTCCTTCACGAGCACGTTGGCGATCCGGTTCGCATGCGCAAGCAGCTGCGCATAAGTGCATTCGCCGTCCGGCGCCCGGATGGCGATGCGCTCGCCGTCGCCCGCGCGCACCCGCTCGTCGAGCAGCATCGCCGCGCAATTCAGGCGCTCCGGGTATTGGAGCTCGGGAAGGTCGAAGGTGAGCTCCGGCCACTGCGCGCGCGGCGGCAGGTTGTCGCGGGCGAAGCTGTCGACGTGCGCCGACTTCATTTGAGGAGCTCGCGCGCGATGATGACCTTCTGGACCTCGGTCGCGCCTTCGTAGATGCGCAGCGCGCGCACCTCGCGGTACAGGCGCTCGACCGGATGACCGCTCTTGACCCCAAGGCCGCCGAAGATTTGCACCGCGGCGTCCACCACCTGCTGGGCGGTCTCCGTGGCGTGCAGCTTCGCCATGGCGGCTTCTTTCGTCACCCGGGTTTGCTTGACGTCTTTGGTCCAGGCGGATCGATATGTCAGCAGCGCAGACGCTTCGATCCCCGTCCCCATGTCGGCAAGGCGCGCCTGCGTCATCTGCAGGTCGGCGAGCTTCTGGCCGAACAGGGGCCGGTCCTTGGCGCGCGCAAGCGCCTCGTCTAGCGCCCGGCGCGCGAAGCCCAGCGCGGCGCCCGCGACCGTGGTGCGGAAGATGTCGAGGTTGCGCATCGCGAGCTTGAATCCCTGGCCCGGCTCGCCGATCAGCTCGGCCTTCGCCTTCTTCAGCTTGAGCGTCGCCATCGGGTGCGGCGCGATGATGTCGATCCGCTCGGAGGCGTCGACCTCGGAGGCACGCACGAGGAAGGCCGTGATGCCCTCGGGTGCCTTGGCGAAGACCACGTAGAAGTCGGCGATGCCGCCGTTGGAGATCCAGGTCTTGGTGCCGTCGATTTCCCAGCCCTTGCCGGTCTTTTTCGCGACCGAGCTCAGGGCGGCGACATCCGACCCGGCCTCCGGCTCGGAGAGCGCAAAAGCGGCGATCGCCTCGCCGCGCGCGACGCGCGGCAACCAGAGCTTCTTCTGCTCCTCGGTCCCCGCGAGCACGAGCGGCCCGCTGCCCAGGCCCTGCATCACGAAGGCGAAGTCCGCGAGGCCCGCGTGATACGCGAAGACCTCGCGCAGGAGCGAGATCGAGCGCACGTCGGGTCTCTCGGCGACGCAATGCTCGAGGAAATGCGCCGCGCCCAGTGCTCTTGCCGTTTTCTTGCAAAAATTATCCGGATTATTTTCCAAGGAAAAGTCCAGACCGCTTCTCGCCCAGGCATCCGCCTTGCGCGCGAGCTCGCGGTGCCTCTCCTCGAAAAACGGCCAGCCGTAGTGGGCGAAGCGGTCCACGCAGCGCTTTTCTCCGTTTCCCTCTAGTCGCCCTCGAAGACCGGCTTCTTCCTGGCCGCGAACGCCTCGTAGGCGCGGCGGAAGTCCTTCGTCTGCATGCACACCGCCTGCGCCTGCGCCTCCATCTCGATCGCCTCGTCGATGCCGGCGTTCCACTCCTGGTGCAGCATCGTCTTGGTCATGGCGTGCGCGAAGGTGGGGCCGCTCGCGAGGTCTTTGGCGGCTTGCAGCGCCGCGTCGAGAGGCTTTTCGGTGACGCGATTGAAGAATCCCCAGGCGAGGCCCTCCTCGGCCGAGAATGACCGGCCGGTATAGAGCAGCTCTGCCGCGCGACCCTGTCCGATCACGCGCGGCAACATGGCGCAGGCGCCCATGTCGCACCCGGCAAGGCCGACGCGCGTGAAGAGAAACGCGACCTTGGCCTCCGGCGATCCGTAGCGCAGGTCCGAGAACAGGGCGATGAGCGCGCCGGCGCCCGCGCAGACGCCCTCGATCGCCGCGATCACCGGTTGCGGGCAGTGGCGCATCGCCTTCACCAGGTCGCCCGTCATGCGCGTGAATTCGAGCAGCTCCGGCATCGGCATCCGGGTGAGCGGCCCGATGATTTCGTGCACGTCGCCGCCCGAGCAGAAGTTGCCGCCCGCGCCGGCAATGACGAGGGTTTTGATGCTCTTCTCGTATTGCATTTTCCGGAAGAGATCACGGAGTTCTGCATACGATTCAAACGTGAGCGGATTTTTCCTGTCCGGCCGGTTGAGCGTGATGACGCCGACCTTGCCTTCTGCCCGCCAGAGGCAGTGCTTCGGCGCGATCATGCGGCCTCCAGGGTGGCTTCCTTCACCTTGGCGAGCAGGCGGTAGATCTCGGCCTGCTCCCGGCGCGAGAGGCCGGCGAGCGAGTCGACGATCCAGCCCTCGTGCGCGCGCGCCATCTCGCCGAAGGACTTGCGCCCGGCGCGCGTCAGGCGCACCCGGTAGGCGCGCCGGTCGGCGGGCTCGGCGGCGCGCTCGACCAGGTTCTCCTTCTCCAGCTGGTCGACGATGCCGGTGACGTTGCCGCCGGTCACCATGAGATGGCGCGAGAGCTCGTTCATCTTGAGCCCGGCGGGGTAGCGCCAGAGCTGCGACATCAGGTCGAAGCGCGGCAGCGTGGTGGCGTAGCGCTCGCGCAGCCGCGCGCGCACGCGCCGCTCGAGGATCTGCGTGCAGGTGAGCAGGCGCAGCCAGAGGCGCAGCGCGAGGTGGTCGTCGCTGCGGCTTGCCGATTCCCGGTCCATGCGCAGAACCTCTAGATCTAAATAGATTAAGTCTAAAGTAACCCAGCCCTCATGACTTTTCAACCGGCGTGCAGGACCAGGCCCATCCGGCGCGCCGGCGCATAGTCCTCGAGCACCGACTGGTGGATTTTCCGCAGGTTTTTCCACGGCTTGGGGTCGGCGTAGAAGCGCTGCAGCAGGAGCAGGTCGGCGACCATGCTGCCCATCCAGGCGACTTCGGTCGTGTAGCCGAGCACCGCGCGGCAGCCCGATGCGGCGAGGAAATCGCGCGCGAAGCGCTCGCCGCGCTTGCCCTTGAAGACGCTGCAGGCGCCGAAGTAGACGAGGTTGTCGTACGAGCCCCAGCCGGCGAAGGCGCGGCAAAGCTCCTTTGCCCCGATGCGCCCGAGCGCGGTGACGAGCCTGCCCGGCGCGCCGTGGAACGACAGGTAGTAGACCGGCGTGTCGAACGTCTCCCGGTCGCGCCACAGCAGGCCCTTCTTGTAGCGCGAATAGCCGAGCAGCTGCTCGATCGAGTCGACGTGGCGGTGCGCGATGCGCAGCGGCGGATCGAGCTGCGCGGCAAGGCCCTCGAAGAAGGGCAGCACCGAAGGCGAGCGGAAAAGCCGCGCGCCGTGATCGCCCCAATAGGTCTCGAGGCAGACCAGTTTTCTTGGTGCTCCAGCGGTTTTTCTTTTTTTTCGAGAACTCAAATATCCCGCGCCAATCGTAGCCCGGAAAACTGCCAGCGCGCCTCGGCCACCGCGAGATAACGCTCGGCCAGCGCGCCCTGGGGCAGCGGCGAAGTGATGGTGTTCTTTGCGCCGAAGGTCGGTTCCACGGGTCCTCCCGGGGTTCGACACCCCAAACCGTGAATGGGTCTAGTCTATCGTGTAGTCATAACGGATGAAGCCCACGTACTTCGCCACCTTGTCGTAGAGCGTGCGGGCGACCGCATTGTGGTCCTGGGTGAGCCAGTAATACTTCGCTGCGCCGCGACGGCGCGCCTCCGCCGCGACCGCCTCGATCAGCGCCCGCCCCACGCCCTTTCCCCTTGCTTCGTGCGCGGTGAAAAGGTCCTGCAGGTAGCAGACGCTCTCCGCCCACGTGCTCGTGTGAAACAGGTAGTGAGCGATGCCGACGAGCTTTCCGTCCACGTGCGCCGCAAGCCCATGGACACCCTCCTGCTTCATAAGGCGCTGCCACGCCGCCTCATACTCGGCGTCCGTGGTCGGCGTCTTGTAGAACTCCTTGTAGCCGCGCGCGAGTGGCTCCCACGCGGCGCGGTCTTCCGGCCTGAGCGGCGCGATTTTCGTCGGACTCACGGCACTATCTTCGCACGCGCGCTGGAAATGGGCCGCTTCCCACGCGTACACTGGCGATCCGTTCGCCCAAACGCATTTCCGGAGGAAAGATGTTCGAGACGACGATCGCGGGCAGCCTGCCCAAGCCGAACTGGCTCGCCGAAACCCGCAAGCTGTGGCCCGAGTGGAAGCAGAGCGGCGAGGCGCTCGCCCAGGCGAAGAAGGACGCGACGCTGCTCTGGATCAAGGAGCAGGAAGACGCCGGCGTCGACATCATCTCGGACGGCGAGCAGTCGCGCCAGCACTTCGTGCACGGCTTCCTCGCCAACGTCGAGGGCATCGACTTCGAGCACAAGGTGAAGATGGGCATCCGCGACAACCGCTACGACGCGATGGTGCCGGTCGTGGTGGGGCCGGTCCGCCTGAAGGGCCGCGTGCACGAAGCGGAGGCGCGCATCCTGCGCGCGCACACGAAGAAGAAGATCAAGTTCACGCTGCCAGGCCCCATGACGCTCGTCGACACCATCGCCGACCGCCATTACGGCGACAAGGTGAAGCTCGCCATGGCGCTCGCCGACCTGCTCAACCAGGAGGCGCGCGCGCTCGTCAAGGACGGCGTCGACGTGATCCAGTTCGACGAGCCCGCCTTCGCCGTCTACATGTCGGAGGTCAAGCGCTGGGGGATCGACGCGCTGCACCGCGCGATCAAGGGCGTCAAGTGCACGACCTGCGTGCACATCTGCTACGGCTACGGCATCAAGGCGAACCTCGACTGGAAGGAGACGCTCGGCTCGGAATGGCGCCAGTACGAGGAGATCTTCCCCGCGCTCGCGAGGAGCAAGCTCGACCAGGTGTCGCTCGAGTGCATCCATTCCAAGGTTCCGGCCGAGCTGATGGCGCTCTTGAAGGGCAAGGACGTGCTGGTGGGCGTGATCGACGTGGCGAGCGACAGGGTCGAGACGCCGAAGGAGGTCGCGCAGACCATCCAGAAGGCGCTCAGGTACGTGCCGGCGAAGCACCTCTTTCCCTGTACGAACTGCGGCATGGCGCCGATGGACCGCGAGATTGCGATCGCCAAGCTGCGGGCGCTCGTCGCCGGTACCGCGCTCGCGCGCGGCAAGGGGAAGAAGCGGCGCTAGTCCTGGTCCTTCCAGGCTGATCCTCCTGTCGGACGGAACGCGACGCCACGTCGCGGGAAATCCCGGGCGCGCCCGCTGTCGAAGGGACTCCCATTTCCTTGGAGTTCAGCATGAAAGCCACTCTCACCGCCGCGGCGCTCGCCCTCGCGCTCGCCGCGCCCGCCCTCGTTCAGGCGGCCGACAAGACGCCGGTCGCGCGCGCGGACCGCGCCGACTCGGACACGCACGAGAAGAGCAGCATGGTCGATGACACGCTCATCACCACCAAGGTGAAGAGCGCGCTCCTCGCCGAAAAGGGCATCGACAGCGGCAAGATCAGCGTCGAGACCGAGAAGGGCAAGGTGATGCTCTCGGGCGACGTGAAGAGCCCGGACCAGCGTCAGCGCGCCGAGGGCATCGCGCGCAAGGTCACGGGCGTGAAGGAAGTCGACAACAAGCTCGAGGTGAAGTGACGCGAGAGCGTCATCCCCGCGAAAGCGGGGATCCAGGTTTTAGGCCGGGTCCAGGATGTAGATCTTGCGCCCGGCGATGAAGTCCTTGGTCTTGGCCGCATAGGCCGCCATGTGGGGAGCCGCCGCATGCGCCTTGAGCGCATCGAGGCTCTCCCATTTTTCCACCACGAGGAAGGTGTCCGGGCCCCATTTGGTCTGGATGGAGAGCGGCGTGTCGGCATCCAGCGCGGCGCCGTACTCGATGCAGCCTTTTTCGGCGCGCACCGCGGGAACGTTGGCGCGAAAGTGCGCGAGGATCTGGTCGCGCTGGCCGGGCTTGGCGGTAATCACCGCAATCACGTGAATCATGGACGGGTCCTCCTTCGGGTCTTCTAGAGTTTTCTGAGTTTCTGCAGCGAGCGCATGCGCCAGGCGATTCTCTGGTCCGGGAACAGGCGCGGATACTCGGTGTAGCTCACTTCGCCGACGTAGATGTCGCCGCGCGAGTCCATGGCAAGGCCGTGCGGCGCGATGAACCTGCCGGCCTCGAGGCCCGGCCCCGCCTCGCCGCCCAGCCGCGCGAGCGTCCTGCCCTTCGCGTCGACGAAGGTGAGGCGCGGCCCGATGTTCGGGTGCTGGCGCGTGATCGGGATCGAGGAGCCGAGCTCGCCGATGAGGAAGCTGAGCGCCTTGCCCCGGCAGCAGTACAGGCCGCAGGGCCGGTGCATGTTGACCCACTGCGTCTCGTATCTTCCGTTGCCGTCGAAGACCTGCACGCGGTGGTTCTCGCGGTCGGCGACGTAGACCCAGCCCTCGGCGTCGGTCGCGATGTTGTGGGCGACGTTGAACTGCCCGGGGTCGGTGCCCGGCTCGCCCCAGGAAAGGAGCAGCTTTCCGTCGGGCGAATACTTGTGCACGCGCGCGTTGCCGTAGCCGTCGCTCACGTAGATCTCGCCCTTGGGCGAGAGCGCCGTGTGCGTGCAGCGGTGAAACGGCAGCCCGCTCATGTAGGGCGAGGGCTTGCCGGGAACGCCGAGCTCGAGCAGCACTTTTCCCTCGGTCGTGCACTTGTGCACGATGTGGCCGCCGTCGTCGGTGAGGTAGAGCGTGTCGTCGACGTCGATATGCAGCCCGTGGGCGCGCGGATACCTGCCTTCGCCCCACGAGCGCAGGAATTTTCCGTCGCGGTCGAGCACGATCATCGGGTGCTCGCCGCGGTTGAAGCAGTAGACGTTGTCTTTGGAATCGACCGCGACCGCGGCGACGTCCTTGAACTCCCAGCCCTCGGGAAGCTTCGCCCAGTTCTCGACGACTTCGTAGCGGTAGGCGCCGCTGCCCAGGGTCACCGGCATTTCGGCCCTCACTCCACCCGCGCGCCCGAGGCCTTGATGACCTTGGCCCATTTTTCGGTCTCGCTCCTGAGCAGCGCCTGGAACTCCTGCGGCGTGCTCGACTGGATCTCGCAGCCAAGCCCGCCGAGCCGCGCGCGCACTTCGGGCGCCTGCAGCGCCTTCGCCGTTTCCGCATTCAGGCGCGCCACGATGTCAGGGGGCGTGCCGGCGGGCGTCATCAGCCCGAACCAGTTGCTCGCCTCGAAGCCCGCCAGCCCGGATTCCGCCACCGTGGGCACATCAGGCAGCGCCGAAGAGCGCTTCGCGCTGGTGACGGCAAGAAGCCGCAGCCGATCCGCCTTGACCAGCGCCACCACCGAAGGGAGCACCGGAAGGTAGATCGACACCTGCCCGGCGAGCAGGTCGGCGATCGCCGGCTGGCCGCCCTTGTAGGGCACGTGCAGCATGTCGATGCCCGCCATCGTCTTCAGCAGCTCTCCGGCGAGGTGGGCGCTGCTGCCGACGCCGAACGAGGCGTAGGTAATCTGGCCGGGCTTCGCCTTGGCGAGCGCGATCAGCTCCTGCATGTTCTTCGCCGGCAGCGAGGGCAGGCTGACCACGCCGTCGGGCACCCACGCGAGCAGGCTCACGTGCGCGAAGTCGCGCAGGCTGTCGAAGGGCATCTTCGTCTGCATCGTCGCGTTGATCGCGTGGCCGGTGATGTTGTCGACGAGGATGGTGTAGCCGTCGGCCGCGGACCTGGCGACGACCTCCGAGCCGATCACGCCGTTCGCCCCCGCGCGGTTTTCCACCAGCACCGTCTGGCCGAGGTTGTCGGAAAGCTTCTGCGCGAGCGTGCGCCCGAGGATGTCGACCGTGCCGGTCGGCGGCCAGGGCACGATCATCCTGATCGGCTTGGCGGGATAAGTCTGAGCGAGCGCCGCAAGCGGCAGCAGCGCTCCGAGAAATAGCGCGCGAGCAAGCCGCATGGAGCCGCCGCGGCTAGGACGCGTAGCCGGGATTTTCGCGGTCCAGGATGCGCATCATCGCTTCGAAGAACAGGCGCTCGCGCTCGACGCGCGAATGCCGGTCATCGACCGGCTCGGCCTGCACCTGCTTCACGATCTCCTCCGACAGGACCTCCAGCGGCTGGCCGCTCCCCATCGCGATCAGCTGCGCGCGGCACACGCGCTCGAGCTTGTAGATGCGCCGGTAGGCCTGCGCCACCGTGTCGCCCACGACAAGCACGCCGTGGTTCTTCATGAACATGATGTGCTTGTCGCCCATCAGCTTGGCGAGCCGCTCGCCTTCCTCGATGAAGTCGGCGGTCCCGGCGTAGGTGTCGTCGTAGGCGATGTGATGGTGGAAGAACGCCGCAGTCTGGTTGACCGGCAACAGGCGGTTGTTCTTCAGCGAATTGAGCGCGAGCGCCCAGGTCTGGTGGGTATGCAGCACCACGCGCGCGCCGGTGATGCGGTGAATCGGCGCGTGGATGCATTGCGCCGAGAGCTCGACGACGCCCTCGCCCTCAAGCGTCTTGCCCGACTCGTCGAACACGATCATGTCGCTCGCGCGCGCCTCCGACCAGTGCAGGCCGAAGGGAAGGATCAGGTAGCGGTCATCGCGCCCGGGCACAGTGACGGTGAAGTGGTTGTCGATCCCCTCCTCCAGCTCGTGCAGCACGGCGAGGCGGTGCGCGGCGGCGAGGTGGACCTTCGCCTGGGTGACGGGGTCGGTCGAGCGGGTCGGCAGCGGATGGATGGACATGCGGAATCTCCCTTGGCCCGATTCTACGGTCTACCAGGCGATCGCGGTGGCGGGAAAGCAGTGCGATTTCGCGCCGCGCGGGTCGCAGCCGGCCTCGATGAGGCCGCGCGCCTCGTCGATCTCGGCGCAGGAGACGAAGCCCTCGGTCCAGTCCGGCGCGACATCGAGGTCGTGGCCGCGCCGGCGCAGCTCGTCGAGCACCTTTGGGCCGAAGCGCGGCTCGATGCGCACGCGGTTGGGCTCGCTCGCGTGCGGAGCGAAAAAGCCGGGGGTGTGCTCAGAAGAGAGCCGCGGCGCCTCGATCGCCTCGGGAATCGACATGCCGAAAGCGGCGCGGCAGAGGTAGAACTGCAGCAGCCACTGGCCCTGGTTGTCCCCGCCCATCGTGCCGAAGGCCATCCAGGGCTTGCCGTGCCGGAACGCCATCGACGGCGTGAGCGTCGTGCGCGGGCGCTTGCCGGGGGCGATCACGTTCGGATGGTTCGCGGGCTCGAGATAAAAGGTCATCATGCGCGTGGAGAGCGGGAACCCCAGCGATTCGATCACTTCGCTCGAGGAGATCCAGGCGCCGCTCGGCGTGAAGGACGCCATGTTGCCCTTCGCGTCCACCGCATCGACGTGCACCGTGCCCGCACCCCAGTCCTTCGGCACGAATTGCTTGTCTTTGGGAAGCAAGGGCGCGTTGTCCCAGGCGTTTCCCGGCCTCAACTCCCGATTCGATGTTTTCATGTCGATGAGCTTTGCCCGGGAACGCGTATACGACTCTGAAAGCAGAACCTCCGCAGGAACCCTGGTGTCGCCGTAGTACTGCTCGCGGTCCGCATAGGCGAGCTTCATCGCTTCGATCAGCAGGTGGCAGTAGTCCGGGGTGCCGAAGCCGATCTTCCTCAGATCGAACTGCCACATCAGCGCGAGCGTCTGCAGCTCGGCAGGGCCCTGCGACCAGAAGCCGGTCTTGAAGAGCTCCGCGTCGCCGAGCTTGAGCCTCGCCGGCTCTTCGATTTTCGTTTCGAATTTCGCGAAGTCCTCGAGCTCCAGCAGTCCCTCTTTTGACTTCGAGAACTTGACGATCTCGGCCGCAATGTCCCCCCTGTAAAACGCATCCAGGGGCTTTTTGGATTCGGACAAAAAAGAAAAGGCTTTTGCAAGCGCCTCGTTGCGCATCAGCGAGCCGACCTCGGGCACGGGAAGATAGAGCCTCGCGCTGCCCGGCCACTCCTTGCGGAAGCGCGCCTCCATCGGCGCGATGCCGTACTTGTGCTGGTTGCGCAGGCCTTCGGAGACCGGGAAGCCGTTTTTCGCGAGCGCGATGACCGGCGCGATGACCTCGTTCAGCGGCAGCGTGCCCCAGCGCTCGAGCGCGGTGAGGAGCGCGCCGAAGGCCGCCGGCACCCCGGCCGCAAGAATTCCCGCGTCGGGAATATCGCTTAATCCTCGGGCGCGATACGCCGCCGGCGTCGCCCGCCCGGGCGCAGCCATGTTGCCGTTCACGGCATAGACGCGCGCTTCGCCCGCCGGCCGGATGAGGATCGGGCACTCGCCGCCGATCGTGTGCATCTGCGGATTGACGAGTCCTTCGACGAAGGAGGCGGCGACCGCGGCGTCGATCGCGTTGCCGCCCGCTTTCAGGATGTCGGCGCCCGCGCTCGCGGAGAGGTTCGAATTGCTCGCCACCGCCCCGCGCGTTCCGAAGAGGCGCGGGTGAAACGTGGTCGAATCGGTCGGTAGTATCCGGTAGGCACGGCGGCTCATGGCGGCCGTAGAATATCCGAGTCCACCCGCCGGAGCCCGCCATGAGAGTCGTCACTTCGAAACCGTCCCCAGAGGTTCGCACCGACAGCGCCGAATGGCGCATGCGCGTCGATCTCGCCGCCGCGCACCGCCTTGCGTTCCAGCACGGCTTCAGCGAAGGCATCTTCAACCACCTCACCTGCGCGGTGCCCGGCAAGCCCGACCGCTACCTGCAGATCCCGTTCGGCCTGCACTGGTCGGAGATCACCGCGAGCTGCTTCCTCGAAGTCAGCCACGACGGCAAGGTGCTGAGCGGCGAGGGCGAGCGCGAGCTCTCGGGCTACTGCATCCACTCGCCGATCCACCGCCTGATTCCCGACGCGGTCTGCGTCATGCACACGCACATGCCGTACGCCTCCGCCCTCGCCCGGCTGGAGGACCCGAAGATCCAGCCGATCGGCCAGACCGAGTGCGGCCTCATGAAGGACGTGGTGTACGACGATCACTACACCGGGCCCGCGTTCGATTGCGCCGAGGGCGAGCGTCTCGCCGGACTGCTCGGCGACAAGACGGTGATGATCATGGCGAACCACGGCGTGCTGACCGTCGGAAAATCCGTCGCCGAGGCCTACGACAGCCTCTACTACCTCGAGCGCGTCGCGCAGGTGCAGCTCTTCGCGATGTGGACCGGGCAAAGGCTCAAGCCGCTGCCGCAGGACGTCGTCGACAAGACCATGCAGACGATCGGCGGCCCGATGTACGGCAAGAAGCCGCACTGGGAGCACCACTTCGAGGCCTTGAAGCGGATGCTCGACCGGCGCGAGCCGGACTACCGCGACTAGCGGTTGCCGCAAGCCCGCCTGGCCGCCGACATCGGCGGCACGTTCACGGACGTCGTGCTCGAGCGCGGCCGCTCGCGCTTTTCCACCAAGGTCTTGACGACGCCGCGCGCGCCCGAAGAGGGCATGCTCGAGGGCATCGCGCGCGTGCTCGCCGAGTCGGAACTGCGCCCCGCCGACATCGGCGTTCTCATCCACGGCACGACGCTCGCGACCAACGCGCTCATCGAGCGCAAAGGTGCGCGCACGGCCTTCGTCACCACGGCCGGCTTTCGCGACGTGCTCGAGATGGGCTACGAGAAGCGCTACGAGCACTACGACCTCGATCTCGAGTTGCCCGCGCCGCTGGTGCCGCGGGACTTGAGGTTTCCGGTCGAGGAGCGGATCACTGCGCGCGGCGAGATACGAGCGCCTTTGAATGAAGCATCTCTGGGAAGAGCGATAGAAGAGTCAAAAGCCAGGAACATTCAATCCATCGCGGTCGGCTTTTTGCATTCCTACGCCAACGACGCGCACGAGCGCCGCGCGGGCGAGCTGATCGAGAGGCTCCTGCCGGGCGTGCCGGTGACGCTCTCCTCGGCCGTCTGCCCGGAGATCCGCGAGTACGAGCGCTTCTCCACCGCGTGCGCGAACGCCTACGTGCAGCCGCTGATGGCGAGCTACCTCGAGCGGCTCGCCGCGGAGCTCGCGCGGCGCGGCTTTCGCGCGCCCCTCTACCTCATGACCTCGGGCGGGGGGCTGACGACGCTGGAAGCCGCGCGGCGCTTTCCGGTGCGTCTGGTCGAGTCGGGCCCGGCGGGCGGCGCGATCCTTTCCGCGGGCCTCGCGCGCGAGAACCGGCTGGACGAGGTGCTCTCCTTCGACATGGGCGGCACGACCGCCAAGATCTGCTTCATCGGCAAGGGCCGGCCCGAGCAGTCGCGCAAGTTCGAGGTCGCGCGCGTCTGGCGAAACCTCAAGGGGAGCGGCCTCCCGGTGCGAGTTCCGGTGACCGAGATGGTCGAGATCGGCGCGGGCGGCGGCTCGATCGCGCGTCTCGACGAGCTGCGCCGCATCCTGGTGGGGCCTGCGAGCGCGGGCGCGGAGCCGGGCCCGGCCTGCTACGGCCGCGGCGGCGAAGAGCCCACCGTCACCGACGCCGATCTCGTGCTGGGACGCATCGACCCGAAGGCTTTCGCGGGCGGATCTTTTGAATTGAATGAAGTGAAAGCAAAAGAAGCCGTCGAGACCCGGCTCGGAGCCCGCCTGAAGCTCGACGCGCGCTGGGCGGCGGCGGGCATCGTCGAAATTGTGGAAGAGAACATGGCGAGCGCCGCGCGCGTGCACGCGATCGAGCGCGGCAAGGTGCCCGAGCGCTGCGCGATGATCGCTTTCGGCGGCGCGGCGCCGCTGCACGCGGCGCGCCTCGCCGGGCGCCTCGGCATGCGCCGCGTGCTCGTGCCGGCGGACGCGAGCGTCGGCTCGGCCGTCGGCTTTTTGCGCGCGCCTGTCGCCTTCGAGGTCGTCCGGAGCCTGCGAATGCATGAATCTGGTTTCAACGCCCCGGAAGGGAACAGGCTTCTGAAGCAAATGCAGAACGAAGCGACGGCGATCGTGAAGCCCGGAGCACTCCATTCAAGGCTCACCACGTTCCGCTCGGTCGAGATGCGCTACCTCGGCCAGGGCCACGACATCTCGGTGCCGCTGCCCGCGCGCGCGCTGCGCGCCGGCGACAAAACACTGCTGCGCGCGCAGTTCGAGGCGCGCTATGAGGCGCAGTTCGGGCTGCGCATCGCCGACGTACCGGTGGAATTCCTGACCTGGTCTGTTAATGTTTCGACCCCGGGGTTCACTATGGCTCGCTCTTCCCCGGCAGGAAAAGCATTCAAGGCAAAACCCGACGGAAAGCAGATGGCGTTCGATCCCGACAGCGGAAAAACCCGTGCGTATGCGGCCTATCGGCGCAGCGCCCTCAGGCCGGGCGCGCGCCTCTCGGGGCCGGCGCTGGTCGCCGAGCCGCAGACGACGACGCTCGTGCCGCGCGGCTGGCGCTGCAGCGTGACGGGCGCCGGCCACCTCCTCCTGGAGAAAGCATGAAGCCGGAGCTCGTGCGCCAGATCCTGTGGAACCGCCTGATCGCGGTGGTGGAAGAGCAGGCGAACGTGCTCTTGAAGACCGCCTTCGGGCCGATCACCCGCGAAGCGGGCGACCTTTCGGCCGGCGTCTACGACACGAAGGGCCGCATGCTCGCGCAGGCCGTGACCGGCACGCCCGGGCACGTGAACACGATGGCCACCGCGGTCGCGCACTTCCTCGAGCGCTTTCCGGCGAAGACGCTCAAGCCCGGGGACGTGCTCGTCACGAACGATCCCTGGATGGGCACGGGGCACCTTTTCGACTTCGTCACGGTCACGCCGGCTTTTTTGAAGAAGCGCCTGATCGGATTTTTCGCTTCGACCTGTCACGTGATCGACATCGGCGGGCGCGGCTTCGTCGCCGAGGCCTCCTCGGTCTACGAGGAAGGCCTTTACGTCCCGCACATGAAGATGATGGAGGCCGGAAAGCCGAACCAGACCTTCTTCTCGATCCTCGCCGCCAACTCGCGCGAGCCCGAGCAGGTGCGCGGCGACCTGATGGGGCTCGTGTCGTGCAACGAAGTGGCGACGCGGCGCCTCGCCGCGATGCTGCAGGAGTTCGGCCTCTCGGACCTCGATGGCCTGGGCGAGCACATCGTCTCGACCTCGCGCGCCTCGATGCTCGCCGCGATCCGCAAGCTGCCGCGCGGCACCTGGCACGCGAGCATGTCGCTCGACGGCTATGAAGCGCCGGTCGAGCTCAAGGCCGCGCTCACGGTGTCGAAGTCCGGCATCCACGTCGACTACGCGGGCTCCTCGCCCGCCTCGCGCTTCGGCATCAATTCGCCCAAGTGCTACACCGATGCCTATACCTCGTTCGGCGTGAAATGCATCGTCGCGCCGGGCATTCCCAACAACGCCGGCTCGCTCGAGGTGGTGACAGTGTCGGCGCCGGAAGACTCGATCCTCGCGCCGGCGCGCCCGCGCGCGGTCGCCGCGCGCCACGTGATCGGGCAGATGCTGCCCGAGCTCGTCTTCGACTGCTTCGACGAGCCGCTCGGCGGCAAGGTGCCGGCCGAAGGCGCGGGCAGCATCTGGCTCCTCAACATGACCGGCGGGCCGCACCTCGAGCGCTCGCCCGCCGCGGCGACGCGCTTCAACGTCATCTCGATCGGCATCGGCGGCATGGGCGCGCGTCCCGGCAAGGACGGCCTCTCGAGCACCGCGTTCCCGAGCGGGATCGGCGCGATCCCGGTGGAGGTGACCGAGGCGCAATCGCCGCTCGTCTTTCGCCGGCGCGAGCTCGCGGAAGGGTCGGGCGGCGAGGGCGCGAAGCATGGTGGGCAGGGCGTGGCGATCGAGATCGAGAACTCGGAAGCGGCGCCCTTCAGCATCGCCTGCGCGACCTTCGAGCGGCGCGACAATCCGGCGCGCGGCCGCGCGGGGGGCGCGAACGGCAAGGTCGGCCGCGTGAAGCTGGCGAGCGGCAAGGTGCTCCCCGGCAAGGAGACCTACGTCGTGCCGGCGGGCGACCGGCTCGTGGCCGAGATGCCGGGCGGCGGCGGCTACGGCCGGAGGAAATCCTGATGTTTCCGGGCAAAGCCTACGACGAGGTGAAGGTGGGCGAGACCTTCAGCACCTCGCTCACCGTCACCGAGGCGCACCTCGTGCTCGCTTCCGGCCTTTTCGGCGACTTCAACCCGCTGCACGTCGACGACTCGCACGCAAAGCAATCGCGCCTGGGCGGCCGCGTGCTGCACGGCCCGTTCACCAGCGCGCTCATCTCGGCGCCCGCCGGCATGTATTTCCACGGCACGGCGATCGCCTACCTCGAGCACAACTGCCGGTTCAAGCTGCCGGTGCGGCCTGGCGACACGCTGAAGACCACCTGGACCATCTCCGGGCGCATCGACAAGCCCAAGCACAAGGGCGGCATTGTCGTGATGACGGCGCGCTGCGAGAACCAGCGCGGCGAAGTGGTCGCCGAGGCCGACGGCAAGATGCTGGTCGGGAGCAAGCGCTGAGCATGCACGCGCTCGAGATCATCGCGGAGCGCCGGATCGAGGAGGCCGTCGCCCGCGGCGAGCTGCAGGGGCTGCCGGGCGAAGGGAAGCCGCTCGATCTGGACGATGAGGACCCGCTGCTGCCCTACGAGCTGCGGATGGCGAAACGCATCCTCAAGATGGGCGACACGCAGCCCGTCGATATCCTGCGGGAGATGCGCTATGAGGGCGTCGCGAGGTCGGCTTTGGTGTTCACGACCGAGTAGGTCGCGTCGGGGTAAGTGGGCAGGCTCGCGTCCCACGCCTCATAGTTCTTTTTCAGCTTTTCGAAAACGTCCGGACGGCGCTTCGCGTAGTTTGCGCGCTCGCGCACGTCTTTTTCGAGATTGAAGAGAAATTCGTCGCCCTCGATCGACAGATACTTCCATTCGCCCGAGCGCATGGCCTTCTGCTTCCTGAAGGTCATTTTCCAGAACAGCTCCCTTTTGAACGTCTTGTTTTTCCGAATGACGTTCAAAAGACTTCTTCCATCCAGCGGAAACTCCTTGTCAGGGGAAACCCCGGCCGCCTCGAGGAACGTCGCGACCCAGTCCATGGTGACCGCGAGCTGGTCGGTCGTGCCGCCCGCCTTCACGCTTCCGGGCCAGCGCACGAGGTAGGGCACGCGGATCCCGCCCTCGAGGAGATCCATCTTCTTGCCGACGAGCGGCCAGGTGTCGGAGAAGCGCTCGCCGCCGTTGTCGCTGGTGAAAACGACGAGCGTATTTTCTTCCAGCTTGTTTTTTCTCAGTTCTTCCAGTATCCGGCCGATCCCCTCATCCATGTGATGGATCATCTTCAGGTAGGTCGGAACCGAGCCGCCGTCGAAGTGAAAGATCTTGCTCGGAACCTGCGCGATCCGCTTCGCCTCGGCCGCGTCGCCGCGCGTCTCCCACGGCCAGTGCGGCGCGTTGTAGTGCACCGAGAGGAAAAAGGGCGACCGGGCGTTCGCCTTTACGAAAGAAACCGCTTTTTCCGTGATCAGGTCGGTCAAATAGCCCTTTCGATGGACTTCCTGCTCGCCCTCGAAAAGATCGTGCGCCCCGCCGGGATCGCGGTGCGTGAAATAGTCCGTGGCGCCCGAGAGCATGCCGAAGAATTCCTGGTAGCCGCTCTTCAACGGCCCGAAATGCGGCGGGAAGCCCATGTGCCACTTGCCGACGAGCCCGGTCGCATAGCCCGCCTCGCGCAGGAGCGAGGCGAGCGTCGGATGCGAGGGCGGCAGGCCGAGCACGGGGTTGCCCCTTGCGCCCGTGCTGCGGAGCGGCTCGTCCGCCCCGCCGCGCAGCCGGTGCTGCCAGCGGCCGGTCATGAGCGCGAAGCGCGTGGGCGAGCAGACCGAGGAATTGGCGTAGCCGCGCGTGAAGCGCAGCCCCTCCTTCGCCATGCGATCGAGCACCGGCGAGCAGCGGGATCGGCCGCCGTAGCAACCCAAATCGGCGTAGCCGAGGTCGTCGGCGAGGATGAAGACGAAATTCGGGCGCTCTTTCACGCCCGGCGAAGATAACCTACTTCGTTGCCTGCTGACGCTCCGCGTTCGCAACCGAGCGCGCGAGCTTTTGCTGCTCTTCGCAGGCGCCGCACAGGCGCCCGAGGATCGCAAGGTGCTCGCGAGCCTTGGCGAGGTTGCCCGTCATCAGGTAGGCCTCGGCCAGGTACTCGTGCGCGCCGAGATGCTGCGGGTTCAGGCGCAGCGCCTCGTTGTAGTGCCGGAAGACGAGGTCCATCGGCGGATTCGGCCCGCGGCGGAGCGAATAGGCATACAGGTTGTGCGCGTCGGCGCTCCGCGGCGCCCGCGCGAGCGCCGCGCGCGCAAGCTCGCGCGCCCGCGCCCAGTCCTCCTGCGCGATCGCCGCGCGCGTCGCCTCGAGCTCTTTCTTGTCGGGGTCCTTGGGCGGCGAAGGCGTGTCGGCGGCGAACGCCGGGCTTGAAGCGAAAGCGGCCAGCAGGATGGCAAGCGCCAGAGTGCGATGCATCGGTAGTCCCCTTTGAGAGTTCGTGAGCGTCAATTCCTCGCCTGCCCCTGCTCGAAATCCGCGATCGCTTTTTTCAGCATGAAGTATTCGTCGCAACGGCCGCACAGGCGCGAGAGCTGCGCCAGGTGCTCGTTCGCCTTGGCGAGATTCTTCTGCATCAGGTAGGCCTCGCCCAGGTACTCGTGCGCGCCCAGGTGCTTGGGATCGATGCGCAGCGCCTCGTTGTAATGGCGGAAAACGAGGTCCATGTCCGGACTCGGCCCCTTGCGGATCGCATAGGCGTAGAGGTTATGGTAGTCGGCGTTCTGCGGGCTGCGCGCGAGCGCGCTGGCGAGCAGCTCTTTTGCGCCGGCCCAGTCCCGGGCGGCGAAGCGCTTTTGCGCCGCAGCCACCGTCGGGTCGACCGCCCTGGTGTCCCAGCCGCGCACGTTGGGGTCGTCGCCGCCCGCGGCCAGCGCGCCGCCGCTGCCACCGACCGCCAGAATCGATATGATCAACGCATGACAGGCAAGCCGCTTCACGCCGTTCTCCCGGGGTTGCTGCTGACCTTTACGTTAACATGCGCGCCCCCGGATGCATTCCCCGCTCCCGGCACGCGCAGCGAGGCGCTCGCCGACCTGGAGAATTCCGTCACGGAGCGGCGCGCCGAGGCGGTGGTCTGGGTCGCCAACCACGGCTCGGTCGACGATCAGCCGCTGCTGCTCAAGCGCCTGCGCGACGAGAGCCCGTTCGTGCGCGGCTTCGCCGAGCAGGGCTTGTGGCTGCTCTGGGCCCGGTCGGGCGAGCCCGACATCGACCGGCGCATGGCCGACGGGGTCGAGCTCATGCAGCAGCGAAAGCTGGAGGAAGCCGTCGCCGCCTTCAGCGAGGTGATCCGCCTCAAGCCCGAGTTCGCGGAGGGCTGGAACAAGCGCGCCACGGTGCACTTCATGGCGCGCCGCTACCGCGAATCCATCGCCGACTGCGACGAGGTGCTCAAGCGCAATCCCTCGCACTTCGGCGCGCTCTCGGGCTACGGGCAGATCATGTTCAACCTCGAGCGCTACGAGGAAGCGCTCAAATGGTGGCGCCGCGCGCTGGAGGTGAACCCCAACCTGCTGAGCGTCGAAATCAACATCAAGACCCTCGAGCGCATCCTCGAGGAGCGCCGCAAAAAGGCGATCTAGACGTAGTCCTTCGCCGCCGTGTCCGCGTCGGCCGGCCCGCCGCTCAGCAGGCCCTGCAGGTAGTCGCAGCCGCACTCGATGAGCGCGCGCTTCTGCGGCTCGGACTCCACGCCCACCGCGGTCACCTTGAGCTCGAGCGCGCGCGCGAGCCCGACGATGCCGGCGACGATCGCGCGGCCCTCGCGGTGCACCTCGGCCACGAGCGTGCGGTCGAGCTTGAGCTTCTGCACCGGCAGCTGGCGCAGGCTGACGAGGCTCGAATAGGCCGCGCCGAACCCGTCGATCGCGAGCGTGACCCCGAGCGAGCGCAGCTTGGCGAGGGTCGCAAGCGAAAGATCCACGTTCTGCATCACGGTCGGCTCGGCCACCTCGAGCTCGAGCAGCGCCGGCGGCAGGCCCGCCTCGCCAAGCGCGCGCGCTACCAGGTCGACGAGCTTGGGATCGCTGAACTGGCGCGGCGAAAGATTGACGGCGACCGCCAGCCCCCGCTCGGCGCCGATGAAGTTCACCCAGCGGCAGGCCTCGCCGAGCAGCCAGTCGCCCAGCCGCACGATGATGCCGGTGTCCTCGGCGAGCTGGAGGAACTCCGGCGGCCCCAGCACGCCGCGCGAGGCGTGCTGCCAGCGCAGCAGCGCCTCGTGCGCCGCGACGCGCCCGCTCGCAGCCTCGACGATCGGCTGGTAGAAGACGCGCATCTCGCCCGCCTGCACGGCGCGGCGGAGGTCGCCCTCGAGCGCGAGCCGGCGCGAGGCGGCCTGGTTCATCTGCTCGGTGAAGAACTGGTAGTTGGCGCGGCCGGTTTCCTTCGCGTGGTACATCGCCGCATCCGCGTTACGGATGAGCGTCTCGGCGTCGCGCCCGTCTTCCGGGAACACGCTGATGCCGACCGAGGGCGTGAGGTTGAGCTCCCGGTCCTCGACCTTGATCGGCTGCGCCACGGTCTCGAGGATCTTGGCCGCGACGTTGGCGGCATCCGACGAGCGCTTGATCTCGGGCAGCACCACCACGAACTCGTCCCCGCCCATGCGGCAGATCGTGTCCACGACGCGCAGCTGCTTCACCAGGCGCTCGGCCACTTCCTTCAGCACCAGGTCGCCGACCGCATGGCCGAGCGAGTCGTTGATGGCCTTGAAGCGGTCGAGATCCACGAACATCACCGCGGTCTGCCGGCGGTTGCGCTGGCTCGAGGCGAGCGCCTGCGTGAGGCGGTCTTCCAGCAGCCGCCGGTTGGGAAGCCCGGTGAGCGCATCGTGGTCGGCGAGGTGCTGGGCGCGCGACTCGGCCTGGCGCCGGTCGGAAATCTCCGCCTGCAGGCGCTGGTTGGCGGCGCGCAGCTCCTCGGTGCGCTGCTCGACCGCGCGCTCGAGCGCATCGCGCGAGGCCTGCAGCGAGTCGCGAGCCTCGTGCTCCGCCGAGATGTCGTCGTAGATCACGATGGCGCCCTCGAGCGGCTGCGCCGGATCGATCGCCTTGGCGACGACCTTGCACCACATCTCCGAGCCGTCCTTGCGGCGCAGCCTGCGCTCGGTGACATAGGTGCCGCCGGCGGCGAGCTCGGCGTACATCTGCACGCCCGCGGCGTCGAAGTCCTCCTTTGACCCGAACAGCTCCTGCGCCGTCTTGCCGATCAGCTCGCCGCGCGCATAGCCGAACATCTCCTCCAGCCGCGGGTTGCAGCGCTGCAGCAGGCGCTGCCTCGAAAAGGCGATGCCGACCGTGGCGTAGTTGAGGATCAGGTCCTGCTCGGCGAGCGCGCGCTGAAGGCGCGCCTCCGCCTCGCGCTCGATGGTGACGTCTTCGAAGCTCCAGATCCACTCCTGCGCGCCTTCGCCAGAATCGATGCGGCGCCCGCGCGTGCGGCAGAGGAAGGTACCGCCGTCGGCGCGCCGGAAGCGCCACTCCGAGTCGTGCGCCTGGCCGGCCGCGGTCATGCTGTAGGCGAGCCGCACCGCCTCGCCCCAGTCCTCCTCGCTCGCGAAGAAGCTCGAGGAGCTCTTTCCCACCAGCGCGCCCGCCTGCGCGCCCATCATCTCCTCGAGGAACCGGTTGCAGCGCTGAATCACGCGGTCGCGCACGAAGGCGATGCCGACGCTCGCGTTCTCCAGGATCAGCTCCTGCTCGCGCATCATGCGGCCGATCTCGCTGTCGGCGCGCTTCCGCTCCGTGATGTCCTCGTAGAGCCACACCGAGCCGCGCCCCGGCCGGCCGGCCTCGAGCGCGCGGCCCGACATGCGGCACCAGAATCCCGATCCGTCCTTGCGGCGCAGCCAGTGCTCCGAGCTGTGGGTGCGGCCGGCATCGAGCTCGGCATAGCCCGGCAGCAGGCTCTCGAAGTCCTGCTCGGTGAAGTAATACTGCCGCGAGGCGGTGCCGACGCATTCGCCCGGTGCGTAGCCGAAGAGCTCCTCGAAGCGCCGGTTGGCGCGCACGATCCTGCGCTCGCGCAGGTAGGCGATGCCGATCACCATGTTGTTGGTGATCGCCTGCTGCTCGGCGAGCACGCGCTCGAGATCCTCCTCGGCGCGCTTTTGCTCGGTGATGTCCTCGAGCAGCCAGACCGAGCCGCGCGCCGGGTCGGCCGGGTCGACCGCGCGCCCGGTCGCGCGCTCCCAGAACTGGCTCCCGTCGCGCCGGCGCGCCTGCATGACGTGCGTGTGCGTCTGCCCGCGCGCCATGTCGGCGTAGGCCTTCTCGGCCACGGCGTGGTCGCCCGTCTCCGCGTAGGTGATCGCGGTGGGCTTGCCGTTCATCTCGCCCGCGCCGTAGCCGTACATCTCCTCCATGCGGCGGTTGCAGCGCACGATGCGCCGGTCGCGCACGAAGCAGATGCCGATCGAGGCGGTGTCGAGGATTGCGTCCTGCTCGCGCAGGAGCCGCGCCACTTCGTCCGCATGGCGCTTCCTGCCCGTGATGTCCTCGACGATCCAGACCGTGCCGCGTTGCGTGTCGGTCGGGCTCACCGCCTTGGCGATCAGGCGCGCGAGCAAAGTCGAGCCGTCCTTCCTGCGCAGCTCCCACTCGACGTCGAGCTGGCGGCCCTCGGCGAGCACCGGAATCGCGATCTGGCCGAGCGCCTCGTAGCTCTCGCGCGAGGGGTAGACCACCTCGCCGGGCTGGCCGATCAGCTCCTCGGCCTGCCAGCCGAGCATCTCGGCGAACTTCGGGTTGCACAGGGTGAACTTGCGCTCACGCGTGAAGGCGATGCCGATCGAGACGTTGGCGAGGATCGCCTTGTACTCGAGCTGCGCGTCGCGCGGGCGGCCCGCATATCCGGCCGGCGGCGACTCGACGCCGGGGGCAGATTCGTTCTCGAGCGCGCTGCGGTCGTTCACGGGCGCCTCATTTGCGAGCGAGCGAGGCGAAGGTCGAGGCGTAGTCGCTCATGCGCTCGGCCGCCTTGCGGCGCTGCTCCGCCGTGAGCGTGCGATCGAGCGCGAGCAGCAGGTCGAAGTAAGCCTCGCGCGTCTCGAGCGCAGCGCGCGCATAGGCCGGCTCGCGCCCGCCTTCCCAGTTTTCCGCCCAGCCGGCGAGCTTCTGGCGTGCCTCGCGCGCGCGCAGCATGGCGAGCAGCTCGGCCTGGCGGCGCTTGCGGTCACGCTCGCGCAGCCCGGCCGAGCGCGGCGCGCGCGCGTCATAGCGCCGCACCTGCTCGAGCTGCTCGTCGCTCAACGCGCCGAACCAGTGCTCCAGCCGCTTCACGTTGCGCTCCACCCGGCGCTCGCTGCGATCTTCCACGGTCCCCTGCAGGTTCTCCCGTGCGAACTTGCGGTTCTCCTCCGCCAGCCGGGCTTCCAGGTGCGCGATCTGCTCGGGCGTCAGGCGATCGAGCAGCGGCGCGATCTCGGCTGCGGCGGCGCCCAGGGCCCCTCGCACATGGGCGCGAAAGGCATCGTACCCCCATTCGAGGTCCTCGCGCTTGATGCCGCGCAGCATGCGGCGGCTCGCCTCGCCGGCGAGCTTTGCATATTCCGGCAGGGCATGAGCGCGATTCCAGCCGATGAAGGCGGCGATGCGCCGGTCGAGCTCGGTCGCGGCCTCGCCCTCGAAATCGAAGTACTTGTTCGCCTGCCAGCGCAGCCAGGTGTCGGCGTGCTCATAGGCGAACTTCGTGACGCTGCAAGCTTCCAGCAAGAAAAGCGCGGACAGCGCCAGGAGGCGCTTCACCAGAAGCTCTCGACCGTGATGTGCCCGGGCGCGCGCCGACGGTGCTTTCTCAGTCCGCGCGCCGCCAGCACGGCAGTCACGTCCTTGAGCATCTGCGGGTTGCCGCAGAGCATGAACTGCGAGCGCTCGGGAGAAATCGGGCCGCCCGCTGCTTCCAGCCGCCCATCCTCGATCGCGGCCGGGATCCGGCCCTGCAGCGTTCCCGGCGACTGCTCGCGGCTCACCAATCGGAGGATCTTGAATTTGCCGGGATATTTCCTTTGCAGATCCGCGAGGAGGTCGCCGTAGACGAGCTCCCTCCCGTAGCGCGCGGCGTGCACCAGAACCACGCGCTTGTACCGCTCCCAGGGCGCTGCCGTGCGCAGGATCGAGAGAAACGGCGCGATCCCGGTGCCGGTCGAGACCATCCACAGATCCTCGGCCGCCGCCACCTCGTCCAGCACGAGGAAGCCCGACGGATTGTCGGCGACGTAGAGCCGGTCACCCGGCTTCAACTCCGCAAGCCGCGGCGAAAGCGGCCCGTCGGGAACGAGCACGCCGTAGAACTCGAGCACCGGGTCCTCGGGCGGATTGACGAAGGAGAACGGCCTAGGGATCCGCGCTCCGCCGATGTCCAGGGCGATGCGCACGAACTGCCCTGCCCTGAAGCGCAGCCGGGGCGCTTCGACCTTCAGCGAGAACAGCGTCTCGGTCCAGTGCCGGTTCTCGAGGATCCGCCCTTCAAGCCATGCGCTCATTGGATGGGGTAAGGCTCCAGTTGCAGGTCCTGCACCTCCGCGCCGAGGATGACCACCGAGCCGTGCCGGCGGTTGTTGCCCGTGTCGGAGAACTCGAACGAGAAGACGCGCCGGATGCGCAGGCGCCCCTCGCCGTCGCGCGCGAGCTTGAGCGCGCTCGCCGCCACCGTCTCATCGAGCAGCTGCACGCCATAGCGCTGGCAGGCCGCGCGACCCGCGGCGAGCGCCCGCTCGCGCGCGCGCAGGCTGTCCACCCAGAAAACGAGCACGAGCGCGAGGAGCAGGATGGCCGCCGCTTCCCACATCTACTGCGCGCAGGGGCTCGGGAAGGCCAGGTTTATTTCCTCGATTTCCTTCTTGATTCCTTCGGACAGATTCAATTCGAAATACTTCGACAGCTCTTCCAGCTGCTTGAGGGAAGTGGCGCCGATGATCGTCGAAGCGACGAAAAAACGCTTCATCACGAAGCCGAGCGCGATGCCGGCGAGCGGGACGCCGTGCTTTTCCGCGAGCGCCTGGTAGCGCGCGGCGGCTTCCAGCGCACGCGGGCGCTTGTAGCGCTCGCCGAAGTCCGGGAATTTCTCCAGCCGCGCTTCCTTCGGCCAGGGCTTCGCTTTCATCTTCCCTGTCAACAGGCCCATGGCCAGCGGCGAATAAGCGAGCAGCGGCACGTTCACCATCCGGCTCGCCTCGGCCGGATCGCCGTCGAAGAGGCGGTTGAGGAGGCTGTAGCCGTTCTGCACCGAGGCGGGCGGCGGCAGCCCGGCCTCCTTCGCCACGCGCGTGAATTCGCACAGGCCGAAGGCGGTTTCATTCGAAAGCCCGTAGGCGCGGATCTTTCCCGCCTTGATCGCCGCGGCCATGCCTTCGACCTGCTCGAGGATCGGCGTCGCCTCGCGCTCCTTCGACGGATCGTATTGCCACGCGCCGAACGCGGGCACATAGCGCTCCGGCCAATGAATTTGATACAAGTCGAGGTAGTCGGTCTGCAGGCGCTTCAGGCTGTCTTCGATCGCCCAAGGAATCGTCTTCCTGGTGACGTGGTTCTCGCCATTGCGGATCCAGTCGCGCCGCCCGGGCCCGGCGATCTTGGAAGCGACGATGACCTTGTCGCGCTTCGCCTTGTTTTTGACGAGCCAGCCGCCGAGGATCTTCTCGGTCGTGCCCTGCGTGCGCTGCGCCGGCGGCACCGGGTACATCTCCGCCGTGTCGATGAAATTGATGCCGTGCTCGAGCGCCCAGTCGATCTGCGCATGCGCCTCGGCCTCCGAATTCTGCTCGCCCCAGGTCATGGTGCCGAGGCAGATCTCGCTCACCTCCAGCGGGCTTGCGCCTAGTTTCTTTTTTCTCATGGGTTTTTCTGTCAGGTTTCGGGCACCAGTTTACGGATTCGGCCGAGGAGGTCCATGGGGCTGTAGGGCTTGGCCATGTAGCCCGTGGCACCCGCCTGCAGCGCCTTTTGCTCGTCGCCCGAAAGCGCGAAGGAAGTAATGACGAGGATGGGGGTATTCGCCGTCGCCGCTTCGCTGCGCAGCTTTCGCGTCGCGTCGATGCCGGACATCTTCGGCAGCTGCACGTCCATGAGGATGAGGTCGGGCTTCACCTCGAGCGCCTTGGCCACGCCCGCCTCGCCGTCGAACGCCTCGACGAGCTCGTATGTCGTCGCCTTGAGGAGCGCGCGCACGATCTTGCGGTTCATCTCGTTGTCTTCGACGTACAGGATCGTTTTCGCCGTCATGCTTTCACTCTCAAAGGCAGTTCAAAGATAAAGGAGGAACCCCGTCCCGGCTCGCTCTCGACCCAGATGCGCCCGCCGTGCATCTCGACGAACTTCTTGCTGATGGAGAGACCGAGGCCGGTGCCGCCGTACTCGCTCGCGATGGTCGCGTCGGTCTGCTTGAACTCGGTGAAGAGGCTGCCGATCTTGTCGGCCGGGATGCCGACGCCGGTATCGGAGACGCGGAAGGTGAGCGTGCCGTTCGCCTGCGTGACCGCGATCTCCACCTTGCCCTGCTTGGTGAATTTGAGCGAGTTGCCCGCGAGGTTCATCAGGCACTGGGTGATCCGGCCCGCGTCGCCGTAGGCGAGTGGAAGATCCACGGGAACGCTCGCGAGGAACTCCAGGCCCTTCTCCGCCGCGAGCGGCCGCAAGGTCGAGCGCACGCTTTCGACGGTGTCCTGCACCGAGTAATCGCCGAGGGCGAGCTCCATGCGGCCGGCTTCGATCTTGGCGAGGTCGAGCACGTTGTTGATGAGGCGCAGCAGGTGCTTGCCGCTCGTCTGGATGTCGGTGAGCGGCTCCTTCATCTCCGCCGGCACCGGGCCGTACACCTCGCCCAGGATCATCTCGTTGAAGCCGAGGATCGCATTCAGCGGTGTCCTCAGCTCGTGGCTCATGGAGGCGAGGAACTGCGACTTGTGCCGGCTCGCCACCTCGAGCTCCCTGCCCTTTTCCGCGATCTCGCGGAAAAGGCGCGCGTTCTGGATCGCCATCGCCGACTGCGTGGCGAAGGTCTTGAGCAGCTCGACCACCTCGGGCGCGAACTCGCCCGGCGTCCCGCGAAAGACCTGCAGCGCGCCAAGCAGCTGGCCTTCGCGCAGAAGCGGCACGGCGAGGATCGCGCGGTAGCCGGCGCGGATGAGGAGCTCCTTGCGCCGGCCGCCATAGCTCTCGTCGGCGATGTCGGCGATCTGCACCGGCTCGAGCGTCTCGGCCGAGCGACCGATCGCCCCCTCGCCCTTCTTCACCGGCGTCTCGCGCACCGCCCTCACCAGCTCCTCCTTCATGTTCTCGGCCGCCTGCAGGCTGAACTGCTGCGCCGCCTCGTCGTACTCGTAGATCGAGCCGCCATCGAGGCCCGTCAGCTTCACCGCGCGCTCGACGATCGTCTTCAACACCTTGTCGAGCTCGAGCGTGGAGCTGAGCGCCTGGCCCACTTCACCGAGCGCCGTGAGCTGTCCCACCGATTTCGTCAGCGCTTCTTCGCGCTGCTGCAATTCCTTGAACAGGCGCACGTTCTCGATTGCGATCACCGCCTGGTCGGCGAAGGTCTTGAGGAGCGCGAGCTGCTTGTCGTCCAGCCCGCCCGGCTCGCGCTTGATCACGCCGACGGTGCCGATTGCCTCGCCTTCGCGGAACATCGGGCAGTGGATCATCGAGCGGATGTCGATGCGCCGCGCGTTCTCGCGCGCGTGCAGCGGTGCATCGGGCGCCTCCGTGTCGCGCACGTTCACCACCCTGCGCTCGAGGATCGCCGTCCCGCCCGCGCTCTCGCGCGTCACGGGCACGCTCAGTCCGACCGGAGAGACGCCAGCGCCCGCGGCCGCCTCGCAAACCAGGTCTTGGCCATGCACGATTCCAATGAATACGCCGGCGCCGGCGAAGAGCCTGACGCCGCTGTTGACGATCGCATCGAACACCGGTCGCACGTCTGTCGGCGAACTGCTGATCACTCTCAGGATTTCCGCCGTCGCGGTCTGCCGCTCGAGCGCTTCCTTCGTCTCGTTGAACAAACGCACGTTCTCGATTGCGATCACCGCCTGGTCGGCGAAGGTCTGTAGTAGCGCAACCTGCTGGTCATCGAAGCCGTTCGGCTGCGCCCAGCCCATGGTGAACGCCCCGATCGGCTCGCCCGCGCCCATCATGGGGATCGTGACCTGGCTGCGCGTCTGCAGCGACTCGATCATCTGTCGAGACAGCGGAGGTACCGAGGCATCCTCCTCGATGTCCTTCACGAAGTACGGCTGCTTGGACAGAATCACCTGCCCTGCGATCGTGTCCTGCGTCGCGGGTCGCGGGAATACGCCCTGCACGGTCCCCAGACCCGTGCTGCTCAACCCGTGCGACGCAACCATGTAGATCACCGACCCGTCGTACCGGTAGACGCGCCCGAAGCGCGCGCCGCAAAGCTTCACCGCGCTTTCCACGATGACGTCGAACACCGGCTGGACGTCCGTAGGCGACCTTGCAATGACTCTGAGGATCTCCGCCGTCGCCGTCTGCCGCTCCAGCGCCTCTTTGGTTTCGTTGAAGAGGCGCACGTTCTCGATCGCGATCACCGCCTGGTCGGCGAAGGTCTGGAGAAGCGAGGCCTCCTTGTCGCTGAAGGCGCCGGCTTGCACGCGCAGCACGGAGATCGTCCCGATCGCCTCGCCTGCGCGCAGCAGGGGCGTATAGATCCCCGAGTGATAGCCGCGCTTCAACCCGAGGTTCCGGATGCCCGGGAAACGGTCGAGCGCCTTCTCCAGGTCCGGAAGATGGATGAGCTTCCGCTCGAGCACGCAGGTGCCGGCGGCGCTGTCGCGGTCGATCGGCACTTCCTCGCTCGTTTCGCCGACGCTCGCCTGCCGCTTCAGCCTGCCGTCCTGCACAAGCCTCAGGCTGACCTGACCGACGCCGAACAACGAGTGACAGCTCTTCACGATGGCTTCGAAGACCGGCTTCGTTTCTGTTATCGAGCCGCCGATGACGCGCAGGATGTCTGCGGTCGCCGTCTGCTGCGCAAGCGATTCCTTCGTCTCGTTGAACAGGCGCACGTTCTCTATCGCAATCGACGCCTGTGCGGCAAACGTTTTGAGCAGGTCGATTTCCGCGTCGGGAATCCTGCCCGGTTCGCTCCACGCTACAACAATGACCCCGAGCGGCACATCGTCACGCAGCAGCGGCACGCCGAGCATGCGTCGCCATCCAGCCCCTTGCCTGGCATGCGCATGGTCATAGCCGGGCTCCGCCTGCGCATCGTAGATATGCTCAATTTGCCTGGTGGCGATCACGCGCCCGGAAAGCACCGACGCATCTCCCGCCTTTACCGGATACTTCTCGCGAAGCTTCTGCTCGTCAGCCGGCGAAAACCCGTGGGAAGCCGCGACGTGCAGCAGCTCGCCGTCATAGCGGAGCACATTGCATACGACAGCGTTGCAAAGGCGCTGCGCGTTGCGCGCGATAGCGCGGAACACAGGGTCAACATTGGTCTGAGCACCGGATATCGCCGCCAAGACGTCGGCCGTCGCTGTCTGCCGCTCGAGCGCCTCCTTCGTTTCGTTGAACAGGCGCACGTTCTCGATCGCGATCACCGCCTGGTCGGCGAAGGTCTTGAGCAGGCTGGTCTGGTGCTCGCTGAACTTGCCAGGCACGGGACGGTAGACGGAGATGACCCCGATCGGCTCGCCCTCGCGCAGCATCGGCACGCTCACCACGCTGCGAAATCCCCGGGCGCGGGCGTTGACCCGGAATCCCTCCGAATAATCTGGATCGGTCTCGACGTCGGCCACCAGGACCGGCGCTCCGGTCAGAATGGCCTTGCCCGAATGTCCCTGCCCGGTAATCTTTACCGGGAGCAATTTTTTCAGCGCCGCGTCCCCCGCTTCGCCTGTGGAGGTATAGGCCGCCAGCTCGAGCATGTCGCCGTTGCGGCGCGCGACCACGGCCGCATGTCCGGCGAGGAGCCGCTTCGCGCTTCCCGCGATCGCATCGAACACCGGCTGCACGTCCGAGGGCGAGCTCGCGATCACCCGGAGAATCTCGGCCGTAGCCGTCTGCCGCTCGAGCGATTCTTTGGTCTCGTTGAACAGGCGCACGTTCTCGATCGCGATCACCGCCTGGTCGGCGAAGGCAGCGACGAGCGCGAGTTGCTTGTCGGACAGAACGCCGACTTCCGATGAAATCATCGAAATCACGCCGATGACGGTCGCGCCTCGCATGAGCGGCACCGCCGCATTGGCGCGGTAGTCCCATTCATGGGCGCGCGTGCGGGCGTAAGGCGGCGCATCGGGAGCCTGCGCGTCCGAAAACTGACAGGCCCTGGCATCCAACGCCACTGTTCCGACCAGGCTGTCCCGGTCGATGGGGATCGCGTCGGCCGGCACGAACTTCGATCCACGGGCGGCCCGGTACGCTCTAAGACGAAGCACGCTGCCTTCGACCGTGCGCAAGATCGCCCTGCGCCCGAACAGGCGGGCTGCGCTCTCGACGATCGAGTCGAACACCGGCTGAACATCCGCGGGCGAGCCCGCGATCACTTTGAGGATTTCTGCCGTTGCGGTCTGCCGCTCGAGCGCCTCCTTCGTCTCGTTAAAGAGGCGCACGTTCTCGATCGCGATCACCGCCTGGTCGGCGAAGGTGCGCAGCAATGCCATCTGCTTTTCGCTCAAAGGGCCGGGGCTGCGACGGGTAACGCTGATCGTGCCGATCGCACGATCGCCGCGCACCATCGGCATCACCGTGATGGCCCGGTTGCCGCTCGCGAGAAAATTCGCGACACCGGCCGGGAAGTCGCCTTGCTGGACGAGGGTCGCATCCGGAATATCGACGACCCGCGCATCGAGCAGCGCCGCGCCATGCAGGTATTCCCGGCTCAGCTCGATGGGGAACCGGGCTCTCGTCGCCGCGGCGATCGCCGGATCCCGGTTCGCGAGGGCCGCCATTCTCATTTGCTTGCCATCGGGCAGCGCCACGCCGACCGTGGCTTCGGGAAAGAGCGCCAGCCCGCTTTGCACGATCGCCTCGAATACCGGCTGGACGTCGGTCGGCGAGCTGCCGATCACCCTGAGGATGTCCGCCGTCGCCGTCTGCCGCTCGAGCGCTTCCTTCGTCTCGTTAAAGAGGCGCACGTTCTCGATCGCGATCACCGCCTGGTCGGCGAAGGTATTGATGAGCTCGATCTGCCGGGTCTCGAAGGGCCTCACTTCGGCACGCCGCATCAGGATGACCCCGAGAACGATGCCCTCCCGCAGCAAAGGCGTCCCGAGCACGGTGCGATATCCGGCGCGCGCGCCCATTTGCGCGCCATCAGGGTACTCGTCGGGTTCGGCGGTGATGTCGTGAATATGAAGCTGACGGGCATCGGCCGCGCAGCGTCCGGCGCTCCAGTCCCGGCTGATGCGCCTTGCGGCGCCCATCGGCACCGCCGGTGCAATCTCGCCGCGGTGCGCGCGATAGCGCAGTTCGTCCCCTTCTTTCAGCAACAGGAGGACGTCCTTGGCGTCGCAGAGCCGGGCCGCGCTGTCGACGACAGCCTCGAGCACCGGCTGTACATCGTCCGGCGACCCGCTGATGACCCTGAGAATCTCCGCTGTCGCTGTCTGCCGCTCGAGCGCCTGTTTCGTCTCGTTGAACAGGCGCACATTCTCGGTTGCGATTACCGCCTGGTCCGCGAAGGTTTGCAGCAGCTTGACGTGCTGCTCTGCGAATGCGCGCGGCTGTGTGCTGTAGATGACAATCGCTCCCACCAGCATTCCGTCCTTGAGCAAGGGAGCGCCCAACCAAGCGCGTACGCCGCCTTCCACCGAGTTCATGCGGATCGGGTCGCCTGCGGCGGTCGCGGCGTCCTCCAGGATGTCGGGAATGTGCACGGCGCGCCTCTCGCGCACCAGGCGCCCCAGACCGGAGTTGCTCTCGGGCGAGGGCTTGCGCGGCTGCCGGAAGCTCGCGGCGAACGCTGGATTGGGAATACGCAGCGCGAGCGCCTGATAGGCACCGTCTGCATAGCTGAAAAGCAGGCCCGTTTCGGCCCCGCAAAGCGCGGTCGCCCTCTCGAGAATGGCGTCGAATACGGGCTGGGTGTCCGTCGGGTTTTGCGAGATGACGCGAAGAACCTCGGCCGTCCCCGTCTGCCGCTCGAGCGCCTCCTTGGTCTCGTTGAACAGGCGCACGTTCTCGATCGCGATCACCGCCTGGTCGGCGAAGGTGGAGACGAGCTCGATCTGCTTTTCCGAGAACGGCCTCACCTCGGTCGTCCACATCGCGATGACACCGATGAGGTTTCCCTCGCGCATCATCGGCACGCCCAGCATCGAGCGAAAACCGCCGAGGCGCTGCGCCTCGTGCAACGTGAATTCCGGATCGGCCGTGGCGTCCACGATGTGGACGGTACGGCGCTCGAGCAGCACACGGGACACAAGGCCGCCGCGCCCCGGCCCAAACCCGCCTTGCGCCTCGATATGCTCCCTGTACGCAGGCGGCGCGTTGTAGGAGTACGCGAGGCGCGCGAGCTTGCCGTCGAACCTGAAGATGAACCCCTGATGGGCGCCCGCAAGCCGCGTCGCGTTTTCGATCAGGACCTGAAGGACGGCGTTCAGATCGAAGGTCGAGCGGCTGATGGTCTTCAGCACCTCGCTTGTCGCGGTCTGCCGCTCGAGCGCCTCTTTCGTCTCGTTGAACAGGCGCACATTCTCGATCGCGATCACCGCCTGGTCGGCGAAGGTCTTGAGCAGCGAGCGCTCCTTTGCCGAGAAGGAGCCCTTGAAATTCCGGGCGACATAAATCGCGCCAATGCCGCGCCCCTGGCGAAGCATCGGCGCGAAAATGATGGACCTGGTGCCTGTGGCGCGCGAGGACTTGCGCACGTACTCCGGGACCCCCTTGGCCAGCATGTCCGCGTATTCGACGACGCGCTTGCCCAGAATCGCCGAGCCCGCGCCCGTGGCGCGGCTGAGCGGCATCGGGAAGTAGCTCGCGAACTTCTCCCTGCCGGGGCCGCGATAGGCGCCGAGGTGCAGCTGGCCGTCCTCGCCCACGACGCTGATGCCGATCTGGAAGCCGCGGAAGAGCTTCTCGCAGCTTTTCTGGATCGCCTCGAACACGGGCTGCGCGTCGCCGCGCGAGCGCGCGATGACTTTCAGGATGGCCGCGGTGGCGGCCTGCTGGGCGCGCGCCTCCCTCAGCTCGCGAGCGGAATCCTTGCGCTGCGCTTGCGTGCGACGGGCCATCGGTCCCATCCCCTTGGGGTAGGCGGGATTATCGGGGATTGGCGATCAGGTCGGCGGCTTTTTCCGCGATGGCGATGACGGCAGCGTTGGTGTTGCCCGACACGACCGCCGGCATGACCGAGGCATCGACGACGCGCAGGCGCTCGAGGCCGCGCACGCGCAGGTGCGAGTCGACGACCGAGCGCTCGTCGGTCCCCATGCGGCAGGTCGAGGTGGGGTGGAAGACCGTGTCGCCGTTGTTGCGGCAAAACTCGAGGAGCTCCGCGTCGGTCTGCACCTTGGGGCCGGGAAATTCCTCGGCCGCGATGTAGTCGGCGAGCGGCTTCGCGGCGGCGATGCGGCGGATCCAGCGGATGCCGTCGACCATCACGCGCCGGTCGTTCTCGGTCGCCAAGTAGTTGTAGCGGATCGCGGGCGGCGCCGCGGGGTCGGCCGACTTGAGGTGCACCGAGCCGCGCGACTCGACCTGCAGCTGCGAGATCGAGAGCGTGAAGCCGGAAAACGGGTGCAGGATGCCGCCGCGCTTGGCGGTCGAGAAATTGATGAAGTAGATCTGCGCGTCGGGACGCTTGAGCTCGGGACGCGTGCGAATGAACGCCGCGGAATAGCCCGCCGCGATCGTGAGCGGCCCGCGACGAAACAAAAACCACTGCAGGCCGATCTTCGCCTGGCGAAAGAGGCTCGCCATGTCGTCGTTCAGCGTGATCGGCCGGTTGCAGCGCCAGAACGTGCGCCCGTAGAAGTGATCCTGCAGCCCCTCGCCCACTTCAGGCGCGTCATGAACGACCGGAATGCCGTGCTGCTGCAAGAGCGCGCCCGGCCCGACGCCGGAGAGCTGCAGGAGCTGCGGCGAGTTGATCGCGCCGCCGCAGAGAATGACTTCCCGCTTTGCCTTTGCGGTTTCAGTCCGTTCGTCTTTTCGGTACTCGACGCCTTCCGCTTTTCGTCCGTTGAAGAAGACCTTCAGGGTAAGTGCGGAAGTCAAAACAGTGAGATTCGGCCGCTTCTCGGCTTCGCGCAGGTAGCCGACCGCGGTGCTCGAGCGCCGGCCGTTCCAGGTCGTGCACTGGTAGTAACCCGTGCCTTCCTGGACTTCGCCGTTGAAATCGGTGTTGCGCGGGATGCCGCACGCGGCCGCCGACTCGACGAACGCGTCGGCGAGCTCGTGGCGCTCCATGTCCGAGACGCCGATCGGCCCGCCCGCGCCGTGCAGGCTGCTGGCGCCGCGCTGCTGGTTCTGGCACTTGATGAAGTAGGGCAGGAGCTCCGCGTAGGACCATCCCGGCACTTCCCAGCCGTCGTAGTCCTCGGGCTGGCCGCGGATGTAGACCAGTCCATTGATCGAAGAGGAGCCGCCGAGCACCTTGCCGCGCGGGGTGAACATGCGCCGGCCGTTCAGCGTCGGCTCGGGCTCCGACTCGTAGGCCCAGTTGACGTCGCGCCGGTTAAAGAGCTTGCCGTAGCCGAGCGGAATGTGGATCCAGGGATCGGTGTCGCGCGGCCCCGCTTCAAGGAGCAGGACGCGGACCGAAGGATCGGCGCTGAGGCGGTTGGCGAGCACGCAGCCGGCCGAGCCCGCGCCGACGACGATGTAGTCGTAGGCCTGCACGCTCAGCGCGGCGGCGTGATGTGCATCCCGCCGTCGATGTAGATCGTCTCTCCGGTCACCTGGCGCGCGCCTTCGATCAGCCAGACGATGGCGTCCGCCACGTCCTCGGGGCGCGCGAAGTCCTTGAGCGGCACCATGCCCGCGTAGTGCTGGGCGAGCTTGGCTGCGCCCTCGTTGCCGAGCGCATTCCACTGCCAGGGCGTGTCCACGTAGCCCGGCAGCACCGCGTTGACGCGCACTTCCGGCCCGAGCGAGCGCGCGAGCGAGAAAGTCATGGCATTCAGCGCCGCCTTGGAGGCGGCATAGGCGACCGACGACCCGGTGCCGAGCTGCGAGGCGACCGAGGACACGTTGACGATCGAGCCCTTGGCGGCTTTCAGCGCCGCGCTCGCCGCGCGCACCATCTGGAACGGCCCGACCACGTTCAGGCGGTAGATGCGCAGGAAATCGTCCGCCGAAAGCCCGTCCAGGTCCGAGTGCTTCACGAACTTGGTCGTGCCCGCGTTGTTGACGAGCGCATCCAGGCGCCCCCACTTGTCGATCGCGGCTTTGACGAGCTTCTTGCACTCGGCGTCCTCGCCGACGTCGGCCTGCACGACGATGGCGTCCTTGCATTTGGCGGCGACCTTCTTCGCTTCGTCCGCGCTTTTGGAATAGTTGATGACGACGCTCCAGCCCCGCTTCGAGAGCTCGAGGGCGGAGGCTGCGCCGATGCCGGACGCGGAGCCTGTGACGATCGCGACTTTTTTGCTCATACCGTGGCCACCGGGGTTGCGGGCGAGCCGACCGCGCCTGGCAGGCGCAGCGGCGGTGCCGTGAGGAGGAAACGGCTGCGCTTGTGCTCGCGCAGCCACTTGGCGAGCGGCGTGAAATACCACAGCTCGCCCAGATGGATGCCGTTCTTGAAGAGGCAGTGCTGGTGCAGCGGCAGCATCGCGTGCGTCTCGGCCTTCCACGGCGTGGTGGAAAAGAGCTCGACCGCGTAGTTGTCGCCCGCGAGGACGGAGAGGCCCGAGTCGCTGATCCACTGAAGGAGCTTGTCGTCGCGGCCGTCGAGGCCCGTGCAGGTGTGGTGCAGGAGCTGGGGATCGGGATTGCGCTTGAGCTCCAGGACCAGCTCTGCGAAGCCCGTGTGGATGCAGACGATGTCGCCGCGCTCCACCGCGACTTTGTCCTTCTCCAGGACTTTCATGAGCGCGTCGTAGCCGATCGCCTCGCGCTTCCTTCCATAGTGCGCGTGCAGGTCGATCATCACGCCGCGCCCCTGCGCGCCGTGCTCGGCGAGGTTCTGGATGCCCAGGGCCTTCGCCTGCGTGCCCTCGAAGCGCGCCCACTCCTCCGCTTTCGAATTTTCTTTCGCCGGGACCACGTCGACGCCGGCGCGAAAGCCGTTGTAGAACACGGGCTCCGCCTTGCCGTCGCCGTCGGCGTCGAAGAGCGCGCCGACGTGCGCGAACGAATCCCATTGCGTCGAGTACTGCAGCGTGAGCAGCACGAGGTCGTCGCAGACCACATCGGTCTGCATCGGGTTGTCCTGCCGCACCTCGTAGGCGAAGTTCTGCTTGCCGTTGCGATGCGTCGCGGCGATGCGCGGCGGGTGGCGGCGGGGATTCAGCGCATTGCCGCCGGGATAGTCGAGGGGGAGCGAGAGAACGAAGGTCAGGCCCTCCTTCACCTCGGCCACGCCCTGGAGGACTTTCTCGCGGGTGACGTAGTTCATCCGCCCGCGCTGGTCGTCCGGGCCGAATTCGCCCCAGTTTGAGCCTGGGGGTTTATTTTTCCATCTCATGTTTTAGAAGTAATGCCGGCTGATCGTCTCGGCGACGCACACGGGCTTATCCCCGCCTTCGCGCTCCATCACCACGCTCCAGGTCGTCTGCACTCCGTTGCCGTCGATTTTCTCGTACTTGGCGAGCGTGAAGCGGCCGCGGATCTTCGCGCCCGCGGGCACCGGCGCCGTGAAGCGCACTTTGTTCAGGCCATAGTTGACGCCCATCTTGCGGTCGGAGAATTCGAAGGTCGATTCAACCAGCTTCGGCAGCATCGAGAGCGTGAGAAAGCCGTGCGCGATGGTGCCGCCGAAGGGCGAGCTTTTCGCCTTCTCGCGATCGACGTGGATCCACTGGAAATCCTCGGTGGCCTTGGCGAAGAGGTCGATCCGGTCCTGGGCGATCTCCAGCCAGGGCGATACGCCGATTTCCTGGCCGACCCTGGACTCGAGGTCCCGGATTTTGACGTCGGATTTGCTCATGGAATGGATTCTAAGTGCTCCCGGACGAAACGAACCTTTCCATTTCACGGCATACCAGGTCCGGCTGCTCGTGCACGATCCAGTGCGAGGCCTCGGGCACGCGCACGAGCTTGAGATCCGGGACGCACGCCTCGAGCCCCTCGATGCAGCCGGGCAGGAGCGCGGTATCGCGCTCGCCCCAGAGAATGAGCGTCGGCACGCGGACGGTGAAGTCCTTCGGCTCGAGCTTGAGTTTCGCCGCCCCCAAATCGTCCGCCGTCGGCGGGTACAGGGGCGAAGCGCGGTAGAAGTTGAGGCCGCCCGTGAGCGCGCCCGGTTGCGCCCAGGCCGCGACCAGCTCTTTTCGCCAGCTCTCCGGCAGATGCGCGAAGCTGCCGAGCAGGCGCGCGTAGCCGTTTTCCGAGAGCACGCGCTCGGCCTTCGGCAGGCGAAAGAGGTTCATGTATTCGCTCGCCTTCTGCTGCGCGGGATTGCGCGTGAGCTCGCGCCAGAACGTGTAGGGATGCGGCGAATTGATCATGACGAGGCGCGAGAGGCGCTGTCCCTGCGAGATCGCGACGCTCCACGCCACCGCGCCGCCCCAGTCGTGGCCGACGAGGACGAATTTTTTTCCGGGCGAGTAGTGCCCGGCGAGCGCGAGCACGTCGGCGACGAGGTGCTTCGCCTTGTACGCCTCTACGGCAGCCGGCTTCTCGGAGAGGTTGTAGCCGCGCAAATCGGGCGCCACCGCGCGCCAGCCGCGCGCGGCGAAGTACTCGAGCGGCACTCGCCATGCGGCCCAAAACTCGGGAAAGCCGTGCAGGAAAAGAATGAGCGGCCGGCCGGCGTCCGCGCGCGCTTCTTCGGCGACGGCGCAGTGCAGCTGGACGCCATCGCCCTGCACCTTTTCGTGGCGGATGGCCATTCGCGCGTGCTTAACGGATGCCGGGCGCGGGCCTGGGCTGCGCGCTCAGGCGCTCCACCAGCTTCTCGAGCACCGGCTGCGCCTCGGCGCGGCGTTTTTCCGCGCCGCCGGGATCGATCCGGTCGAGCTGCGTGTTCACTGCGGCGAAGGTTTCGAGCTGCTTCTTGAGGGCCGCGCCGCCTGCCGCCGGGTCCTGCTGTGCCGGGGGCGCGGCCAGCTCGAGAATGAGGCGCTTCCTTTGCTGCTCGAGCACATCCAGTGAAGCGGCCTGCGGCGCGGCCGAAGCGGCCGGCGCGCCGGCTCCCGCCGGCAGGCCGGTCGGACCCGGCACGTTCACGGGCGTGCCGGGCGTGGCGGAGGCGCCGCGCTCGGGAATGTGCTCGACCTTGGGCGCGCGTTTCCCCTTTTCCGCGTCGCCGTACCAGGGCGGCGGGTAGCTCGAGAACTTCACCGAGCCGGTTTCCGGATCGACCCAACGGTACAGGTCGGCACGCCCTGGACCCGGCAGCAGACAAACAACGAGAAGCAAGAAGCGCGACACGCGCGTTGCCGACAGTCTCTTCACCTCGCGATTATCCTCAAACGAAAGCGCTTCATGGTAGCCAGCCTCTTGAGCGGCACCGCCCGGCACGAGCGCCTATTCGACCACCCGGTCGGCTCGAACCATCAGCGAGTGCGGAATCCTCAGTCCGAGCGCGCCGGCCGTGGTCAGGTTGATGACGAACTCGAACTTTATTGGCCGCTCGATGGCGATGCGTCCCGGACTTTCACCTTTGAGGATTTTCGCCATGATGCCGGCCGCCTGCCTGAACAAGTCCGTGAGATGAGGACCGTACGCCATGAGGCCACCGTCGTCAGCAAACTGGGGAAAGGGCATGACCGTCGGCAGCTGATGTTTTAGCGCCAGATCCGCAATCGACTTCCGGGCGGAATTGAACACGGGCGATGACAGGACGAGGAGCGCCTGCGACTTCTGCTTCGCCGCCGCCTCGAACGCGGCGGCAAACTGGGCCGGGCCGCGCGCCTCCAGTTGTTGCATCTGCATCCGCATCGCCGCCCCGGCCGCCAGGGCCCCCTGCAGCAGGTAAGGGCCGCTCGCCGCGTCCGACAGGACGGCGACACGCTCCAGCGCAGGCATCGCTTCCTTGAGCAGCTGGATCCATTTCCCGCTCAGCTCGGGGAAATCGAGAAATACGCCCGTGATATTTCCGCCAGGACGGGCGAGGGACGCGGCAAATTTCTGACCGACCGGATCGGTCTCCAGGTCGATGGCAACGATCGGAAGCTCGCGGGTGGCTTTCGCGGCCGCCGTGACACCGCCTGTCGCGATCGCCACGATCGCATCCACTTTGGCTTGCACCAACTCGTTCGCCATTGCGAGCATTTCCTCGCTCCCAGCCGGCCGGACCCGATACTCCATCGAGATATCCCGGGCGGACATGAGCCCGCGCAGCGCCGACACGAAGGGATCGAAGTTTTGTTGAAACACGGCATCCTTGGGTCCGGGCCTCAGGACACCGATACGCCAATGCCTCGAGGCTTGCCCATTCGCGGTCCCGGTGGCGAAAGCAGCCATGCACAGCACGATTGCACGCCGCTTCATGCGATCGACCTTCCGTCCGATGACGACGTGCTTCATTGCTCAGCCTTGACCTGATTGCGGCCGGCGCGCTTCGCCTCATAGAGCGCGGTGTCGGCGCGATGCAGCAGCTGCTCGATCGTCTCACCCTTGCGGTAGCAGGCGACGCCCGCCGACACGGTGACCTTGAGCCCGGGCGCCGTGGTGCTCCAGTCGATCGCCTCGACCGCCATGCGCACCCGCTCGGTCGCCTGCAGCCCGTGCGAGCAGTCGATGTCCACCAGGATGAGGAGGAATTCCTCGCCGCCGAAGCGGCCGAACACGTCGGTCGTGCGCTTGGTCTCGCCGGCGACGCGCGCGAACTCCTTCAGCACCGCGTCGCCGGCGGCGTGGCCGAGCGTGTCGTTCACCGACTTGAAGTGGTCGAGGTCCAGGATCGCGACGCTGAAAGGCTGGCTGCTGCGCTCGGCCCTGTTGCGCTCGCGCTCGAGCGCGGCCATGAGCGAGCGGCGGTTGAGCGCGTGCGTCAGCTCGTCATGGCTCGCGAGCACCTTGGCCTGCTCGTAGGAGGCCGCGAGGCGCCGCCGGCTCTCGGCCAGGCGGGCGCGCATCTCGGCGGCGTAGACGCTGAGCACCAGGCATCGCCCCATCACCACGGCGAAGTAGGCCCAGGTCAGGAACGCTTCGTAGCGCGTCGCCGAGGGCACGCCCATCGTGCCGCCATTGGCGAGCAGCACGGCGCCGAACGCGATCGCCCCGAGCGTCCAGACCACGATCGAGTCGCGCAGCGAGAGCCACATCATGCCGAAGGCGAACACGGTGAACTGGTTGGCGAGGAACGGAAACGCGATCTGCGGCGCGGCGGCCACCACGCCGAGGTTCATCGCGATCCCGAGCATGATGAAAATCTCGGTCAGATTGGGATCGCGGGCGCGCAGGTTCCAGCCGCGCGCGATAAGCGCATATTGCGCGACGCAGATCAGCACGGCACCGGTTCCGTAAGCGACCGGCACGGTGGCGTGAATCGTCCCGACCAGCGCAAACAGGGCGAGAAACGCGGTGTCGACCGCGTAGCTGCCGGCGGTGCCGAAAACCCAGCGCCGCCGACGGTGCTGGTCGCGCTCGAGCGCGCGCGCCGCGCGCAGCGCTTCGTCCAGCCGCTCTTCGGGTTCGATCACGCGCGCTACCCGGGGAGCTTGTAGTCCTTCATCTGCTGGCGCAGCGTGAGCTTGGAGAGCTTGCCCGTCGCGGTGTGCGGCAGCTCCTTCACGAACACGACGTCCTCGGGCATCCACCACTTGGCGATCTTGCCCTCGTAGAACTTGAGCAGCTCGCCCTTGCTCACCTCCTGTCCCGCCTTCTTGACCGCGACCACGATCGGGCGCTCGTCCCACTTGGCGTGCTTGACGCCGATCACCGCGGCCTCCTGGATCGCCGGGTGCTCGACCGCGATGTTCTCCAGGTCGATGGAGCTGATCCACTCGCCGCCCGACTTGATCACGTCCTTCGACCGGTCGGTGATCTGGATGTAGCCGTCCGGATCGATCGTCACCACGTCGCCGGTCGGAAACCAGCCGCGGCCTTCGGCGTCCTTCTTGAGCGGATCGCCGCCCTCGCCCTTGAAGTAGCCCTTGATGATCCAGGGCCCGCGCACCTGCAGGTCGCCGAAAGCCTTGCCGTCGCGCGGCAATTCCCTGCCCTCTTCGTTGACGATTCTCGTGTCGACGCCGTAGATGACGCGGCCGACCTTGTTCTGCAGCGCGTAGCGATCTTCCTTGCTGGAAGCCGCATGCTTCGCCTTGAACGTGCACACGGTGCCGAGCGGGCTCATCTCGGTCATGCCCCAGGCGTGCAGCACCTGCACGCCGTAGTCTTCCTGGAAGGTGCGGATCATCGCGGGCGGCGCGGCCGAGCCGCCGATCACCACGCTCTTCAGCGTGGAGAATTTGAGCTTCTGCTCCTTCATGTGGTTGAGCAGTCCCAGCCACACGGTCGGCACGCCGGCCGACATCGTCACGCCCTCGGACTCGAAGAGGCCGTGCAGGCTCTTGCCGTCGAGGTGATGCCCCGGGAAAACGAGCTTCGTTCCCGTCATCGCCGCGCTGTACGGAATCCCCCAGGCGTTGACGTGGAACATCGGCACGACCGGCAGCACCACGTCGCGCGCGGAAAGGTTGAGCGCATCGGGCATCGCCGCGCCGTAGGCATGCAGGATCGTCGAGCGGTGCGAGTAGAGCGCGCCTTTCGGATTGCCCGTCGTCCCCGAGGTGTAGCAAAGGCAGGCCGCGGTGCGCTCGTCGAACGACGGCCATTGGAAGTCATCGCCCTCGGCTTCGAGCAGCTCCTCGTAGCACTGCAGGTTCGGAATCGCCGCTTTCGGCATCGCGCCTCGCCCGCACATCGCCACGAAGGCCTTCACGCTTTTCAGCATCGGCGCCAGCTTTTCCACCAGCGGCGCGAGGTTCACGTCGAAGAAGAGGAGCTTGTCCTCGGCGTGATTGCCGATATAGCTGATCTGGTCGGCAAAGAGCCGCGGGTTGATGGTGTGGATGACGCAGCCCGAGCCTGCGGCCGCGTAGTAGATCTCGAAGTGCCGGAAGCCGTTCCAGGCGAGCGTGCCGATGCGGTCGTTCATCGAGGCGCCGAGGCTCTTCATTGCCTTTGCGAGCCTGCGCGCCCGCTGGTGCGCTTCCCGGTAGGTGTAGCGGTGGATCGAGCCGTCTTCGACGGTCTTGGAGACGATCTCGGTGTCGCCGTGGTGGCGGTCCGCATGCTCGATCAGGCTACTCACGAGCAACGGTAGGTCCATCATCAAGCCCTGCATACCCCCTCCTCCTTGCAGACCGGGCATCCCCGCGAACGCGGGGATCCAGGTTTTCTCTACGGCATCTGGATTTTCCCGCCGCCAGGGCCCATCGGCGGCATGCCGCCCTGCGGCACCACGATCGAGGACGCCGCCTGGCGGCGCAGCTCCTGCAGCTCCTTCACGGCGCGCTCGATGGCGGTTTTCGCGGCCGGGCCGAAGAGCTTCGCGGCCTCCTCCAGCGTCTTTGCCTCGAGCGGGAACGTGATCGGCAGCGTGCCGATCTGCGAGAGCACCTGCGTCTCGCCGACGTACATGACCTGGCGCTCGGCATCGGGCGTGCCGTCGCCCTTCACCGGCGTCATGCGCCGGATCGTGCCGACGCGCCGGTCGGTGAAGATCTCCTCGAGCCAGAGGTCCTGCGGATTCATGTCCGGCTCGATCGTGCGTTCGTCCTGACGGGTTGCCATGGCGGACCTCTACGAAAATGCGGCCAAAAATGCTGCCAAAAATGCGGCTAAAAAGTGCGGATTCCGGGGTAAGACTCGGGGTATTACGGAATGAGAGAATTGTCGCATGAAAGTTTCCGTCCTCGACGACTACCACGACACCCTGCGCACGCTCGGCTGCTTCGCCAAGCTGCGCGGCCACGAGGTGACGATCTGGACGGACCATGTGCAGGAGGTCGGCCCGCTCGCCGAGCGCCTGAAGGACACCGAGGCGCTCGTCCTCATCCGGGAGCGCACCCAGATCCGCGCCCCGCTGCTGGAGAAGCTGCCGAAGCTGCGCCTCATCAGCCAGAGGAGCGTCTGGCCGCACATCGACATCGAGGCCTGCACGCGCCTCGGCATCGTCGTCTCCTCGAACATGCACGCCGGCACGCCCTCCTATGCGACCGCGGAGCTCACCTGGGGGCTCGTGCTCGCGGCGGCGCGCCAGATTCCGCAGCAGATGAATTCGCTCAAGGCCGGCACCTGGCAGACCGGCGTGGGCTCGACCGTGCGCGGCAAGACGCTCGGCATCTTCGGCTACGGGCGCATCGGCGCGGTGGTCGCGAGCTACGGCAAGGCCTTCGGCATGAAGGTGCTCGCCTGGGCGCGGCCCGAGTCGCTCGAGCGCGCGAAGAAGGACGGCCACGCGCTTGCCGCCTCGAAGGAAGAATTTTTCGCCGAGTGCGACGTCCTCTCGCTGCACATGCGCCTTGTCGACGCGACGCGCGGCATCGTCTCGGCGGCAGATCTCGCGCGCATGAAGCCCAGCGCGATCCTCGTCAACACGAGCCGCGCGGGCCTTGTTGCGCGCGGCGCGCTCCTTGCCGCGCTCAAGGCCGGCCGCCCGGGATGGGCCGCCGTGGACGTCTACGAAAAGGAGCCCGTGCGCGACCCGAACGATCCGCTCCTCAGCCTGCCGAACCTCGTGTGCACGCCGCACATCGGCTATGTCTCGCGCGAGGAGTACGAGCTGCAGTTTTCCGACATCTTCGACCAGATCGTTTCCTACGCCGCCGGCAAGCCGATCAACGTCGTCAATCCGGACGCGCTCAAGTCCGCGAGAAAGTAGCCGCCATGCTGCAGCTCAGGCCGACCTGCGAGCACTGCAATCGCGCGCTGCCGCCCGATTCCGCGGAAGCGTGGATCTGCTCCTACGAATGCACCTTTTGCGGCGAGTGCGTCGAAAACGTGCTGAAGAACGTGTGTCCCAACTGCGGCGGCGGGTTCATGCCGCGTCCGGTGCGCCCGAAAAAGGACTGGAAGGGCGGCAACTACCTCGGCAAGGACCCGGCAAGCACCTCGGTCAAGCACCGGCCGGTGAACCGCGCCGAGCACGACCAGCTGATCGCGCGGCTGAAGGGGGTTGCGCCCGAGAAGCGTTAGGCTGGTACCTTTTCTTTCAGAAACGGGGGAGGCGGCATGAAAACGGAGCTGTTCTATCTGGCGCTGGTCACCGCGTTTACCGGCTTGCTTTGGATTCCCTACATCCTGGACCGCGTCGCGGTGCGCGGCCTCGTGAACTCGGTCGGCTATCCGGAAAATCCCAGGCCGCAGTCGCCGTGGGCGCAGCGCCTCATGAAGGCCCACGGCAACGCAGTCGAAAACCTCGTGATATTCGCCGCGCTGGTGCTCGTCGCGCAGGACGCCGGGATCTCGAACACGGCGATCGCCACCTCGAGCATGGTGTACTTCTGGGCGCGCGTGGTGCACGCCGTTTCGTACACCTTCGCGATCGCCTGGGTGCGCACGCTTTCGTTCACGGTCGGATTCCTGTCGCAGGCCTGCGTCGCCTGGCACATCCTGGCTCGCTGATCGTTCGCCGGGCAACCGGCGCGGACGCGGATGCGATACGCGCCTGCGTCGATGCCGCCTACGCGCACTACGTCGAGCGCATTGGGCGAAAGCCCGCGCCGATGCTCGACGACTACGCGAAGATCATCGGCGAGCGTCCGGTGCACGTCGCCGAGCTGGCGGGAAAAATCGTCGGCATGCTCGTGCTCGACGAGACCGACGAAGGATTCCTGCTCGAGACCGTCGGAGTCGACCCCGCGGTGAAGGGAAGAGGCGTCGGCCGCCTGCTCATTCAGTTCGCCGAGTCAGAGGCGCGCAGGAAAGGCCATGCGAGCCTTTACCTGTACACGCACGAAAAGATGACCGAGAACCAGGCGCTCTACGCGCGGAACGGCTACGTCGAATACGCGCGCCGGACCGATAACGGCCTGGCGCGCGTCTTCATGCGAAAGGCGCTCGGCTAGCTCTTCTTGTCGAAGTGCTGGCGCTGATCGCCTTCGCGCGCATCCGCTTGCCCCTGCACGGGCGTCTGCGTCTCCTTCTTGGCGTCGGCCTGCGGCGGTTGCTGAGAGGGCAATTGCCCGACGTCGGCGCGTGGCGCCTGCGAGGACGCAGGAGCCTGCGAGGCGCTCTTCACCGGTCCGCGCTCGCCGCGGTCGCAAGCTGCAAGGGCTGCCACCGCGATGAGCAGCACGATCTGGGCTCGCATCATGAGCTCCTACTTCGACTCGCTCTTGGCTTCGCTCTTCGTGCTGTCGCTGCTCGGGCTCGCGGTGCTCGAGGACGAGGACGAGGACGGCGCCTCGGCGCTCGGCGCGGGCGTGGTCGTCGAGCTGCTCGAGCTCGAGGCAGGCGGGGACTGGGGCGCGATCGTCACCGATGTCGACGAGGAGGAAGGCGGCGGCGTGTTGGACGCGGAGGGGCCGGGCGTCGCAGACGAGCTGCTCGAGCTCGACGGGGCGCTATCCGCGCGCGCCGAAGGCTGCGTGGCCGTCGAGGACGAAGACGACGAGGACTTGCCCGGCGCGCCCGCCGGTCCCGCGGGGCCTTGCCGGTCGCAAGCCGCGAGTGCAAGGGCGCTGGCGCTCAAGGCAACGATAAGCGGAATCAAAGGACGAGTCATGAAATTCTCCTGATGGTGAGGGGGTCGAGAACAGGCAGCGGACGAGCCGCTGCCTGCCATCCGTGGTGCTTGAACTACTTGCTGGAGCCGGTCTTGTCTTTCTCGTTTTCCGCGCTCGGGCTCGAAGAAGGCGAGCTCGGCGAGGCACCCGACGCGCTGCTCGAGCTCGACGGGCTGGAGGGGCTCGACGGGCTCGTCGCCGCGGAACCCGACATGCTGCTCGAGCCGCTGGCCGGACCGCTCGGGCTCGAGTCGTTGCGCGAAAGCGTCGACGACGAGGACTGGGACGGGCTGGACGAGGCGCTCTTGCCCGGATTGTTCGTGCGGTCGCAGGCTGCGAGGGTGAGCGCACCGGCAGCCAGTGCAATGAGAAGCTTGGTGGCGTTACGTGTCATGTGGGGTCTCCTTGAGTGGACAGGAGACTCAGGAGCAAGCATCGGGCCACAGGAATTTCTCCTATGGATCAGTGTGTTGAGCGCGCGAAGTGTCGCTCTGGCGCGCCAGTTTCCCGGACGTAGTCCTAAGGACGCATTCCGAAGCTCGTGCGTCCGCGCTCGCGCAGCGGCGCCGCGAGCTCGGCGAATTCACAAAGAATCCTGCGCGTGTCGCGCGGGTCGATGATCTCCTCGACGTCGTAGCGCTCTGCGCCGCGCATGGGCGAGGCGAATTTGCGGATGCGCGCCTCGATTTCGGCGCGCTTCGCCGCGGGGTCGGCGGCCGCCTGGATCTCGGACTTGTAGGCGGCTTCCAGCCCTCCGGCGATCGGGAGCGAGCCCCACTCGGCGGAGGGCCAGGCCACGCGCATGCCGTAGCGGGAGGAATTCTGGTGCAGCGCGCCGGCGACGCCGAAGACCTTGCGCACGATCACCGAGCACCACGGCATCTTCGATTGCAGGATCGCCGTGGCCGCGCGCATGCCGTAGCGGATCGTGCCTTCCTTTTCCGCCTCCGGCCCGATGAGAAAGCCGGGACAATCGACGAGGTGCACCATCGGCAGGTGGAAGACCTGCGCCAGGTCGACGAAGCGCGTGATTTTTTCCGACGCGCGCGCGGTCCAGGCGCCGCCATAGTGCATGGGATCGCCCGCCATCACGGCGACCGGCCAGCCGCCGAGCCGCGCAAGGCCCGTGATGATCGAGCGGCCCCACAGCCGCCCCATCTCGAAAAACGAATCCCGGTCGAAGACGGCGGCGATGATCCTGCGCATCGCGTAGACCTTGCGCGCATCCCTCGGCACCGCTTCCAGGAGCCACGGGTCTTTCCTGTTGGGATCGTCCTTGTTTTCTTTTCTCTCCGAAAGATCATGGACGGAATTGGGCAGGTAGGACAGAAACCGGCGCGTCTTCTCGAACGCCTCGTCCTCGCTCGCGGCCTCGTCGTCCACCGCGCCGTTCCTCGTGTGGATGTGGCTGCCGCCGAGCGCGTTCTTCTCGAACTTGCCGTGCGTCCACTCGACCACGGGCGGCCCGGCGACGAACATCTGCGAGCTGTCCTTCACCATGACCGAGTAGTGGCTCGCCGCGACGCGCGCCGCGCCCAAGCCCGCCACCGAGCCGAGCGCGAGCGAGACGACGGGAATTTCGCCGAGGTTGTCGGTCCACCAGTCCCACAGGAACGCCTTCGGCATCGGCGAATGGCCGTGCAGCTCCAGGTTTTTCACCGAGCCGCCGCCGCCCGTGCCGTCGACGAGGCGCACGAGCGGCAGGCGCAGGTCGCAGGCCATGCGCTCCACCGCCAGGAGCTTGTCCTTGATGCCGCCGTCGTTCGCGCCGCCGCGCACGGTGAAATCGTCGCCCGTCACCGCGATCGTGCGCCCGTCGATGCGGCCGCGTCCGAAGATGAGGTTGGCCGGACGCACGTCCTTCAGGTCGCCCTCGGGGCCGTACTCCGCGACGCCCGCCAGCGCGCCGATCTCGTGGAAGGAGCCTTTGTCGAGCAGCCGCTCGACGCGCTCGCGCACCGTGAGCTTGCCGCCGTCGTGCTGACGCTTGACCTTGTCGGGCCCGCCCATCTTCTGCGCCAGCTGCTCGCGCCGGCGCAACTCCTCGATTTCTTTCTCCCAGCTCATGACTTTTTAGAGTTTTAACGCAATCAAGCCGAGCAAAACAGTGAAAGCCCCGGTTAACCGGGCCCGCAGATGGCCTTCCTTGAGGAACCAGGCGCCGATCAGCGCGCCGAATATCACCGACGTCTCGCGCAGCGCGGCGATGATCGCGACCGGCGCGCGCGTCATCGCCCAGAGCGCGATTCCGTAGGACGCGCCCGAGAGGAGCGCCCCGGCGGCGCCGCGAACCCAGTTTTTCCGCGCATGGCGCAGGAACACGCCGCGCTTCACCGCGAGCACCCCCAGGCTGAAGGGCAGGCCGTGGATCACGAAGAGCCAAACGACATACGACCAGGCATCGCCCGAGGCGCGCACACCCGCGCCATCGGCCAGCGTGTAGAGCGCGATGATGAGCGCGTTGAGCAGCGCCCAGGTGGTCGCTGCGCGGCTGGCGCCTCCGCCCACGAGACTGAGCGAGAGCACGCCCCCGCAGATGAGCACGATGCCCATCGCGGCGCCGGCGGAGACCGACTCCCCGAGGAAGAGCCAGGTTCCGAGCGCCGTGAGCAATGGCGCGGTTCCGCGCATGATCGGGTAGCCATGCGAGAGGTCGCCCGCCTTGTACGCGGCCGCGACGGTGAGGTAGTAGCCGAGGTGGATGACCGTGGAGGCGACGATATACGGCCAGGCCGCCGGCGCGGGCGGCGCCACCGCCGCGCCAATCGCGATCACGGTACCGACGAGACTGCCGCCGAGCGTGACGAGCGCCATGTTGAGCAGCGGCTCGCCCCCGGATTTGACCATGGCGTTCCACGACGCATGACAGAGCGCCGCGCCGAGGACCGCGAAGGTGATTCCCAGCGTCAGTTCCAAGACGTGAGTTCCAAGGTGCCTTTCCCCGGCTACAGTCTAGGTTAGAATCGTCCGACCCTCCAGGAGACTTCCACGCAATGAGCGAAGCGGTTTCGTATTCCGTCCGCGACGGCATCGCCGTCATCACTTTGAACAACCCGCCCGTCAACGGCCTGGGCAGCGTGCTCAGGCCCGGCATCATGGACGGCATCAAGAAAGCCGGCGCCGACCCCGCCGTCAAAGCGGTCGTGATCATCGGCTCGGCAAAAGCGTTTTCCGGCGGCGCCGATATCCGCGAGTTCAATACGCCGAAGATGCTCGTGCCGCCTTCGCTGCCCGAGATCAACGACGCGCAGGACCAGTGCCCCAAGCCGATGGTCGCCGCGATCGGCGGCTTCGCGCTCGGCGGCGGCCTGGAGCTCGCGCTCGGCTGCCACTACCGCGTCGCGCTGCCGAAGAGCCAGCTCGGCCTGCCCGAAGTAAAGCTGGGCCTGCTGCCCGGCTCGGGCGGCACGCAGCGGCTGCCGCGCGTGGTGGGCGCCGCGCAGGGCATCGCGATGATGACGAGCGGCAACCCGATTCCCGCGGAAAAGGCGCTGCAGCTCGGCCTCGTGGACGAGATCGTGCAGGGCGACCTGCTCGAGGGCGCGATCGCCTTCGCGAAGAAGCAAACCAAAACCAAGCGCATTCGCGACCTCTCCGTCAAGGTCGACGGCGATCCGAAGCAGTTCTTCGAGAAGGCGCGCGCCGACGTCGCCAAAGCCTCGCGCGGCTTTCCGGCGCCGCTCGAGATCGTCGCCTGCGTCGAGGCGGCCGCAACCAAGCCCTTCGACGAAGGCCGCAAGGAAGAGCGCACGCGCTTCCAGAAGCTCGTCGAGGGCAACGAGTCGAAAGCGCTCCGCCACATGTTCTTCGCCGAGCGCCAGACGACGAAGATTCCGGACGTGCCCGAGGACACGCCGGTGCGCGAAATCAAACGCGCCGCCGTGATCGGCGCCGGCACCATGGGCGGCGGCATCACCATGAACTTCGCCAACGCCGGGATTCCCGTGTCGATGATGGATGTGACCGAAGAGGCGGTGAAGAAGGGTTTCGAGAAAATCAAGGCGAATTATGCGGCGACCGTGTCCAAGGGTCGCCTGAAGCAGGAAGACATGGACAAGAGAATCGCCCTGATAAAAACGACGACGAAACTCGAAGACGCAAAAGACGCCGACATCGTGGTCGAGGCCGTGTTCGAGCGCATGGACGTGAAGAAGGACATGTTCACGAAGCTCGACGCAGTGATGAAGCCGGGCGCCATCCTCGCCACCAACACCTCGACCCTCGACGTGGACGAGATCGCCGCGGTGACCAAGCGCCCGCAGGACGTGATCGGCACGCACTTCTTCTCGCCCGCGAACGTGATGCGGCTCCTCGAAGTCGTGCGCGGCAAGAAGACGGCGAAGGACGTGCTCGCCACCACGATGAAGCTCGGGAAAACGATCAGGAAGGTGCCGGTCGTCTCGGGCGTGTGCGACGGCTTCATCGGCAACCGCATGGTCGAGAAGTACGGCCAGCAGTCGCTCTTCCTCGTCGACGAAGGCTGCTCGCCGCAGCAGGTGGATGCCGCGGCCTACAAGTGGGGCATGGCGATGGGCCCGCTCGCGATGGGCGACATGGCCGGCCTCGACATCGGCTGGGAGATCCGCAAGCGCCGCTACAAGGAGCGGCCGAACATGATCTATTCGCGCATCGCCGACCGCATCTGCGAGCAGGGCCGCTACGGGCAGAAGACCGGCAAGGGCTGGTACAAGTACAACCTGCCCGACCGCAAGCCCATCCCCGACCCCGAAGTCGACGCGATCATCGATAAATACAGGGCGGAGAACAAAATCAAGACCCGCTCGATCTCCGATGAAGAGATCGTCGAGCGCCTGATCTACGCGCTCGTCAACGAGGCGGCCTACATCCTCGAGGAGGGCATCGCGCTCAGGGCGTCGGATATCGACATGGTGTACCTGACCGGCTATGGATTTCCCGCCTACCGCGGCGGGCCGATGTTCTACGCGGACACGGTGGGCCTGGACAAGGTGCTCGCCTCGATCGAGAAATTCCAGAAAGGCTACATGGGCGAGGTGTGGAAGCCCGCGCCCCTGCTCGTCAAGTTCGCCAAGGCGGGCAAGAAGTTCAACGGATAAAGGAGATTGTCATGACCGATGCCGTCATCGTTTCCACGGCGCGCACGCCGCTCTGCAAGAGCTGGCGCGGGGCGCTCAACCAGACCCACGGCGCAAAGATGGGCGGGCACGCCGTGCACGCCGCGCTCGAGCGCGCGAAAGTGGAGCCGCAGGAAGTCGAGGACGTGATCATGGGCTGCGCCACGCCCGAGGGCGCGACCGGCGGCAACATCGCGCGCCAGATCGCGATCCGCGCCGGCATGCCGGTCACCGTCTCGGGCATGACCGTGAACCGCTTCTGCTCCTCCGGGCTGCAGACCGTGGCGCTCGCCTGCCAGCGCGTACAGGCGGGCGAGGACGGCATCTACGTCGCCGGCGGCGTCGAGTCGATCTCGCTCGTGCAGAACGAGGCCAACAAGCACCACGGCAAGGACGAGTGGCTGGTGCGCCACAAGCCCGAGATCTACTGGCCGATGCTGCAGACCGCCGAGTTCGTCGCGAAGAAGTACAACATCCCGCGCGAGGCGCAGGACCGCTACGGCGTCGAGAGCCAGCTGCGCGCCGCCAAGGGCCGCGCCGAGGGCAAGTTCAAGGACGAGATCGTGCCGATCACGACCAAGATGAAGGTCGTCGACAAGAACACCGGCACCGAGACGATGAAGGAAGTCACCGCCGAGCATGACGAGGGCATCCGCCCGGATACGACCTACGAGGGCGTCTCGCAGATCAAGCCGGCGATCGAGGGCGGCGTGATCGCGGCGGGCAACGCGAGCCAGTTTTCCGATGGCGCCTCGGCGCAGGTCATCATGAGCGACAAGGCCGCGGCCAAGCGCGGCCTGAAGCCGCTCGGCATCTATCGCGGCTTCGCGGTCGCGGGCTGTGAGCCGAACGAGATGGGCATCGGCCCCGTGTACGCGATCCCGAAGCTGCTCGAGCGCACCGGCCTCAAGATCGGCGACATCGGCCTGTGGGAGCTGAACGAAGCCTTCGCGGTGCAGGTGATCTATTGCCGCGACAAGCTCGGCATTCCGAACGAGCGCCTGAACGTGAACGGCGGCTCGATCGCCGTCGGCCATCCGTACGGCGTCACCGGATCGCGCCTGATCGGCCACGCGCTCATCGAGGGCAAGCGCCGCGGCGCGAAGCACGTCGTCGTGACGATGTGCATCGGCGGCGGCATGGGCGCGGCCGGGCTTTTCGAAGTCGCGTAGCGCGGCGAGTCCACCCCGCGGCGCGTCGTAGCGGGGCGACGTTTTGTAGCCGAACACCGACAGCAAATTCAAAATCCGGCCGATAGCGCGCCGCGCGCGGCGGCGGCACGATGGCTTCCACAAAGGAGGCCAGCATGGTGCGCGAGACGCAAGCAGAAGAGGACCGCATCCCCCAGGATCAGGATTGGGACGAGGAAGATCTCGGCCTGGATTGGGACGAAAGCGAATTCCAGCGAATCGCGAGCCAGCTCCGCACTGAACGGGGCGCCACGCCGTTCTAGCCTCCTAAGACTCCTCCAAGCCGGCCCGTCTCCCCCGGACACCGGCTTGTCTCCCCGGCCGGCTGCCCGCAGCCGGCCGTTTTTTTGGCGTGCGGTTAAACTAGCGCGCAGGGAGGAACCATGAAGAGAATCGCAGGGCTGGTCGCACTTTTCCTTTCGCTTCACGTCTCCGCGCAGAGCTATCCGAACAAGCCGGTCAAGGTGATCATCCCCTGGCCGCCGGGGCAGGCGACCGACCTCGCCGCGCGCCTGATCGGCGAGAAGCTCTCCCAGCAGCTCGGCCAGCCTTTCGTCATGGAGAACCGGCCCGGCGCGGGTGGCCAGATCGGCACCGAGCTCGCGGTGAAGTCGGCCCCCGACGGCTACACGCTGCTCGCGGCCTCGAGCGGGCCCATCTCGATCATGCCGAACCTGCAGAAAATTCCCTACGTGCCGCTGAAGGACCTGGCGCCGGTGAGCCTGATCGGCACGGCGCCCTTCGCGCTCGTCGTTGCGCCTTCGTTCCCGGCCAGCAACGCCAGGGAATTTCTCGCGCTCGTGCGCGGCAGTCCCGGCAAGTTCACCTTCGCCTCCTCGGGCACGGGCGCCACCGCGCACATGTTCGCGGAGCTCTTCAACTCCATGGCGCAGCTCAAGGTGATTCACGTGCCCTACAAGGGCAGCGTTCCGGCGCTCACCGACGTGATGGGCGGGCAGGTCTCCTATGCAATCGAGACCGTCGCGGCGACCGGCTCGCACATCAAGTCGGGGAAGCTCAAGACCTTCGGCGTCACGAGCGCCCGGCGCAACGCCGCGCTCCCGGACGTGCCGACGCTCGCCGAGGCGGCGGAGCTGCCGGGCTACGACTGCGCCGCCTGGATCGGCTACGCCGCGCCGGCGGGCACGCCGAAGGAGATCCTCGTACGACTCGCCGCGGAGATCCAGAAGGCTTCCCAGTCGGCCGACCTGAAGGAGCGCTTCGTGCCGCTCGGCATGGACACCGCGGCGAATACGCCCGATGAAATGATGGCCTACATGCGCCGCGAGCAGGAGCGCTACGGGCAGATCGTCAAGACCGCCAACATCAGGATCGAGCAGTAGCAAAACGCCGCCGGGAAGCGCCATGCCCGTCGCCCCGCCGATCGCCGCCCTGCACGAGGAAATGACCGCGTGGCGGCGCGACCTTCACGCGCACCCGGAGCTCGGCTTCGAGGAGCGCCGCACCTCCGATTTCGTCGCTTCCCGGCTGAAGGCGTTCGGCCTCGAGGTGCATCGCGGCATCGGCAAGACGGGCGTGGTCGGGGTGCTGCGATCGGGGTCGTCGACGCGCAGCCTCGGACTTCGCGCCGACATGGACTGCCTGCCGATCCAGGAGGCGAATTCCTTCGGCCACAAATCGAAGCACGACGGACGCATGCACGCGTGCGGCCACGACGGCCACACGAGCATGCTGCTCGGCGCGGCCAGGTATCTCGCCGCGACCAAGAATTTCGACGGCACGGTGAATTTCATCTTCCAGCCCGCGGAAGAAGGACTGGGCGGCGCGAAGGCGATGATCGAGGACGGCCTGTTCAAGCGCTTTCCGTGCGAAGCGATCTTCGGCATGCACAACCGGCCGGGCATGCCGCTTGGCCGGTTCGCGGTGCGCTCCGGGCCCATGATGGCGGGCGGCGCCTTCTTCGACATCGACATCGAGGGCCGCGGCTCGCACGGCGCGCGTCCCGAGTCGAGCGTCGACACGGTCCTCGTCGCCGCGCACATCACCGCGGCGATCCAGAGCATCGTCGCGCGCAACGTCCGGCCGGTGGATACGGCGGTGCTCTCCGTCACCCAGATCCATGGCGGCGCGGCCTACAACGTGATTCCGCAGACCGCGCGGCTCTCCGGCACGGCGCGCGCGTTTTCGAACGAGGTGATGGAGCTGATCGGCAGGAACCTCGCGCGCGTCGCCGAGGGCGTGGCCGCCGGGTTCGGCGCCAGGGCGAAGACCGATTTCCGCGTCATCTTCCCGCCGACCATCAACGATGCGCGCGAGGCCGACTACGCGGCCGGCATCTGCGCCGAGATCGTCGGCACCGAGAGCGTCAAGCGCGACCCTGCGCTCATCATGGCCTCGGAGGACTTCTCGTTCATGCTGAACGAGGTGCCGGGCTGCTACATCAACATAGGCAACGGGGATGGCGAAGGGGCGTGCGAAGTGCACAACCCCGCCTACGACTTCAACGACAAGGCCCTGCCCTACGGCGCGAGCTTCTTCGCGCGCCTGGTCGAAAAGCGGCTTTCGAAGTAAGACCTGAACTTCTAGTCTTTGAGGCTCACGTGCGCAGCGACAATGCGCCAGCCCTCGGCAAAGCGCACCCAGGTTTGCATCTGCCGACCGCGCCGCCCGGTGGCCAGGCGGCGGAACTCGCACGAGGCGGTGGCGAAGTCGGCGCCATAGGTGGTGATCACGGTGCGCAGCAACTCGCGGCGCGTGTCGCCCGTGCGCGCGGCGCGGAATGCGGCGATGGCTGCGTGGCCGTAGAGCTCCTCGGCGATCCCGTAGCGCACCGTCTGCGGCGTGCGCCAGAAGAGCTCGTCCAGCGTCGCCACGTCGTTCTCGTTTAGCGCCGCCTCGTAGCGCGCGAAGGCGGCGCTGACCTCGCGCAGCGCCTCCGGCCGGTTGATCTCCATCTAGAACACGATGACCCCGCGCGCGTTCTTTCCGGATTCGAGATCCGCGAACGCCTGCGGCGCCTCGTCGATCTTGTAGCGCTTCGTGATCAGCTCATCGAGCTTGAGCTTGCCCGCCATGTAGAGCTGCAGCATGCGCGGGAAGTCGACGCGCGGCACGCAGGAACCGAAGTAGCTGCCCTGGATCGTCTTTTCCTCGAACACCATGCCCATCGGGCGGATGCCGGCCGAGTCGGTCGGCTTTGCCACGCCGACGATGACCGCCTTGCCGCCGCGCCGGATCGCCTTGTAGGCGGCTTCCGCGAGCGCGCCCGAGCCCACGCATTCGAAGGCGTACTCGGGCCCGCCGTTCGTTCGCTTCTTGATCTCCTTGGTCGCGTCCTCGCCCGGCTTGATGAGCAGCGTGTCGGTCGCGCCGAACTTTTTCGCCATGTCGAGCTTGCCCTGCATCGTGTCGATGGCGAGGATCTTCTCGGCCCCCGCGATGACCGCGCCCTGGATCGCGTTCAAGCCGACGCCGCCGCAACCGAACACGGCGACCGTGGACCCGGGCTCGACGCGCGCGGTGTTGAACACGGCGCCGACGCCGGTGGTCACCGCGCAGCCGACCAGCGCGGCGCGATCGAGCGGCATCTTGGGATCGATTCTCACCACGTTGTCGACCGAAAGCGTCGCGTACTCGGCCATGACGCCGCAGCCGGAGAAGATGTTGAGCGGCTTGTTGGCGTGGTCGAAGGTGCGCGGAGTGCCCTCGGGCGGCGTGGTGAGCGCCTTGCCCTGCTCGACGCAGAGCACAGGCCGGCCCCCCGAGCAGAAGCGGCACTTGCCGCACATGTAGATGAACGAGCTGACCACGTGGTCGCCCACGGCCAGGCTGGTGACGCCTTCGCCCACCTCGATCACCTCGCCGGCGGCCTCATGGCCGAGCACCAGCGGGGGCGGCAGCGGGATGGTGCCGTTGGTCGCCGACAGGTCCGAATGGCATACGCCGCACGCCGCGATCCGGATCATGATTTCCCCTCTTTTCGGACCATCGACGCGGATCGTTTCGACCACGACCGGCTTGCCGATCTCGCGGCAAATGGCCGCCTTGCCCGTGCGCTGCATGCGAAGGTGCTCCTCGGGAATCAATCGAGGGCGAAGTATACGAGGCCGGACGCGCCTTTCGGCGCATGGCGCCCTAGAGCGTTTCGGTATGGCCTTTGCTATGACTGAAGGTACTCGCTTTCGGCAGAGAGCCGGGAGCGTTCGTAAATTCAACCGGAAAGGAACGAAACATGAGAAGCAACGAGTGGCGGCGCCGCGCCGCATGGCTGGCGCTGGCGACAGTAATCGGCATAGCGGGTTGCGCGAGCAACGGCAAGCCTGGCCAGACCGCGGGCGCCTATGTGGACGACAGCATGATCACGGCCAAGGTGAAGACGGCCTTCGTCGAGGACAGGGACGTGAGCGCTCTGAACATCGGCGTGACCACCACCCAGGGCGTGGTCCAGCTGACCGGCACCGGCACGCCCGAGGAAGCGCGCAAGGCCTCGGACATCGCGCGGCGTGTCGAGGGCGTGAAGGCTGTGCAGAACAACATCCGGGCGAAGTAAAGCCCGGAAAGAAAACCGGCACCGGGCTCTCGCCCGGCGCCGGCGGGGGCTTACGACGTACTGCTAAACGCGGGGACCGCGTCCTCTCAGCAGGCCGATCACCAGCGAGACGGCGAAGAGAACCACGAAGATCAGGAACAGGATCTTCGCGACCTCGGCCGCGCCCGCAGCGATTCCGGTAAAACCGAAGACCGCGGCGATCAATGCAATGACGAAAAAGACGGCAGCGTAGTACAGCATGTATATCTCCTTGACCTGACCTCAGGCCTGTCTAGCTAGGCAGGAAAAAACTCCGCGAGTTTCCCGCCGTGCGCCATCCTGCCGTAGCCCGGCCGACGCAGTCGTGACGGCGCGCCATCGGATGCTGCCGCGCGATGACGCTCAAGCGGGACAAGACGCGCATCGCGCGCGACGCCAAGTCCTTGAAGCAGCGCGACACCGGTGGTGGCACGGCGATTGCAACAACGTTTTCAATTCCCGCGAACGGAAAAAGGAGAATCCATGAATTGGGATCGAATTGAAGGAAACTGGAAGCAACTGAAGGGCAAGGCCAAGCAACAGTGGGGCAAGCTGACCGACGATCAGCTGGACGTGATCGCCGGCAACCGCGACCGCCTGGCCGGCAAGATACAGGAGCAGTACGGCTGCTCGAAGGACGAGGCCGAGCGCCAGCTGGACGACTTCGAGAACCAGTGGCGCGACTGGAACCCGAGGAGCTGACCATGACACTCAAACCCATGGCCGCGCTCGCCGCGGCAGCCAGTCTCGCGCTCGCGCAAGGCGCGTTCGCGGCCGACAAGGTCTCCAACGACGCCTACAAGGCCGAGAAGGACAAGATCGACGCCGAATACAAGGCCGCGGTGGAGCGCTGCGACTCGCAGACCGGCAACGCGAAGGACATCTGCAAGGCCCAGGCCAAAGGCCATCAGAAAGCCGCCAAGGCGGACGTCGAGGCGCAGCACAAAGGCACGGCGAAAGCCCAGGCCGACGCTCGCATCGCGCACGCCGACGCGGACTACGAGGTCGCCAAGGAGAAATGCGACGAGCTCACCGGCAACAAGAAGGACGTGTGCGTGAAGGACGCGAAGGCCGCGCATGCCAAGGCGAAGGCCGACGCGAAAGTGGCGCGTTCTGCGAACGAGCCGCGTAACGCGGGCACCCGGCCCGGCCGCTCATAACCCTCCAAAGGAGATCGAAATGAAAAACCTCGTGAGAATTGCAGCAGTGATGCTCGCCGTCGGCTCGCTCGGCGCCTGCGGCCATATGTCCCGGACGGATGCCGGCACCGCCATCGGTGCGGTCGGCGGCGGCGTGGTCGGGAGTGCGGTGACGGGCGGCAGCACGCTCGGCACGGTCGCCGGCGCGGTGGGCGGCGGCGTCCTCGGCCACGAGATCGGCGAAGACCGCGACAAGCGTCGCCGCTAAGGCGATCTAGGGGGCGGTCCCAGCCGCTCCAGTTTCGCGTCGCGCAGCTGGGCGAGCAGAAGCTCGCCCGACGGCGCGACGCGAAATTCTCCGTACCGGGCCTGCTGGTAGTAGCGCGCGTGGCCCTCCTGGAAGAAGTAGGCGTTGGTCGCAAACTTCACGCGCTCGTCGCGGATGCGATAGCGCAGCGCCACTTCGCCTTCGCCGAGCGGCTCGCCGCCGTCCCGGCGCACGAAACTTCCCACGCCTCGAGCATCCAGCTTGACCACGAGCCGGCCATCGGCCACGTCCTTTACGCGGCCAAAGCGTCCGAAGGCATCGTCGGCGGCCTTGAAACGCAGCGCCATGTAGTCACCTTGCATGAGCGAGCGCGGATCCACCGGCGCGAGCTCCAGGAGCACGACGCGTCCTTCGGTGAGCTGCTGCTCGCGCTCGAAGACCGCCCAGTTCGCTAGCACGAGGAGAAGGACGCCTGCGCCGATTGCGATCGCTTTACGCATGGCTCGTCTCCTTGGCTTCCGGCCACCAGCGGTGCATCACCAGCCGCGCACCCAGCAGCGCCAGGCCTGTCGCCGCGAGCAGCGCCGACTTGAAGAGCAGCGTCGTCTGCATCGAGTAGTAGTAGTGAGAGAGGTAGCCGAGAAGCGCCGCGATGCCCAATCCCGCGAGCACGCGGTTGCCGTTCGCATAGCCGACGACGAGGATCGCAGCGGCCGGCGCGACGCCGGGCGCCTTCAGCGATGCGAGGCCGAGGATCAGCGCCGCGCACAATCCCACGCGCCCCTGCCCCGAGCCGAGCTCGAGCCCTTCGCGGCGCAGGAGGGCGATCACGGCGCCGACGAGCACGAGCACGCTCGCGGCATGACCCAGCCATTGGACCGCCTCCCCGCCCGCGGGCTGGCCGTGGCCGCGGCTGACCAGCCAGCCGAGCCATAGACCGCCGTGCAGCACCGAAGTCAGCACCGCCGCGATCGCGAGGCCGTAACCGCCCGCGCGCAGCAGCGGACCGTGCCGCTCGAACTTGAATTCGACCAGCCACAGGACAAGGAACGCGGCGGTGATCGCCGCCGGCGCGAAGGCAAAGAGGCCCGCATCGATGATCAGCCAGACGGCTGCGAGCGCCGCGCCAAGCGCGCTCAGCACGCGGTGCAGGTAATTCGGCACCAGCACGAAGAGCACCGCTTCCAGCAACATGAAGCAGACGGCGAATTGCGTCGGGTTGAAGCGCTTGAACACATCGGCGAGCCCGACGAGGATCATCGCCTGCCCGGCGAAGCTCACCGCCAGCCCGAACTGCGCCATGAAGTCGCTCTTCGGCGCTACGCGGTAGATCGCAACCGCCGCAGCGCAGGCTAGACCGCCAAGCACGAGCATCGAGGAGGCGTCCCGGAAGATCGCCACGAAGGCGGCGCCGACGAAGCCCAGCAGAAAGAGCGCCCCCAGCCAGCCTGCGAAGCCGAGCATCACGCGGATGAACCAGGGCGATGCTGCCTCGCCCGCCTCGGGCAGGGCGCCTTCGACCAAGGACGCCTTGGCGAGGCGGTCCCACAGCATTGCGCGCGTAGTCGAGCTCATGCCGCACCTCCATCCTGCTCGTTGATGACGCTCTTCAGCCACCAGCCGCCTGCAGCCGAGAGCCCGATGATGACCAGGCCCATGAAGAGAAAGCCGCCGGCATCGCTGTGCGACAGGCTTTTGCCAAAAAGCGCGGCGATCACCACGATCGCCGAGAGCACGCCGCCCGCGAGTACATAGACGTCTTTCAGCCAGCGGCGGTAGGCCGCGTAGGCCGCCGCCATCCAGCCGAGCCAGAGCGGCAGGCCCCAGTGGCTGGAGCTGCGCCAGTCGAAGACGTCCGTGAGCGCGAGCCAGGTGATCAGGGTGCCGCTCGCCGTGGCGACGACGCGGGCCGACCAGCGCTCGCGCAGCCACTCGAGTCCGGCCGCCGCGCACGCTTCCCAGGCGACGAGCGCGCCGGTATTCAAGCCGAAGAGCATCCACATCAGGCGCTGCGGCGCGAACACGAATCCCCAGAGGAACCCGAAGGTGAGGTAGTAGAGCGACACCGCGAGATTGAGAAGCGCGAGCCAGAGCACCCAGAGCGGCGCGAGGCGCCCCGCGAGCGTCCAGGGGAGAATCGCCGCCGCCCAGACGGCGAAGAGCTCCCAGGTGTCGGCGCCGGTCTGGTAGATCTGACCGATGAGCGCGAGCAGGCCGCCCGTCAGCAGCGCCGCCGCGAAAAGCACCGCCCTGCCCGAGGCACGCTCAAGTCCCAGGCGCCAAAGCAGGAAAAGCGCGCCGAGGATCGGCGCTTCCACGAGGCCGATCTTGGCGAGTCGGCCCATCTCTGCCCAGTTGAAGGCGAAGAAAAAGATCGCCGAGCACGCGAGCATCACCGTGCCCATCCAGAGCAGCAGCCGGTCGAGGAACCGCCGCCAATCGTTCGCATCGGGCAACGCGCCGCCCGCCTCCAGCGCCGCGCGCAGCCTGCCCGGCGCGATACGGCCCTGCTCGGACCAGTCGAGGATTTCGTCGCGAGGATTTGCCATGGCGATTTCCTTCTTTCCATGTTGGTTGTTGGGCGTCAAGGGCCTTTGCTACAGTAGCGGTCCCGCAGCTTTCCTTCCCGGACCAAACTCCATGATTCTCAGAGACAAATTCTTCATCGGCGGCCAATGGGTCGCGCCCTCCTCGAAGGAGATGATCGACGTCCACAACGCCGGCACGGGCGAAGTCATGGGCAAGGTGCCCGCCGGCGGCGAAAAGGACATCGCCGCGGCCGTTGCCGCCGCGCACGGCGCGCTGGAAGGCTGGAGCGCGACGCCGGCGGCGAAGCGCGCCGAATACCTCCAGAAGATCTCCGATGGCCTCAAGGGGCGCACCGCCGAGCTCAGCTCGACGATCTCGCAGGAAGTCGGCATGCCGATCAAGATGTCGGGCCGCATGCAGGCCGGCCTGCCGATCGCGAATTTCGCCAACTACGCGAAGATCGCGAAGGAGTTCAAGTTCGAGGACCGCGTCGGCAATTCGCTCGTCGTGCGCGAGCCGGTCGGGGTCGTGGGCGCGATCACGCCCTGGAACTATCCCCTCAACCAGATCGCGCTCAAGGTCGCACCGGCGCTCGCTGCGGGCTGCACGGTGGTGCTCAAGCCCTCCGAAGTGGCGCCTTTCAACGCCTTCATCCTGGCAGAAGAAATCGAGAAGGCCGGACTGCCTAAAGGCGTGTTCAATCTGGTCACGGGTCTCGGACCGACCGCGGGCGAAGCGCTCGTCAAGCACCCGCAGGTCGACATGATCTCCTTCACCGGCTCGACGCGCGCCGGCAAGCGCATCTCGGAAGTGGCCGCGCAGGGCGTCAAGCGCGTGGCGCTCGAACTGGGCGGCAAGAGCGCCTCCGTGATTCTCGAGGACGCCGACCTCGCCGCCGCCGTGAAGACCACGGTGAGCTATTGCTACCTGAATTCTGGCCAGACCTGCACGGCGCTCACGCGCATGCTGGTCCCGGCTTCCAGATATGAGGAGGCCGCGAAGCTCGCGGTCGACACGGCGAACAGCTTCAAACCGGGCGATCCGCTCCAGGAAACCACGCGCCTGGGGCCGCTCTCCTCGCAGATGCAGCTCGAGCGCGTGCGCGGCTACATCAAGAAGGGCGTCGAGGAAGGCGCCGAGCTCCTCGCGGGCGGCGCCGACAAGCCCGAGGGCGTGGCGGGCGGCTACTTCGTCAAGCCGACGGTCTTCGGCAAGGTGAAGAACTCGATGACCATCGCCCAGGAAGAGATCTTCGGGCCGGTGCTCTCGATCATTCCCTACAAGGACGAGGAAGAGGCGGTGAAAATCGCCAACGACACGCCCTACGGGCTCGCCGGCGCCGTGTGGTCGGCCGACGAGGCGCGCGCGCAGAAAGTGGCGCGCCGCATCCGCGCCGGGCAGATCGACATCAACGGCGGGGCGTTCAACATGAACGCGCCCTTCGGCGGCTTCAAGCAGTCGGGCCACGGCCGCGAGGCCGGCGTCTACGGCCTGGAAGAATTCCTCGAATACAAATCGCTCCAGCTCAAGGTCTAGCCATGAAAAAACTCCTGCTCGTCCTCGGCCTCGGCGTCGCCTCGGCGGCGCTCGCGCAATCGTGCCCGGAGAAGAACGTCATGTACTGGCAGGCCTTCCCGGCGGGCGGCGAATCCGACCTGTCGGCACGGCACCAGCAGGTGGTGCTGAAAAAGAAGTGCCCCTCGATCGAAACCGTGATCCAGTACAAGCCGGGCGCGGGCGGCAGCCTCATGTGGTCGCAGATGAACGGGCTGCCCCCGGATGGCTCGAACATCATCGGCATCAACCTGCCGCACATCGTGTTCCAGCCGATCGAAGGCCAGGTGCAGTACAAGACCGAGGACGTGACGCCGGTGTTCTGGTTCCACTACACCCCGGACGCGCTCGTCGTCACCGAGTCGAGCCCGTACAAGACGTTCCAGGATTTCGTGAAGGCGGCGAAAGCGAATCCCACCAAGATCTCTCTGGGCGGCTCGGGCCTCAATTCGGCCAACCATGCGGCGCACGAGCGCATGAACGCCGCGTTCGGCTTCAAGACGACTTACGTGCCGTTCAAGGGCACGGGCGACATGACCACCGCCGTCATCGGCGGACATGTCGGCGGCGCAATGTCCTATACCGCGTTCGCGATCAACAACAAGGGCAAGGTGCGCGCGCTCGCGGTGGCGATGGACAAGCGCCATCCGCTCCTGCCCGAGACGCCGACCTTCAAGGAGCTCGGCGTGGACTGGGTCGACGGCGCCTACCGCGGCATCGGCGTGCCGAAATCGACTTCGCCCGAGGCGAAAAAGCGCATGTCCGACCTGTGGCGCGCGCTCAACGCCGATCCCGAAATGAAGGAGCTCGCCGCGAAGAGCGGCTTCGAGCTGGTGAGCGTCGGCGCCGAGGAGATGGACGCCTTCATGAAGGAGAAAACGAAGCTCTATACCGAGGGCGCCAAGCGGCTGGGACTGGGAAGCAAATAAGGCGGCGCGAACTCGTGCTATACTGCGCGCCGCAGTATCTCTCGCGTCATCCGGTTAGCGTTCCCAATGTAATTTCAATTGCCTGAACCGGTTGGAGGCAGGTCCTCCCAGGCCGATTGTTCAGGAGAGTTTCATTAGCACGTCGTTCACTACGCTCGGGCTCGCGCCCGAGCTGCTCCGCGCTGTCGCGGAGCAAGGCTATACCCACCCCACCCCGATCCAGGCGCAAGCGATCCCGGTCGTGCTCGCCGGCAAGGACCTTCTCGCCGCCGCGCAGACCGGCACGGGCAAGACCGCGGGCTTCACGCTGCCCCTGCTCCAGCTTCTGCATGCGAAAGGGCCTTCGCGGGCGATCCGCGCCCTGATCCTCGTGCCGACACGCGAGCTCGCCGCGCAGGTGCAGGAAAGCGTGCGCGTCTACGGCAAATACAAGCCGCTGCGCTCGACCACGATCTTCGGCGGGGTCAACATCAATCCGCAGATCCAGGAGCTGCGCCGCGGCGTCGACATCGTCGTCGCTACGCCGGGCCGGCTGCTCGACCACGTGCAGCAGAAAACCATCGACCTGCGCGCGATCGAGATCCTCGTGCTCGACGAGGCCGACCGCATGCTCGACATGGGCTTCATCCACGACATCCGGCGCATCATCGGCCTGCTGCCCCGTCAGCGGCAGAACCTGATGTTCTCGGCGACGTTTCCCGAGGAGATCCGCAAGCTCGCCGCGAGCTTCATGCGCAGCCCCGCGACGGTCGAAGTCGCGCGCCGCAACACGCCGGCCGAGCTGGTGGCGCAGGTGCAGCACCCCGTCCCCGCTTCGCGCAAGCGCGAATTGCTCGCGCACCTCGTCAAGGAGGGCAACTGGCATCAGGTGCTCGTCTTCACGCGCACCAAGCACGGCGCCAATCGCCTCGCCAAGCAGCTGAACGCCTCGGGCATCGACGCCGACGCGATCCACGGCAACAAGAGCCAGCCGCAGCGCACGCGCGTGCTCCGGCGCTTCAAGGACAACGAGCTCCAGGTGCTGGTGGCGACCGACATCGCCGCGCGCGGCATCGACATCGAGGAGCTGCCGCACGTGGTGAACTTCGACCTGCCGCACGTCGCCGAGGACTATGTGCACCGCATCGGCCGCACCGGCCGCGCGGGCGCCTCGGGCGAGGCTGTGTCGCTGGTAAGCCCCGAGGAGCGCAGCCTGATGGCCGCGATCGAGAAGCTGATGAACCGCAAGGTGGAGCAGCGAGCCGTGAGCGGCTTCGAGTCGGCGGGGGCGCCGGAGCAACGGCATCCCCAGCCCGGCCACGGGCGTCACCGACCCCAGCAGCAGCGCCGGGGACAACCGCAGGCGCGCCGGGCGCAACCGCAGCGCCGATCGCAACAACCGCACCGCGCGCCGCAGCCGGCCGCGCCGGCGCCGCAGCAGAAAGCGCAGCGGATCGAGTACCCGCGCTCGGTCAGCCGCGGCTAGCGGCTACTTGCCGTCCTTGACGGCCTGCATGTACTTCGTCATGACGAAGTCGTCGACGTTGATCGCGTCCTTGATCAGCCCCGCTTCCTTGCCAAAGGCCTGGAAGTCCTGCAGCACGCGCGCCAGCTTGGAGCCTTTCGCCCAGTAAACGCTGCTTTTCGGGTCGAGGGCGGCGGTGGCATCGAAGTGGCCCAGGCCCTTCATGATGGCCCGCGCCTGCGGCTCGCCCATGCCGGTGAATTCGAGCGTCAGCCGGATCGCCAGGTCGGGGTCCGCCTTCATCTTGGCGAGTCCCATGTTCCAGCCCTTGAGGATCTTCACCACCACGTCGCCGTTCGCTTCCAGCCACGCGCGCTTGCCCGCCCAGCTGAGGAACGCCGGGCCGGGGTCGAGCTCGCTGTTGCGGGCCAGCAGCCGGCCGCCTTTGTCGAGGATCGGCGTCAGGAACGGCTCCCAGGAAAACATCGCGTCGACGTCGCCTTTCTCGAGGGCCGCGATCTGCTGCGGCGGCGCCATGCCGACGATGCTGACGGACTTCGGGTCGACGCCGTGCTTCGCGAGCGTTCGCAGGGTGCCATAGTGCGCGTCCGACCCTTGCACGAGCGCGATCTTGCGCCCCACCAGATCCTTGATCGTCTTCGCCGGGCTGTTCCCCGGAACGACCAGCGCCTCCAGCGGGTTGTAGTCCATGAAGATGGAGATGAAATGCAGGTCCTGCCCGTTGGCCTTGGCGAGGCTGAAGGCGCCCATGCCGCCCCAGGCGAGGTCGACCTGCCCGCCCGCGAGCGCGGCGAACTGCGCCGGCCCGGAGGTGAATTTGACGAGGTTCACCTCGAGCCCCAGCTTCTCGAAGTATTTTTCCTTGATCGCGATGTAGATGGGACCGTTGACGATCGGCTGCATGCCGACGTTGATCTTGCGCGGAGCCTGCGCCTGCGCGGCGCCGCTCACGAGGGTGGACGCGGCGAGCGCGAGCAGCGCGGCGCCGAGCCTGCGGCGGGCGTTTCCGAATGCAGATGTCATGTCTGTTCCTCCTTTGGATGGTCAGTGAGCGAGCAGCTTCAAAGTCCTCAGCTTGAGCGCCATGAAGGGCGCCGAGGCTGAAACCTCGTCGTACACCCGTGGCCGCGGAATGTCGACTTCGATCGTCTCGATGATCCGCCCCGGCCGCGGGCTCATTACGTGCACGCGATCGGAGATGAAGATCGCCTCGTCGATGTCGTGCGTGATGAAGAGCACCGTCGGGCGGTACTCGGCGGCGAGCTCGAGCAGCAGCCGCTGCATGCCGAGCCGCGTCTGGTAGTCGAGCGCGCCGAACGGCTCGTCCATGAGCAGGACGCGCGGCTCGTTGATGAGGACGCGCGCGATCTGCAGCCGCTGGCGCATGCCGCCGGAGAGCTGGTACGGATAGTGGCTCTCGAAGCGCTCGAGCCCGACCGAGCGGATATAGTGGCCCGCCGCCTCGCTGATTCTCTCGCGCGGCACGCCGCGCATGCGCGGCCCGAAGCAGACGTTGTCGAGCACGTTGAGCCAGGGATAGAGCTGCGGCTGCTGGAAGACAACGCCCCGATCCTGGCCCGGCTCGGCGATGCGCTTGCCGTCGAGCAGGAGCTCGCCCGCGTCGGGAAAATCGAAGCCCGCGATCATGCGCAGCAGCGTCGACTTGCCGCAGCCGCTCGGGCCGACGAGCGACACGATCTCCGAGTCGGCGATGCCGAAGGAGACGTCCTCGAGCGCGCGCAGAGAGGGTCCGTCCGGGCGCGCGAAATCGCGACCCACGCGACGCACCTCGAGGGCCACCCGCGGAGTCATTGTTTGCCCCGCCAGTGCAGCAGCCGCCGCTCCGCCAGAAGCAGCAGCCATTCCAGCGCGAGGCCGATCAGCCCGATGGTGATGATGCCCACGAACACGTAGGGAATGCGATAGAAGGTCGTCGCATCCATGATCAGGAAGCCCAGGCCGACCTGCGCGGCGATCAGCTCGGCCGCCACGACCAGCGCCCACGAGAGCGTCATCGCCACGCGCATGCCGGTGAGGATCGAGGCGGCCGAGGCCGGAATCGTCACATGGAAGAAGATCTGCCTGCGCGTCAGGCCAAGCGAGCGCGAGGCGAGCAGCAGGTCCTCCGGCACCGAGCGCACGCCCGAGGCGGCGCTCACCGTCATGTACAGGAACGAGGTCAGGAAGATGAGCGCGATCTTCGAGAGCTCGCCGATGCCAAAGTAGAAGACGAAGAGCGGCACGAACGCAATTGGCGGAATTGGCCGGATGAAAGCAAGGAAAGGCGAAACCACCGCGTCGAACATCCGGCTCGACCCGATGAAGATGCCCACCGGCACGCCGACCAGCACCGCGATCACGAACCCGGCGAGGGCGCGCCCCATCGAAGCGGCGATCTGCAGCCAGAAAGGCTTGCCGGAATAGCCGTGCTGCACGAGCTCGGCAACGGCGCTCGCCAGCGTCTGCGCGGGCGGCAGGCGGTTCGGATCGAGCACCCCCAGCGCGCTGGCGACAAGCCAGGCCGCGAGCACCACGCCGACCGAGGTCAGGCTGACCAGTCGATAGCTGCGCTCCGCCGTTTTCCTCACCAGGCCGACTCGAGGATCCGGAGCAAATCGTCTTTGCCGTTCACCTTGCGCGGGTTGGTGGCGATCGGGCCGGTGCCGTCCCAGCTCGCCGCGATCTTCGGCAGCGCTTCCCTCTTCACGCCGACGTCGCGGATGCGCGTCGGCAGGCCGAGCTCGGCCACGAACTTTCTCAATACCGCGCCTGCCGGCTGACCGGCCCCGCCGAAGGCCGCGGCGACCTCCTTCTGGCGCTCGCCGTTCACCCCGGCATTCCATTCCATGACCGGCGGAAGCGTCACGCAGGACGTGATGCCGTGCGGCACGCCGTAGCCGCCGCCCAGCAGGTAGCCGAGGCCGTGGCTCGCGCCGTTGGGAATGCCGGCCATGGAGGCGAGCCGCGTCAGCCACATGCCGTGCTGTGCGAGAGACCGCGCTTCGAGATCTTCCGGCTTGTGTTTTATGCTTTTTAAGGACAAAAAGAGGAGCCTCATCGCCTCCCGATTCGCCGCGTCTGCCATCGGAGCGGTCTTCACCGAGCACCAGCCCTCGACCGCATGGTCCACCGCGCGCATGCCGGTGGAAAGGAGGAGCTCCATCGGCGTCTCGAGCGTGGCCGCCGGATCGAGGATCACCGCCTTGGGCACGACGAGCGGGTGGAAGTAGGACTGCTTCACGTGCCGCTGCATGTCCGTGACGCCGGCGCTCGGGAAGAACTCGGCCGCCGAGAGCGTGGTGGGCACTGCGATCATGCGCAGCGCTTGGGGATCGGCGTTCCAGGCGCTCGCCTCGTTCGAGGCGCTGCCGCGCGTTCCCGCAAGCGCGGAGAGCGCCGCCGGGTCGCGCGCGCCGCGCCAGAGCGCGAGCAGCATGACCTTGGTCGCGTCGATCACCGAGCCGCCGCCCACCGCGACGACCAGGTCGGCGTTGGAGGCGCGCAGCGCCTCGGCCCCGGCGATCACCGCTTCGCGCGGGCTGTGCGCAGCGATGCCATCGAGCTTGCCGGCAAACTTCTTGCCGAGGCTCTCCACGATGCGCGCCACCAGCGCGCCGTTCGTGATCGAACGAGTGGTGGTGACGAAGATTCTGTCCGCTTTTGCTCTTGACACTTCTTCGGACAAAGCCTGCTCGGCCGGCTTTCCGTAGGTCACCCGCTCCTGCGCGGGCCAGTGATGCGTGCCGGCGATCAAGGCTTGCGAAGCACGATGAGCGCGTCGAGCGCGACGGCGCCGTCGGGCCGGGCGAGCAGCGGGTTGACGTCGATTTCCTCGACCGCATCGGCATGATCGGCGGCAAACTCGGAGATGCGCGCGATCGCATCGCACACCGCGTCGAGATCCGCGGCCGGCGCGCCGCGATAGCCCTGCAGCAGCCTGAAGCCCTTGAGTCCCTGCAGCATGCGCCGCGCCTCCGCCTTGCCCACGGGCGCAAGCGCGAGCGCCGTGTCGCGCAGGACCTCCACCAGCACGCCGCCCAGGCCCACGAGCAGTACCGGGCCGCATTGCGGATCGCGCTTGATGCCGACGACCAGCTCCACGCCGCCCTTCACCATCTGCTGGACGAGAAAGCCATTCCTGGCCGCGGTCATCGCGCCGCAGGCTGCGCGCAAGGCGGCCTCGTCGCGCAGATCCAGCTTCACCGCCCCCGCCTCTGTCTTGTGCTCGATGTCGCCATCGGCCTTGAGCACGACCGGATAGCCGAGCTCGCTGGCCGCCTTCACGGCCTCGTCCGCGTTCTTTGCCTGGCGCTCGGGGGCGGACTTGATGCCGTATTTCCCGAGGACCGTTTTTGCTTCTCTTTCCCCGAGAATTTTTTTATCGAATTTGAAATCGACTTTCCTGGAAACCCTGGCAGGGTTGGCCGATCCGCCCTGATGCCAGCGTTGCCAGGCGGCGATGGTGGCGTAGCAGCGGTCCAGCGACCGGAAAAAGCCCACGCGGTCATCCGACTCGTATTGCTGCGAGCCCGGCCCCTGCAGCCATTCCGAGACCCACACCACGGCGATCGGCTTGGGCTGCTCGCGCGCGAGCGTCGCGATGCGAGCGGCGCGCATGGTGCCCGTCTCGTGCGAGGACACGCTCATGATGCAAAGCAGGACGCCGTACTGCGGATCGCCCATCAGCGCGCGGCAGCACTTGTCGTAGGACTCGGGTACGGAGAGCACCTGGCCGGTCGGATCGCACGGATTGCGCGCCGCGCCGAACTCCGGAACGATGCTTTTCAGCACCGAGGTCGCCTGCTCGCCCGGCTGCGGCATCGGCACGCCGTGGCGCGCGGCCATATCGGCGGCGATGATGCCGGCGCCGCCCGAGCCCGAGACCACCGCGACTCCCCTCGCAAGCGGCTTGCCAGCGGCGGCAAAGAACTTCGCATACTCGACGAGCGCCTCGTAGTCGTCCACCTGCACGAAGCCCGCCCGGTCGAAAAGCGCGCGGAAAGCCTCGGCCGAGCCGGCGAGCGAGCCGGTGTGGGAACGCGCCGCGGCCGCGCCGTCGTCGCTCACGCCGAGCTTGTAGACGATGACGGGCTTGCCGGCCGAGCGCGCCCGCTCGCCCGCCTCGAGAAGCCGGCGCGCGTCGGGCAACCCCTCGAAGAGGCAGGCGATCGCGCGCACGTCGTCGTCGCCCGCCATGGCGCCGATCAGATCGGCAATATCGACGTCGGCCGAGTTGCCGGCCGAGGCGAAATAGCGATAGCCCAGGCCCCGCTCGGCGGCCTGCGCGAGGCAGTAGCCGAGCGCCCCCGACTGGCTCACGAACGCAATCGGGCCGGTGCGCCGCGGCATCTTCGAATACTCGGGAATGAAGGTCATGCCGGCGCCGAGCCCGTGATTGACGAGGCCCATGCAGTTGGGCCCGAGGATGGGCATGCGCGCCGCACGCGCGATTTCCACTAGGCGCTGCTGGGCCACGCCTGCGTCCTGGTGCGCCATTTCGCCATAGCCGGAGGCGTAGACAATGACCGAGCCCGCGCCGACGGCTGCCGCCTCCTTGATGGACTGCTCGACCACTTCGCGCGGCACCACGAGCACGACGCAATCCGGCTTCTCGGGCAGCTCGGCGAGCGAGGCGTAGCAGGCGCGCCCGCCGACCTCCTTGTACTTGGCGTTCACCGGATAAACGCAGCCCTTGAAGTGCGCCAGGTTCTCCAGCGTCCTCACGCCGAAGGAGGCGGCGCGGGGCGAGGCGCCGACGATGGCGATCGAGCGCGGCGCGAGCATGCGCTCGAGCTGCGCGCGCGTGTAGAGCGGCCGGGTTGCTACCATGGAGGTCCCTGCATTTTTTCCCAAGGGTACTAGGGAAGAGCAAATGAGTGTCAAGAGGCTTTTCGATCTTTCGGGCCGTGCCGCCATCGTGACCGGCGGCTCACGGGGCCTGGGCCTGCAGATCGCCGAGGCGTTGGGCGAGATGGGCGCGAAGGTCGCGATCACCGCGCGCAAGCAGGACGAGCTCGATCATGCGGCCGAGCACCTCGGCAAGCAGGGCATCACGGCGCACGCGTTCGCCTGCGACGTGGGCAAGCGCGAGACCCTGCCGGCGGCCTTCGACCGGATGCTGGCCAAGCTCGGCCGGGTGGACATCCTCGTCAACAACGCGGGCGCCGTCTGGGGCGCGCCCGCGGAGGACCACCCGCTCGAAGCCTGGGACAAGCTAATCAGCCTCAACCTGTTGGGCACCTTCATCCTTTCGCAGCAGGCGGCGAAGAAAGCGATGATCCCGGCGAAGTCCGGCCGCATCATCAACGTCGCATCCACGGCGGGACTCTATGCGAGCGACCCGGCGGTGGTGCGCACGGTGTCCTACAACGCCACCAAGCACGGCGTGGTCGGGCTCACCAAGCAGCTCGCCGCCGAGTGGGGCGAGCACGGCATCACCGTGAACGCGATCTGCCCGGGCTTTTTCCCCTCGAAACTGACGCGCGCCACGCTCGACGCCTTCGGCGAAACGATGCGCAAGGCGACCCCGACGCGCCGGCTCGGCGGGCCGGAAGACCTGAAGGGGCTCGCCGTGCTGCTCGCCTCGGACGCCTCGCGCCACATCACGGGCGAAGCCATCTCGGTCGATGGCGGCGCAATGCTGATCTAGATGGCCGCCGTTTCCCCGGAAGTCGCCGAGTTCGTCAAGAAGATCCGCTTCGCCGAGCATCTCGGCGTGACAATCGATTCGCTCGACAAGGGCGGCGCGCGCCTCTCGCTCGAGATCAAGCCCGAATTCACCACGAGCTGGGGCACGGTGCACGGCGGCTGCATCCTGTCGCTCCTCGACATCACGCTCTCGATGGCGGCTCGGACCTTGTACGACCCGCCGCGCTCGATCATGACGATCGACCTCTCGGCGCAGTTCATCGGCACGGCGAAGGGTCTCATGCGCGCCGAGGGCCGCGTGGCGAAGGCCGGCAAATCGACGATCTTCTGCGAGGGCGAAGTGCGCGACGAGGCGGGCGAACTCGTCGCCAAGGCCATCGGCACCTTCCGGAGCCTCGAGCCGCGCGCCTAGGCGAGTAACTTGCGGCCGCGCCAGAACCAGGCGAGCCCTGCGAGCTGCACCAGCCACAGCACGCCGAGCGCCCAGCGGTAGGCCTCGGGATCGTAGCCGCCGGCGGTGGGCGGCCAGCGGCTGAGGATGAGGCCGGCGATCCACTGGCCGAGGAACATGCCGAGGAACGCGAAGGTATTGAGCGCCGTGTTGACGCGCCCCGCCATCTCCTTCGGATAGCGCCGCGCGAGAATCGAATAGCTGAGCACGGCGGCGCTGGAAGCGAAGATGAAGATCACCCAGAGCGCGAGCGCGCCCGTCGTCACGCCCAGGGCAAGAAGCAGCAGGCAGGCCGAGGATAGGGCGATGCAGCCGGCAACAAGCGGCACCACGGAGCGCCCGTCCCGGGCGCGGGCATCGGCCGCGCGGCCGAGGACGAGGTAACCCGCCATGAGGCCGAGCGCGACCAGGAAGAGCGCTTGCGCGACCTCGCTGCGGCCATAGCCCGCCACATCGCGCAGCCACGTGGCGATCCAGAGCGTCGAGAGCGAGACGGCGGCGAACTGGCTGCAGCCGATCATGACCGCCGTGCGGCGAAAGACCGCGTCGCCAAGGAGCGCGCGCACGCCGCCGAGCGCAGCCGCGAGCGAATCGCGCGGCGCCTCGCGCGCGCGCGCCGGAACCGCGCACCACAGCGCGGCGCTTGCCGCGAGCGTGATGGCGGCGAGCACCCATCCGATCGCGCGCCAGTGCATCACCTCGAGCGCCGCTTCGAGCGGCACGGACACCGTGATCGCGCCGAGGATGCCGGTGGCGAACGCGCTCGCGTTTAGGCGCGCGATGCGCTCGAGCGGATACCACAGCACGAACGCCTGGAACGTGGCCATGAGGCAGACCGAGACGCCGATGCCGATCAGGGCTCGTCCCAGCACCAGCGCCGGGAACGAATGCGCGCTCGCAAAGAGCGCCGCGCCGCACGCGGCGAGCACGAGCAGCACCGCATCGACCCGCGCCGGGCCGTAGCGGTCGAGGAGCACGCCGCAGGGGATTTGCACCAGGCCGAAGCCGAGGAAGTAGACGCTCGTGAGCAGGCCGAGGTCGGCGGCGTTCAGGCCGAACTCGGCGGCGATGCGCGGACCGAGAATCGCGTTTAGCGACCGGTACGAATACGAGATGTAGTAGCCCGCGACGAACGGCAGGAAAACGCGGGCGAGGAGCAAGACTCTACTTCGGTGCTTCCAGGCCGCCGACGTAGAAGCGGTTCCAGGTCGGCGCGATGACCAGCTCGTTGACGCAGGTGCGCGCGGGCATCGTCGCGACGAAGAGGATCGCCCGGCCGAGATCCTCGGCCTGCGCCATGCGCTCGCGCTCCTCTGTCGAGGGCGGCACCGGGCGCTTTTCCATGATCGGCGTGGCCACCTCGCCTGGCAGGATCGAGCAGGCGCGGATACCGTGCATGCACTCTTCCATGTTGATCGACTCGGAGACCGCGATCACCGCGCGCTTGGTCGCGTTGTAGGCAGGCCCCGTGAGCGCGCTCGCGTAGCGCCCGGCCCAGGAGGCGATGTTGATGATGAGGCCGTCCTTCCTCTTGCGCATGCCGGGAATGACCGCGTGGTTGCAGTAGAAGAGCCCGTTCAGGTTGATGGCGACGACGTCGTCCCAGCCCTCCTGGGTCATGTTCTTGAAGTTGCGCTGGTTGCCGGCGATGTTGGTGCCGGCGCTCGCGACCAGGATGTCGATTCGGCCGTGGCGCTTCTCGATGTCGGCGGCGGCGGCGTTCACCGCTTTCTTGTCGGCGACATCGAGCCTGATCGCCTCGGCGTCACCGAGGGCTTGAAGTTTCTTTTCCGCTTCTTTGTTTGTTTTTTCCGTTCTGCCTGAAATCACGACGCGTGCGCCTGCCTTCAGCAACTCCTCGGCGCCGGCCAGGCCGATTCCGGAACCGCCGCCGGTAATCCAGGCGACCTTACCGCTTAGCATATTGCGTCGCGCCGAAGAGGTTCTCCTTCTGTTGCGGCGTCATCTCGGTGCGGCGGCGGTCGGCGAGAACCTGCATCGCTTTCTGCACGGAGGGCCGCGCGAGGATCGCGTCGCGCCATTTCTTCAGCGCCGGGAACTCGTCGATGTTCACGCCTTGCCGCTCGGGAAAGCGCAGCCAGGGCACGGTGGCCATGTCGGCGATGGTGTACTCCTCGCACGCGAGGTATTTCGATTCCTTCAGGCGCCGGTCGACGACCATGTAGAGGCGGTTCGCCTCGTTCTTGTAGCGGTTCATCGCGTACTCGATCTTCTCGGGCGCATAGCCGAGGAAATGGTGCGCCTGCCCGAGCATCGGGCCGATGTGCCCCATCTGGAACATCACCCATTGCATCACCTGCCACTTCTTGCGCAGGTCCGAGGGCAGGAACCTGCCGGTCTTGGAGGCGAGGTAGAAGAGCATTGCGCCCGACTCGGCGAGCGCGAACGGCTTGCCGTCCGGTCCGTCGGTGTCGACCATCGCCGGCATCTTGTTGTTGGGCGAGATCTTGAGGAACTCGGGCGTGAACTGGTCGCCCGCGCCGATGTCGATCGGGTGCACGTTGTAAGGCGTGCCCGTTTCCTCGAGCATGATGTGGACCTTGTGGCCGTTTGGCGTCGGCCACGTGTAGAGCTCGATCATGGATTCTCCCTACGCTAGTTTGACCAGCTGCTTGCCGAAATTCTCGCCCTTGAGCAGGCCGACGAGGCCCTTGGGCGCCTGCTCGATGCCTTCGAGGACGGACTCGCGCGTCTTCAGCTTGCCCGCCGCGGCGAGGTCCTGCAGCGCCTTGTTGCCCTCGGGGTAGCGCTCGAGCCAGTCGAACACGATCAGGCCCTGCACCTTGATCCGATTGACGAGAATGGAGCGGAACATCTTCACGCCGTAGGGCTCGGTCGCGTTGTAGTCGGAAATCAGGCCGCAGACCGCAATGCGCGACTTCACGTTCATCAAGGTCAGCACGGTGTCGAGGATCTTGCCGCCGACGTTCTCGAAATAGCAGTCGATGCCCTTCGGGCACGCGGCCTTGAGGTCTGCGGCGAGGTTGCCGGCCTTGTAGTCGACGCAGGCGTCGAAGCCGAGGTCCTTCGCCACGTAATCGCACTTCGCCTTGCCGCCGGCAATGCCGACGGCGCGCGCGCCCCAGGCCTTGGCGAGCTGGCCGACCACGCTGCCCACGGCGCCGGAGGCCGCGGAGACCACCACGGTCTCGCCCGCCTTGGGCTGGAGGATGTCCTTCATCCCGAAGTACGCGGTGCGCCCGGGCATGCCGAGGCTGCCGAGGAAGTAGGAGAGCGGCACTTTCGAGGCGTCCACCTTGTTGACCAGGTCGCCGTTGCCGGTCCAGTAGAGCTGCCATCCCGAGGGCGCGGTGACCTTGTCGCCGGGCTTGAACTTCGGATGCTTCGATTCGACGACCTCGCCCGCCGTCTCGCCGGTCATGACGTCGCCGATCTCGACGCCTTTGACGTAGCTTTTCGACTGCGACAAGCGCCCGCGCATGTAAGGGTCGAGCGAAAGCCAGAGGTTCTTCACCAGCACTTCGCCCTCCTTCGGCGCTACGGTCGCCGACTCGACCAGCTTGAAGTTGCTCTCGCTGAGCGCCCCCGTCGGGAAGCCCGCGACCGTCCACGCCTTGTTCTGCGCCATGCGCTATTTGTCCAGCAGGGCGAAGCGGCCGAGATGGTGCTCGGCGTCGCCGAACTGCTGGGCGATCATGGTGAGGCGCCGGAAGGTGTGGCTCACCTTCAGCTCCTCGGTCATGCCCATGCCGCCGTGCAGCTGGATCGATTCCTGGCTCACGTGCCGGCAGTTGTCGGCGACCTTGATTTTCGCCGCCGAGATGGCGCGGGCGCGGTCTTTTGCGTCCGCATGCGTGTCCATCTTGGAGCAGGCGAGGCAGGCCATCGAGCGCGCCTGCTCGTAGGCGACGTACATGTCGACCATGCGATGCTGCAGGGCCTGGAAGGTGCCGATCGGCACGCCGAACTGCTTGCGCGTCTTCAAATATTCCAGCGTCGTGTCGCACGCGAACTTCATCGCGCCGACGGCTTCGGCGCAGATGAGCGCGGTGCCGAAATCGACAACCTCCTCGATCGCGGCAAGCGCCTTGCCTTCGGCGCCGAGCAGCTCGGCGGGCGTGCCGGAGAACGACACGTCGCCCGCGCGTTGCTCATCGAGCGTGAGGTAGGGCTTGATTTTCGCTTTCCTTGCATCGACCACGAAAAGCGACAACCCCTTGTCCGTGCCGGCCGAGACGACCAGCAGCTCGGCTGCGGGCGCGCCGAGCACCACCACCTTCTCGCCCGTGATCTCCCAGCCTGAGCCTGCCTTCTTCGCCTTCGCGCCGACTTTGGCGAGGTTGTAGCGCGCGCCCTTCTCGGTTTGCGCAAAAGCGAGCTTGGTCTTGCCTTCGACGACGCCGGGGAGGATCGCCTTCTTCTGCGCATCGCTCCCCGCGCGCGCGACGAGCTGGCCCGCCATCAGCGTCGCGAGATAGGGCTCGACCAGGAGCGCCTCGCCCGCCGCCTCCATCACGCCCATCAGGTCCACGGCGCCGCCGCCAAAGCCGCCGAACTCGGTCGAGAACGGGATGCCGGTGAGGCCCATCTCGGCCATCGTGGACCAGACCTTGTCGCTCCAGCCTTCCTTGGAATGAACGATCTTCTTTCTTTCCTCGAAGCCGTAGTCCTTGGAGAGAAAGCGGCGGACCGAATCCGCCAGGAGCTGCTGCTCCTCGTTGTAGTCGAAGTTCATGGTGCCTCCTAGAGCCCCAGCGTCATCTTCGAGATGATGTTGCGCTGGATCTCGTTCGAGCCCGCATAGATCGTGGTCTTGCGGAAGTTGCAGTAGCGCGGCGCGAGGCCGGCGGTGAATTCGTCGAACGCCTCGCCGTTCACGGCCTTGAAGGGCTGCGCCATCGGCCCGACTGCCTGCATCGAGAGCTCGGTCAGCGCCTGCTGGATCTCGGTACCCTTGATCTTGAGCATCGAGACATCCGCGCCCGGCGGCTGGTTGGTGCGCCGCATCTGGTCGAGAAAGCGCAGGTTGGTGATCTCGAGCGCCATCAGTTCCACTTCGACGCGCGTCAGCTTGTCGCGAAAGCGCGGGTCCTCGGTGAGCGGCCGGCCGTCGTCGCCCGTCTGCGTCGCGGCGAACTGCTTTAGCTTCGCCAACTCGCGCTTGGAGGCGCCGATGCGGCCCGTGCCCATCCTTTCGTGGCCGAGCAGGTACTTGGCCACCGTCCAGCCCTTGCCCTCCTCGAACACGAGATTCTCGACCGGCACCTTCACGTCGTCGAAGAACACCTCATTCACCTCGTGACCGCCGTCCATGAGGATGAGCGGGCGCACCGTGATGCCGGGCGTTTTCATGTCGATGAGCAGGAACGAGATGCCCTCCTGCTTCTTCGACATGTTCGAGTCGGTGCGCACGAGGCAGAAGATCCAGTCGGCGAAATGCCCGAGCGTGGTCCAGATCTTCTGGCCGTTGACGATGTAATGGTCCCCTTTTCTCTCCGCCTTCGTTTTCAGCGAGGCGAGGTCGGAGCCCGAGCCCGGCTCGGAATAGCCCTGGCACCAGAAATCATCGCCGTTGTAGATGCGCGGCAGGAAGCGCTTTTTCTGCGCGTCGGTGCCAAAGCGCAGCAGCACCGGCCCGCACATCGCGAGGCCGAACGGAATGAGCGGAGGGCTGCCGACGTAGCCGAGCTCCTCCTCGAAGATGTAGCGCTGCACCACGTTCCAGCCCGTGCCGCCGAACTCCTTGGGCCAGGCCGGCGCGACCCAGCCTTTCTTGGCGAGGATGCGGTGCCAGCCGAGCAGGTCTTCGCGTCCGAGCTCCTCGTAGTTGGCGACCTTGTCGCGCAGGCTCTTGGGAAGGTTGGCGTTAAGCCAGCTGCGAACCTCGTCGCGGAACGCCGATTCTTCCTGGGAATAGTTGAGATCCATGATCCCTCCGGGGAAGCCGAAAGTGTACTGCTACCGCGTTGCCCGGAGGGCTTCCGGGCCTGCGCGTTTCAAACGTCGCGCCACTGGCCGGATTCGCGCGCCGCAGCCCCGTAAATTCCCTTGGACATGGTGGAGCTCGAGGATTCCACCAGGGCCCGGTAGACCGCGGCCCGCAATGCATGCGCCTCGCGGCTGCCCGGCTCGGCCTCGACCGCCCAGTCGACCAGGTGCGCCGCGAGCCGGGCGTCGCCCGCCTGGTGCAGCGACCGGGCGCGCTCGAGGAGCTTGTCCAGCCCGCCCGCGAGCGAGACCACCTCTGCTGCGAGCGCCGCGCGGGGCGCGGGCTTGAGCTCGCTCGGCACGCCGCTATACCAGCCGCCGTAGCAGCGCCAGAGGTTGCGCACGATGAATTGCGGCTCGTCGTAGACGGGCCGCAGGTAGGGCTTTGCTTCCAGCTCGGCCGGCGGCCGCACCGCATCGAGAATCTGATAGACGGTCTCGCCCGCATTCAGCCGCTCGAGGGTCTGGCGCACGAGCGACTCGAGATAGGCTGCCGTGTCGGTGAGGGCTTCGCGCACGCGAGCCGCGCCGGCGATCGGCAGGCCGTGGCCGGGAAGGAGCAATTCGGGCCCCAGCGCCGCCATCTCGCGCAGGGCCCGCGCCCACTCGAGCGCATAGCGCTGCACCTTCTGGGGATTGCCGGCGTTCGGCGCCGCCCAGATGAAAAGATCTCCGGTGCAGAGCGTCTTGGTCTGCGGCATCCACACCCAGGTGTGATCGTCGGTTTCGCCCTTCGCGTGGTGCAGCTCGAAGCGCGTGCCGCCGATCTCGAGCTCGAGCCGGTCCGCGTAGGTTTCCGTCGGCGCCTGGAACCGGACCGGCCATTCGGTCGGCACGGCGAATTGCCGCGCGTTGATGACCGAGTTGTAGCCCGCGGTCTCGACGTAGCGCTGCATGCGCGGCAGCACGTTCACGTGGCCGACGATGCGCGGCGCCTGCCAGCCGCGCGTCTTCGCTTCCTCAAGGAAAGGCGGCAAGCCGTAGGCGTGGTCGACGTGGCCATGCGTGTAGACGGCGGCGTGCACGCGCTCGCCCTTCCAGGCGCGCACCGCATCGAACGAGAGCTTGTGCGATTTTGGATGGTAGGAGCCGGTATCGACGAGCACGAGCCCCTCGCCCGTTTGCACCGCCGTGACGTTGACGAACGCCTTGTAGAAGGCGATGCCGGGCGCGAGCTCTTCCAGCAACCGCGGCCCGCCGAAGGGATGGTAGTCGGGCTCGGCCGTGCTCGCCTGCCCGCTCCAGAGGCGGTCCGTGCGCTTGAGCAGTTCCGACACGGAATTACTTCGCTTCCAGCCCCGCCTTGCGCACCACGTCCGCCCAGCGCGCGTATTCATCGGCGATCAGCTTCGTGGTCCGCTGGGGCGTCCAGCCGGCGATCACCGTGCCGCCAAACTTGTCGACCTTGGCGATCGCCTCCTCGCTCGCGAGCACCGCGTTGATTTCCTTGTTCAGGCGCTCGATCACGGCGCGTGGCGTCCTTTTCGGCGCGACGAACGCGTAGAAGGAGTTCACCTGCGAGCTCTCGAAGCCCTGCTCCGCCATGGTCGGAAGATCGGGAAACTGCTTGTGGCGCACGGGCGAGGCGATCGCGATGGCCTGCGCTTTGCCGGAGCGGATGTGCGGCGCGATGACGGCGAACGGGAAGAAGCCGAAGGGCACGGTGCCGGCGAGAAAATCCGGGATCGCCGGCGGCACGCCCTTGTAGGGAATTGCCGTAAGCCGGATGTCGTTCACCTGCTGCAGCAGCTCGGCGCTCACGTGCTGGGAGGCCCCGTTGCCCGGGTTCATGTAGTTGATCTGCCCGGGGCGCGATTTCGCGAGCGCCACGAAGGATTTCAGGTCCTTCACGCCGAGCGATGGAGTCACCGCGGCGATGTTCGCCACCACGCCGACGTGCGCAACCCCCTCGAAATCGTTCACCGGATGCCAAGGCACCTTGCTCAAGTGCGGGTTGACCGCGAGCGCGAGAGTGGCGAGCAGCAGCGTGTGCCCATCGGGCTCCGCTTTCGCGACCGCATCGGTGCCGATGCTCGCGTCGGCCCCGGGCTTCGCTTCCACGATCACCGGCTGGCCGAGGCGCGCGGCCAAACCGTCGGTCACCGCGCGCGCCATCAGGTCGACGATGCCCCCCGCTGGATAGGGAACGATCACGCGCACCGGCTTTGACGGATAGCCCTGCGCAAGGGCGAGACAGGGTGCGATCAGCGCTGCGGCAAGGAGTTTTTTCATCCGATCAGCCCAGCATCACCGGCAAGCGACGCGGGCCCCGCACCGTGCCCTCGGACCAGGTCACTCGCGCACCCTCGGCGAGGCGGAATTCGGGGAAGCGCGCGAGCCACTCGCTGATCGCGACCTGCATCTCCATGCGCGCGAGGTTCGAGCCGAGGCACCGGTGGCGGCCGAGGCCGAACGCGGCATGGCGGTTCTCGGCGCGGTCGATCAGGACGCGATCGGCGTCCGGAAACATCTCCGGATCGCGGTTGGCCGCCGGGAATGAGAGCAGCACCTGCCCCTTCTCCCGGAAAGTGCAGCCGCCGACGGTCGTTTCCTTCACCACTTCGCGCGCCATCGTCACCGGCGCATAGGCGCGCAGGAACTCCTCGATGGCCGTGGGCATGAGCGCGTCGTCCGCGGCGAGGCGGCGCCGGTCCTCGGCATGCGTGGCGAGATGCCAGAGGCTCGCGCCGATCGCGCTCCAGGTCGTGTCGATGCCCGCGATCAGGAGGAGCCGAAGCGAGCCGATGATGTGCGGCGGCGTAAGCGGCTGGCCGTCGATGCGCGCCTTCATGAGGAAGCTGATCAGGTCATCGCCCGGGTTGGCGGCGCGCTTCTGGATTTCCGCGCCGAAGTACATGCTCATCTCGCTGAGCGCCGGCATGATGACCGACTCGTCGCTGATGCCGACCTCGAGAATGAGGTGGATCCACTCGCGGAACTTGTCGCCATCGTCCTCGGGTACGCCGAGCATGTGCGCGATCACGCGCACCGGGATGTGCTGCGCGTAGTCGACCGCGGCGTCGCAGGCGCTGCCCTTGGCCTCGATCGCGTCGAGCAGCTCGCGGCAGATGGCGCGGGTGTGCGGCTCGATCTTCGCGATCGCCTGCGGCGTGAACGGCGGCAGCAGGATCTTGCGCGCCGGCGTGTGCTCGGGCGGATCGGAGGTGATCGGCGGCGCCGGCTGCGTCGGGATCTTCTTCTCGCGCACGATGACGCGGCGCGAGGAGAAATGCTCGCTGTCGTAGGCAATCTCGCGCACGTCCGCGTAGCGGGAGGCAAAGTACGCACCGTCCTCGAAGCGCTTGGAGTGCGCCACCGGACAGCGCCCGCGCAGGTCGGCCCAGATCGGAAACGGATCCTCGATCCAGCGCGAATCGCGATGATCGAAGTCCGTGCCCCAGTCGTTGACCGGCGGATGCTTAGTCATGGGAGATCCTCACCGCGTGCTCGGGACAGTTGGCGACCGCGAGGCGCGCCTTCGTCTCCAGCTCCGGCGACACCTTGCCCTCGCCCTTCACTTTCGCGTTGCCGAGCTCGTCCGCCTCGAAAAGCTCCGGCGCGAGCGCGCAGCACCGGTTGTGACCCTGGCAGCGCCCGGCGTCAACGCGCACACGGAGGATTTTCGCCTCGGCCATGCTCCCTCCCTCGGAGTGTTCGCTACTGTAGAGAATCGATTCGAGGCGCGTCAATCGCCTAGACGACGGTCACGCCGCCGTCGGCGACGATCGTCTGGCCGGTCACGAAGGCGGCCGCGTCGGAAGCGAGAAACACCGCGATGCCGCCGATGTCGCGCGGCACGCCGAGGCGCCTGAGCGGGGTGAGCGCCTCGCGCTCCTTCCGGCGCTTTTCGTCCTCCCACAGCGCGCGTGCGAACTCGGTCTTGATGAGCCCCGGCGCGATGGCGTTCACGCGCACGTTCTTGGGCCCCCACTCGGCGGCGAGATTGCGCACGAGATGGTGGTCGGCCGCCTTGGAGATGCCGTAGGCGCCGATGACGGTATTCGCCTTGATGCCGCCGATCGAGCCCACGCTGATGAAGCTGCCCCCGCCGCGCTCGGCCATCCCCGGCAGGGTGCAAGCGGCGAGCCAGAGCACGCTCTTCACGTTGTTCAGGTAGACCTTGTCGAAGGCGTCATCGGGAATCTGCGTGAGCGGGCCGTAATAGGGGTTGGAGGCGGCGTTCGCGATCGCCACGTCGATCCTGCCCCACTTCGCCATTGTCGCGTCGACGAGCGCCTGCAGCTCTTCCTTGCGCGACACGTTGCAGGGGCGCGCGAGCACCTCGTAGCCCTGCTTTTCGAATTCGGCGCGCACCGCCTCGCAGGCCTCCGCCTTGCGGCTCGACACGACGACTTTGGCGCCGGCGTGCGCGAGCTCTTCGGCCATCGACTTGCCGATGCCGCGCGTCGAGCCGGTGATCAGCGCCACTTTGCCACTGAGATCAAACAAGGACTTATTCATCGAGGTTTCGCTATGTGAAATTTGATACGACTAAGTTGACACGCGAGTGCGGCGGACAGAATATCGAAACAGCAGCTTCCTTCCACTCCCGGAGATTGTCATGGGCGCGTCCGAACCCGGTGCCACGCTTTCCCCTCCCCCGCCGCACAGCTACGAGCACGAGGGCGACCGGCAATTCGCGACCACGCTCGCGCGCGGGCTCGAAGTGCTGCGCTGCTTCACGCCCCCCGAGCCGATGCTCGGCAACAAGGAAATCTCGGTGCGTACCGGCCTCCCCAAGCCCACGGTGTCGCGGCTCACGTACACGCTGACCAAGCTGGGGTATCTGCGCCACAACATGCGCCTGGGCAAGTACCAGCTCGGCTCGGCGGTGCTGTCGATCGGCTACCCGCTGCTCGCCTCGATGAGCATACGCCAGATCGCGCGGCCCTTTATGAAGGAGCTCGCCGACTACGCGAACGGCTCGGTCTCGCTCGGCATGCGCGACCGGCTGAGCGTGGTCTACGTCGAGACCTGCCGCAGCGGCAGCCTCACCTCGCTTCCCGACATTGGCACCTCGGTGCCGATCGCCCAATCGGTCATCGGGCGCGCGTTCCTGTATGCCTGCACCCCGCCCGAGCGCGAGGCGCTGCTCAACCAGATGAAGGTGAAGGAGCCCGAGCTCCTGAAAAAGTACAAACCGCAGATCGACAAGTCGATCGAGGACATCCGCTCGCGCGGCTTCTGCACTTCGCAGGGCGAGATCCGCCGCGAGGTGCATGCGGCCGGCGCGCCGATGCGGCGCACGGTTGACGGCGAAATCGTCACCTTCAACTGCACCGTGCCCGCTTTCATGCTGAAGAAGGGCCAGCTCGATGACGACATCGGACCGCGGCTGGTCTCGATGATCCGCGACGTCGAGGCCGCCTTGGGGATGGCCTGAGGTCATACCCGAAGCCATGGGCTTGAGCTGAGGGGCCTTGGGTCCTCTCGCCGGCATCCGGGTTCTCGAGTTCGAAGCGATCGGCCCCGGGCCCTTCGCCGGGATGCTGCTCGCCGACATGGGCGCCGATGTCATCCTGGTCGACCGCGCGTCGACCTCGGACCTCGGCTTGAAGCGCGAGCGCTGGATGGACGTGATGATGCGCGGCAAGCGCTCCGTCACGCTCGATCTCAAGGCCCCCACCGCGGCGGAAGCCGTTTCCGCCCTGGTACAAAAATCGGACGCCTTGATCGAGGGCTTTCGACCCGGCGTCATGGAGCGCCTCGGCCTCGGGCCAGAAGTCCTGCTCGCGCGCAACCCGAAGCTCGTCTACGGCCGCATGACCGGCTGGGGCCAGGACGGACCGCTCGCCGCGCGCGCCGGCCACGACATCAACTACATCGCGCTCGCCGGCGTGCTGAACGCCTTCGGGCGCAAGGGCGAGGCGCCGGTGATGCCGCTCAACCTCGTCGGCGACTTCGGCGGGGGCGGCATGCTGCTCGGCTTCGGCATTGCGTGCGCGCTCATCGAGGCGCGCGCCTCGGGCAAGGGCCAGGTCGTGGACGCGGCGATGACGGAAGGCGCTTCCCTGCTGGCGGCGATGTTCTCCGGCTTCCTGCACGCCAAGCGCTGGACCGAGGAGCGCGGCGCCAACATCCTCGATTCCGGGGCGCCCTGGTACGACGTCTACGAGACGAAGGACGGACGGCACGTCTCCATCGGCTCGATCGAAGCCAAGTTCTACGAGGACCTGCTGAGAAGGCTCGGCCTGGAGGACGAGAGCCTGCCCGCGCAGAACGACCGCAAGGGCTGGCCGAAGCTGCGCGAGCGCTTCACGGCCCTCTTCAAGTCGAAGACGCGCGACGAATGGTGCGCCGTGTTCGAGGGATCGGACGCGTGCTTCGCGCCCGTGCTCAGCTTCAGCGAAGCGCGCGGGCACGCGCATAATGTCGCGCGGAAGAACTTCATCTCCGTCGCCGGGGTCGAGCAGCCCGCCCCCGCTCCGCGCTTCTCGCGTACGCCCGCCAAGGTGCGGCGCGCGCCGCCCGAGCGGGGCGAAGGCGGCGCGCAGGCGCTCAAAGAGTGGAGCTTCACGCAGGCCGACATCGACAGGCTGACATCCCTGGGATTGCAGTTCCGGGAATAAAGGCCGAAACACTTCGGCCAGAAACATTACAATCCGCCGCTGCGGAGGAAGCCATGCTCGGTCGCTTGATGCCCCAGGAAGGGCGGTTCTTCGAGCTGTTCAACGCGCACGCGGAGCGCATCGTCGAGGGCAGCCGCGAGCTCGCGGTCATGATCAACTCGTTCAGCGAGCTCGAGATGCACGCGCAGCACATCGACGGCGCCGAGCGCGCCGCCGACAAGATCACGCACGAGACGATCACCCTCCTTCACAAGACCTTCGTCACGCCCTTCGACCGCGACCAGATCCACACGCTCATCACGGCGATGGACGACATCCTCGACCTCATGCAGGACGTGGCCGAGTCGATCGTGCTCTACGACATCCGCGCCATCACGCCCGAATCGAAGCAGCTCGCCGAGATCTGCCAGATGTGCTGCGAGCGGGTGCGCAGCGCCGTGTCGCTGCTGAAGAACGTCAAGGACGCCGACGCGATCCTGAAGACCTGCCAGGAGATCGACCGCCTCGAATCGGACGCCGACCGCGTCATGCGCTCGGCGATGTCCAAGCTCTTTCGCGACGAGTCCGACGTGAAGCAGGTGATCAAGCTGCGCGCGATCTACGACCTTCTCGAGACCATCACCGACCGCTGCGAGGACGTCGCCAACGTGATCGAAGGCATCGTGCTGGAAAACTCCTGAGCGGCATGGAGAGCGCGCCGCTCGCGCTGTGGATCGTGGTCACGCTGGTGCTGGTGGCGCTCGCGTTCGACTTCATGAACGGCTTCCACGACGCGGCCAACTCGATCGCGACCGTCGTCTCGACCGGCGTGCTGAAGCCGCACCAGGCCGTGGTGCTGGCCGCTTTCTTCAACTGCGTGGCGCTCTTCGTCTTCCATCTCAGCGTCGCGAGCACGGTCGGCAAGGGCATCGTCGACCAGGGCATCGTCGATCACTACGTGGTTTTCGGCGCGCTCATCGGCGCCATCGCCTGGAACATCATCACCTGGTGGTACGGCATTCCCTCGTCCTCCTCGCACGCGTTGATCGGCGGCATCGTCGGCGCGAGCGTCGCCAAGGCGGGCACCTGGGCGCTCATCCCGGGAGGGATCCTCAAGACGGTGGCCTTCATCTTCCTCTCGCCGCTGATCGGCTTCGTCTTCGCCTCGATTTTCGTTCTCGCCATCTCCTGGATCTTCAGGCGCTCGACCCCCAGCCGCGTGGATCGCCTGTTCAGGCGCCTGCAGCTCTTCTCCTCCTCGCTCTACAGCCTCGGCCACGGCGGCAACGACGCGCAGAAAACCGTCGGCATCATCTGGATGCTGCTCGTCGCCGCCGGCCACGTCGGCGCGGACGCGACGCATCCGCCCTACTGGGTGGTAGCCGCCTGCTATATCGCGATCGGCCTGGGCACGCTCTTCGGCGGCTGGCGCATCGTGAAGACCATGGGCCAGCGCATCACCAAGATCCGGCCGCCGGGCGGCTTCTGCGCCGAGCTCTCCGGCTCGCTCTCCATCTTCATCGCCACCGCCTTCGGCATCCCGGTCTCGACCACGCACACCATCGCCGGATCGATCGTGGGGGTGGGGGCCACCCAGTCGATCTCGGCCGTGCGCTGGGGCGTGGCGGGGAACCTGGTCTGGGCCTGGATCCTCACCATCCCGTGCTCTGCGTTCGTCGCCGGCATCGCCTGGTGGCTGGGCCGGCACCTCTTCGCGCCGGCCGGCTGAGGCTCAGGCGTAGGTGATCGCGTTCGGCCGGTCCGGCCGGTCGAGGTGGGGCACGCCGTTGAAGCTCACGCAGTGGATGCCGCGCTCGTTGAAGTGAAATTCGCTGATGCCCGTGTTGCGCGCGCGCAGGTTGAGCTCGACCACGCCGCGCATTGGCATCTTCAGCACCTCGGCCACGATGGTCGAGATCGGACCGCCGGAGCTCACCACGAGCACCCGGCGCGCGCCGCCCGCTCGCGCCGCTTCGAGCGCCTGCAGCACGCCTGCGCGGAAGTTCTTGAACGACAGCTCGTCGCCGCAGGCGAGCGACCCGTCGCACCAGGCATAGAGCGCTTCGCGCAGCACGCGGAAGTGCTCGCGCTGATCGCCTCGCTGGTGGCGTACTTCCTTGCCGGTATGCGCGCGCAGCAGCGCAAGGCTGTCGTATTCGTTCAGGCCGGGACGCTCCTCGCAGGCGGGGTTCGCGACGCCCATTCCCTCGCCGATGCCCGCGAGCGTCTCGACGTGGCGCCTCAGCGTGCCGCGCACGACGCGGTCGAAGGCGAGCTTTCGCTCGGCGAAATGCTCGCCGAGCCAGCGCGACTGCCGCCAGCCGAGCTCGGAGAGCCGGTCGTAGTCGTCGCTGCCGAAAGACGCCTGCGCGTGGCGCACGAGCACGAGTTCCGCCATAGGCCGGCATTGTATGGAACAATCCGCTCGTGAAAATCAGCGGCAAGGTCTGCATCGTCACCGGCGCGGCGAGCGGCATCGGCAAGGCGCTCGCGGCGCGACTCGCCAAAGAGGGCGCCAAAGGCGTCGTCTGCGCCGACCTGAACGAGTCCGACGCGAAGGCCGTGGCCGCGTCGGTCGGCGGTCTGGGCGTGCGTTGCGACGTGGCGCAGGAGCCCGACATGAACGCGCTGGTCGTCGCCGCGCTCGAGCGCTACGGCTCGGTCGATCTCTTCTGCTCCAACGCCGGCATCATCGGCCGGCACGGCCTGGAGGCGTCGCTGAAGGACTGGCGCCGCACCATGGACGTGAATTTCATGGCGCACGTGCTCGCCGCGCGCGCCGTCATCCCGGTCATGCTCAAGCAAAAGAGCGGCTACATCGTCGCGACCGCGTCGGCCGCAGGCCTGCTCATGCAGCACGACTCGGCCACCTACACCGTTTCAAAGCACGCCGCGGTGGCTTTCGCGGAGTGGCTCTCGGTGAACTACAGCGAGCGCGGCATCAAGGTGTCGTGCCTCTGCCCGCAGGGCGTGCGCACGCCGATGCTGCTCGGGCCCACGGGCGATCGCAAATCGTTCCTCTCGGCCGGCTCGGTGAGCGCGGAAGAGGTCGCCGGCAAGGTTGTTGAGGCGATCGAGGCCGAGCGCTTTCTCGTGCTGCCGCACCCCGAAGTCGCCGAGTACGAGCAGCGCAAGGCGGCCGACCGGGACCGCTGGCTCGAAGGCATGCGGCGCATGCGCGCCAAGATCAAGGCCAATCCGGACCTGCAGGGACTGGACTAGGGTCCGGGTTTCTCTACCTCAGCTCGAACCCGCGGTAACCCTCGGCCGCGACCTGCTCGCAGCGCTCCCGGAACTTGGGCGCGCCCCCGGCGTAGACCATCACCGTGCGGCCGCGCGGATGCTTCACTTCCGAGTGCACGCCCGTCATCCACGAATCGACCTGCGTGAAGAGCATGCGCGCCGCCGTCTCGTGCACGTGCGCGGTCCATTCGTCTTCGGCCGCGGGCGCCGCCTCGATCCGCGAGCAGCCGCGCGCGCGCATGTGCACGAGCAGGTCGGTCACGAAGTCCACGTTCTGCTCGATGCAGCGCGTCATGTTGCAGAAGAGCGCCGCGCTGTGCGGGCCGATCAGGGTGAGCAGATTGGGAAAGCCCGCCACCTGCAGCCCCAGGTAGGTGCGCGGGCCCTTCGCCCACTTGTCGCGCAGCGCCATCCCGCCGCGCCCGCGGATGTCGATCCGGTCGAAGCCGCCGGTGATGGCGTCAAAGCCCGTGGCATAGACGATCATGTCGAGCGCGTGCTCTTCGCCGCCCGCGCGGATTCCCGAGGACGTGACCCGCTCGAGCGGCGTCTCGCGCAGGTCAACCAGCCGCACGTTCGGCTGGTTGAAGACCTCGTAGTAGCCGCTCTCGAGCGGCACGCGCCGCGTGCCATAGCCGTGGTTCCTCGGGATCAGCTTGTCCGCAATCGCCGGATTTTTGACACGCGAACGGATCTTGCGGCGCATGAAATCGGTAATCGAGTCGTTCGCGGCACGGTCGATGAGGATGTCGCGGAAGTTGCCCATCCACTTGGCAAAGCCGGGCATCGCGTAGGTCTTTTCGTAGAGCGCCTCGCGCTCTTCCGCGCTCACTTCCATCGCATTGCGCGGATCGGCGTCGTGGATGAAGCAGCCATAGGACTCGCGGCAGCGCGCGAGGATCTCGTCCATCGTCTTCTGGATGTGCGCCTGCGCCTCGGCGTCGATCGGGCCGTTGCGCAGCGGCGCGCACCAGTTCGGCGAGCGCTGGAAGACCGTGAGGTGACCGGCGGTCTTGGCGATCTCGGTGATCGCCTGGACGCCCGTGGCGCCGGTGCCGATCACGCCGACGCGCTTGCCTGCGAAACTCACCGGCTCATGGGGCCAGAGGCCGGTGTGGTAGGCCTCGCCCTTGAACTCCTCCATGCCCGGAATCTTCGGCATGACCGGCGCAGAAATCGGGCCGATCGCGGTCACGAGCACGCGGGCGCGCGCGCGACGCCCGTCGGTCGACTCGATCTCCCATTCGCCTTTCGCCTCGTCCCAGCGCGCCGCGGAGGCGCGGAAGCCGAAGGTGATGTCGCGCCGCAGGTCGAGGCGGTCGGCGACGAAGTTGCAGTAGCGCAGCGTCTCGGGTTGCGGCGAGAAATGCTCGCTCCACTGCCAGTCGCGCAGCCGCTCGGAGGAGAAGCCGTAGGTCCAGCTTTCCGAATCGAAGCGCGCCCCGGGATAGCGGTTCCAGTACCAGGTGCCGCCGACGTTGCTGCCCGCCTCATAGACGTGCACGTCGAACTTCTGCTCGCGCAGCCGGTGCAGCGCGTACATCCCGGACAGTCCCGCACCGACGACGATGACGTCCCGGGTCGCCATCGCCTAGTGCTTGTGCGCCGGTGCGGCCGACTGGCCGAGCGAGCCGACCTGGAATTCGGCGCTCACTTCGCCGGCCTTCTCGAACTTGAGCTTGACCGGGATCTTCTCGCCCTCCTTGAAGGGCCGCTTGACGTCCACGAACATGAGGTGCGCGCCGCCGGGCTTGAGCTCGAAGCTTCCTTTCGCCGGCACCTCGTAGGCAGGCACTTCCCGCATCTTCATGACGCCGCCCTCGTGCGTATGCGTGTGGAGCTCCACCTTGGCGGCCGCGGGCGAGGAAGCGCCGACCAAGCGATCGGCCGCGCCGCCCTTGTTGCGGATCACCATGTAGCCGCCCGCGACTTTGGCGCCGGGCGGCGTCGCGCGCGTCCAGGGTTGCTCGACTTGCACCTGGGCGAGCGCCGGAAAAGAAAGCAGCAGGGAAAAAAGAAGCGCAAATCTCATGTCGCCGTTCTCCGGTTCTCCTCCTCCTGCAACTGGCGCCAGAATACCTTGCCGGTCGCCGTTTTCGGCAGCGCCTCGACGAACTGTACGAGGCGCGGCGCCTTGAAGGCCGCCATCTTCTCGCGCGCCCAGGCGACGACCGCCTCGGGCTCGACCTTGCCGCGCGAGGCGGGCTTGAGCACCACGACCGCCTTTACCGTCTCGCCGCGGTGCGCATCCCGCGCCGAGATCACGCAGGCCTCCTGGATGTCCGGGTGCGCATACAGCATCGCCTCGACCTCGGCGGGCCACACCTTGAAGCCCGAGCAGTTGATCATGCGCTTTAGCCTATCGGTAATGAAGAAATAGCCGTCCTCATCGTAGTAGCCCAAGTCGCCGGTGCGGAAGAACCGCTCGCCGTCGTGCTCCATGAACGCCTCGGCGGTGGCGTTCTCCTGCTTCCAGTAGCCGCGGAACACCTGCGGGCCGCGCACGATGATCTCGCCCACCTCGTTCGGCCCGCACTCGCGCCGCGACTCGACATCGATGACGCGCGCATCGGTGTCGAAGTACGGAATCCCGCCGCATTGGCGCTTGGGGCGATGCGCGGGGTTGGCGTGCGTGGGTGCGGTGGTTTCGGTCAGGCCGTAGCCCTCGATGAAAGGCAGGCCGAGCGTCTTTTCGATCTTGGTGGCGAGCGCCTCGGGCATCGCCGCCCCGCCGCCGCCCAGGCGCACGATCGAGGACAGGTCGTATTTGCCGAGGTTCGGATTGGCGAGGAAGTCGACGATCATCGTCGTGATGCCGGTCACCCCTGTGACCCGGTGGCGCTGGATCAGTTCGGCTGCGGTATCCCGATCCCAGCGCGTCATCAGCACGGTCGTGCCGCCGAGCTGGATCGGCACGTTCATGTTCGCCTGCATGCCGGTGAGGTGGAACATCGGCAGCACACCAAGCACCACCGCCTCGCTCGAGGTCTGCACCCAGGCCGTGCCTCCGGTGCTGGTCGCGAGCAGGTTCGAATGCGTGAGCATGCAGCCCTTGGGACGCCCAGTCGTACCCGAGGTGTAGGGAAGCACGGCAAGGTCCTCCGGCCCGCACCGGGAGGCCCGCGGCGTTTCGCCTTTTTCAATGCATTTCCGCCAGAGCGCGACCTCGAGCCGGCCAGGATCGAAAGCCGGCTCGCGCACGACTTCCGGAACCCTGAGATCCGTTTCAGCGTCGGCGTAGTCCGAATAAGCGGCGAGGATGCAATGCTCGATGCGGCCCCGGCCGAGATGAGGCTCGAGCTCGCGGTAGAGCTCCTGGCCGGCGATCGCCACGCGCGCATCGGAGTCGCCGATGTAATGCTCCAGCTCGGCGCTCTTGTTCATCGGATTGACCGGAACGACGACGGCGTCGGCGCGCAGGATGGCGTAGTAGGCGACGATGAATTGCGGGCAGTTCTGCGCGTAGAGGATCACCCGGTCGCCGCGCTTTACGCCGCAACGGGATTGCAGATCGCCGGCGAGCGCCGCGACCTCGCGCTCCAGGCGCGCGTAGCTGACAGCCGTTCCGTAATAGAGGATCGCCGCCTTGTCCGGATAGCGCCGGGCGCTCACCTCGAGGTTGTAGTGAAGGCTCGTGCGCGGCACCGGCAGGGACTTGGGCACGCCCGGCGGCCAGTGCGGATGGTGACGCGTGAACATCAGAGGAGAAACTTTTTCACCGCCTTCTCGTTCCAGCTCATGCCGAGGCCGGCGCGTTTCGGAGGCTGCACCCAGCCCGCTTTCAGTTCGACGGGGTCCCGCAAAATCGGATTCGCCCAATCGACGTACTCGAGCCAGTGGCAGGTCGGCGTGAGCGGGAGAAGGTGCACGCTCGCCTCCGGGAAAAGGTGGCTCGACATCTCGAGGCCCGCGCCCTGCGCGAGCGCCGCCGCGCGCATCCAGCCGGTGACCCCGCCGATGCGCTGCGCATCGGGCATGACGTAGTCGCAGCTGCCGGCCGCGATCGCCTGCGCCACCTGCTCCGGGCCCATGAAGTTCTCGCCGATCTGGATCGGCGTGGCGACTTCCCGCGCGACTTTGGCGCAGCCGGCGAAATCGTCGGCGCGGATCGGCTCCTCGATCCACAGCACGCCGCCTTCCTCGTCGATCATGCGCCCGCGCCGGATCGCCTCGGCGACCGTGAGCGACTGGTTGAAGTCGACCATGAGGGTGACCTCGGGGCCAATCGCCTTTTTCACCGCGCGCAGCGCCTCAAGGTCGCCTTTCGCCTCGGGCCGGCCGAGGCGCAGCTTCACCGCCGGAAACCCTTCAGCGAGCTCCTCGGCCTCTTTTGCCAGCGCCTTTGTCGTCATGATGCCCAGGCCGTTTGAGTTGTAGGCGAGTACCGGGCGCGGCACGCCTCCCAGCAAGCGCACGACGGGCTGCCCCAGCGCCTGCCCGAGCGCGTCCCAGGCGCACATGTCGATGCCGGCCATGGCGAAGAGCACGATGTTGTGCACGCCGAGGAGCGCGTGGCGCGCGCGCAGCTTTTTCTCGATCTCGAAGGGCGCGACCGCGTCGCCCTGGAGCATGGCCGCCATCGCCTCGATCAGCGTCACGATCGGCTTCAGGTTGCTGCGCCCGATTGCGAACAGATAGGAGCGGCCGACGATGCCCGCGCTCGTCTTCATGTCCAGCAAAATCAGCGGCGCGATGCTGACCGCGTTGGTGGCCGTTTGCAGCGGCCGGCCCATCGGCACGGCCACCGCGCGCGCGGTGATCGAGCGGATGCTCAAGCGTGCGGAATTCACTCTTCTCGCCTCCTCGACTTATGGGATCATAACCGCTGGACGTTCGGGGGAACCTCTATGCGTTTCACTCTTCGAATCGTAGTCGCCGCGTTGGCGCTCGCGCTTTCGGCCGGCGCTGGCGCACAGCAGAAGACCAACCGCGCACCCGGCTTCAGCAAGCTCGCGCCGGGCGCCAAGCTCGTCATCATGCCGGCCGACATCGAGCTCTTCGAGGTGAGCGGCGGCGGGGTTTTCGAGCCGCGCGCCGACTGGACGGCGGCCGCGCAGCAGCACGTGCGCACCGCCTACCACGCGCGCAAGGACAAGCTTGGCCTGCAGGTCATCGACCTCGAGGACGACACTTCCGAGCCGGTGCTCGAGCTCAACCGCCTGCAGCGCGCCGTCGGCGGCGCGATCTCCGTTCATCACTTCGGCCTGATGCAGCTCCCCACCAAGGAAGACAAGCTCGACTGGACGCTTGGGCCGAGCGTGAGCGAAGTGCGCGAGAAGACCGGCGCCGACTACGCGCTCTTCACCTACATCCGCGACAGCTATGCCTCGGCCGATCGCAAGGCGGCGATGGTGGTAGGCGCGCTCTTCGGCATCGGCATCGCGCCGGGCGCGGTCCAATACGGCTTTTGCTCGCTCGTCGACCTGCGCTCAGGCCAGGTGCTCTGGGCGAACCGGGTGCTGCGCGCGACGGGCGACCTGCGCGAGGCGGCGCCGGCGCAGGAGACCGTCGATACGATGCTGACGGGCCTCATCGAGCAGGCCGGCCCGCCGTCTTCCACGCCCCGGCCGCGCTCGATCCGGGACTGGTAGGCCATGCAGCGCCGGCGCTTCGTGCTCGGCTGCGGCTGCGCCGCCTTGGGCGGGCTGCCCTGGGCGGGCGCGCTGGCGCAGGCCGAGGCGCCCGAATGGAAGATGCCCGCGCGCTTCGCACGCCCGGACGCAAGCAGCGACGAAGGCAGCCTGTGGGCCTTCATGGACCGCGAGGAGCACCGCCTGAAGCAGAGCGCCTTCGTGATCCGCGACAAGGCGCTGCAGGACTACGTGACCGGCATCGTCTGCAAGCTGGCCGGCGAGCACTGTCCCGACATCCGCGTCTACATCGTGCAGACGCCGCTCTTCAACGCCTCGATGGCGCCGAACGGGATGATGCAGGTCTGGTCGGGACTGCTCCTGCGCATGACGAGCGAGGCACAGCTCGCGGCCGTGCTCGGCCACGAGATCGGCCACTACCTCGCGCGCCACTCGATCGAGCGGCTGCGCGACGCGAAGTCCAAGAGCGCTGCCGGCCAATTCCTCGGCATCCTGCTCGCGCGCGCCGGCGGCCTCGGGGCCATCTCCCAGCTTGCGCTCCTCGCGGGGATGCTCGCCTACAGCCGGGACCAGGAACGCGAGGCCGACCGCATCGGCGTCGAGCTGATGGCCCGCGCGGGCTACGCGCCGCTCGAGGCCTCGCGCGTCTGGGAGCAGCTGCTGGAAGAGCTAAAGGCCGGCGCCAAGGACCGCGATGAGTACTGGGACGAGAGCGTGCTGTTCAAGACGCATCCGCCCGCCGCCGAGCGCCAGAAGGTGCTGGCCGATCTCGCCGCCGCCAAGGGCGCGCAGGGACGCACCGGCGCCGATGAGTACCGCGCGGCGCTCGCGCAGCACCGCAGCGACTTCCTCGTCGATGAGCTCAAGCGCCACAACTTCGGCGAGACCCGCGTGCTGCTCGAGCGCATGCAGAAGGCCTTTCCCGACGACGGCGAGCTGCAGTATTGCCTCGGCGAGGCCTACCGCCTGCGCGCGCAGGACAAGGATCTCACCGAGGCGATCGCCGCCTATCGGCGCGCCGAGCTCCTGAAAGGCGCGCCGGCCGAGATGTACCGCTCGATGGGGCTGGTGCAGCGCAAGCTCGGCGACGAGGGCCAGGCCGAGTCCGCGTTCGCCAAGTACCTCGAGCTCAAGCCGACCGCGCCCGACAGCGCCCTCATTCGCACCTATTTGAAGAGGACCGACTGATGAAACGCCGCACGCTACTCGTCGCCCTGCTCCTGCTTGCGCTCTCCGCCTGTACCACGATCACGAAAGTCGGCCCGGGCCAGGTGACGGTCAAGGACATGTCGATGACCCTGGAAGGCCCCTGGAACAAGTTCGACTCGAGCGCGGTGGTTCTTTACCAGGCGCCCGGCGCGACCGAAATCTGGACGCGAGAGGGCTTCAACCTGGACGTGCTCGCGTTCTACGTCGGCATCGGCGACGGGGAGGCCATCGGCATGTCGCTGCCGCGCACGCAAAAGAAAATGCCGGTGTTCCGCGCCAGGATGGCGCCGCACGAGATCGTCGAGGCATTCGAGAGCGTGGTGACGCAGGACGGCTCGGTGTTCAAGGTCGGCAAGCTCGAGCCGGCGCGCTTCGCCGGCGGCGAGGGCTTTCGCTTCGAGTACGAACTGCGACGCAAGGGCGACAGCCTGCTCTTCAACGGCGTCGGCTACTGCACGGTCGCGAACAAGAAGCTCTATCTGCTCGCCTACAGCGCCCCGCACACCTATTACTTCGGCAAGCTGGTCCCCGGCCTCGAATCGGCGGTTCGCACCGCGAATATCAAGCGCTAGCGCTCAGCCCGGCTTTCCGCCGGGGCCCCAGATGGTCGCGGGGGCGGTGCGCGGGTCGCGCGTGCCCCAGGTGCCCGCCTCGGCGCGAGCAAAGAAATCCGCGAGCAACTGGTTGAAGAGCGCCGGCTCTTCGAGGTTGATGCCGTGGCCGGACTGGGCGAGCACGGCCAGCCCCGCCTGGGGAATCGCGCGCTTGAGCATGACGGAGGCTTCCAAGCACGGCTCGTCCTCATCGCCCGTCAGGATGAGCACGGGCACATCGACTTTCGATATTTCGTCGGTGAGCTTGTAGAGGCTCGGGCGCCGCCCCTGGTAGCCCGCCATCGTGTGGGCCGAGCCCTCGGCCGAGTGCTCTGAGAGCTGCTGCGCGTACTCGGCAAAGCCGCGCGGATCCTTCCTCTGGAGCTGCAGCCGCGCCGGACCGTGCCCGTAGGTCGAGGCGAACTTGGCCATGCCGTTCTTGCGGATGAATTCGGCGTTCGCCGCCGAGCTTTTCTGGAAATCCGCGAAGGTCGCCGGGTGCGCGCCCGAGCCGACCCCGGCGAGCGTGAGCGAGCGCGCCCTGGGCGCCGCGCCCTTCGCGCAGTACTTCATGCCGAAGTGGAGCGCGGCCATCGCGCCCATCGACAGTCCGACCACATGCGGGCGCTCGAGCTTCAGGCCGTCGATCACCGCGAGAATGTCGTCGCGCCAGTGATCCTGGGAGTAACTGTCCACGCTCTTGGGCACATCCGAGGGCAGGTAGCCGCGCGCGCTGTAGGTGATGCAGCGGTAGCTGCGGCTGAAATAGCGCATCTGTGTTTCCCAGCTGCGCCAGTCGCCGGCGAATTCGTGCACGAACACGACCGGCAGCCCGCGGCCGGCCTCCTCGTAGTGGAGTTTCACGCCGTCGGCGGTGGTGATATGGGGCATGTTGCTAGACTCGCGGGACCATGGACCTCCATCTTAAGGGCAAAAGAGTCCTCGTCACCGGCGCCTCCAAGGGCATCGGCCGCGCCTGCGTGCAGGTGCTGGAAAAGGAAGGCTGCACGGTGCTCGGCGCCTCGCGCAGCATCACCGGGCCGAACACGAAGGCGATCGACATCGCCAAGCCCGGCGCGGCGGAAGCGCTCGCGGCCTGGGCGGGTGACCTCGACGTTCTGGTCAACAACGCCGGCGCGATTCCCGGCGGCGACCTGCTTAAGGTGGACGAAACGACCTGGCGCAGCGCCTGGGATCTCAAGCTCTTCGGCTACATCAACCTGTCGCGCGCGGTGTACGCGAGGATGAAAGCGAAAAAACGCGGCGTCATCGTGAACGTCATCGGCGCTGCGGGCGAAAGGATGAATGCCGCCTACATCGCCGGGAGCACCGCGAACGCCGGAATCATGGCCTTCACCAAAGCGCTCGGCGGCGCTTCGCACGCCGACGGTATCCGCGTGGTGGGGATCAATCCCGGGCCGGTCGAGACGGATCGCCTGGTGTCGCTCCACCGCCAGATGGCGCAGACGAAGCTGGGAGACGCCGAGCGCTACCGCGAGCTCTTCAAGGACATGTCTTTCGGACGGCCGGCGACGCCCGATGAAATCGCCAATGCAGTGGCTTTCCTTGCCTCCGATTGCTCGGCCTACACGAGCGGCACCGTCCTCACCATCGACGGCGGCAGCTCGAACCGGAGCTAGGCCGGCTTGTTGATCTGAAAGCCGAAGCGCGGGAAGTGCACGTGCACCGTGCCCGCCCGCGCGTCGGTGCGCCGGAGGACGAACGCGTCGGCCGACGCGTTCAGCAGCTCGCCCACTACCGGGTCCAGGCCGGTGTCGATCGGCATGACGGCGGCCTGCGCGCCGAGCGCGATGCCGTTGGTCTCGAGCGCGACCGCGCCCTTCACGGGCTCGGGCTTCGAGGCGCTCGCCAGGCGCAGGGCTTCCGCGCTCGAGATCTCGCTCGGCTTGCCGTGGCCGATCGCGCTCATGCGCTCCATGAAGGCGAGCGTGCGCGGATGCGCCGCGATCATCGGGCGCAGGTCCTCGGGCAGCCAGAGCGGCCAGAGCGCGTGATAGAGGCTGAAATCGGCGTAGCAGGGCGCCGCGCCGAAGAGATACGGCGCGGAGAACTGCGCTTCGATCCTCGGCAGCAGGCCCATGAGATTCGCCTTGCATTCGTGCGCCGGGCCGCGGCGCGAGCCGCCGCGAAAGCCCGAGCGGTCCTTGCCGAAGGCGGCGAGGTACTCCGGTGCGGCGTCCTTGAAGAATTTCTTCATCATGCCGGTGCCGGGCGTGAAGCCGACCGGCACGGTGTTCCAGAAAAGCGTGGTGTCGGCGAAATGCGCGGCCGCCTGCTGCGCGTAGGTATCGCCTTGCGGGAAAAAGGAAGGCGCGGGTGCGAGGCGCTCGAGCACCCGGGCAATGAGCGCGGTGTCGCAATAGATATCGGCGCCCAGCTGCAGGATCGGCGTGCGCCGGTAGCCGCCCGTGAGCGCGACGACGTCGGGCTTGGGCATGATGAGCGGGATCTGCACCGACTTCCAGGCGAGGCGCTTGTAGCCGAGCATCAGGCGTGCCTTTTCCGCGAACGGAGAAACGGGGTAATGGTGCAGGACAGGTTGTGATGCGGCTTCGGTCATAATCCGCCCTTGCCGAAAAAATCCATGGTACCCCGATGAAAGCGGTGCTCTGCAAGCAGTTCGGGCCTCCCGAATCGCTGGTCCTCGAGGAGGTGCCTTCGCCCAAGGCGGGCACGGGCGAGGTCGTCGTCAGCATGAAGGCGGCGAGCGTCAACTTCCCGGACGTCCTCATCATCCAGAACAAGTACCAGTTCAAGCCGCCGCTGCCCTTCTCCCCCGGCAGCGAGCTCGCGGGCGTGGTGAAGGAAGTCGGCGAAGGCGTGAAAGGCCACAAGCCGGGCGACCGGGTGATCGCCTTCACCACCTATGGCGCTTTCGCCGAAGAGGTGAAGGTCGAGGCGGCGCGCCTGATGCCGGTGCCCGAGGGCATGGACTTCAACAGCGCGGCCGCATTCCTGCTCACCTACGCCACCTCGGACCATGCGCTGCGCGATCGCGCGCAGCTCAAGACGGGCGAGACGCTCCTCGTGCTGGGCGCGGCGGGCGGCGTGGGCATCGCCGCCATCGAGATCGGCAAGGCGCTTGGCGCGCGCGTGATCGCCTGCGCTTCCAGCGCCGACAAGCTCGAGGTCTGCAGGCAGCACGGCGCGGACGCCGTCATCAACTACACGTCCGAGGACCTGCGCGAAAAAATCAAGGAGCTGACCGGCGGCAAGGGCGTCGACGTGGTCTACGACGCGGTCGGCGGCCCCTATTCGGAGCCCGCGCTGCGCTCAACGGCCTGGCGCGGCCGCTTTCTCGTGGTCGGATTCGCCGCGGGCGAGATTCCGAAAATCCCGCTAAACCTCACGCTCCTCAAGGGCTGCTCGATCGTCGGCGTGTTCTGGGGGGATTTTGCGCGCCGCGAGCCGAAGGCGTTCGCGGCGAGCGTCGGGCAGCTGAGCACCTGGTATCGCGAGGGCAAATTGAAGCCCCACGTGTCGCAGATTTTTCCGCTCGCGCAGGCCGTCGACGCGCTAAAGCAGATGGCAGGCCGAAAGGTGAAGGGGAAGGTGGTTCTTACGCCTTAGCGGCGGGCGGCTTCGTGCCATCGCCCGGCCCCAGGGGAAGCTGCATCAGCACGCTGTCCACCCAGCGGCCGAACTTGAATCCGGTCGAGCGCAGGTTGCCGGCGCGCACGAAGCCGAGGCTTGCGTGCAGGCCGATGGAGGCGGCGTTCGCGCTGTCGCCGATCACCGCGATGATCTGCCGGTATTTGAGCGCCGTGCAGCGGTCGATCAGCTCGGAGAGCACCGCCTTGCCGATGCCGTTGCCCTGCCTGCCCGCCTTCACGTAGACCGAGTCTTCCAGCGTGTAGCGGTAGGCGGACCGTGTCCGGTAGAGCGAGCAATAGCCGTAGCCGACGAGCTCGTCGGCCATCTCCACGACGAGGTACGGCAAGCCCTGCTTGGTGATTTCCTCGAAGCGGCGGCGCATCTCGTCGGCCGCCGGCGGCGCCTCCTCGAACGAGGCGAGCCCGTGGAGCACGTGGTGGGCATAAATCGCCTGGATGGCGGGAATGTCCCTGGCATTGGCCGGCCGCACGAGCATGGAACGATTATAGTGGCGGCATGAGAACGGTTCTTTTCGCGCTGCTGCTCCTGCTCGCCGCCTGCTCCAAGGTCACGCAGGAGAACTACGCCAAGATCCAGGAAGGCATGACGGAGCAGGAAGTGCACGCGATCCTCGGCGCACCGACCGAGTCTTCCACCAAGACGCTGCTCGGAATCTCCGGCACCTCCTCGCGGTGGGTTTCCGGCGACACGGCGATCACCATCCGCTTCGTCAACGGCAAGGTCGCGGTCTCGAGCTTCGACAAGCCGGCGGCAAAGTAGCGTGAGCACGCCCCGGGTCACGCCAAGGGAGCTGCGCGCGCTTCTCGATGCGGGCGGCGAGCTCGCGCTCCTCGACGTGCGCGAGGAAGGCGTGCATTCGCGCGGCCACCTGTTTCTCGTCGCCTCGGCGCCGCTCTCGAGCCTGGAGCTGCACATCGAGCGGCTCGTGCCTCGGCGGGCCACGCCGATCGTCCTCGTTGACGACGACGAGGAGCTCGCCGGGCGCGCCGCGGCCCTGCTCGGCCGGCTCGGCTACAGCGACTTGCGCGTGCTCTCCGGCGGGATGGCCGGCTGGAAGAAAGCCGGCTACGAGGTCTATTCGAACGTGCACGTGCCTTCCAAGGCCTTCGGGGAGCATGTCGAGCACCTGGAGGAAACGCCGCGCATCACCCCGACCGAGCTGAAGGCGAAGCTAGATGCGGGCGAGGATCTCGTCATCCTCGATTCGCGCCCGATGACGGAATACCGGGTCATGAACATCCCGGGCGCGGCCGACTGCCCGGGCGCGGAACTCGTCTACCGGGTCTTCCAGGCCGCGCCGCGGCCCGAGACGCTCGTGGTCGTCAACTGCGCGGGCCGCACGCGCTCGATCATCGGGGCTCAATCGCTCATCAACGCCGGCGTCCCGAACAAGGTGGTGGCGCTGAAAAACGGCACCATGGGCTGGCACCTGGCCGGACTGCAGCTCGAGCGCGGTCAGGCGCGCATGGCGGCCGCGCCCGCGGGCGAGGCGCTGCGCAAGGCGAAGGAAGCGGCGGCGCGGGTCGCGAAGCGGTTCTCGGTGCGCTCCATCTCCACAAAAGACCTGGAGCACATGAAGGGCGAAACCGGCCGCACCACTTACGTTTTCGACGTGCGCTCGCCTGAAGAGTACGAGGCGGGCCACCTGTCCGGCTCGGTGTCCGCACCGGGCGGGCAGCTCGTGCAGGAGACGGAAACCTACGCCGCCGTGCGCAACGCGCGCATCGCGCTCGTCGACGACCACGGCGTACGCGCCACGATGACCGCGTCCTGGCTGCTGCAGCTCGGTTGGCCCGAGGTCTATGTCGTGGAGGACGGGCTTGCCGGCCACCTTGAGAAAGGGGGCCCCGCTCCGGTCGCGCCGAACGCTCCGCTCATTTCCGCCAGGGAAATTTCCAAAGAACACCTGGTTCTCGATTTCGGCACGAGCATCCAGTACCGAAAAGGCCACATTCCGGGCGCGGCCTGGGTCATCCGCTCCCGTCTTGGTAGTCACAAGGATTTCCTGAAGGGAAAAACCGTCGTTTGCACCTCGCCCGACGGAGTCCTGGCGCGCTATGCAGCCACTGATCTCAATGCCCTTGCTCTCGAAGGCGGCACCGCCGCCTGGCGCGCGGCCGGCCTTCCGATGGAGTCGGGCGAGGCGAACATGCTCGAGCCGCCCGAGGACGTCTACTACAAGCCCTACGACGGCAAATCCCAGGTCGAGTCGGCGATGCGCGACTACCTGGATTGGGAGCTTGCCCTGCTCGAGCAGATCCGGCGCGACCCGGACTGCCGCTTTCGCGCCTTTTGATCCGGTTCTCGAATCTCAGCCTGCGGCGCGGCGCCAAGGTGCTGCTCGAGGGCGCCGACGCGACGCTCAATCCCGGCGACCGCATCGGGCTGATCGGCGCCAACGGGTCCGGAAAATCGAGCCTCTTTGCCCTGCTGCGGGGCGAGCTGCATGCCGACAAGGGCGATGCCGACTTTCCGCCGCAGTGGCGCATCGCGCACGTGGCCCAGGAGACGCCCGCCCTCGACCGGCCGGCCGTCGAGTACGCCATCGACGGCGACGTCGTTTTAAGGACCCTGGAAGAAGAGCTGAAAGGCGCCGAAGCCGACGACGACGGCCACCGCATCGGCGAAATTCACGCCCGCCTCGGGGACGCGGACGCCTACACCGCGCGTCCGAGGGCCGAGCAGCTCCTCGTCGGACTGGGCTTTTCCCACGACGAATTGAGCAGCCCGGTGTCGAGCTTCTCGGGCGGCTGGCGCATGCGGCTCAACCTCGCGCAGGCCCTCATGTGCCCCTCGGACCTGCTCCTGCTCGATGAGCCGACCAACCACCTCGATCTGGACGCGATCCTGTGGGTCGAGGAGTGGCTCAAGCGCTACGCCGGGACGCTGCTCGTCATCTCGCACGACCGCGACTTTCTCGACGGCGTGGTGAGCACCATCCTGCACATCGACCAGAAAAAGCTGCGGCGCTACACCGGAAACTACTCGGACTTCGAGGGGCAGCGCGCCGCGGCCGTCGTGCTGGCCGAAAGCCAGCGCGTGCGGCAGGAGCGGGAGCGCGAGCACCTGCAGTCCTTCATCGACCGCTTCCGGGCCAAGGCCACCAAGGCGCGCCAGGCGCAAAGCCGCATGAAGATGCTGGCGCGCATGGAGGACCTCGCGCCATTGCACGTCGCGGCGCCGTTCTCGTTCGAGTTCCGCGAGCCGCTGCGCGCGCCCAATCCGCTGCTCGTTCTCGAAGGCGTTTCCGCCGGCTATCGGGAGAAGACCGTCCTCTCCGGAATCGACTTTTCGCTGCAATCGGGCGAGCGCTATGGCCTGCTCGGCATCAACGGCGCGGGCAAGTCCACCTTCATCAAGACGATCGCCCGCACCCTCGCGCCGCTCGGCGGCGAAGTGGTGTTCAACAAGGGGCTTCAGGTCGGCTATTTCGCCCAGCACCAGCTCGAGATGCTCGATGACGCCGCCTCGCCGCTGCTGCACCTGCAGCGCCTCGCCAAAAGCACCGACACCCCGGCGCGCGAGCAGGACCTTCGCGATTTCCTCGGCGGCTTCAATTTTTCCGGCGACATGGCGCTCGGGCCGATCGCGACCTTCTCGGGCGGCGAGAAAGCGCGCCTCGCGCTCGCGCTCATCGTCTGGCAACGGCCGAACTTGCTGCTGCTGGACGAGCCGACCAACCATCTGGACCTCGAGACCCGCGAGGCGCTCACGGTCGCGCTCGCGCAGTTCGAAGGCACGCTCGTGCTCGTCTCGCACGACCGGCACCTGCTGCGCGCCACCACCGAGCAGTTCCTCATCGTCGCCGACGGCCGGCTGCGCGCGTTCGACGGGGATCTCGACGACTATCGCGACTGGCTGCTGAAGAGCAAGGCGGGAAGGCCGCAAGAGCAGGCTTCGCCTTCGCTGAAAAAAGCCGCGCCGGCACCGGCTGCAAAGCGCTCGGGGTCGCGCAAGAGCCTGGAATCGCGCATCAGGCGGCTGGAAGAGCTGATGGCCCGGCTCAACCAGAAGAAAAGCGAGCTCGAGCGCCGGCTTGCCGATCCGGCGATCTACCAGGATGCGTCCAGGCAGGGGCTGGAGGAGGCGCTGTCCGACCAGGCTCACGTCGCGCGCGAGCTCGGCGAGCTCGAACGCGAGTGGCTCGAGAAGCAGTCCGAGCTCGAGCGCGCCGGCACCTAGAGCGGCGTTTAGCGCTTGGCGCGCTTGCGCCCGGCCCGCTCCGCCTCGCGCATGGCGCTCGCCTCTCGCGCATTGCGGGGGGCCGCCTTGCGCGCCGCCGCTTTCACGCGCCCGGACTCGATGAACTTGCGCGTGCGCGCGTTGTAGTCCCGGGTGCCGCTATAGCTGCCTTCGCCTTTGTCGCCTCGTCCCATCGCTATCGCCTCCTGAAAAGGGTCAACACGCGAAACGAGCAAGGCACGTGCCAAAAAAAAGGCCGCCCGAAGGCGGCCTTTTGCCGAGCGGCGAATTCGACTAGGCGCCGCCGCCCGCGATGCCGGCCGTGGCTTCCGTCGTCGCCGGCGCCACCGGCTCGGGCGGAAGGTCGAGCACCGGCGGCTCGGCCGCCTGATCCTTGCGGATCTTGTGGTACGCGAGGCCCGTGCCCGCCGGGATGAGGCGCCCGACGATGACGTTCTCCTTCAGGCCGCGCAGATCGTCGCGCTTGCCCATGATCGCCGCCTCGGTCAGCACGCGCGTGGTTTCCTGGAAGGAAGCCGCGGAGATGAACGAGTCGGTCGACAACGACGCCTTGGTGATGCCGAGCAGCATGTAGGTGTAGGTCGCCGGCTTCTTGCCTTCCTTCTGCGCTTTTTCGTTCTCCTCGAGCACTTCGGCGCGCTCGACCTGCTCGCCGGTGATGAAGCCCGTCTCGCCCGGATCCTCGATCTGCACGCGCCGCAGCATCTGGCGCACGATGACTTCGATGTGCTTGTCGTTGATCTTCACGCCCTGCAGGCGGTAGACGTCCTGTACCTCGTCGATGATGTAGCGCGCGAGCTCCTCCACGCCGAGCAGGCGCAGCAGGTCGTGCGGATCGACCGGGCCGTCGACGATCATCTCGCCCTTGTTCACCACCTGGCCGTCATGGACGAGCAGGTGCTTGTCCTTGGCGATCAGGTACTCGTGCTGCTGCTGATCGAGGTCGGTGATCACCAGGCGCTGCTTGCCCTTGGTGTCCTTGCCGAAGCTGACCGTGCCGGTAACCTCCGCGAGCATGCCCGCGTCCTTCGGCGAGCGGGCCTCAAACAACTCGGCCACCCTCGGCAGGCCGCCCGTAATGTCGCGTGTCTTCGAGGTTTCCTGCGGAATCCGCGCGAGCACCTCGCCGACCTGCACCTGCTGGCCGTCGCGCACCGCGATCACCGCGCCCACCGGGAAGCTGATGTTCACGGCATGGTCCGTGGCGGCGATCTTGACTTCGTCCCCCTGCTCGTTGATGAGCTTGACGGAGGGACGCTGGCCTTTCGCCGCCGCGCCCGCGCGCCGCTTCGGGTCGATGACGACGAGCGTCGAGAGGCCGGTCACGTCGTCGATCTGCTTGGCGACCGTGACGCCGTCCTCGACGTGCTCGAATTTCACCGTGCCCGCGTACTCGGTCACGATCGGGCGGTGGTGCGGATCCCAGTTGGCGAGGTTCGCGCCCGCCTTGACCGGCTTTCCGTCGGTCACCGAGAGGAGCGCGCCGTACGGCACCTTGTGGCGCTCGCGCTCGCGGTGGTTGTCGTCGACGATCATGACTTCGCCCGAGCGCGAGATGACGACCTTGTCGCCCTTCGCGTTCTGGACGTAGCGCATGGTCGGGGTGAAGCGCACCGTTCCGGCGGACTTCGCCTCGACGTGGCTCTGCACCGCGGTCCGCGAGGCCGCGCCGCCGATGTGGAAGGTCCGCATCGTCAGCTGCGTGCCCGGCTCGCCGATCGATTGCGCGGCGATCACGCCGAGCGCCTCGCCGACGTTCACCAGGGACCCGCGGCCGAGATCGCGCCCATAGCACTTGGCGCACACGCCCCAGCGCGTATCGCAGGTGAGCGGAGTCCTGACCTTGACCTCGTCGATGCCGAGGTTGTCGATCGTGTCGACCGCGTCTTCATCGAGCAGGTCGCCCGCCTTGTAGAGCATGTCCTGCGTTTCCGGATGCGGCATGTCGATGGCAAGCACGCGACCGAGGATGCGCTCCTTCAGCGCCTCGACCACTTCGCCGCCTTCGACAAGGGCCTTCATGGCGACGCCGTTTTGCGTATTGCAGTCGTCCTCGGTCACCACGAGGTCCTGGGTCACATCGACCAGGCGCCGCGTGAGGTAGCCCGAGTTCGCCGTCTTCAGCGCCGTGTCGGCGAGGCCCTTGCGGGCGCCGTGCGTGGAGATGAAGTACTGCAGCACGTTCAGGCCTTCGCGAAAGTTGGCCGTGATCGGCGTCTCGATGATCGAGCCGTCGGGCTTGGCCATGAGGCCGCGCATGCCGGCAAGCTGCCGGATCTGCGCCGCCGAGCCGCGCGCGCCGGAGTCGGCCATCATGTAGATGGAGTTGAACGCCTCCTGGCGCACTTTCTTGCCGTTGCGGTCGGTCGTTTCCTCGGTGCCGAGCTGCTCCATCATCACCTTGCCGACCTGCTCGCCGGCGCGGGACCAGATGTCGACCACCTTGTTGTAGCGCTCACCGACGGTCACGAGGCCGGAGGTGTACTGCGACTCGATCTCCTTCACCTCGTTCTCGGCCGACTGGATGAGCTCCTGCTTCGCGGTCGGGATGCGCATGTCGTGCACGCCAAACGAGATGCCGGCCCGGGTCGCGAAGGTGAAGCCCGACTGCATGAGCTTGTCGGCGAAAATCACCGTCTCGCGCAGCCCGCAGCGCCGGAAGCCGGCGTTGATGAGGCGCGAGATTTCCTTCTTCTTGAGCGGCTTGTTCAGAAGCTCGAACGAAAGCCCGGGCGGCAGGATTTCCGAGAGCAGCGCCCGGCCGACGGTCGTCTCGTAGCGCGTCGTCTTCTCGCTCACCTCACCCGAGTCGGAGATCTCTTTTTCCCTGATCCGCACCCAGCAGCGGGCATGCAGATCGGCCTGCCGGGACTCGTACGCGCGCGACACCTCGGCGATATTGGAGAAGCTCATGCCTTCGCCCTTCGCGTTGATGCGCTCGCGCGTGGCGTAGTACAGGCCGAGCACGATGTCCTGCGAGGGAACGATGATCGGCTCGCCGTTCGCGGGCGAAAGGACGTTGTTGGAAGCGAGCATCAGGGTGCGCGCTTCCATCTGCGCCTCGAGCGAGAGCGGCACGTGCACCGCCATCTGGTCGCCGTCGAAGTCGGCGTTGAACGCCGCGCAGACGAGCGGGTGCAGCTGGATCGCCTTGCCTTCGACCAGTTGCGGCTCGAACGCCTGGATGCCCAGGCGGTGCAGCGTCGGCGCGCGGTTCAGCATCACCGGGTGCTCGCGGATCACCTCTTCGAGGATGTCCCAGACCTCGGGCACTTCCTGCTCGACGAGGCGCTTGGCGGCCTTGATGGTCGTCGCCAAGCCGAGCAACTCGAGCTTGTTGAAGATGAACGGCTTGAAGAGTTCGAGCGCCATCTTCTTCGGGAGGCCGCACTGGTGCAGCTTCAGCTGCGGGCCGACCACGATGACCGAGCGGCCCGAATAGTCGACGCGCTTGCCGAGCAGGTTCTGGCGAAAGCGGCCGCCCTTGCCCTTGATCATGTCGGCGAGCGACTTGAGCGGGCGCTTGTTCGCGCCGGTCATCGCCTTGCCGCGGCGGCCGTTGTCGAGGAGGGAATCCACCGCCTCCTGCAACATGCGCTTCTCGTTCTTGACGATGATCTCGGGCGCCTTCAGCTCGAGGAGCCGCTTCAGGCGGTTGTTCCGGTTGATCACCCGGCGATACAGGTCGTTCAGGTCCGAGGTGGCAAAGCGGCCGCCGTCGAGAGGAACCAGGGGGCGCAGCTCGGGCGGCAGCACCGGCAGCACCTCCATGATCATCCAGTCGGGCTTGATGTTGGAGTTCTTGAAGCCTTCCAGCACCTTAAGGCGCTTGGCGAGCTTCTTGATCTTCGCATCCGAGCTCGTCTCCTCGAGGTCCTTCCTCAGCGTGTCGATCTCCTTCTTCAGGTCGATCGCGCGCAGGAGCGCGCGCACGCCCTCGGCGCCCATGGCGGCGGAGAAGTCGTCGCCGTATTCCTCGACCTTGGCGAGGTAGTCGTCCTCGGTGAGCAGCTGGCAGCGCTTGAGCGGCGTCATCCCGGGGTCGGTGACGACATACGCTTCGAAGTAAAGCACCCGCTCGATGTCCCGGAGGGTCATATCCAAGACCAAACCCAACCTGGAAGGGAGCGATTTCAAAAACCAAATATGGGCCACGGGCGAGGCGAGCTCGATGTGCCCCATGCGCTCGCGCCGCACTTTCGCGAGCGTGACCTCGACGCCGCACTTCTCGCAGATCACGCCGCGGTGCTTGAGCCGCTTGTACTTGCCGCACAGGCACTCGTAGTCCTTGATCGGCCCGAAGATCTTGGCGCAGAAGAGCCCGTCCCGCTCCGGCTTGAAGGTGCGGTAGTTGATCGTCTCGGGCTTCTTCACCTCGCCGTAGGACCACGAGCGGATCTTCTCGGGCGAGGCGAGCCCGATCTTGATCGCGTCAAACTCTTCGTCCTGCTGGACCTGCTTGAAGAGCTCCAGTAGCGCTTTCATCGATTAGTACCTCTCCAGGTCGATGTCGATCCCGAGGGACCGGATTTCCTTCACCAGCACGTTGAACGACTCGGGCATGCCGGCGTCGATCTTGTGGTCGCCCTTGACGATGTTCTCGTACACCTTGGTGCGGCCGTTGATGTCGTCGGACTTCACGGTCAGCATCTCCTGCAGCGTGTACGCGGCGCCGTAGGCTTCCAGCGCCCAGACCTCCATCTCGCCGAAGCGCTGGCCGCCGAACTGCGCCTTGCCGCCGAGCGGCTGCTGCGTGACGAGCGAGTACGGCCCGGTCGAGCGCGCGTGCATCTTGTCGTCCACCAGGTGGTGGAGCTTGAGCACGTGCATGTGGCCGACGGTGACCGGACGGTCGAACGCCTCGCCCGTGCGGCCGTCATACAGCGTCAGCTGCCCCGACTGTGGCAGGCCGGCAAGCTCGAGCATGGCGTTGATCTCCGACTCCGACGCTCCGTCGAACACCGGCGTCGCGAAGGGCACTCCGTCCTTGAGGTTCTGCGCGAGCTGCAGAATTTCCTCGTCGGTGAGCTTGGCCACGTTCTCTTCCTTGCCGCTCGAGCTGTAGATGCGCTCGATGAACTTGCGCAGCTCCGCCAGCTTCTGCTGCGCCTTGAGCAGCTCGCCGATCTTGATGCCCAGGCCCTTCGCCGCCCAGCCGAGGTGCACTTCGAGGATCTGCCCGACGTTCATCCGCGACGGCACGCCGAGGGGGTTGAGCACGAGATCGACGGGCGTGCCGTCGGCGGCGTGCGGCATGTCCTCGACCGGCACGATCTTGGAGATCACGCCTTTGTTGCCGTGACGGCCGGCCATCTTGTCGCCCGGCTGCAGGCGGCGCTTCACTGCCACATACACCTTCACCATCTTGAGGACGCCCGGCGGCAGCTCGTCGCCCTGCGTGAGCTTCTTTCTCTTCGCCTCGAACATCGCGTCGAATTCCTTGCGCTTCTGCGCGATCGAGTCCTTCAGGCCCTCGACCTGCGCCGCCGCCTCCTCGTTTGCCAGGCGGATGTCGAACCAGTCGTACTTTTCCAGCGTCTCGAGGTAGCTCTTGCCGATCTTGGTGCCCTTGGCGAGCTTCTTCGGGCCGCCGTTGGCGGTCTTGCCGGTGAGCAGGCGCTCGAGGCGCTCGAAGGTGTCGGCTTCCACGATCCGCATCTGGTCGGCGAGGTCGGTCTTGTAGCGCTTGAGCTCCTCCTCGATGATCGAGGTGCTGCGCTTGTCGCGCTCGATGCCTTCGCGGGTGAAGACCTGCACGTCGATCACGGTGCCGCTGATGCCCGAGGGCACGCGCAGGCTCGTGTCCTTCACGTCGGAGGCCTTCTCGCCGAAGATCGCGCGCAGGAGCTTTTCTTCCGGCGTCAGCTGGGTTTCGCCCTTCGGCGTCACCTTGCCGACGAGCACGTCGCCCGCCTCGACTTCCGCGCCGATGTAGACGATCCCGGACTCGTCCAGGCGCGAGAGCTGCGCCTCCGACAGGTTCGAGATGTCGCGCGTGATTTCCTCGGGTCCGAGCTTGGTGTCGCGGGCGACCACCGTCAGCTCCTCGATGTGGATCGAGGTGAAGCGCTCGTCCGACACCACCCGCTCCGAGATGAGGATCGAGTCCTCGAAGTTGTAGCCGTTCCACGGCATGAACGCGACCAGCATGTTCTGGCCGAGCGCGAGCTCGCCCAGGTCGGTGGACGCGCCGTCGGCGATGACGTCGTTCCTGGCGATTTTTTCGCCGGGCTTCACCACCGCGCGCTGGTTGATGTTGGTGTTCTGGTTGGAGCGCGTGTACTTGGTCAGCTTGTAGATGTCCACGCCGACGTCGCCCTGCACGGTCTCCTCGTCGTTCACCCGCACGACGATCCGGTTGGCGTCGACATAGTCGACCACGCCGCCGCGCAGCGCGATCACGCAGGTTCCCGAGTCGACCGCCGAGGTGCGCTCGACGCCCGTGCCGACGAGCGGCTTCTCGGGCCGCAGGCAGGGCACCGCCTGGCGCTGCATGTTGGAGCCCATCAGCGCGCGGTTGGCGTCGTCGTGCTCGAGGAACGGAATGAGCGAGGCCGCCACCGACACGATCTGCGAGGGCGCGACGTCCATGTACTGGACGTCCTCGGGCGCCTTCAGCTCGAACTCGTTCTTGAACCGGCAGGACACGAGCGTATCGGTGAGCTTGCCGTTCTTGTCCATGGCCGCGTTCGCCTGCGCGATCACGTAGTGGCCTTCCTCGATCGCCGACAGGAACTCGATCTGGTCGGTGACCTTGCTGTCCTTCACCTTGCGGTACGGCGTCTCGAGGAAGCCGTACTTGTTGGTGCGCGCGTAGAGCGCGAGCGAGTTGATGAGGCCGATGTTCGGGCCCTCCGGCGTCTCGATCGGGCACACGCGGCCGTAGTGGGTCGGGTGCACGTCGCGCACCTCGAAGCCCGCGCGCTCGCGCGTGAGACCGCCGGGTCCCAGTGCCGAGACGCGCCGCTTGTGCGTGATCTCGGACAGGGGATTGGTCTGGTCCATGAACTGCGAGAGCTGCGAGGAGCCGAAGAACTCCTTGATCGCGGCCGAGATGGGCTTGGCGTTGATCAGGTCGTGCGGCATCAGGTTTTCCGATTCCGCCTGGCTGAGCCTTTCCTTGACCGCCCTTTCCACCCTCACCAGGCCGGCACGGAACTGGTTTTCCGCCAGCTCGCCCACCGAGCGCACGCGCCGGTTGCCCAGGTGATCGATGTCATCGATGTCCCCGCGGCCGTTGCGAAGCTCGACCAGGATCCGGATGACTTCGACGATGTCCTTGGGCGAGAGGGTGAAGCGCTGCTCGACCTTGCTCTCGAGCTTCTGCCGGTCGACGCCCTTCGACTTGAGGTCGTGGTACATCTTCTCGGCGGCGGCCTGCGCGGCCGCCTCGTCGGCGACGCCTTCCAGGCTGACCTTGTTCAGCGAGAGCTCGGGCGCGTCGTTGAAATAGGCGCGCACGTCGGCCTCGGCCTCCTTGGGCAGCGCGATGTTCTTCAGGCGCATCTGCCAGCTGTACTCGCTCGCCACGCCGATGCGGCGGTTGAACTTCATGCGGCCGACGGCCGACAGGTCATAGCGCTCCTCGGCGAAGAAGAGGCCGTTGAAGAGCGTCTCGACCGCGTCCTCCGTCGGCGGCTCGCCCGGCCGCATCATGCGGTAGATGGCGACGCGCGCCTGCGTGCGGTCCGTGGTCTCGTCGGCGCGCAGGGTCTGCGAGATGTAAGGGCCCTTGTCGAGGTCGTTGGTGAAAAGCGTCTGGATCTTCTCGACCTTCGCCTCGCGCAGCTTCGCGAGCAGCGTCTCGGTCACCTCGTCGTTGGCATTGGCGATGATTTCGCCGGTGTCCTTGTTGACGACGTCGTGCGCGAGCGTGCGGCCGATGATGAATTCGTCGGGAGCGACGATCTTCTTGATGCCCGCCGACTCCATGTCGCGGATGTGCTTGACCGTGATGCGCTTGTCCTTGGCGACGATCGTCTTGCCGGACTTGTCGTTGATGTCGAAGCGCGCCACCTCGCCGCGCAGGCGCTCGGGCACCACCTCGAAAAGCACGTGGTTCGGCTCGATGTGGAACGCGTCGAACTCGAAGAACTCCTTCAGGATCCGCTCGGGCGTGTAGCCGAGCGCCTTGAGAAGGATCGTCACCGGCATCTTGCGGCGCCGGTCGACGCGGAAGAACACGATGTCCTTCGGGTCGAACTCGAAATCGAGCCACGAGCCGCGGTAGGGAATCACGCGCGCCGAGAAGAGCAGCTTGCCGGACGAATGCGTCTTGCCGCGGTCGTGCTCGAAGAACACGCCGGGCGAGCGGTGCAGCTGCGAGACGATGACGCGCTCGGTGCCGTTGATGATGAACGAGCCCGTGGTGGTCATGAGCGGGATCTCGCCCATGTAGACCTCCTGCTCCTTCACCTCCTTGGGCGCGGGCTTGGGCGCATCCTTGTCCAGGATCACGAGGCGCACCTTGGCCCTGAGCGGGCTCGCGTAGGTGAGGCCGCGCTGCTGGCACTCCTTCACGTCGAACGGCGGCTCGCCGAGCTGGAAGCTCACGAACTCGAGCCGGGCGTTCCCCGAGTGGGACGAGATCGGGAAGATCGAGGTGAACGCCGCCTGCAGTCCCTGGTTCCGGCGCGATTCCGGCGCGACGTGCGCCTGCAGGAATTCCGTGTAGGACTCGAGCTGGGTCGCCAGCAGGAACGGCACGTCCTGCACGATGGCGCGCTTGGCGAAGCTCTTGCGGATGCGTTTACGCTCGGTCAGCGAGTAGGTCATGAAGGCTCCTAAGTGCCATGCCGTAAAGGGTCTTTCAGCAATACAAAGAACCCCGGGAGGGGGTCGTAGACCCCGTCCCGGTCCCTAAGTTCACTACTTGATCTCGACCTTCGCGCCGGCGTCGGTCAGCTTCTTCGCGATCGCATCGGCGTCGGCCTTGGAGACACCCTCCTTGACCGGCTTGGGCGCGCCGTCGACGAGGTCTTTCGCCTCTTTCAGGCCCAGGCTCGTCACTTCGCGGACCGCCTTGATGACGTTCACCTTGTTGTCGCCGACCGCCGCGAGCATGACCGTGAACTCGGTCTTCTCCTCCGCCGCCGCGCCGCCAGCGGCCGCGCCGCCCGCCGCGGGCGCCGCGACCGCGACTGCCGCCGCCGCCGAGACGCCGAACTTCTCTTCCATGTCCTTGATGAGCTGCGAGAGCTCCAGGACGGTCATCTTCGAGATTTCTTCCAGAATCTGCGCTCTTTCCATTGCTATCTCCTGATTGGTTGGTGTTCCTGATTAGGCGGGCTTGGCGTCGCGCACCGCGGCGAGCGTGCGGACGAACTTGCCCGGCACCTCGTTCATGGTCCGCACCAGCGTTGCGATCGGCGCCTGCATCGTGCCGAGGAGCTTGGCGAGCAGCTCTTCGCGGCTCGGCATGGTCGCGAGCGTCTTGACGTCCTTCGCGGACATCAGGTTGTTCGCCATCGCACCACCCTTGATGACGAACAGCTCGTTGTCCTTGGCGAACGCCGCGAGCACCTTGGCACCGGCCACCGGATCCTGCGCAATGCCGTACATCAGCGGCCCGGCCATCTGGTCGGACAGCTTCTCGAACGGCGTGCCTTTCACGGCGCGCCGCGCGAGCGTGTTCTTCAGCACCCGCAGGTACATCCCGGACTTGCGTGCCTTGGCGCGCAGATCGGTCACCGCGCCGACGTCGAGGCCGCGATACTCCGCGACGATCACCGCCTGCGCGCCGCCGAGCTGCTTGGCGACTTCGCTTACCACCGCCTGCTTCTTTTCGAGACTAAGACCCAAGGTCTACCTCCTTTCCTGCATTGAACGACCGGCGCGACCCTGAATCCTCAGGAACGCCGTCTGCGTAGGCTTCAGCGCGATTAAGCCCGTACAGGCGCGCCTACGGTCTTTGACAGCCACTGCTGCTTCCAACGTCAAAGTCATTTACTGCGCCGAGAGCGTTGCGGGATCGACCTTGACGCCCATCCCCATCGTGCTCGACACGGAAACCTTCTTCAGAAAGATGCCCTTCGTGTTCGAGGGCTTGGAGCGGTTGAGCGCATCGACCAGCGCCGCGAGGTTGTCGCGCAGCTGCTCGGGCGTGAACGAGGCGCGCCCGATCGTGCATTGCACGATGCCGGTCTTGTCCGCGCGGAATTGCACCTGCCCGCCCTTCGCGTTCTTCACCGCCGCGGCGACGTCGGGCGTCACCGTGCCCACCTTCGGGTTGGGCATCAGGCCGCGCGGGCCGAGGATCTGGCCGAGCTGGCCGACCACGCGCATCGCATCCGGCGCCGCGACCACCACGTCGAACTCGATCTTGCCGGCCTTGACCTGCTCGGCGAGGTCTTCCATGCCGACGAGCTCCGCGCCGGCGGCCTTGGCCGCGGCAGCGCGATCACCCTGGGCGAAGACGGCGACCCGCACCTGCTTGCCCGTTCCGGCCGGCAGCACGACCGAGCCGCGCACCGTCTGGTCCGATTTCTTCGCATCGATGCCGAGGTTCACCGCGACGTCCACCGATTCATCGAACTTGGCGGTCGCCGTCTCCTTGACGAGCTTCATCGCCTCGAGCGCGGCATAGGCCTTGGCCCGGTCGACCTTCGTTTCGAACGCTTTCCTGCGCTTGGAGATCGCGGTCATTTACATGCCCTCCACGAGGATGCCCATCGAGCGCGCGCTGCCGGCGACGGTGCGCATGGCGGCCTCGAGGCTCGCGGCGTTGAGATCAGGCATCTTCTGCTTGGCGATCTCCTCGACCTGCTTCTTCGTGATCTTGCCGACCTTGTCGGTGTGCGGACGCGGGCTGCCCGACTCGATGCCCGCCGCCTTCTTGATCAGCACCGTCGTGGGCGGGGTCTTGATGATGAAGGTGAAGCTCTTGTCCGCGTAGGCGGTGATGACCACCGGCAGCGGCAGGCCCGGCTCGACCTTCTGCGTCTGCGCGTTGAAGGCCTTGCAGAACTCCATGATGTTCAGGCCGCGCTGGCCGAGCGCCGGCCCGATGGGCGGCGCGGGATTGGCCTTGCCGGCCGGCACCTGAAGCTTGATGAAACCAACGACTTTCTTCGCCATCTTTCTCTCCTAGTGTGGGTGCAAGCGAGGCCTGCCTCGACCTCTCCCCGGGGTCCTACGCTTTTTCGACCTGCCCGAATTCAAGCTCCACCGGCGTCGAGCGGCCGAAAATCGTGACCGCCACGCGCAGCCGGCTTTTCTCGTAGTTCACGTCCTCGACGGTTCCCTGGAAATCGGTGAACGGGCCGTCCTTGACTCGCACCATCTCGCCGTTCTCGAACAGCACTTTCGGCTTCGGCTTCTCCACGCCCTCGCGCATCTGCTGCATGATGGCGTTCACTTCCTTCTCCGAGATCGGCGTGGGCTTCATGGCCGTGCCGCCGACGAAGCCGGTGACCTTGTTGGTGTTCTTCACCAGGTGCCAGGTATCGTCGTTCATCTCCATCTCGACCAGGACGTAGCCGGGGAAGAACTTGCGCTCGGACATGTGCTTCTGGCCGCCCTTCATCTCGACGACTTCCTCGACCGGGACGAGGATCTTGCCGAACTTGTCCTTCATGTCGGCCCGGTTGATCCGGTCCTCCAGCGCGCGCGCCACCGACTTCTCGAAGCCCGAGTAGGCGTGCACCACGTACCAGCGCTTGGCAGCTTCGCTCACGATTTCTTCCATCCCAGAATAAGGTCGTACAGCAGCCATTCCAGCGTCTTGTCGCTCAGCCAGAGAAAGACCGCCATGACGACCACAAATGCGAATACCGCCGCCGTCGTCTGCACCGTTTCCTTGCGCGTCGGCCAGACCACCTTGCGAACCTCGACGAGCGCTTCGCGCGTGAAGCCGATGAAGTCGCGCCCCGGCCCGCTCGCGAGCGACACGCCCGCCCCGGCCGCGATACCCGCCACCACCGCGAGGATGCGCAGCAGAAGGTTGCTGTCCGCGAGCCAGTAGTACGCCGCGATGCCGCAGCCGACGAGCCCGAGCGCGGCCGCGAGCTTGGCCTTGTCTGCGATCGTTGTCGTCGTTGTTTCCATTTTTTCAGTCAGTGGCAGGGGCAGAGGGAATCGAACCCCCAACCTTCGGTTTTGGAGACCGACGCTCTGCCAGTTGAGCTATGCCCCTCTTGTTCCGTTTCTGTTCCGTTACTCGATCACTTTGGCGACGACGCCGGCGCCGACGGTCTTGCCGCCCTCGCGGATGGCGAAGCGCAGCCCCTGCTCCATCGCCACCGGGGTGATCAGGGTCACCACCATCTTGATGTTGTCCCCCGGCATCACCATCTCGGTG
>DATAID010000103.1:0-1923 GCA_036262835.1 Burkholderiales bacterium | reverse complement strand
CCCATCGGCTGCCAGATTTTCTCGGAGAGGTAGTCCGACACGCTCCGCCCGGTCGCGCCGCGCAGCACCAGGCCGAGGACGAAGGTCTCGGCGGAGGAGTACGACCAGCGCTTGCCCGGCTCGGCGACGCGCTGGGTATAGGGCAGCACCGCGGCCGCGCCGGCGGGGCCCTTCTGGAAGAGGGTCGCGTTGGCCATGCGCATGAAGTCGCTGTCGCCGCCATAGATCTCGTCGAACTTGACGCCCGAGGACATGGTGAGGAGGTGCCGGATCGGCGTCTGGCCGTAGGGATGGCCTTTCAGCTCCGGGACGTATTGCTCCGCCAGATCGTCAATGCTCCTGATTTTTTGTTCGTTCAAAGCCACTCCGATCAACATGCCGATCAGCGTCTTCGCCATCGACATGGAGACGAAGTGGTCCTCGGCGGTGCGCTGGTACTGGTAGCGCTCGGCGAGCACCGTGTCGCCGCTCATGATGAGCAGGCCCGTGTTCCGGTTCTTGTCGAGGAAAGCGTCGACGTCCACCGGCGCGGGCGCGGAGGAGCGCTTCAACTCGCGCGGCGCGGCGCCCTTCTTCACCTTGTGCGCCGGATAGATCTCTTGGTAGTGGCTCATGACCCAGACGATGCACGCCTCGGAAGAGAGCGAGGCGAGCACGTCCTTGCAGGGCGCGTAGCCGTTCTTGCCGAGCAGGTCCTCGTCGGGCGCGGCGGCGGCCATGAGAGGAAGCGCGAGCGCGGCGGCGAGGAGGAGCGGTCTCATTGCGAGGAGACCCTCGAGAGCGTCTTGTAGAGGTACTCGAACTGCGCGCGCCGCTCGGAGCCGTCGACCCCGCTGACGGCGGTGTGCACGATCACCAGCTTGCTCACGGGATCGACGTACACGGCCTGGCCGCGCAGGCCGAACGCCGCGAACATGGGCGAGCCCTTGCGGATGAGCCAGGTCTGGTATCCGTAGCCGTTCCATTGCGTCGCCACGCCGACCTCGAGGTGCGGCGCATGCACGCGCGTGGCCTCCTTCACCCACCCGGCCGGAATGATCTGCCTGCCGTCCTGCGCGCCGTAGTTGGCGAGGAGCACGCCGAAGCGGCCCCAGTCGCGAAGCGTGGCGTTGATGCCCATGAAGGCGAGCTCGTGCCCGCCGGCGTCCATGAGCCAGGAGGCGTCGGCCTCGGCGCCCATCGGGACCCAGATCTTCTCGGAAAGGTAATCGGCGAGGGTCTTGCCCGTCGCGGCGCTGAGCACGAGGCCGAGCACGTACGTCTCGGCGGAGGAATAGCTGAACCGGGTGCCGGCCGGGCGGACGCGGTCGGTGAAGGTCGAGACCGCCTCGGCGCCGCCCGGGCCCTGCTGGGCCAGGGTCTTGCGGCCGAGCACGGTGACGTCGTCCTTGCCGTTGTAGATCTCGCTGAACCTGACGCCCGAGGACATGGTCAGTAAGTCCTTAAGCGCCGTCTCGCCGTAGGGATGGCCTTTCAGCGACGGCACGTACTGCCCGGCCTTGTCTTCGATGCTCCCTATTTTTTTCTCGTTCAGGGCGATTCCGAACAACATCGCGACGACCGTCTTGGCCATCGAGTAGGACTGCAGCCGGTCGGTGGGCTTGCGGTCGTAGCCGTAGCGCTCGGCGAGGACCACGCCGTCCTTGATGACCATGAGCCCGGTGTTGCGGTTCTGCGCCATGAAGGCGTCGGCCTCGACCTTCGCGCTTTCCTCGTGCCTGAGCTCGCGCGGCGCGCCGTGCGCGATCCTGCGCGCGGGCACCAGCTCGTCGTAGTGGCTGAGCATGCCCACGAGGCAGCGCTCCTCGGCGGGCGCGTTCGTGAGCTTGCAGACCGGATAGCCCTCGTTCCTGCCGAGGGCGATCTCATCGGGGGCCGCGAAAACACTTCCTGATACTGCGACTGAAAATAACAAAACAAGCA
>DATAID010000102.1:0-13063 GCA_036262835.1 Burkholderiales bacterium | reverse complement strand
TGCCCAACTTCTTCCTCATCGCCGGCCCCAACGGCGCCGGCAAGTCCACTTCCGCACCCGAGATCCTGACCGGCGTTCGGCGCGTGGCGGAGTTCGTCAATGTCGATGTGATCCAGAAGGAAAGGTCGGTCTCGGAGATTGAAGCCGGCCGGATCACCCTCGCGCGCCTGGACGAGCTGGGCGCGGCGAGGAAGGACATGGCGTTCGAGACGACGCTCGCGAGCCAGGGTCTTGTGCCGCGCATCCGCCGTCTTCAGGCGGCGGGCTACCGGTTTCATCTTTTCTTTTTCTGGCTGCCAAGCGCGGACATGGCAGTGGAACGGGTCGCTGCTCGCGTGAAGAGCGGCGGTCATCACATTCCCGAAGAGACGATCCGCCGGCGCTATGAACGTGGCCTCGAGAACTTCTTCAACGGTTACTTCCGCATTGCGGACTCATGGATTCTTTACAACAACACCCGTGCTCCCGCGATTCCCGTGGCGTCGCAGGCTTTTGGCGAGGCGCTTGCCGTGGAGGATAATCAGCTTTGGAACCGGCTCGTCAATCGATACATGAAACCAAAAGCCGAAGAACCTCAGGCCGCGACGGCGGTGCAGCAATCCTGGACAGTCGATGAAATCACCGACGCGGTCAACCGTGCCGTGACCGCCGCGCTCAAGCGCCACAAGGAGCGCGGCGAATCGGTCGTGATCTGGCGCGACGGCAAGATCGTCTGGCTCAAGCCCGAGGAGATCGAGGTCTAGGGACGGCCTACAGCTCTTTTTCCAGGGTGAACATTTCCTGGGGACCCTGCACGCCGCGCAGGTCGAAATGCCCGATCGAGCGCAGGGGCCGGCGGATGTGCGAGGCGAATTCCTTGGAGAGAAGCAGCGGCACTCCCGCCTCCTTGGTCATCGATTGCAGCCGCGCGGTCTTGTTGACCGCCGGCCCGACCACGTTGAAGGCGAGCCGGTCGGGCGCGCCGACGTTGGCGTGCGTGACCTGACCGAGGTGCAGGCCCAGGCCGAACTCGATCTGCGCGTAGCCGCCGCGCCGGCGCCGGTGGTTCGTGACCGCCATGGCGTTGAGGGCGTCGATCGCGGCATCGAGCGCGTCGTTGCAGACCTTCTCTTCGTCCGCGCGCTCGCGGATCTCGAACACGATCAGGATCGCGTCGCCGATGAACTGCAGGATCTCGCCGCCGCGCGCCGCGGCCGCCGCGGCGCAGTTCTCGAAGTAGTCGTTCAGGAGCGAGAGCAGCTGCTCGGCGGGCAGCGACTCGGAGAGCGCGGTGAAGCCGCGCAGGTCCGAGTACCAGAACGCCGCTTCGATGCGGTCACCGTCGCCGCGCTTCACCTGGCCGCGCAGGATGCGATCGCCGATCCGGGGGCCGACGAAGGCATTCAGCAGCCCGAGGGTCATGCGCCGGGCGTGGATCGCCTCGAGGAGCGGCGCCAGCAGGTTGGCGAGCGCTTCGAAGCGCTCCAGGTCCTCGTCGCTGAAGCCGGCCGGCCGCGCGGTCGAGACGGTCATGAAGTTGACGTCGCCCGAGCCCAGGTAAAGCGGCAGCGCGTAGTAATCGGCGATGCCGTCGGCGCGCAGCTCGTGCAGGAGCAGCGGGTCGCGATCGGTGAGCGCAGTCAGGCGCTTGCGGAACGGCCGCTGGTTCTCGTACACGTACTGGACGGGGCTGCCGACGTAGGCGTCGCTGTTCTGCGTGCCGTGCTGGCCGGTGAACATGCCGGTGCCGTTCTTCCTGGACCAGTAGCAGCCCCAGGCGACGATCTGCGGGTGGATGGTGCGGATCGTGAAGCCCAGCCGGTCGATGCCGGCGCCCGCCGTATTGAGGCGCACGGCGAGCGCCTCGAGCAGCGCCTGCGGGTCGCTGATATGGCGGCCCTCGATCATGATCCAGGCGCCCACCGGCGCGAGCGACCAGCCTTCCTCGGGGCCGAGCAGCCCGCGGCGCGAGAGCTCGCGCAGGACGGGCGCCGGCGGCTGCGGTTCAGCCACGCGGGAAAAAGCGCCGCAGCTCGGCGAGCACGTCCTCCGGCCGCTCCTCGGGAAGGAAATGGCCGCAGTCGAGCGCGCGCCCGCGCACGTCCGAGGCCACCTCGCGCCAGTCGCGGAGCGGCTTGAACATCGCCTCGATCACGCCCTGCTTGCCCCAGAGCACGAGGACCGGCATGCGGATTTTCCTGCGCAGGTCTTTCCTGTCGTGCACGAGGTCGATGGTCGCCGCCGCGCGGTAATCCTCGCAGGTGGCGTGGATGCAGCGAGGGTCCTTGAAGGCTTTGACGTATTGATTCAAGGCATTTTTATCAAAGACCTTTATTCCACCGGGACCGCGACCGATCCTGCCGATGATGTATTTCGGGACCTGATTCTTCAAAAGCATTTCCGGCAGAGGCGGGCGCTGGATCAGGAAGAACCAGTGGTAGTACGCGGTCGCGAATGCCTTGTCGGTGCTCTCGTACATCTTGAGCGTGGGCGAGATGTCGAGCACGGTCAACGACCTCACCCGCGCCCCGTGATCGCGCGCGAGGCGGTGCGCGACGCGCGCGCCGCGATCGTGGCCGACGACGTGGAAGCGCCGGTGGCCGAGTGCGCTCATCGCCTCGACCATGTCCTTCGCCATCGCGCGTTTCGAGTAGTTCGAATGATCGGGTTTCCCTTTTGGCTTCGACGACTCTCCATAGCCGCGCAGGTCGGCGCACACCACGGTGTACTCGCGCGCGAGCTGAGGCGCGACCTTGTGCCACATCGCATGCGTCTCCGGATATCCGTGCAGCAACAGGACCGCAGGTCCCGTGCCACCGGTGACGGCGTGGATCGTCGCGCCAGAGGTGCGGATGTTCTTGGTTCGAAAGCCCGGGAAAAGGTTCATTTGAGCAAAATCGCCGCGGCGACGCGGCGTCCTTCGGCGATGAGAATGTTGTAGGTGCGGCACGCGGCTTGCGTGTCCATGACTTCGATGCCGACGCGCTTCTCGGCGAGCGCGCGCGTGAGGCGCGGATGCGGGAAGCGCTGCTTCGGGCCGGTGCCGACCAGCAGAATCTCCAAACCGAGCGCGAGAAAAGGCTCGAAGTCGGATTCGGCGAGCGCGTCGAATGCGGCCACGCTCCAGGGCAGGACGCGCTCCGGGGTCACGATCACGCTCGTTTCATGGCGGGCGCCGTTCACGAGCACGTAGCCTTCGCCGTATCCGGAAAAGACATGGCGCGCGCCGGGCGCGCTGGCATGGAGCTTCACACGCCGATTCTAGGCTACGAGCGCCGGTAGCGGAGTTGATCGTCGGCGAGGTGCACTGAATTCTTCGCGCGCAGCGCGGCGCCTTCGTCGTCGTACAGGAACGGCAGGTACATGTAGCGGCGCCCGCGCGTGACCGGGGTCGCCTCGTGCAGCATCGAGCAGGAGAAGACGACCGCGCCGCCGAGCGGCGCCTTGTAGAGGTGCCGTCCGTACTCCGGAAAGCGCAGCGTGCCGCCCTCGAAGTCCTCGTTCAGGAAGAGCGACACCGCGAAGCGCCGGTGCGCCGTGCCCTTGGTGGTGTTGTCGCGATGCGCGCGGAAGAAGCCGCCCCGGGTCGCGTCGTAGCAGGCGACGATCTGGCGCTCGATGCGCGTGGCGCGGAACTGGAACGCGCGCTCGATCTGGGGCCTGAGCTTGCCGTCGATGCCCTTCGCGCAGGCCTCGCGCAGCTGCGCATCCTCGATCTGGCAGTCGCGGCGCCGCTTGAAGTCGTGGTTGAGCATGCGCACGGTCTTGCCTTCGCGCTCCTTCATGAAGCCCGAGTCGTAGCTCGCGTTTTCGTCGTAATAGCGCCTCAGCCTCTCGCATAGCGCCTCCTCGAAGACGCGGGGCACGACGAGGACGGGCGCGCCGAGCGGCGTGACCGCATCCACCGGGGGCTGCGCGGCGACGACGGCGCACACGTTCGCGGCGTGCGCCCTCGCGTCATCGCCGAAGGGAATCGCCGCTACCACGCGCAGCGCGATGTCGAGGACGTAGGTGGTGCGCTCGTTGACGCCGAAAAGCCCGCTGATCGCGCGCTCGGGGTCCCAGAAGTAGCGAAAGCCGGGATAGCGGTCGGCGACGCGCGCCTGGCGCTCGTCCTCGGGGTCCTCGGAGACGCCGAACCAGGAGGCGTTGTCGTCCTCGAAGACCTCCGGGCGCGCGTGCATCGCCTCGATCACCTCGCGCGAAAGCGGATCGGCCATCGATTGAAAAAAGCACACGACGATGGTGCGGCCCGCGACCGAGCTGAACTGGTAGTCGGGATTGGACGCGGTCCGCGTCCTGAACCAGGGCGCCGGCTCGCCGGGCTCGAGCGGTGCTTTTCGCAGCAGGCGGGGCATGCCGCGATTCTAGCGGCTCCGCCAGCGCGAAACTTTCATAGTAGTAAGAGTTTTCAGTGACTTAGACTACAATGCGGCAATGCGAGAATTTTCCCGGATCAAGCGCCTTCCGACCTACGTCTTCAACATCACCAACGAGTTGAAGATGGCGGCGCGCCGGCGCGGCGAGGACATCATCGACCTGTCGATGGGCAACCCCGACGGGCCGACGCCGCAGCACATCGTCGACAAGCTGGTCGATGCGTCCAAGCGGCCGGATACCCACGGCTACTCGGTCTCGAAGGGCATCCCGCGCCTGCGCAAGGCGATCTGCACCTGGTACCAGCGGCGCTACGGGGTCGAGCTCGACATGGACTCCGAGGCGATCGTCACGATCGGCTCCAAGGAAGGCCTCGCGCACCTGATGCTCGCGACCCTGGAGCGCGGCGACACGGTGCTCGTGCCCAATCCCTCGTATCCGATCCACATCTACGGCGCGATCATCGCGGGCGCCGACATCCGCTCGGTGCGCATGACGCCGGGCGTGGACTTCTTCGCCGAGCTCGAGCGCGCGATCCGCGAGCTCACGCCAAAGCCGAAGATGATCATCCTCGGCTTCCCCTCGAATCCGACGGCGCAGTGCGTCGACCTGGCGTTCTTCGAGAAGATCATCGCGCTCGCGAAGCAGCACGACATCCTCGTCGTGCACGACCTCGCCTACGCCGACATCACCTTCGACGACTACCGGGCGCCCTCGATCATGCAGGTGCCCGGCGCGCGCGACGTGGCGGTCGAGTTCTTCACGATGTCGAAGAGCTACAACATGGCCGGCTGGCGTGTCGGCTTCATGGTCGGCAACAAGGACCTCGTCCACGCGCTCGGCCGCATCAAGAGCTACCACGACTACGGCACCTTCACGCCGATCCAGGTGGCCTCGATCGTCGCGCTGGAAGGGCCGCAGCAGTGCGTCGAGGAGATCCGCAAGACCTACGAGAAGCGCCGCGACGTCATGGTCAAGGGCCTGCACGACATCGGCTGGATGGTCGAGAACCCGAAGGCCTCGATGTACATCTGGGCCAAGATCCCCGACTTCTACGGCAACATGGGCTCGATCGAATTCACCAAGCACCTGCTCGAGCAGGCGAAAATCGCGGTCGCGCCCGGCATCGGCTTCGGCGACTACGGCGACACGCACGTGCGCATCGCGCTCATCGAGAACGAGCATCGCCTGCGCCAGGCCGTGCGCGGCATCCGCGACATGTTCAGGAAAGACGGGCTGCTGAAGGGAGCTGCTTGATCAAGGTCGTTCCTTCGACCCTGGAGGGGAACGGGGTCCGGCTCGAACCGCTGTCCGAATCCCACGAGAAAGACCTCGACGCCGCCGCGCAGGACGGCAAGCTCTGGGAGCTCTTCTTCACCTCCGTGCCGGCGCCCGGCGAGACGCGCGCCTACATCGAGACGGCGCTCAAGGGCCAGAAGGACGGCCACATGTGCCCGTGGGTCGTGCGCGACCTGAAGACGAGCGCGATCGTCGGCAGCACCCGCTATCACGACATCCTCGCTGCGGTCGACCGCGTCGAGATCGGCTACACCTGGTACGCGCAGCGCTGCCAGCGCACGCACATCAATACGGCCTGCAAGCTGCTGTTGTTTGCCTACGGCTTCGAGAAGCTCGGCTGCAAGGTGATCGGCTTGCGCACCGACAACTTCAACTTCCGCTCGCAGCGCGCGATCGAGGCGCTCGGCGCGAAGAAGGATGGCGCGATCCGGCACCATGCGCCGCGCCGCGACGGCACGGTGCGCGACACGGTCATGTACAGCGTGCTCGCCGCCGAGTGGCCGGACGTGAAGCGCCACCTGCAATTCCGGCTGAAACGAAATGAAGCCCATTAGCGTAGGGCTGCTCGGCATCGGCACGGTCGGCAGCGGCGTCTGGGACGTGCTCAACCGCAATGCCGACGAGATCCAGCGCCGCGCGGGGCGGGCGATCACCATCACTTCGGTGGCAGACAAGGACACGAAGAGAGCCTTGTCGATCGTGAAGAAGAAGGCGCGCGTCGTCAGCGATGCGTTTTCCATCGTCAAGGACAAGAAGACCGACATCGTCATCGAGCTGATCGGCGGCTACACCATCGCCAAGGAGCTCGTGCTGGAGGCGATCCGGAACGGCAAGCACGTCGTCACGGCGAACAAGGCGCTCCTCGCCACGCACGGCAACGAGATCTTCGCCGCCGCGCAGAAGAAGGACGTCATGGTGGCCTTCGAGGCCTCGGTCGGCGGCGGCATCCCGATCATCAAGGCGCTGCGCGAAGGGCTCGCCGCCAATCGCATCGAGTGGATCGCCGGCATCATCAACGGCACCTCGAACTTCATCCTGTCCGAGATGCGCGACAAGGGGCTGCCCTTCGGCACGGTGCTGAAGGAAGCGCAGAAAAAGGGCTACGCGGAAGCCGATCCCACCTTCGATATCGAGGGCGTCGACGCCGCCCACAAGCTCACCATCCTGGCGGCCCTGGCCTACGGCATTCCGATGCAGTTCGAGAAGTGCTTCAAGGAAGGCGTCTCCCGGCTCACGCAGATGGACATCCGCTACGCGGAGCAACTCGGGTATCGGATCAAATTGCTGGGAATCACAAAAAAGAGAAACAAAGGAATAGAGCTTCGCGTCCATCCGACGCTCGTCCCGACGCGGCGCCTCATCGCCAACGTCGAGGGCGTCATGAACGCGATCCTCGTCAAGGGCGACGCGGTCGGGCCGACGATGTACTACGGCGCGGGGGCGGGCAGCCAGCCGACCGCGAGCGCGGTGGTCGCCGACCTGGTCGACATGACGCGCCTCATCACCGCCGACCCCGAGCACCGCGTGCCGCACCTCGCGTTCCAGCCGGGCAGCCTCGCCAAGGACCCGATCCTCCCCATCGGGGCGGTGGAAACCTCCTATTACCTGCGCATGCGCGTGAAGGACCGTCCGGGCGTCCTCGCCGACATCACGCGCATCCTCGCCGACTCGAAGATCTCGATTGACGCAATGGTGCAAAAGGAACCGGGCGAGGGCGAGAAGCAGGTCGACATCGTCATGCTCACCCACCAGGCGATCGAGAAGAACGTGGACGCCGCGATCGCGCGCATCGAGAAGCTGCCGACGGTGGTCGGCAAGGTCACGCGCATCCGCCTCGAAGAGCTGCTGTAATGCTCTACGTCTCGACGCGCGGCGCGGCGCCGAAGGCGCGCTTCTCGGACATTCTCCTCGAGGGCCTCGCCTCCGACGGCGGGCTTTATGTTCCTGAAAGTTTTCCGAAAGCGGATCTGTCGGGATGGCGAAAGCTGTCCTATCCGGAGCTTTCCTTCGAAATTCTGAAGAGATTCATGGACGACGTCGCGGATCTGCGAGCCATCGTCGACAGAACCTATACAGAAAAGGCTTTCGGGTCCCGGGACATCACCCCGCTGAGAACGCTCGAGCCGGGGCTGCACCTCCTCGGCCTCTCGAACGGGCCGACGCTCGCCTTCAAGGACATCGCGCTGCAGCTGGTCGGCCATCTTTTTGAAGAAGTACTGAAACAAAGAAAAGAGCGTCTGAACGTCCTTGGCGCGACCTCGGGCGACACGGGCTCGGCGGCGGAGTACGCGCTGCGCGGGAAGGCGAACGTCAACGTCTTCATGCTCTCGCCGCACGGCCGCATGAGCGCGTTCCAGAGCGCGCAGATGTACGCGCTGCAGGACCCGAACATCCACAACCTCGCGGTGAAGGGCGTCTTCGACGATTGCCAGGCGATGGTGAAGGAGGTGAACGCGGACGCCGCCTTCAAGCAGCGCTGGCGCATCGGCGCGGTCAACTCGATCAACTGGGCGCGCGTCGCGGCGCAGGTGGTCTATTATTTTTATGGATTTTTCAGGGCAACGAAAAGCGACAGCGAAAGCGTCTCGTTCGCCGTGCCCTCCGGCAACTTCGGCAACATCTACGCGGGCTACGTCGCGCGTTGCATGGGATTGCCGATCCGCAAGCTCGTGCTCGCGACGAACGAGAACGACGTGCTGGACGAATTCTTTCGCACCGGGCGCTACCGGCCGCGCAAGGACGTCTCGGCGACCTCGAGCCCTTCGATGGATATCTCGAAAGCGTCGAATTTCGAGCGCTATGTCTTCGACCTGGTGGGGCGGGACGGCGGCAAGGTGCGGAATTATTTTTCGGGAAGTGAATTCAGTCTCGCCATGCCAAGGGAAGGCTTCGTCTCCGGCAGGAGCAGCCACGCCGACCGCGTCGCGACGATCCGCCGCGTGCATGAGAAGTACGGCGTCACGATCGATCCCCATACGGCGGATGGCGTGAAGGTCGGCGAGGCGCACCGCGAAAAGGGCGTGCCGATGATCTGCCTCGAGACCGCGCTCCCGGTGAAGTTCGCCGCGACCATCCGCGAGGCGCTGGGCCGGGATCCCGAGCGTCCGGCCGCCTTTGAAGGGCTCGAGCAGAAGCCCCAGCGCTTCGAGCTGATCGACCCGGATGCCGAGGCCGTCAAGCGCATCATCGAGAGGGCTGGACAGGCCTAGCCCGGACGGGCAACATCCTCCCAACGAGGAGGAGGGCCTCAGCATGAAAAAGCAGCTGCTAGCCGCGGCGGCGCTCGCCGTTTCGCTGTCGTCGTTCGCGCAGGACATCAAGCTTCCGCCCACGCTCACGGTCACCGCGTATGACACCGGCTCGTCCGGCTTCAACATCGCGGTCGCCGTCGGCAAGGCTTTCAAGGACAAGCACGGCACCGACGTGCGGGTCCTGCCCGCGGGCAACGACGTCGCTCGCCTCGCGCCGCTCAAGGGCGGCCGCGCCCAGGCTTCCTTCATGGGCATCGGCACGTATTTCGCCCAGGAGGGCGTGTTCGAGTTCGCGGTGAAGGACTGGGGCCCGCAGCCGCTGCGGCTGATTCTCGCTTCCTCGGACTGCAACGCGATTTCCCTCGGCGTCGCCAAGGACACCGGCGTGAAGGAAATCAAGGATCTGAAAGGCAAGCGTGTCGGCATGGTGGTCGGCTCGCCCGCGCTGAATCAAAACGCCTTCGCGGTGCTCGCCTTCGCCAACCTGAGCCGCAACGACGTGAAGCTGGTGGAATTCTCCAGCTACGGCGCGATGTGGAAGGGCATCCTCAACAACGAGGTGGACGCGGCGATCGCCTCGACCATCTCGGGCCAGGCGAAGGAAGCCGAAGCCTCGCCGCGCGGCCTTCTCTATCCGCCGGTGCCGGCGGCCGACAAAGCGGGCTGGGCGCGGCTGAACAAGCTCGGGCCCTACTACACGCCGCACAAGGCGACGTGCGGCGTCGGCATCACCGCGCAGAACCCGGTCGAGCTGCCGAACTATCCGTACCCGATCTTCATGGCCTACGCCTCGCAGCCGGCCGACCTGGTCCACGGCATCACCAAGTCGATGATCGTGAACTACGCTGCCTACAAGGACGGCGCGCCGGGCGCGGCAGGCCTCGAGCTCGCCCGCCAGCACCTCTCCTGGGTGGTGCCGTACCACGAGGGCGCCGTGAAGGCGTTTCGCGAGGCGGGCGTGTGGCAGCCCGAGCACGAGAAGCACCAGCAGGAGGCGCTCAAGCGCCAGCAGGTGCTCGGCGAGGCCTGGACCGCGTATCTGAAGACCAACCCGGCCGAAGGCGACGGCCTGCGCAAGGGCTGGATGGCGGCGCGCGCCGCCGCGCTGAAAAAAGCGGGCCTCGAGGCGATCTTCGAGTAAGCCGCTTTTGTTCGCCCCGGCGCCGGTCGAAGCCGAGGTCACCCGCGTCCGCAGCCTGCGCGGCGGCTGGCGCTGGCTGCTGCTTTTTTGTACCGCCGCGACGATCTTCCTTTGCGTGAACCAGCAGTTCGCGCTGCGCTTTTTCACCGGCTTCACGCCGCTCAACACCGAGTACTACTACGGGCTGGTGCTGGTGATGCTGCCCTTCGTGTTCCTGATCTTTCCGGCGAGCGGGCGCGCGCCGCTCGAGCGCGTGCCCTGGTACGACGCGGCGCTCTTCGCGCTGACCGCGGCCGGCGCCTTCTACCTCATGCTCAACATCCGCAAGGCGGCCGAGCTCGGCTGGGAGTTCGGCGGCGCGCCCGAGCGCATCGTCTGGGCGGGCTACCTGATGTGGGCGCTGCTCATGGAGGCGCTGCGCAGGACGGGCGGCTGGGGGCTGCTGCTCTCGGTGCTGCCCTTCACGCTGTATCCGGTCGTCGCCGGCCAGGACTGGCTGGGGCCGCTCAAGGGGACGCAGTCGACGATGGCGCAGGCGAGCGCCTATCACACGCTTTCCTCCGAGAGCCTGCTCGGCATCCCGCTGCAGGCCTTCGCCGAGACCGTGATCGGCTTTCTCGTCTTCGGGACCGCGCTCATGATGACGGGCGCCGGCCGGTTCTTCATCAACCTCGCGTTCGCGCTCTGCGGCACGTTCCGCGGCGGCGCCGCCAAAGTCGGCATCTTCGCGAGCGCGCTCCTCGGCATGATGTCCGGGAGCGTCGTGTCCAACGTCCTCACCGCGGGCACGATGACGATTCCCACCATGAAGCGCACCGGCTTCGCGGCGTCCTACGCGGGCGCGATCGAGGCCTGCGCCTCCACCGGCGCGGTGCTCGCCCCGCCGGTGATGGGCGCGACCGCCTTCGTCATGGCGCAGTTCCTCAACATCAGCTACGCCGAGGTGGCGCTCGCCGCGGCGATTCCGGCGGCGCTCTACTACTACGGCCTTTTCATGCAGGTGGACGCCTACGCGGCGCGAAACGGCCTGAAGGGCATTCCGCGCGCCGAGCTGCCGCGGCTCTGGGAGACGCTGAAGGACGGCTGGTACTACGTGTTCGTGATCGTCCTCCTCATCTACATGATGCTCGTGATGAAGCGCGAGAGCCACGCGCCGTTCTACGCCACGCTGCTGCTGCTCGCGCTAAACCAGGCGTTCAACCGCGACAAGTGGAGCTGGGCTTCGCTCGGCCGGTTCCTGGAGACCAACGGGCGCACGTTCGCGGAGCTGATCGGCATCCTCGCCGGCTGCGGCCTGCTGATCGGCGCCTTCTCGCTCACCGGCGTGATCTCGAGCCTCGCCAACGATCTGCTCCGGATCGCCGGCAACAACGCGCTGCTGCTCCTTGCCATGACCGCGCTCACGAGCCTCGTGCTCGGCCTCGGCCTCACCACCACCGCCTGCTACATCTTCCTCGCCATCCTGGTCGGCCCGGCGCTCGAGAAAGCGGGCCTCAACCGGATGGCGGTGCACATGTTCGTTTTCTACTGGGGCATGCTCTCGGCGATCACCCCGCCGGTCGCGATCGCCTCGTTCGCCGCGGCCGGCATCGCGGGCGCGCCTGCCATGAAGACGGGCTGGGAGTCGATGCGCGTGGGCTCGATCATCTACTTCATTCCGTTCTTCTTCGTCATGAACCCGGCCTTCGTGCTGCAGGGGCCGCTGCACGAGACGCTGATCCTCACCTTCTTCGCCGCCTTCGGCATCGTCTTCGTCTGCGGCGGCATCCAGGGCTACCAGGTCTTTGTCGGCGACCTGCGACGCGCCGGCCGCCTGGAATGGCCCTTGCGGATCCTTTTCATCGCCGGCGGCATGGTCCTCGCTGCGCCGGGCGGCGGCATCCTGAAAACCAGCAACCTGGAAATGAACATGCTCGCCGCCGCGATCCTCGTGCCGGCGGTTATGCTCTGGCTATGGGCATCCAGACGATCGCGGTCCTCACGGGAGGCGGCGACGCCCCCGGCATGAATGCGGCGGTGCGCGCGGTGACGCGCGCCGCGCTCCATAACGGCCTGCGCGTGCTCGGCATCCGGCGCGCCTACGAGGGCATGACGCAGGGCGAGTTCTGCGAGCTCGGGCCGCGCGACGTGGGCGGCATCATCCAGCGCGGCGGCACGTTCCTGAAGACCGCCCGCTTCCCGCAGTTCGCCGAGCCCGAGGTGCAGCGCCGCGCGCTCGTCCAGCTGAAGACGCACGGCGCCGGGGCGCTGGTGGCGATCGGCGGCGACGGCACCATGCGCGGCGCGCTCGCCCTGCACAGGCTCGGCTTCCCCGTGGTCGGCATTCCGGCCTCGATCGACAACGACGTGTACGGCACCGATATCGCGATCGGCGTCGACACGGCGTTGAACACCATCATCGAGGCGATCGACAAGCTGCGCGACACCGCGAGCTCGCACCAGCGCGCCTTCCTCGTGGAGACGATGGGCCGCCACTGCGGCCACCTCGCCCTCATGTCGGGGATCATCAGCGGCGCGGAGATGACGCTGGTCCCGGAGCGGGACGTCGAGCCGGAGGAAGTCGCGGCGGCGGTGCGCGAAGCCTACGCGCGCGGCAAGACGCACGCCATCGTGGTCGTCTCCGAGGGCGCCAAGTACCCGGCGATGAAGCTCAAGCAGCGGCTGGATGAGCTCAAGCTCGACGTCGACCTGCGCGTCACCATCCTCGGCCATGTGCAGCGCGGCGGGCACCCGAGCGCGTGGGACCGCCTGATCGCGGCGCGCTTCGGCGTCGCCGCGGTCGAGCGGCTGCTCGCGGGCGAGAGCGGCGTGATGGTCGGCCTGCGCGCGCGCGAGGTCGTGCCCGTGCCGCTGGAAGAATCCGGCAGCCGCCAGCGCGAGCCGGACATGGAGTTCTACCGGATGGGGCGGATGCTGGCCCAGTAGGCTTCGCTGCCGCTCAGGGCGGCATGGACTCGATCGTGAAGCGCGCCGCCGCGGCGCGATCGAAGGTCGCCTTCGACCAGCGCACCCAGGG
>DATAID010000101.1:0-10160 GCA_036262835.1 Burkholderiales bacterium | reverse complement strand
ACGAAAATCGCGTAGATGATTCGATGACCCGGGTGTTTCAGCGGGCGGCGCGCTGCACGATTCCCATCAGCTTGTAGGTCAGCAGCGCGGCCGCGAAGTCGAAAGCGTGAAAGCCCGCGATCGGCGCGAATTCCATCACGTCGAAGCCGATGATGCGGCGCTGCTTCGCCACCGACTCGAACAGGCCGAGCGTCTGGTACCAGCCCAGGCCGCCGGGCACCGGCGTTCCGGTCGCGGGAAGAACCGACGGATCGATGCCGTCGACATCCAGCGTGAAAAAGACGTTGCGCGGGAAGTTTCCGGGAATCCGGATCTTGCTGATGTTCTTCGCCGCGATTTCGACCGCGTCGAACGCCACCACCTTGTGCTTCTTTCGCGCCTCGATTTCTTCCTCGCAGAAAGCGCGAATGCCAAGCTGGATCAGCGGAACTCCCGCCTCGACCACGCGGCGCATCACGCTCGCATGGCTGAACTTGTCGCCTTCGTACGCATCGCGCAGGTCGGCGTGCGCGTCCACCTGCACCACCCCGAAGTCCTTCACGCCCGCGTCCAGGTAGCCCTTGATCACGCCCCAGGTGACGGTGTGCTCGCCGCCGAGCACCACGGGAAATTTCCTGAAGCTCAGGATCCTGCCCACGGACAGCGCGATGTCCTGCAGGACCTTCTCGGGCTTGCGGGTGCAATCGATCGCGGGCCAGGTGTAGACGCCCTCCTCGCCCGGCTTGCTCTGCCCGTCCCAGAGCTCGAGCTGCCCCGAGGCCGCAATGATGGCGCCCGGGCCCTTGGCGGTTCCATTCCCGTAGGACACGGTTTTTTCATAAGGCACGGGCAGGACATGAAAGAAAGCCTTCTCCGGCGGAAGCGCCGGAATCTCCGTGTCCAGGAATCTCGTGGAGGGCTGGCTCAAGACAATCGTCCCTTGAAATCCGCGTAGCCGAAATCGCGCACCACCTTGAGCGCGTCGCTCCTGGAGTTCCAGATCGCGATCGAGGGCAGGCGCACGCCGTTGAAAGTGGTCGTCTTCACCATCGAGTAGTAGGCCATGTCCTCGAACACGAGGCGCTGGCCGATCCTGAGCGGCTCGGCGAACGAATAATCGCCGATCACGTCCCCCGCGAGGCACGACTGGCCGCCGAGGCGATAGGTGTGCGGCAAGGCGTTGGGCTCGCCCGCGCCGATGATTTGCGCCCGATAAGGCATCTCGAGCGTGTCGGGCATATGGCAGGTGGCGGAGGTGTCGAGGATCGCGATCGGCATGCCGTTCGTGATGACATCGAGCACCTCGGCGACGAGCACGCCGGCGTGGTAGGCGATCGCCTCGCCGGGCTCCAGATAGACCTGGACGCGATATTTGCCCGAAAAGGCTTTTACAAGAGAAATCAACGACTCAATCTGGTAGCCCGGACGGGTAATGTGATGCCCTCCGCCGAAGTTCGCCCACGCCATTCCCTTCATCAGCGCCCCGAACCTGCCCTCGAACGCGGCGATCGTGCGCTCAAGCGGCGGGAAGTCCTGCTCGCAGAGGGTGTGAAAGTGCAGGCCCGAGAGCCCGTCGAGGTCGCCCGGCTGGATTTCCGAGCGCGGCGTGCCGAGGCGCGAGAAAGGGGCGGCCGGATCGTACAGGGCAGTGTGTCCCTCCGAATGTTCGGGGTTAACCCGCAGCCCGTACTTCTTCCCGGGGGGGCACAGAGAACGAAACCGCTTCCACTGGCCCGGAGAGTTGAAAACGACATGATCGGAAAGCTTCAAAACCTCTTTCAGGTCCGCTTCGCTGTAGGCAGCCGAATACGTATGCACTTCCCCGCCGAAATACTCGCGGCCGAGCTTCGCCTCGTGCACGCCGCTCGCGCAGGTGCCGGAGAGGTACTTCGAGACGAGCGATCCCAGGCTCCACATCGAGAACGCCTTGAGGGCGAGCAGGATCTTCGCCCCGCTTTGCCTTTGAACTCGATTCAGAAGCTCCAGATTCTCTTCAACCGCGACTTCATCGACGACGAAGCAGGGCGAAGGCAGCCGCTTGACGGCCAAGCGGCTGAACCGCTCAGTCCATGGGTGCATTGAGCGGGACGACCTTCCAGGGCAGGCCGCGCGGGCCGATGACCTCGAGGAAGGGATCGGGATCGAATTGCTCCATGTTGAAGACGCCTTTGCCGCGCCACTGGCCGGTGAGCATCATCTCGGCGCCCACCGCGGCGGGGACGCCCGTCGTGTAGGAGATCGCCTGCGACTTCACCTCGCGGTAGGCCGCCTCGTGGTCGCAGATGTTGTAGATGAAGGCGACCTTGTCCTTGCCGTTTTTCCTGCCCTGCGCCACGACGCCGATGCAGGTGCGGCCCTTGGTGAGCGGCCCGAGGCTCGCCGGATCCGGCAGGAGCGCCTTCAGGAACTGGATCGGCACGATCTCCTTGCCCTGGAATTTCACCGGGTCGATCCGCGTCATGCCGACGTTCTGCAGCACGCGCAGGTGGTTGAGGTAGTTCTCGGAGAACGTCATCCAGAAGCGCGCGCGCTTGAGGTTGGGGAAGTGCTTCGCGATCGACTCCAGCTCCTCGTGATAGAGGAGATAGATGTTCATGGGGCCGATTCCTTCAGGGAAATCGAAGGAACGTCTTACCGATAGAGGATCGGTTTCCTGCCAGGACTTGTTCTCCCAGAATCTTCCGCGTTGAGTGATCTCGCGGATGTTGATTTCAGGGTTGAAGTTCGTCGCGAAGGGCTGCCCGTGGCTGCCGGCGTTGGCATCGACGATGTCGATCGTCTCGATCGAATCGAACTCGTGCTTGTGCAGCCAGGCGGTGTAGACGTTGGTCACGCCCGGGTCGAAGCCCGAGCCGAGCAGCGCCATGATGCCCGCCTTCTTGAAGCGGCTCTGGTAGGCCCACTGCCACTTGTACTCGAACTTCGCCTTGTCGAGCGGCTCGTAGTTCGCCGTATCCAGGTAATCGACGCCCGTGGCGAGGCAGGCGTCCATGATGTGCAGGTCCTGGTAGGGCAGCGCAACGTTGATGACGAGCTTCGGCTTCACCCGCTTGATCAGCTTCACCATCTGCGGGACCTTGTCCGCGTCGACCTGCGCGGTGCGGATCTTGCGCTTGATCTGCTTCGCGATCGCCTTGCACTTCGACTCGGTGCGGCTCGCGAGCGTGATGTCGGAGAAGATCTCCGGCTGCTGCGCGCACTTGTGCGCCACCACCTGGCCGACGCCCCCGGCGCCGACGATCAGGACGCTCGACATGGCTCTCCCCTAAGCAGTTCTAGTCTTCGTAGTACGTGTAGCCGCGCAGGCTCTCGCCGAAGGACTGCAGCATCTCCTGGCGCTGCGCGAGCGTGATTCTCTCGCGCTTCACCGCGCCTTCGGCGGTCTTCCTCAGCTGCTCGAGCAGCCGCTGCGGATGGTATTCGACATAGGTGAGCACGTCGGCGATCGAGTCGCCCGACATCTCGCGCACGAACTCGAAGGAGCCGTCCTTGTGGATGCGCACGCTCGCGACGTTGGTGTCGCCCATGAGATTGTGCAGGTCGCCGAGCGTCTCCTGGTAGGCACCGACGAGGAAGGCGCCGAAGTAATACGGCTGGGTCTCGATCCAGGGATGCACGGGCAGCGTGCGCTTCATGCCGCCCGACTCGATGAAGCAGTCGATCTTGCCGTCGGAGTCGCAGGTGATGTCGGCGAGGATGGCGCGCCGCGTCGGCGCCTCGTTGTGCCGGTGCACCGGCATCACCGGGAACACCTGCTCGATCGCCCACACGTCGGGCAGCGACTGGAACACCGAGAAATTGCCGTAGTAGATGTCGGCGAGCGACTCCTCCAGCCCCTCGAAGCCGGCCGGCGGGCGCTTCACCTTCTGCAGCACCGTGATGATCGCCCACACGATGTGCAGGTAGATGCTCTCGGCGCGCGAGAGCGAGCGCAGCGCAATCTGGCCGCGCCGGAAGAGCTCGCGGATCTCCTCGCGGTAGTAGCCTGCGTCGTTGAAGCACTCCTTGGCGGTCTTGGCGGTGATGCCGTTCAGCACCTCGCGCAGGTTCTTGACGAGCTCGTGCTCGTCGTCCGGGACGACCGGCGCGGCCTCGGCCGGCTCGTAGCTCGTCACATCGAGAATGTTGAAAAGGAGGATCGACGAGTAGGCCACCGTCGCCCGGCCCGATTCGGTCACGATGACCGGATGCGGCACGCCGGCGGGCCCGAGCGTGCTCATGATCGTCTCGATCACGTCGGTGCAGTACTCGTCCAGCGAGTAGTTCTTCGAGTAGTTCGAGTTGGTCTGCGAGCCGTCGTAGTCCACGCCGAGGCCGCCGCCCAGGTCGAGGTAGCCGAGCGCCGCGCCCTCCTTCTTGAGCGCCGCGTAGTAGCGGCAGGCTTCCTGCACGCCGCCGCGGATGTCGCGGATGTTCGGGATCTGCGAGCCGAGGTGATAGTGCAGGAGCTGCAGGCAATCCAGCATCTCGTGCTTCCTCAGGTCGTCGATCAGCTCGACGATCTGCGCCGTGGTGAGGCCGAAGATCGAGCGGTCGCCCGAGGACTCGTTCCACTTGCCCTCGACCTTGGCGGCGAGCTTGACGCGCACCCCGAGCATCGGCCGCACTCCGAGACGCTTGGAGGCCTCCAGGACGATCGGCAGCTCGGTCGGCGTCTCGATCACGATCACGCAGCGAAAGCCGAGGCGCAGCGATTGCAGGGCGAGGTCGACGAACTCCTCGTCCTTGTATCCGTTACAGATGATGTAGCCGGTTTCGGGATCGAGGTAGGCGAGCGCGATGAGGAGCTCGGCCTTGCTGCCCGCTTCCAGGCCGTGGCCGTACTTGGCGCCGACGCGGGCCATCTCCTCGATGACCGAGCACTGCTGGTTCACCTTGATCGGAAAGACGCCCCGGTAGCGGGCCTGGTAGCCCAGGTTCTGGATCGCCCGGGCGAAGGTTTCGTTGAGCAGGCCGATCTGGGCCTCGAGCAGGTTATCGAGGCGCAGCAGCACCGGCATCTGCAGGCCGCGCTGCTTCATGCCCTCGATGATGTCCATGAGGCTGACCGTGGCGACGGCGCCCTCGACGGGAACCCGGACGGTTACTTCGCCCGCTTCGTTGATGTCGAAGTAGCCCGCGCCCCAGTTGCGGATGCCGTAGAGCTCGGCCGAGGCGCCCGCGGTCCACTCTCCGATGTCCGTGGAGACGACTCTCAGCTTGCGGGCGGGCTTTTGCATGGCGCTCTATCGTGTCAAATGCGTTGAGCGGAAGAATATCCGATCGGAGCGTGGAGTAGTTCCTATTTTGGTAATAATGTGCGCCTTCCCACCCAAGGAGTGGCTCGAATGTCCGCGTTGATCCATCGCATCGCGCTCGTTTTTGTCCTCGCCGCGACTTGCGCGAGCACCGTTGCACAGCAAAAGGCGCCGGCCTACGAGCCGACCTCGGGCCAGGAAGGCAAGGATGTGGTCTGGATCCCTACGCCGCAGGTCGTCGTGGACAAGATGCTCGACCTCGCCCGGGTCGGCCCGCGCGATTTCCTCATGGACCTGGGCTCGGGCGACGGCCGCACCGTCATCACCGCCGCCAAGCGCGGCGCCCGGGCGATCGGCATCGAATACAACCCCGACATGGTCGAGTACGCGCGCCGCAGCGCCCAGCAGGCGGGCGTCGCCGACCGGGCGAGCTTCGTCAAAGCCGACCTTTTCGAGACCGACCTCTCCAAGGCGACCGTGATCAGCCTCTTTCTGCTGCCCGACATCAACCTGAAGCTGCGTCCCAAGATCCTGGATCTCAAGCCCGGCACGCGCGTGGTCTCCAACACCTTCTCGATGGGCGAGTGGAAGGAAGACGACCGCGTCGACCTCTCGCGCGACGCCGGCTGCAACGTGTCGTGGTGCACCGCCCTCTTCTGGATCGTCCCGGCCAAGGTCGCGGGCACCTGGAAGGTTCCCCAGGGCGAAGTGACGCTCAAGCAGGAATTCCAGATGCTTACGGGAAGCCTGCGCACCGAGGGCAAGACCTACGCCCTGCAGGGCAAGGTGACCGGCGAGGAAGTCGTCTTCGTCGCCGGCGGCAAGCGCTACGCCGGCCACTTCAAGGGCAAGAGCCTGGAGCTCAAGTAGCCGAACGGCGGATGGCGCTGCGCCCGTGCTTTCGCCACACTGGGCGCATGGACGAGGAAATTTTCCAGATGAAGACGCTGCTGGCGATCTGGGTCTTTTTTCTCTTCGTGCCGGTCTTCTCGCAGCTGGCGGGCTTCGCCTGAGCCCCTGAGCTAGAGTGGCGGTGTGGGCGTCAAGCTGAACCACACCATCATCCACTCGCGCGACAAGCGCAAGGACCCGAGCGGCCACCTGCTCGAGATCATCACCAGACCGTACGGTTCCGGCGGCTAGGCCGCCGCTACGAACGGCTTCGAGGTGTCGAATTTCGCCGAGAGAAGCTCGGGCGCGCCCTCTTTGACGAGGATCATGTCCTGCACGTGCCAGAAGTTCACGTGCGGCTCGAGCGCGAGCACCATGCCCGCTTCCAGGACGTGCGGGCTCTTGCGGCGCAGGATCGGCTCCTGCTGGTGCCACCAGCAGCCCACGCCGTGCCCGATCAGCATGTGGTGGTCCGGCCAGCCGGCCTTGCGGTATTCGCCCATGGTGAATTCCCAGAGCCCGTGCACGCTCTCGCCCGCGCGGCAGCGGTCGATGAGCTTGCGGTGCACGTCGAGGTTGATCGCGTAGTCGCGCAGGTGCCCGGCCGTGGGCTTGCCGACGATCACCGTGCGCGACTGGTGCCCGGGATAGCTCTGCAGGTAGCCGACGTAGTCGGTGCGGATGCAGTCGCCGCGCTCGATCACCACGTCGCTCTCGCCCGCGTAGGGAATCGTGTTGCGAAAGACGTTGAAGATGCCGTGCGCCCACTCGAAGCCGAGGCGCAGGCAGATACCGACGAGATCGGCGTGCACCTTGCGCTCGGTGTCGCCGGGCCGGATGCGCGAGAAGCCTTCGAGGTAGGCGTCGTCCAGCAGGTCGGCCGCCTTGCGGATGAGCGCGACCTCCTCGGGCGTCTTGATCCAGCGCACGCGATCCATGAGCTCGGTGCAGCCCTCGACGCGCATCCCGGGCAGGCTCTTGCGCACCGCCTCCAGGTGCGCCGCGCTCCAGTAGTCGAGCTCGAAGCCGACTTTGGACGACGCAAGGTTCTTTTGCTTCAGGAGCTCAGCCAGCTTCTCGTTCGGCGAATCGACATACGCCTCATACAGCACGAGGTCCTCGACGCAGCCGTCGCGGCGGGCGAGGCCCTCGGCGGTCTTGTTGGTGAGGATCACCGGCTTGCCCTCGCGCGGCCAGACGAGGATCACCGGCCGCGTCGAGTCGGTGAGGTCCATGTGCCGCTGCAAGGTGCCCGGGTAGACGATGCCCGAGAGATAGGCGAAGTTCTGCCCGCTCCTCAGCACGAGCGCGTCGAGCCCCGCCTCGCCCATGAGCTTCTTCAGGCGCGGCAGGTTGGCGAGGCTTGGCTTTCTCGCCTTTACTTTCACTGAGGCTCGATCTTCGCTTCGCGCACGATGCGCGCGAACTTCTCCGATTCGGCCTTGAGCATCGCGCCGTACTGCTCGGGGCTGGAGGTGAAGACTTCGAGCCCCTGCGCGGCGACCTTCTCGCGGAATTCCGGGTCGAGCAGGATCTTGCCGACTTCCGCGTTCAGGCGATCGACCGCCGGCCGCGGCGTGCCCGCGGGCGCGAGCAGCCCGAACCACAGGCCGATGTCGAATCCGGGCAGCCCGGCCTGCGTGAAGGTCGGCACTTTCGGGTCGGGAAACGACGTCTCGCCCGAGATCGCGAGCACCTTGAGCTTCCCCGAGCGCACATTGCCGAGCACGGTCGCCGGCGTCTGGAAGGAAAGCTGCGCCTGCCCCGCCATCACGTCGGCCACCGCCGGCGCCGAGCCCTTGTAGGGGATGTGGACGAGCTTCACGGCGGCGAGGCTGTTGAACATCTCGGTCGCGAGCTGGTTGATCGAGCCGCCCGGCGCGGCGCTGTTGAGCGCGCCCGGCTTCGATTTCGCGAGCGCGATGAACTCCTTCAGGCTGCTCGCCGGCAGCGAGGGGGTCACGACGAGGAAAAGGCCCGTCCTTGCCAGGGTTGCCACCGGCTGGAAATCCTTGATCGAGTCGAAGGGCAGCGGCGCCCTGGTGAGGAGCGGCACCACGACGTGCGAATTGCCCGGCAGGAGCAGCGTGTGGCCGTCCTTGTCGGCCGAGAGCAGCGCCTGCGAGGCGATCACCGTGTTGCCGCCCGGGCGGTTGTCGACGATCACCGGCTGGCCGAGCGCGGCCGAGAGCTTCGGCCCGAGCAGCCGCGCGAGGATGTCGTTCGTGCCGCCCGCCGTGAACGGAATGATGATGCGGATCGTCTTCGAGGGGAAGGTTTGCGCCTGCGACCATCCGGGGAACGAAAGAACGAAAGCGATGAAAACCCTGAGAAGTCGCTTCATGTCAGTACACCACCACGCTGCGGATCGACTCACCCTTGTGCATGAGGTCGAATCCTTCGTTGATCTTTTCCAACGGCAGTACGTGCGTGATCAGGTCGTCGATGTTGATTTTCTTCTCCATGTACCAGTCGACGATCTTCGGCACGTCGGTCCGCCCCCTTGCGCCGCCGAAGGCGGTGCCTTTCCAGACGCGCCCCGTCACGAGCTGAAACGGCCGCGTCCTGATCTCCTGCCCCGCGCCCGCCACGCCGATGATGGTCGAGACGCCCCAGCCGCGATGGCAGCACTCGAGCGCCTGGCGCATCGTGTCCACGTTGCCGATGCATTCGAACGAATAGTCGGCACCGCCCGAGGTGATTTCAACTATTTCTTCCACGATGTTTTTGCCTTTGGGATTCAGGAAATGCGTCAAACCGAATTTCTTCGCTAGAGCTTCTCTCTTCGGATTCAAATCGACGCCCACGATCATGTTCGCGCCCGCGAGGCGCGCGCCCTGCACCACGTTCAGGCCGATTCCGCCCAGGCCGAACACCACCACGTTCGCGCCGGGCTCGACCCTGGCGGTGTTGATCACCGCGCCGATCCCCGTCGTCACGCCGCAGCCGATGTAGCAGATCTTCTCGAAGGGCGCGTCCTCGCGCACCTTGGCTAGCGCGATCTCCGGCAGCACGGTGAAGTTCGCAAAAGTGGAGCAGCCCATGTAATGGTGAATGGGTTTGTTCTCCAGAAAAAACCTGGACGTGCCGTCAGGCATCACTCCTTTGCCCTGGGTGTTCCTGATCGCGGTGCACAGATTCGTTTTCCGCGACAGGCACGACTTGCACTGGCGGCACTCGGGCACATAGAGCGGAATGACGTGGTCGCCCTTCCCGAGCGTGGTCACGCCCGGGCCGGTCTCCACCACGATGCCCGCGCCCTCGTGGCCCAGGATCGCCGGGAAAAGCCCCTCGGGATCGGCGCCCGAGCGCGTGAACTCGTCGGTATGGCAGAGGCCGGTCGCCTTGATCTCGACCAGCACCTCGCCCGCCTTCGGGCCGTCCAGCCGCACCGTCTCGATCGTGAGCGGCTTGCCGGCTTCCTGCGCGATCGCTGCGCGTACGTCCATCGTCCCTCCTTTCTGCCAACTTAACCCAATTCGGCCAGCCAGCGCCCGGCCGTTTCGCCGATCTCGGCGTCGACCTGCGCGTCCGTGCGGCCCGACGCCTTGAGCACGTGGAACGAGTGATCCGCGCCCGCGAGCCAGTGCATCGTCCATTTCGTTTTCACTTTCACAAGCGCTTTCTCCATGAGCGGTCGATCGCACAAAGGATCGCGCGTGCCGTTCAGGCAAAGCACCGGGCAGCGGATCTGCGCGAGGTGCGCGTCGCGCAGCTTCTCGGGCTTGCCTGCCGGGTGCAGCGGATAGGCGGCAAGCAGCAACCCGTCGCAGGCGAAGCCCTCGGCGGCGAGCAGGGAGGCGACCCGCCCGCCCATCGAGCGCCCGCCGAGGATCAGTCGCCTTGCCGCCGGCCTCACCCCGGCGACTTCCTTTTCGATGGCGGCTTTCAGGACCTCCATCGAGTCGATCCGCGTCGAACCGCGCTCGCGATAGGGGAAGTTGAAGCGCACGACCTCGAAGCCGCGCGGCTCGAGCGCCCCGGCGAGGCGCAGCATGCTCTTGTCGTCCTTGTGGCCGCCCGCGCCGTGCGCGCATACAAACACCGCGCCGG